>CAMZAE010000005.1 GCA_947304115.1 uncultured Prevotellaceae bacterium | reverse complement strand
GGGCCAGCCTCCTCGATATACGGAGCACGGATAAAAGTCATAGGCACTTTGCCGATGCCTTTGAACTCGCCTTCGCAGTTGAAACTTCCCAACTGCCTGCCGTAGGCATTGCGACGAGCCACAATGTCCATTACATCGAGATGGTTTCTGTCGAGCATGATGAGACCTGCACAAGTTCCCAAAACAGGCAGGCCGCCAAGAATGGCTTCCCTGATAGGCTCAAACAGACCTTCGTCCTTCATAATCCGCATCATGGCGGTGCTCTCGCCACCAGGGATGACTGCCCCCCTCCAACCTCCCCCCGAGGAGGGAGGCTTTTCATTCCCTCTGAGGGAGAGAAATCTGTTCCAATCCTCAAGATTACGGATAAGTATTGTTTCTACGCCAAGACTTTGGAGCATCTGCTCGTGCTCGGCAAATGCTCCTTGTAAGGCTAAAATTGCTATTCTCATAGATTTAATTAACTTCTCCCCTCCTCGGGGGAGGGGGCTTCATTTCCCGCGTTCTGCCATTAGCAACTCTATTTCGCTCTCGTTTATGCCCACCATTGCTTCGCCGAGGTCTTCGCTGAGTTCGGCAAGGATGGCGGGATTGTTGTAGTTCGTGACAGCCTTCACAATCGCCTGTGCCCGTTTCTCCGGGTTGCCGCTCTTGAAGATGCCGCTTCCCACGAACACGCCTTCTGCTCCGAGTTGCATCATCAGGGCAGCATCGGCAGGCGTTGCCACTCCTCCTGCAGCGAAGTTCACGACGGGCAGCTTGCCGTTCTCGTGGACAAATTGCACGAGGTCGAAGGGCACTCGAAGTTGCTTTGCTGCCTCATAGAGTTCATCTTCTGCCATACCTACAAGACGACGAATCTCGCTCTGCATCAAGCGCATGTGGCGGACTGCCTGTATGATGTCGCCTGTGCCAGGTTCGCCCTTGGTGCGAATCATCGTGGCACCTTCGTTGATACGGCGCAAGGCTTCGCCCAAATCCTTTGCTCCGCAGACGAAAGGCACCTTGAACTTGCGCTTGTCGATGTGGTAGATGTCATCGGCAGGCGAAAGTACTTCGCTCTCGTCTATGTAGTCAATCTCGATGGCTTCGAGTATCTGAGCTTCTGCAAAATGCCCGATGCGGCACTTTGCCATCACGGGAATCGTGACGGCCTCCTGAATGCCCTTAATCATCTTCGGATCACTCATGCGGCTCACCCCTCCGGCAGCCCTGATGTCAGCCGGAATGCGTTCCAAAGCCATTACTGCACACGCCCCCGCAACCTCGGCAATCCGAGCCTGTTCTGGGGTTGTCACGTCCATAATCACACCGCCCTTGAGCATCTGCGCCAACTGGCGGTTAAGAGTTGTTCTGTCTTCCATTTCTTTTTGTTTAAGTAGTTAGAAGGAGTTAAAGGAAGATATGCGAAGATAGAGGACAATACATTTGTCTGCTACCCAAAACTAATGTCTTTTATCTTCTTTTATCTCCATCTGTCTTCTGTTATCTTCTTCTTCCGCTGCAAAGGTACGCCAACAAAAAGGAACCGCCAACCATCCGTTCCCATTTGGTAAAACTCTGTTCCGATTTCATTCCATCCCAGCATGGTACGGTTATTTGTTTGCTTATACATGTAAGAGCAATTGCTTATTCATGTACAAGCAATTGCTCTTACATGTATAAGCAAACAAGCGACATCACGATACGGGGTGTGGATACAGCTTCCACCCCCTTTTTTGATTTATTTCATTCAGTTTTTTTGCCAGCAAGCATCATTTTTCAAATAAATTATATTCCTTCCCGCAACTCAACTCAAATAAAAGTCGTAAATTTGCCATGCAAGACAATTATACTATGCTCGCAAAAATTCTCAAAACACGTTTTACCCAGTTTGGAGGATTCCTGCTAATTTGGGAGTATACAAAAATGGGGTTATTATGGACAATTATAAATAGAGTTTTACATAACCCATTCTGTCGTCATACCTATAAACAGTTGTATATAGATGTGGCAAGGAGGGTGGAACCATTTCTTGTAAACAAATATGGCTTTCTAATGGAAGAACGTAAAAAATTTTATTCCACGAATCAACTTGAGCATCATCGAAGCAACGTGATATGGTTTTGTTGGTTACAAGGCTTACATCAAGCACCGGAAATAGTTAAGGTTTGCTATACTTCGCTCTTGCATCATTTAAAAGATAGAGATATAATAGTAATAGATGGCACTAACTGGAAGGAGTATGTCTCTTTGCCTGATTATATCGTAAAAAAATGGGGAAAGGCACATATTCCACCAGCCCTGTTCTCTGACTTGTTGCGCCTACAGCTCTTAATACGTTATGGTGGCACATGGATTGACTCAACGGTCCTATGTACTGGTTTTTGTTCAGAAAACGAACAGGAAACACATGCCTATTTAAATGCCGACCTTTTTTTGTTCCAATACACTGAACCTTGCAGCAACAAATGGCGTGGCATCAGCAACTGGTTTATTACAGCATGTACGAACAATGAGGTTCTAATGGTGCTACGAGATATCTTATTTGCCTATTGGAAAGATTATGACTGTACATTATATTATTATATCTTCCATCTATTTTTTGGCGAACTGAGGAAAGTCTATCCGAAAGATATTGCAACAATGCCATACGGTTACAGCAGGTTTAGCATTGCTTTGTCCCATCACTGGGGAGAACGATTTAACAAGCAGAAATGGGATCGTTTTACTTCTAAGGTCTGCTTTCACAAATTAAGTTACAATATCAGCAATAAAGTAAGAAACGACAAAAGTAATTATTACAATTACATTGTCCATTGCCTGCCTGACACACAATCAGGTAAGACAAAGGTCTATGCCCCTCTAATATAATTCTTTCAGGAGGCTTTCGATACAAATTGCCAGTGTTTCTTTCCGTTTGGGAAGCAATGTTCCTCGATTTATTTCTGGTTCTGCTGCAATTTCTACTAACGGCTGCGGTACTCGTTGGGTGAGGTGTTGCTTTGTGTCTTGAAGAACTTGCAGAAAAGAGCTTGGGAAGAGAAACCCAGCTTGTCAGCTATTTCCTGAATCGTGAGGCGGGTTGTTTCAAGGTAGCTCTTTGCCTCGCTCATTAGGTAATCGGCGATGATTTGCTTGGGAGACTTGGCTACGGTATTGTCTGTGATTTGCGAAAGGTAACGAGTCGTGATACAAAGTTTGTCGGCATAGAACGAAACGTCGTGTGCCTCGCGATAATGCTCTGCCACAAGCGAAACAAAAGCATTGTAGAGGTCGATAGAACGGCGGCCAGCCCCCTCCAAACCTCTCCGGGGGGAGACTTCTTTCGCATAGACAACTTGCGAATGGATGAAGTCGTGGGCATTGCGGATGGCTGTCGGCACATCGTCGCCCATGCCGAGCCGGACGGTAATAGCTGCGGAAAGCGCTCCTGCCACACCATGCTTCTGCCAGCCTTCGGTGTTGTAAGAGGCAAAGAATTGAAAGTTTCTTGCTCCTTGCCCCTTGCCCCTTGCCTCATTGGAGCCGTATAATAGAGCTGTGAGGCGACCTTTGGTATGCTGACCGCCGCGAAGGAGCACCCATTCTGCTCCCATGTCATGTAGTCGGCTGGCGGCTTCGAGCATGTCGTCGTCGGTCCTGATGGAGAGGCCAAGCATCTTCTCGGCATCCTTGCAACGCAGCATCAGAAGGAGCGCCTCGGGAATGAGATACTTTGCAATGGCCTTGATTGCTTCGTCGCCAATCATCTGCCTTCCGTCGGCATCAAAGATGCCTGGAGCAATCACAAGTCTGTTGGTAGCAATAACTTCGTTCCGCAATAGACGAATCGTCTCGCTGTCCGTCACAAGGCCGACCTTAATGGCTTTAGGATGAAAGGTAGAGATGATGCTCTCAACCTGCCCTAATACAATTTTAGGGGCAAGGGGCATGGGGCATGGGGCAAGAGGATAGCTTCCAATGCTTGTTATCGCAGTAAGCGCATAGCCGCCCAAGGCGGCTATGGTTTGGATGTCAGCTTGGATGCCCGACTGACCTGTGCTGTCGGAACCGCTGATGCTAAGGATGGGAGGCCTCACTTCTTCTTGGTCGTGGGCTTTTTCGCAGGAGCTTTCTTTGACGCAGGTTTCTTAGCGGGAGCCTTTGCTTTCTTAGGAGCCGGCTTTGCCTTTGGTTCTTCCTTTGGGGCTTCCTCTTCTTCTGAGCCAAGCTTCTTGAGGCGGGCACGGAGACGGCTTATCTCATTGTCCTTGACACTGAGTTCCTCGCCCATGTTGGCAATCTGCGTGTAGAGGCTGTTCAACTCGTCGTTCTCGACGGTGTCGGGGAACATATCCTTGACGCGCTTGAGGAAGTCGCCCAAGATGTTCATGTAGTTCGTAAAAGCGTCGTACTCGCTGTCGTAGATGCCGCGATAATTGCCCATGCCATTGTTCTTGGTCGTCATAAATCGGAAGTTGTCGGTAGCCTGCAGACGGTCCCAGTCCAACTGAATGCGGCGGTCGCGGCAAGCGAGGATGCGGCCCACGGTGTTCTCGTCGTAGAGCTTGTTGAAGGCCTCGCGCTGCATACCATTACCGAGCATACTGCTTGTGTCGCGCTCCTCGTCGTTCCAACTGACGGGATAGATGACTTCGAGCGGACTGACGGGCTTGTTCTTCGCAAGCACTTCGGACGGAGTGGCAAACTGAATGCCCATATCCTTTGCGAGCTTCGGCAGCGCACGGAAGAAGTCGAGGATGTGACTGCTGAGGGGTTGATAGTAGCCGAGTGCAGCGAGTTCCATCATAATACCGACCACGTTTTCTCCTTCGGGAAGACCTGCAACCCAGCTCAGCCATTTGTCGGCCATTAAGGGATATTCCGACCAGGAAGCGTCGTTGAAGCGAAGGCCGATGTCGTCGGAGAGCTTGTAGTCGCGAAGGATGAGTGAGAGGCGGGAGTCCTGAGCGCAGGAGTAGATGTAGTGCGGACTCTTCCAGCCGAGGATGTGCTTTGCGCCTTCCACCATCATGCCCTTGAAGCCCATGTCTGCCACCATTGCGCCAATCTCGTCGTCGTAGATGAGCGAAGAGTTGCGGAAGACTTTCGGGTTCTGCCCGAAAAGTTGTTTGATCTTCTTTGCCTGACGCTTTGTCTCTGCAATGAAGTTATCGACATTTCCAAGAGACGAGAGGCCGTGGCTGTAAGGCTCTGCAAGGAACTCAACACAACCCGTAGCGGCAAGTCTGCCGAGCAGATCGAGCATTTCTGGAGCATATTGTTCGATAAGCTCCAGCGAAACGCCACTAATGCTGAACGCCACCTTGAAGGCCTTTCCGTTCTCGGCAATCATGTCAAGCAACGTCTGCAGAGCAGGCTTGTAGCTCTTCTCGAAGAGTTCATTGATGACGCGCTCGTTCTCGTAGTCGTCGTAGTAATAGTGGTCGGTACCGATGTCGAAGAAACGATAGCGCTTGAGATGAATCGGTTGGTGTATCTCGAAGTATAAGCAAATAGTTTTCATCGTCTTTGTCTTTATATTATATATAATGTGTTCTCTAATCTCTATTCTCTAATCTCTAATCCGTAATTATATATTACGCACTGCATTGAGGTATTCTCCGTTGTCGAACCAGCCACGGCCCGTAAGCTGATTGTAGCACTCACGGATGCGAAGCCCGACCTTCTCCCAGGTGATTTGGTCAACTTCCTTGATGCCCTCTTCTGCCAGATAGTCATGAAGAGCGTCGTACTGACAGATGCTGTAGATGGCGTCTGCCATCGCGTCGATGTCCCAATAATCTACCTTGATGACGTTGCGGAGTATCTCGCCGCAGCCGCTTTGTTTCGAGATGATAGAGGGGCAACCGCATTGCATGGCTTCGAGGGGAGCAATACCAAAAGGCTCACTCACGGAAGGCATCACGAAGACGTCGCTGTTCTTGTAGCACTCATAGACCTGCTTGCCGCGTTGGAAGCCAGGGAAGTGGCAGCGGTCGGCAATGCCGTAGCTTGCAGCCAACTCTATCATTGCATTCATCATGTCACCGCTTCCTGCGAAGCAGAAACGGATGTTGCGACTGCGCTCCAGCACTCTCTTGGCGGCTTCGAGGAAGTACTCCGGACCTTTCTGCATCGTGATTCGTCCGAGATAAGTCACCACCTTCTCGCCCTTCTTCTTGTTGGGCACGATGTTACGGATTTCTTCGTCGAGTGGATAGACCGCATTATGCATTGCCACGCACTTGCGCGGGTCTTGATGATACTGATTGATAACCGTCTGACGGGTGAGTTCGCTTACGCACATAATGCAGTCGGCATGGTCCATTCCGTTCTTCTCGATGCTATAGACGGTAGGATTCACCTTGCCGCGCGAGCGGTCGAAGTCTGTAGCGTGAACATGGATGCAGAGGGGCTTTCCGCTCACCATCTTGGCATGAACGCCAGCAGGATAGGTCAGCCAGTCGTGCGCATGAATGAGGTCGAACTGCTCGCTTCTTGCAAGCACGCCTGCAATGATGGAGAAGTTGTTGATTTCCTCATGCAGATTGCCTGGATAGCCGCCGGCAAAGCCGATGCAGCCCATATCGTCAAGCCCCTGCAAATAGTTGAAGTCCGCATACAGATGGTCACGGAAGCGGTAGTAGTCCTCTGCCGTATGACCGATGAAGCGGTCCTTGATGTTGTCGTACCAGACATCCCGCCAAACAACGGGCACCTGGCTCATGTTTACAATCTTGAGGAACTTCTCCTCTTGTCCTGTGGGCTTGGGCATACAGAAGGTTGTATCGACATCTCCTTGCAGGCTCAGTCCCTTGGTTATGCCGTAGGAAGCCACGGCCAAACCGCCGTATATCTTGGGAGGGAACTCCCAACCGAACATTAGAACTTTCATTTTCTGAATCCTAATTAAGAGTTAAGAATTAAGAGTTAAGAATTAATTCTTCTTTCTTCTTTTTTAATTCTTAATTTCATTCATTATTATATTTATCCAGGAGTTTCACTATTCGCATGATGCCCGATACGTTCATGGCGAAGCTGATGGCACCGCGTCCGTGGAAGGGCGGGTTGCCGTCGAACAGTTCGGGTATGGTGCCGATGCAGTGGTAGAATAGTTCCTCTTCGTAGCCCACAAGCAGACGGTCCACATAACTCAGCTTACTGAATCTGTAAATCTTCAGGCACGCTTCCATATAGAAAGCAGCGAGCCAAGGCCAGGCCGTACCCTGATGATAGGCGTAGTCGCGCTGCACTTGCGGACCTACATACATCGGGTTGTAGCCGTGACTCTTCGGAGAGAGCGAGCGCATTCCCTTCGGCGTGATAAGTTCCTTCGTGCAATAGTCGAGCACACTCTTCTGCTGCACCCTGTCGAGCGGAGAGTAGTCAAGCGCAACGGCAAAAACCATATTGGGGCGCACGTCGTAGTCGCGATAGCCGTCCACGCAATAGTCGCAGAGGTAGCCGTATTCGTTGTAGAACATCGGAGCGAAGTTCTTCTCACAAAGTTTGGCCGCAGCCTCCAGTTGCTTGATGTTCTTCTTGTCTTTCGCAATGCGGCATACCTCAGCGCTGAACATGAGGGCGTTGTACCACAGGGCGTTTATCTCTACGATGAAGCCTGTCCTCGGCACGATAGGCCTGCCGCCAGCGGTACTGTTCATCCAAGTGACTGCCTTGTCTCTGCCTTCGCAACTTACAAGCCCGTTCTTCTCCACATGGAAGTTCGGATGACCGCCGGCCCTGAGCCATTCCATAATGTCCAAAAGCAAGCGACCGTACTTCTCGATGCACTTCTCCATGCTGACAAAGTTCGCGTACTGCTGGATACACCAGACTGCCCAGAGCAGCACATCGGGATGCTCCATCTCGGTCACGCTGACGGACAGCTTCTTTTGCTGAGGGTTCTCGATGAACTCGCGAATTGCTTTCTCCGCAGTCTTCATCACAGCCTCGAACTTGTCCACCTCGTTGTTGGTGAGCGTGAGACCGGGCAGCGAGACGAACATATCCCTTGCCCTGCACTTGAACCATGGATAGCCTGCCAGCACATAGTCCTCGTGTTCGCGATGGATGATGAACTGATGGGCGCTGTTCACAAGCGTATTATAGAAGTTGTCACGAGGCGTGCGCACGCTCACCTCGAAGTCCGCCAGTTCTGCAAGCGTGTCGGTACTGATTTCCTCCAAGCCAGCCGCAAAGACCACGCTCTCGCCTTTCTTGATGTTGAACTCGAAGTAGCCCGGCACATAGAGGTCCTCCGTGCTTGCATAGCCGCGTTCCTGCTCTTTGGGATATTCGAGGCCTCTGTACCAGTCGGGACGGAAGACGAACTCATTCTCCTTGTTGATTTGCATGAAGAGCGTAGGATAACCTTTGTACATGCAAGTCGAGATGCCGTTCTGCACGAGATCGTAGTGACGGTTCACTCCAGCGTTCTCGTGCGTGAACTCGCGGACGCTGCGGAAAGCCAGGAAAGGCTGCAAGCGGAGCGTCGTCTCCGAATGCGCATCCATCAATGTGTAGCGGATGATGATGCGGTCCTCGAAGTGCTGGAACATCATTTCCCGCTTTAGGATAACGCCGCCCACACGATAGATGGTCGTGGGCACTTGCAGCGAGTCGAACTCGCGGATGTACTTGTGGCCACGAGGACTGAAGTTGTCGCCGTTGTACTTGTGGAGGCCGAGGTTGAACTCAGCGCCGTGCTGAATGACCGTTGCGTCGAGGCTCGAAAGGAGCACATGGTTCTCGTCGTCCAGCTCAGGCACAGGCACCACGAGCAATCCGTGATACTTGCGCGTGTTGCAATCGACAATTGTCGTGCAACTGTAAGCTCCAGAACGGTTCGAGCGCAGCACCTCCTTGGGCAGCGAATCCCGCAGGTTCGTCATCAGCGTCTTGTCGAAACGTAAATAGCTCATAAATAAAATTATTAGAGGGAGTAAGAAGAAGTTAGAGGAATTTGTCTTTTATCTTCGTTTATCTCATCTATCTTCTTTTGCCTCCTTTATTCCTTCGTTGCTCAAAGTTACACTTTTTTCTTTGAATGCCAAGACAAACCCCTGCTTTTTCTTCCATCAGGCACAAATAAATTAGAAAAACATGTTGTGCAACACAAAAGAGGGCCTTCTCCTTTCGATGAAAGCCTTCTTTTTGTCTTAATAACGCCTGTTCTTTAATTGCGCTGCTTATTATCCTTTCTTTTGAGGAACTACAATTACTTAATTAGCACCTTCCTACTCGTTCCGTCGGAGTAACGAATGATATTAATGCCCTGAGGCCATTTAGCATTGACAATTGAGGATTGGCCATTGACTATTTTCCGCCCCGCAAGATTATAGATGGCTACCTCAGAATGTTCAGTGTTCAATGGTGAATGTTCAATGTCTTCAATGTCGTCTGTATCATCTTCGTCCGTAAAGGCTACAATTGTTCCGAAGTCGCTCCAAGGCGCTGTTGTGCGGTAAGCATTAATGGAAGTTGCCGGCACATGGAGTGTGACAGGAACAGAGTAGATGCCAGAGTAAGCAAAGGCATCGCTGGGATTAACAATTAAATAGAACAATTATGAAAACCCCAAATTTTGTACATCTTAATGTACATTCACATTATTCATTCAATTCTTGACGGATGTTCCACGATCAAACAACTTGTGGACGCCGCCATAAAAAAAAGGATGCCAGGCATAGCCATCACAGACAATGGCAATATGTTTGGTATCATGGAGTCGTAGGCATTTGCTGCCATAGGCACAAAAATGGCGAGCAAAGAAAAAGGCAAAAAAGTTCTGCAAGAAAAATTTCTGCTTCGAACTATTGTGGGCAATTGATCTGGTGACGGCATAACAAACGACCACGCCAACACATGCGATTGCTGCGCTGCGTCGCACCAAGTTGATTGCTTATACATGTATGAGCAATTGCTTGTACATGTAGAAGCGATTGCTTGTACATGAAGAAGCAAAAAAATAATTAGTGTAATCCGTGAATTCTTGATAGAAAACAAACGAGGCTGTGTCATTCATTTTGACACAGCCTCGTGGTTTTGTCTTGGTCTTTCCCTTTTGGCGCGGGGACTGTCGTGTCCGAAACCCTCCAACATCCTCCTGTGGAATTTGTCTTCGGCACACATGGCACGGTAAACCTTTTGTGGCGAAACCACCTTGCACATCCTCTTGTAATAAGTGGCTTCCAATTGTGAAATCTCAACGCCCATGTCCTTTATCTTCTGAATGGCAGCGGCAAATTCCTTGTCGCCAGCATCTGCCTTGGGAGCGTCTTTCTTGAGCTGGTGTATGTTATGCTGTAGTTGACGCTGTTTGTCTTTCATCTCAAAATAGACGGGATAGAACACTTGTGCCTCGGCTGGTGTGAAGCCTGCTTCGGTGGTCACAAAGCTTTCAAGTTTTGCCTTGAACTCTTCCGGTTTGAACTTGCCTTGCCCTGGCTGTGCCATCAAGGTGATGCTTGTCATCAACAAGCTGGTTATGATTACGATACGTTTCATGTCTTAATCCTTTCCTTTCTTTGTTTATATCATTCTGCTTCCGTGAGAAACGATGCAATGCTCATGTTGTCGATCATGGAATAATCGAGGGCATCTTCTATGTATTGTATGTCTTCTGCTGCGGCAACCTGACTCTCGTTACGGCTCTCGAAGAACAGTCCGCCTGCTGCCACACATCCTACCAGAACGGCTGCGGCTGCCCATCGCCACACTAAGCCCACACGTCTTTTCTTGGCTATGCGGTTCATCACCTTGCCCGTCAAGCTGTCGAAGTAGCCATCTGGGACATTGAAGTGATTCTCGCTTCCAAAGCGTTCAAGAAGCCTGGCTTCGAGCGTGTCTGCAGTATAGTCTGTTGTTTTCATTCTACTTATTAGATATATAATGTATGCGAAAGGTTTAATCCATGCCTTCGAAAAATGCTGATATTTTCCTGACGGCATGATGATAGGATGCCTTGAGTGCGCCGATGCTTGTGCCGAGCAGGTCGCTCATGTCCTCGTACTTCATCTCGTCAAAGTATTTGAGGTTGAAAACGAGCTTTTGTTTTTCGGGCAGCGTGCTGATGGCGGTCTGGAATTGCCTCTGCACTTCGTCGCCGTCGAAATAGGTGTCAGAGGCGAGCATATTGGCAATGCTTCCCCCTTCCCTGTCGAGGCTGAGCACTTGTTTCTTCTTGGAGAGATGGTTGAGGGATTCGTTGATAGCGATGCGGAAGAGCCAGGTCTTCAGGCTGGATTCTCCCCGGAAGCTGTCCACTGCGCCCCAGGCTTTGATGAAGGTGTTCTGCATGACATCGTCGGCATCGTCGTGAACCAGAACCATGCGGCGTATCAGCCAATAGAGCGGCTCCTGGTATTCACGCACCAAACGTGTGAATGCCGCCTCTTTTGTCGCTGAGTCGTGTAACTGCCTATAGAGTGCTTTCTCGTCTATCATTACAACAAATTAGACAAGCACAATACGATATGGTTTAACGGGGAACGTAAAACAGTGTTTACTGCACTGATATTTTGCGAACAACCTTGCCCACCTTGATAAGGTAACAACCCTTGGGGAGGTTAAGGGCAAAAGTCTTGTCGCTGCTGTCGATGCGGATGGTTGCGACCTTGGCACCTGTCAGGTTGAAGATTTCCATCACTTCGCCATTGGCACCAACGATGTGAACATTGCCACCATTGATGCTAAGCTGAATGCCAGAGACACTCATCTCAATGCCGTCATGCTCCGTTTGGGCATACACAGAAATAGGCATCAAAGCTATAGCCAAAGTGAGTGATATGACAAATATCTTCTTCATCCAATATAGTTTTCGAGAGCAAAGATAGGCTTTTCTTTTTATTCGCGCAAGCGTTTCATCAGAAAAAATAGTTTTTTCTTAAAGAAATGCGCGAAAACATGCCACAAAACATACTATGACAGGCAATAACAATAGGACTATCTTGGTATTTCTATGACTTCAAGGTCTTTGAAGTTGCCGTCCTCTATGCAGAAGCGGACAAGGGTGCGAACCTGGTGCCAACCTTGCAGGCCGGCGGCTCCAGGATTGATGTGAAGCAAACCAAGCGACTTGTCGTATTGCACTTTCAGGATGTGGCTGTGGCCTGAGATGAAAAGCTTGGGCGGCTTTACGAGAAGCTGCTGACGGATGCGAAGGTCATAACGGCCAGGATAACCGCCGATGTGCGTCATCAGGATGTCTGCGCCTTCGCAGGTCCAGCGAAGTTTTTCGGTGAAGAGCCTTCTCAAATCTCCGCCATCGCAGTTCCCATAGACGGCTTTGAATGGACGGAACTCCTGCAACCGCATTGCCAGTTCCAGTGAACCGATGTCGCCTGCGTGCCAAATCTCGTCGCACGGCTCGAAGTATTCAAGGTAGCGATTGTCCCAGTAGGCATGAGTGTCGCTAAGCAGTCCGATTCGTTTCACGGCATTTTATTTTCCTAATCATGTAAATGAGCATACTGATGGCGGCAAAGAAGCTGAGGGTGTCGCTTATCGGCATGGAGAGCCACACGCCGTCCAGTCCCCACCACTGCGGCAAGACGGCAAGCATGGGGATGAGGAAGAGCATTTGACGGGTGACGCTCAGGAAGATGCTCTTGCCTGCATGACCTATGCTCTGGAAGAAATTGCCGATGACCATCTGGGCGCCGACCAACGGGAAGGCTGCCACGACGAAATGGAAAGCCCGCACTGCCTTTTCCGTAAGTTCGGGACCGGCACCGAAGATGTGTATCACAGGGGCTGGTATCAGTTCGCCCGTCAAACAGGCTGCAAGCGTGATGCAGGTTGCCCCGACGATGCCGTAGCGCAGGACACGGAAGACACGGTCATTCTGGTGTGCGCCCCAGTTGTAGCCAATGATGGGCTGCATTCCTTGGACCAGTCCGAAGACGATGGTGGCAAAAAGGAAAACAATGCGATTGACGATGCCGTATGCGCCGATTGCCATATCGCCGCCATACTGGAGCAGACGGTTATTGCAGATGAGCACCACCAGACAAGCGCAACTGTTCATCAGGAAAGGGCTTAGGCCGATTGCGAGACACTGCCTGACGATATCGAGCCTGAGCCGGTAGATGCCTCTGCGAAGGTGAAGCAGTTCTGTGGGGCGGCTGAAGAGTTTCAACTGCCAGCAAAACGCCACGGCTTGAGCAATAACTGTTGCCCAGGCTACACCCTCTATGCCCCAGTGAAACACGAAGATGAAGAGCGGGTCCAGTATGCAGTTGATGATGATGGCAAGGAACGTGCATCCCATCGCAGAACGCGGATGGCCAGCACTGCGCAGCACTGCATTCAGTCCGAAATACAGGTGTGTCACCACATTGCCAAGCAGGATGATGAACATGTATTCGCGGGCGTATGGCAGGGTAATGTCGCTTGCTCCGAAAAGGCAGAGGATGTTGTCCAGGAAGGGCAGGCAAGCGGCTGTGAAAAGCAAGCCGAGAAGGATGTTGAGTGTAATCGTGTTGCCCAGGATGTGCTGTGCCTCGCCGTATTTCCCTTGTCCGAGCCGGACACTGATGACGGTGCTTGCTCCGACGCCTACCATCGCCCCAAAAGCCGCAGACAGGTTCATAAACGGACTCGCCACAGCCATCCCGCTGATGGCTTCGTCACCCAACCCCTGTCCCACGAAGATGCTGTCCACTATATTATATATAGAGGAAGCCACCATCGCGATGATGGCTGGCAGGGAATACTGCCAAAGCAGCTTGCCAATGGGCTTCGTGCCGAGTTCTGTGGGTATGTGTTGCTGCATCTTGCAAGGTATTTCGCCGACAAAGGTACGACATATAATCCAAAACACAAAATCCTATAATTCAAAATCCTTCTATTTGAAATTCAAATCACGAAGAATCGTCAGACCTTGCTGAATGTTTTTTTTACTTTCCTTTGAGGGAAAAGAATTTATCACTACTTTTGCATCCTAAAAAGACATATAACGATGAAGAAGTATCTTTTTTTGCTACTGGCAATGCTCATGCCATTAAGTGGCTTTTCTGCGAGGAAACAAAAGACTGCTCAAATTCGCACTTGCACATTCAACATCCGTCTGCAGAATGATGGCGACGACAAGGCTGGCTATGGTTGGAGCGTCCGTCGTGATCGTGTAACCAATTATATCAAGAAGAACCATATGGACATCATCGGAATGCAGGAAGTTCTGCATTCTCAGCTTGAAGACTTGCTCGAGCGTCTGCCTGAGTACGACTATGTGGGAGTGGGAAGGACAGACGGAGCCACAAAGGGAGAGTACAGCCCAGTCTTTTTCCTCAGAGAGAAGTTCAAAGTCCTGAAGAAAGGCAATTTCTGGTTGAGCGAGACGCCCGAAGTGCCAGGCTCAAAGGGGTGGGATGCTGCCATTGAACGCATTGCCAGCTATGCAATGTTGAAAGACAAGGCTACAGGCAAAGTATTCATGGTTGTCAATACACATTTCGACCATGTGGGTGTCGTGGCTCGCCGGGAGAGTGCAAAACTTATCATGGAGAAAATCCGGAAGATTGTCGGCACACGTCCGGCCATTGTGACGGGCGACTTCAATGTCACCGAAAATGACGAAGCCTACACCACCATGACGACAACTCACGTGGTGAAGGGCAGAATGTCAAGTTGTAAATTTAACGATGCCTACCACATAACCCCAAACCATACAGGCACAACTTATACTTGGCATGATTTCTGCCGCATCCCGCCAGCCGAGTGTGAGAAGATCGACTTCATTTTCATCACACCTTCCATCAGCGTCAATCACACCCACATTGAAGTTCCCAATCCTCAGTTCATGCTTTCCGACCATAATCCCCACTGGGCAGACCTGGAATTCTGAAAAGCCCGTCCAACCATAACCTGTGCGCCAACACAATACAATCAGGGCTGCAACTTTTTTATCGGCACACAAAAACGAGATGTGAAACTTCACACCTCGTTAACTACCGGCTGTTTTATGCTTAAAGCTACCGTCTAATACTCGTCCTCGTTGAAAAGGAAGTCGTCCTTTGTGGGATAGTCAGGCCAAATGTCCTCTATTGTTTCATAGACTTCACCTTCGTCTTCTATTTCCGTCAAGTTCTCTATAACTTCGAGGGGTGCGCCACTGCGGGTGGCATAGTCTATCAATTCTTCACGAGTTGCGGGCCAGGGGGCGTCTTCCAACTTTGACGCTAATTCCAATGTCCAGTACATAACGGCATTTACAATTTGACGGTTTACTATTTACTATTTTTAATTTGGTGTGCAAAGATACGACTTTTTTTCATACGACAATCATTTATGCCATAAAATTTCTTCGGTCCCCTGCAAAAAGTTAAGGCGAATGGCAAGGACATAGAAATAATCACTCAAGCGGTTGATGTAGGCAAGGAGTTGTGGTTCGACAGGCTCAATTGCATTGAGTGCAAGGATACGGCGCTCTGCCCGGCGGCATACAGTGCGGCAGACGTGAGCAAGAGCGGCCGGTCGGCAGCCCCCTGGCAAAGTGAAGCCCCGCCACTTCGGAAGTCCCTCTGATGCTTGGTCTATACTGTTCTCCAGTTTTGTTACATCGTCTTGTGAAATAACACACAACGGCTTATGGCTTGATTCTGGCTCTGTGGCAAGTTGTGCACCAACGACAAAGAGATTGTTTTGGATAGAGACAAGGCATTCTCTGTCCGAAGGCTCATCGGCGTATGTAAGAAGCAGTCCCACCTGTGCGTTCAGTTCGTCTATCGTGCCGTAGCTCTCAAGGCGGGCACAGTCTTTGGGGACACGCTTGCCACCGACAAGCGAAGTAGTGCCGGCATCGCCGGTCTTAGTATAGACTTTCATCAGAAGTTAACGATATAGTATTGTTTGTTGTATTGTTTGTCAAAGAAGGCTATGCCTAAGTCATAGAGGTCGAAACTGACCACGGATGGCAAGTTTCGGAACCACTCTCGATGATGATGCAAATTGTCAAGCAGGAGGACGGTGTGCTCTCCGATGTGCGACAAGACCTCTTCAGAAGGCTCATAGAGCAGACACATACTCACCTCCCCTATCGGCCACTGGCATTGTATTCTGGCATTCTTGCAGCCACTTTGCAAGTAGCGTTTTTCCCACCAGGCATCGTGAGGCAGCACAATTGTTTCCGGCTGGATATTATTGGCAAGACGCAACAGCAAGTGAAATCCCTTCCGATTACGAAAGCGCAAGCTGAAAGGCAACTGCCTGTCCAACTCCCTGTAAGCGTAATAGGGATGGTACTCGTAGATGACATCCGTTATGAAATGGAAGGCAAACGGACTGTGTACGCCATAGCCTCGGCGATGACGG
Source organism: uncultured Prevotellaceae bacterium (assembly GCA_947304115.1). GTDB lineage: Bacteria > Bacteroidota > Bacteroidia > Bacteroidales > Bacteroidaceae > Physcousia. The sequence goes on along the minus strand of CAMZAE010000005.1, from coordinate 70,853 downwards.
AAGCGAGCGAGCCAAACGAGAGGATTTGTTACTTTTTGCATATCTTGACCACAAAAATAAGGATTATTTCAATAACTTTCAAACAAGGACTGCATTTTTCTTGCTTTTTCCTTTGCTAATATCAAAGATTAAATGTAATTTCGCTGCGAAAAACTTTATACACCATTTTATAAACCCTTAAACAAATAAAAGTAATGAAAACGTTTTTTGCTTTGGCTGCTGTAGCAGCAATGAGTTTATGTGCTTGCACTAACAATGCTAAGACCGCAGAAGAAAGTCTTGATTTCGAGAATGCAACACCTGAAGCTGTGGTAAGTTCACTTACAGAGAAAATACAGTCGGGCGATGCCACTGCTATCACCGAGGCTGTTGAAATTGTCCAGGCAGAGTTGCAGGCAATCCTTGAAAGCGGCGACGTAGAAAAGGCTTCTGCATACGCAAGCCAGATTAAGGCTTTCGTGGATGAAAATGCCGAGAAACTGCAGGAACTGAACGTCAACACCCTTACCCTTGCAGACATCATCAATGCCGTGAAAGCGCTTCCTGCCAATGCAGAAGCAACAGCAGAGGATGCTGCCGCTGCCGTTGAGTCTGATGCCGAAGCTGCTAAGGACGCTGCCGTAGATGCAGTAAAGGAACAAGCCAACGAAGCTGTTGAAGAAGGCAAGGCGAAGGCCAACGAAGCTGTACAGGACGCTGCAAATCAGGCAAACAAGGCTGTGGGCGACGCCATCAACGACGCAGCGAACAAGCTGAAGCTCTAAGCCTGACATTCTTTTACAAAATTCTCCACAAAGGGATGGGCATCCCTTTGTGGAGAATTAATTAACGCTCTGTGGAGATTTTGCAAACGCTCTGCAGGGCGTTTATTTCATTGTCAACTTGCCTTCCTTTGCATCGACCTCGATAGGACGGTTGCGGTCAAGGCGGCCAGCAAGGAGTTCCTTTGAGAGGTCGTCAAGCAAAAGATGCTGGATAGCCCTCTTGACGGGACGTGCACCAAACTCCGGATCGTAGCCCTCATTGGCAAGGAAGTCAATGGCTTCGTCGGTGATGTTGAGCGAGAGTCCGTTCTCGCGGAGCATCTTCTGAACATTCTCTACCTGTAGGCGGACTATCTGCTTCACTTCGCCCCAGTTCAAGGGGTGGAAGACGATAATCTCATCAATACGGTTCAGAAACTCTGGCCTTATGCCGCGCTGGACAAGAAGATTGCGCACATCCTCTTCTCCTTTAGAGAGGTCTGCCCCTGTCAGCAGGTTGCTCGTCATTATTATAATTGTGTTCTTGAAGTTGACGGTGCGGCCCTTGGAGTCGGTCAGACGACCATCGTCAAGCACTTGCAGCAGCGTGTTGAACACATCGGGGTGTGCCTTCTCTATTTCATCGAAGAGTACAACTTGATAGGGTTTGCGGCGCACAGCTTCGGTGAGTTGACCACCCTCGTCATAGCCAACATATCCTGGAGGCGCACCAATGAGCCTTGTTACGCTGAACTTCTCCTGATACTCACTCATATCGATTCGCGTCATCATCGTCTCGTCGTCGAAAAGGTATTCGGCAAGTGCCTTTGCAAGCTCCGTCTTACCTACACCTGTCGAACCCAGGAAGATAAAGGAACCGATGGGACGCTTCGGATCTTGCAGGCCTGCACGACTACGACGAACAGCGTTGCTGACGGCGGCAATGGCTTCCTCCTGACCGATGACGCGCTTGTGCAGTTCTTCTTCGAGATGAAGGAGCTTCTCAGTCTCGCTCGTCTGCATCTTGCTCACGGGAATACCAGTCCAACGGCTTACCACATCGGCTATATCGTCGGCTGTAACTTCGTCTCTTAATAACTTGTTACTGACAGAAGAACTATCTTTAAGCTGTCTTTCGAGTTCAGGAAGCTTCGAGTAGCGAATCTCTGCCACACGAGCATAGTTGCCGTCGCGCTCTGCTTGCTCTGCCTCCTGCCGGAGTTGCTGCATACGGTCCTTGAGCGTCTGTATCTGGTCGGCCTGATGCTTCTCGTCTTCCCATTGCTTACGCATTTTGCTTTCCTGCTCGCGAAGGTTAGAAATCTCCGCCTCAATCTCCTTCAACTTAGCCACATCGGCTTCAGTAGAGGTGGAGGACTTCACTTCACGACGAATAGCCTCCCTTTCTATCTCGAGTTGAGCCAGACGACGGCTTATCTCATCAAGCTCCTCGGGCACAGAGTCGCGCTCCATACGAAGTTTGGCTGCGGCCTCGTCCATGAGGTCAATGGCCTTGTCGGGCAGGAAACGCTCTGTGATGTAGCGCTGCGAAAGCTGTACGGCAGCAATGACGGCATCGTCCTGAATGCGGACCTTATGGTGGTTCTCGTAGCGCTCCTTCAAGCCTCGCAGGATGCTGATGGTGGAAAGCGTGTCAGGCTCATCGACCATCACCGTCTGGAAGCGTCGCTCAAGAGCCTTGTCCTTCTCGAAGTACTTCTGGTATTCGTCGAGCGTCGTGGCACCAATACTCCTCATCTCGCCCCTTGCGAGAGCCGGCTTCAAGATGTTTGCGGCATCCATCGCGCCCTCGCCCTTGCCGGCACCGACAAGGGTGTGTATCTCATCGATGAAGAGGATGATGCCGCCCTGACTTTCGGTAACTTCTTTGACGACACTCTTCAGTCGCTCCTCGAACTCGCCCTTGTACATCGCTCCGGCAATGAGGGCACCCATGTCGAGGCTGTAGAGCTGCTTGTTCTTCAGGTTCTCAGGCACATCGCCACGCAGGATTCTGTGAGCCAGACCTTCCACGATGGCCGTCTTACCCGTACCGGGTTCGCCGATAAGGATAGGGTTGTTCTTCGTTCTGCGAGAGAGAATCTGCAGGACACGACGTATCTCATCATCTCTTCCGATGACAGGGTCAAGCTTACCAGCCCTTGCTTCATCCACGAGATTGCGGGCATACTTCTGCAAGCTCTTCTCTTCTTGTTGGTTTTGACTGTTCTGTATCATAGTTTTATCTCCTTTTGCCCTTGTTCCACAAACACCATGCAAAGAAAGGGAAGCAAGACAAAATGACACAAAGCAGGACAAATCTTCAGTCTTTATGTTGTTTTCCAATCGTCTAATACCTCTTATTAATTAATTTATGTGTCTTTGCAGGCAGAACAACCATTAAACCGATACGATTATGAAGAAGAAACTGTACGAGCGACCGACGTTGAAGGTCGACGAGCCATAGCACGGGACAATGATTCTGGCGGGCAGCGGCTGAGCGATAAATGCACATGGACGTGGACGACGCAAGGCGGCGTGAACGGTATGCGCGTGACCAGCAAGCTCAACGGCAACCAGATCTTCCTGCCTGCCGCAGGGTTCCGGCGCTATGCCGGTCTCAACGATGAGGGATCCTACGGCCACTACTGGTGTTCCTCCCTCTTCGCGTCCTACTCGGATCGCGCCAGGCGTGTGCTCTTCGATCCGGGTGGATTCAGCAGGGGCGCCAACAGCCGCAGCTTCGGTCATTCCGTGCGTCCCGTCATGGAATAGGAAAGCCCCGACAGGTCGGCAAGGGCAAACCTGAACACGGACAAACTTGCCGAGGCTAAGGCAACAGGGAAATAATAATCGACCATTAGGGTTTCTCCTGATGGTCGATTATTTTATGCGGTGAAAGCTGCTTCTTAGAACTCAGCGTTTCTCGGTGTCCTGGGGAAGGGAATGACATCGCGGATGTTCTGCATGCCGGTGACGAAGAGGATGAGACGCTCGAAGCCGAGACCGAAGCCAGCGTGCGGACAGCTTCCGTACTTGCGGGTATCGAGGTACCACCATAGGTGCGTCATATCCATATCGCGACGTTTCACCTCAGCCATCAGTTTGTCGTAGCTCTCTTCACGAACCGAGCCACCGATAATCTCACCGATAGAGGGGAAGAGCACGTCGGTGCCCTGCATCGTGGGACCAGGAGCAACGGCACCCTTGTAACCTACTGAACCGCCATCGGCTGTCTCCTGATTCTGCTTCATATAGAAGCTCTTGAAGCTGCGCGGATAGTCGGTCATGATGACGGGCTTCTTGAAGTGCTCCTCGACAAGATAGCGTTCGTGCTCAGAAGCGAGGTCGTCGCCCCAGTTGCACGGGAACTCGAACTTCTTGCCATTCTTGATGGCTTCCTGCAGGATGTTGATGCCCTCGGTGTAAGGCAGGCGGACGAAGGTCTCCTTCAGCACGCCTTCGAGACGCTCTATGAGTGTCTTGTCAATCATCTTGTTGAGGAACTCAAGGTCGTCCTTACAGTTATCCAAAGCCCAGCGGACGCAGTACTTGATGAAGTCCTCCTCGAGGTCCATCAGTTCCTCCTGGTCAAGGAAGGCCACCTCCGGCTCTATCATCCAAAACTCTGCAAGGTGGCGGGGCGTATTGCTGTTCTCGGCACGGAACGTCGGGCCGAAGGTGTAGATGGCTCCAAGAGCCGTTGCACCAAGCTCGCCCTCGAGCTGGCCGCTGACGGTCAGGCTGGTCTGCTCGCCGAAGAAGTCGTCATCGTAGATTATCTTGCCCTGCTCGTCCTTCTTCAGGTCGTAGAGGTTCTTGGTTGTCACCTGGAACATATTGCCTGCTCCCTCGCAGTCGCTGGCCGTGATGAGCGGCGTGTGGAAGTAGAAGTAGCCGTGCTCGTGGAAGTAGGTGTGGATGGCCATCGCCATATTGTGACGGATGCGCAGGATGGCTCCAAAGGTATTGGTGCGTGGGCGCAGGTGAGCCACCGTGCGGAGGAACTCCCACGAAGCCCCTTTCCTCTGAATAGGATAAGTGTTGTCGCAGTCACCGAGAATCTCGATGCTTGTGGCCTGTATCTCGCTTGCCTGACCAGCGGCAGGACTCTCCACGAGCTTGCCGACAACGCTCAGGCAGGCACCTGTCGTGATACGCTTGAGGGTATCTTCCTCGAAGTTTGCATCATCGCCCACTATCTGTACGTTCTTGATGGTGCTGCCATCGTTGAGGGCAATAAAGAAAATGCCCTTTGAGCCACGCTTCGAGCGAACCCAACCCTTGACGCAGATGTCATTTCCGTATGCTGTACACTTCAGCGCGTCAATAACTTTTGTACGTTTCATAACTTTCAATTTACAACTTTCAATTTACAATTATTCAAAGGCTCCCATCTTGAGCATGTTTACTTCCTTTTCCGTGAGGAAGCGCCAATCGCCGCGACGCACGTTCTTCTTGGTCAAGCCTGCGAAATAGACGCGGTCAAGTTTTGTGACCTTATAGCCGAGATGCTCGAAGATGCGACGCACGATGCGGTTGCGGCCGCTGTGGATTTCGATGCCCACCTGCTTGCGGTCCGTCTCGCTTGCATATTCAACAGCATCTGCATGTATCTCGCCGTCCTCGAGTTCAAAGCCTTCTGCTATCTGTCGCATATCGTTGGCCGTGACATTCTTATCGAGGAAGACATGGTAGATCTTCTTCTTGAGATGCTTCGGATGCGTGAGCTTTGTTGCCAGTTCTCCGTCATTTGTGAGCAGAAGCACGCCTGTCGTATTCCGGTCGAGGCGGCCAACAGGATAGACGCGCTCGCGGCAGGCACCTTTCACAAGGTCCATCACCGTCTTGCGGTTTTGAGGATCGTCACTGGTTGTCACATAGTCCTTGGGTTTGTTGAGAAGGATATAAACCTTCTTCTCCATATTAACCAGTTGGTCGTGGAAGTGTACCTCGTCCGAGCGCTTTACCTTCGTGCCAAGCTCTGTGACAATCTCGCCGTTGACCTTCACGACACCAGCCTCTATGAACGCGTCAGCCTCGCGACGAGAGCAAACGCCGGCATTGGCAAGGTACTTGTTCAAGCGGATAGGAGCATCGGGATCAAAGTTCTTCTCCCTGTACTCAATCTGCTTCTTCATGCTGTACTTTGCATGAGGATTATAGTCGGCCGTGCGAGGACGGTTGCCCCCTCTGGGCTGATAGCCTTCCTCACGATTATATCTTGGACGAGGCTGATAGCCTCCTTCTCTCTGTTGGTTGTTACCATCGCGGTTGTAACGTGGACGATTGACCTCACGACGACCGCCACCCTCTCTCTCGGAGTTCCGCGCATTAAAAGTGCGCCTTGGTGCTTCAGATTCCGAGAATTTGTCTCTCCAGTTCTCTTCTTTGTACATTTCCTAAAAGCGTTATTATATTCCTGTATAAGTGTATGGAGTTATAACACGCAGCTCTTCCTTCACGGATTCGCTGACGTTCAGTTCTTCTATAAAGTTCTTGATGGTTGCCTCGTCAATGCCTTTTCCTGTGCGGGTTAGGGCTTTGAGGGCTTCGTAGGGATGCGGATAGGCTTCCCTGCGCAGAATGGTTTGAATGGCTTCGGCACAGACAGCCCAGCACCCTTCAAGGTCGCGGCGGATGGCTTCTTCGTTGAGGACCAGTTTTCGCAAGCCTTTCAGCGTGCTCTGGATACTGATGAGCATGTGGCCCATAGGCACGCCGATGTTGCGCAGCACGGTGCTGTCCGTCAGGTCGCGTTGCAGGCGGCTGATGGGCAGCTTCTGGCTGAGATGTGCTAATATGGCATTGGCTATGCCGAGATTGCCTTCGGAGTTTTCAAAGTCGATGGGGTTGACTTTGTGGGGCATGGCACTACTGCCCACTTCGCCTGCCTTAATCTTCTGGCGAAAGTATTCCATCGAGACGTACTGCCAGAAGTCGCGGTCAAGGTCGATGATGATGGTGTTGATGCGCTTCATGGCATCGAACACCGCACCCAGGCAGTCGTAGTTGCTTATTTGCGTAGTATATTCTTCTCGCTCAAGTCCGAGACTTTCTTTGACGAAGCGGCGACCGAAGTCACGCCAGTCGTACTGCGGGAAAGCCACATGATGGGCGTTGAAATTGCCAGTCGCGCCGCCGAACTTGGCCGTAAGGGGAACGGAGCGAAGCATGTCGAGCTGGCGTTGCAGACGATAGACGAAGACCATCACCTCCTTGCCCAAGCGCGTGGGACTTGCCGGCTGGCCGTGTGTCTTGGCGAGCATGGGGACATCCTTCCACTCCTCGGCAAACTGGGAAAGCTGGCTGATGAGTTCCTCAAGAAGAGGATAATAGACCTGCTCCAAGGCCTCTTTGATGCTCAGGGGCACACTGGTGTTGTTGATATCCTGACTGGTAAGGCCAAAGTGGATGAACTCCTTAAAAGTTGATAGTTGAAAGTTGAAAGTTGAAAGTTTATCCAACTCGTCGAACTTCTCCTTGATGAAGTATTCCACGGCCTTCACGTCGTGGTTGGTGACAGCCTCAATGTCCTTGACACGCTGGGCGTCCTGCTCGGTGAAGTCAAGATAGATGCTTCGGAGCTTTTCGTCGCCGACAGGGAAGCCTTCCAACTGAGGCAGGGGCAAATGAATGAGTGCGATGAAGTATTCAATCTCAACGCGTACACGATAACGAATCAGCGCATACTCCGAGAAGTATGCTGCCAAGGGTTCCGTCTTGCCTCTGTATCGTCCGTCAATGGGCGAAACGGCTGTCAGCATGTCAAGTTCCATAAATATAATAATGTATCAATATCTAAATTTGCGCGTGCAAAGGTAGATAAAAATCTCGAATAATTAGCATCTTGGGACGGGAAATATGTGTAAGCCTGTGGTTTTGTCCAAAAGGACAGGCTTTTACACATGCTTTTCACTGCCACTTCGCTTTTCGCGGCTATAGGAACGGTATTCGTCAAGAGGGATTTCCACCTCAGGCTCTACGAGGCGTATGCCTTGTCGCAAGCGGAAGCAAAGGTATTTGATGCCGATGCCCCTGGCACGCCACATGCTTTCGTAGTAGGTTTGGATGGAAGAAGGGGCTTGGTCCCTCGTTGTCACCTCCGGCTCGATGCCGTTGGCCTTGAGCAGTTCTTCTGTGTATGTGAAGAGGAAGTTAGAGTCGGTCTTGAGGTGAATAAGTCCGCCGTCGCAAAGGAACTGACGGTATCGTTCCAGGAAGTAAGTGCTGGTGAGACGTTTCGTGACCTTCTTCATCTGCGGGTCGGAGAAGGTAAGCCATATCTCGCTCACTTCGCCAGGGGCGAAAAAACGCTGGATAAACTCGATGTTTGTGCGCAGGAAGCCGACATTCTTCATGCCCATCTGCAACGCCTCTTTCGCGCCCGTCCACATTCGCGCGCCTTTGATGTCAACACCGATATAGTTCTTGTCGGGCATCTGCTTCCCCAGCCCTATGGTGTATTCGCCGCGACCGCAGCCAAGCTCAAGGACAATGGGGTTATCATTGTGGAAGAAGTCCTCATGCCAACGCCCGCGCAGGGGGAACTCCTCCTGCATGACGGCTGCCATCGGACACTCCACGACGAGAGGGTTCTGCGCCATCTCTGCGAACTTTGCTAACTTCCCTTTGCCCATTACTTGTCGAAGGCGAAGTGAGTCGTGCCGATGTTCTGTCCGTCGGCAAAGATGTCAACACGGTAGTTGCCTGCGCTCAGGGCCTCGGCCACATCCCAGTAAACCACAACGCTCTGCTCCTCGCCGGTATATTCGATGTCCTTGCGGATGCTGTACTCGAGTTGGCGGTTCTCGTAGGCGAAGGTGCCACCCTTCGTAAGCACGTCGCCGGTTGGTGTTGTGATGCGGACATAAAGGCTGCGGATACCTGTGGACGTGGTGACATTGCGGGAAATGGTGAAACTGATGACAAACTTCTTGACATCCTTAATTTTATTGGCAGCCTTCCCTTTCTTGTTTTTCCCTATGACGGAAATGCCCGTCGCATCGAGCTGGCTGGCAATTGCCACCTTGTCGGAGAGCGATTCGTTCTCGTTAGAGAGGTTCGTGATATGCTGCTGTGCCTGCTCGTTCTGGGTTCTGAGATTAGAGTTCTCCTGCGTAAGCGCCTCGTTCATGCGATTCAGGGAATCAATCTGAAGGACATAGCTGCGCAAGACCTCTCTGAGCGTGGCCAGTTCTTTCTTCAGTCGCATGATTTCCGCCGCATCACTGCTTTTGACACGGCGCAATTCCTCAAGCAGTTCCTCCGTCCGCTTCTGCTCCATTTCAAGCTGGGTGACAAGAGAGTCATTGTTGATCTGCATCTTCATCTCATTATACTGCATGGCGAACTGTTCGTATTCGTTCTCCATCTCCAGTTTGTCCATTTCGGCAAGTTCCAACATCTGGCGGCTCTCTACAATCTGTTGGCGCAAAGAGTGTACGAGGAAGCCTATGACAACGACAATGACAAATGCAACCAGAGCAAGTATAATCTTCACTTTCTTATCCATAACCGTATTATTGAATGTGGTCCTTTGTTTTTTTTCCGAGCACAAAGATAGATAAAAATCCTGAATTCCATGCCCGTCGCTTGGATAAATTAGTTTTACGACACGGAATTTACCATTTTTTCACAATAAGAAAACCATCGCGGCAGCAGGAGTTTTTTAATTTACGTCGTAAATTGTACGTTTCACGACGTAATTTGTACATTTCATGTCGCAAATTGTACAATTTACGACGTAAAATAAAGAATTCGTCTGGCGGCGTGGGGGTTCTCTGAGTGCGGAATGAGTTTTCTCACCCAACAGCATGGAGTTTCTCCGCGTATTGCCTTGATATCCTGTCTGCTTAAACCGAGGCCAAAATTACGGAAAGAATCATACACGACACGTAAAGTCTTGATTTTCTAACTAGAACGCTACACAAATTGTCGTTTTGGAAAACTTTTCGTTTAATACAAAAAACATACGTCACTGATTTGCATATACTTACAAAATCTTTTGGAAAACTTTTATTTTGAAACATTAAAAAAATCGCCCAAACAAGGAAACTTTTTCGTCTTTTTGCTTGCACAAAATTCATGTTTTATATACCTTTGCAGCGATTTTCGTCAAGACAAATCCTAAACACATAAAAACAGAATATGATACAGACAGTCAAAAAAAGAGACGGACGCACAGTAGGCTTCAATGAGCAGAAAATCTGTGCTGCTATCCGCAAGGCAATGCTGACCACCGAGGAGGGTGAGGACAACGTACTCATCCAGCAGATTGCCGACCGCATCTCCATGAAGGGAAAGAGCCAGATGACCGTGGAGGAAATCCAGGACATGGTGGAAAACGAACTCATGAAGAGTGCCCGTAAAGATGTGGCCAAGGCATACATCAAGTACCGCAACCAGCGCAGTGTGGCCCGCAAAGCCAAGACACGTGACATCTTCCTTGAAATCATTAATATAAAAAATAATGATGTCACGCGCGAGAACGCCAACATGAACGCCGACACGCCGGCAGGCATGATGATGAAGTTCGCAAGCGAGACGACAAAGCCTTTTGTGGATGACTTCCTCCTGAGCGAGAGCGCCAAGGAAGCCGTGCTGGGCAACTACCTCCACATCCACGACAAGGACTACTACCCCACCAAGTCGCTCACCTGCGTGCAGCACCCGCTCGACCTCATCCTCAAGAACGGCTTCCAGGCCGGTCACGGAGAGAGCCGCCCCGCAAAGCGCATCGAGACAGCCAGCATCCTGGGTTGCATCAGCATGGAAACCGTGCAGAACGAGATGCACGGCGGTCAGGCCATCCCAGCTTTCGACTACTATCTGGCCCCCTTCGTGCGTTCCTCTTACATCGAGGAGGTGAAGGTGCTCGAAGACCTCACGGCCGAGGACTACAGCGAACTCTACAATGCGCCCATCGACGACTACCTGAACATCCCGCTCGACGGCCTCCAGGGACGTGAGCGCATCAAGCAGCACGCCATCAACAAGACTGTCGGCCGCGTGCATCAGGCTATGGAGGCCTTCATCCACAACATGAACACCATCCACAGCCGCGGCGGAAACCAGGTTGTATTCTCCAGCATCAACTACGGCACCGACACCAGCGCAGAAGGACGTTGCATCATCCGCGAACTCCTCCGCAGCACCTACGAAGGCGTCGGCAACGGCGAGACTGCCATCTTCCCCATCCAGATATGGAAGAAGAAGAAAGGCCTCAGCTATCTGCCCACCGACCGCAACTACGACCTCTACAAGTATGCCTGCAAGGTGACAGCACGCCGCTTCTTCCCCAACTTCATTAACCTCGACGCCCCCTACAACTTCAACGAGAATTGGCGCGAGGACGATCCGGAGCGCTACAAATGGGAATGCGCCACGATGGGCTGCCGCACACGTGTCTTCGAGAACCGCTTCGGCCCCAAGACAAGCATCGGTCGCGGCAACCTGAGCTTCACCACGATGAACATCGTGAAACTCGCCATCGAATGCATGGGCATCGAGAACAAGCAAGAACGCATTGACGCTTTCTTCGCAAAGCTCGACAACATGCTTGAGGTGGCAGCACAACAGCTCCACGACCGCTTTGAGTTCCAGAAGACAGCCTTCGCCAAGCAGTTCCCCTTGTTGATGAAAGGCCTTTGGATTGGCAGCGAGAAGCTCGGTCCCAACGACACTATCGCACCCGTCATCAACCAGGGCACACTCGGCATTGGCTTCATCGGCTTGGCAGAATGCCTCATAGCCCTCATCGGCAAGCATCACGGAGAGAGCGAAGAGGCACAGGAGCTTGGCCTGAAGATTGTCACCTATATGCGCGACCGCGTCAATGACTTCTGCGAGCGCTACCAGCACAACTACAGCGTCCTCGCCACACCCGCAGAAGGCCTCGCAGGACGCTTTACCAAGCGCGACCGCGAGAAATTCGGCATCCTGCCGGGCATCACCGACCGCGACTACTACACCAACTCCAACCATGTGCCCGTCTATTACCACTGCTCGGCTTTGCACAAGGCACAGATCGAGGCTCCCTACCACAACCTCACTCGCGGCGGTCACATCTTCTATGTGGAGATTGACGGCGACGCCACGCACAACCCCGAAGCCGTTATGCGCATCGTGGATATGATGGACAAGTACGACATCGGCTACGGCAGCGTCAACCACACTCGTAACCGCTGCATGGATTGTGGCTACGAGAACGCGGAGAAGGTGATGGACACCTGTCCGAAGTGCGGCAGCACGAATATCGACCGCCTGCAACGCATTACGGGCTATCTCGTCGGCACTACCGACCGCTGGAACAAAGCCAAACTCTCCGAACTTAACGACCGCGTAGTGCATGATTAACGTACTCCGTGTCCTGCACGACACCACAGTAGATGGCCCCGGCTTCCGCACAAGCATCTACTGTGCAGGATGTCGCCACCAATGCCCCGGCTGCCACAATCCGCAGTCGTGGGCTTTTGGTACAGGCAAAGACCGCAGTACAGACGACCTGCTTGAAGAGATACTTGCCGACCCTTTTGCCGATGTCACCTTCACAGGCGGCGACCCGCTCTTTCAGGCAGAAGGCTTTGCAGAACTTGCCGCACGCATCAAGAAAGAATCAGACAAGACCATCTGGTGCTACACAGGCTTCCGCTACGAGGACTTGCTTCACAACGACATGGCACAACGCCTGCTACAATATATAGATGTGTTGGTTGACGGCCCTTTCGTCCAGAGGCTTCGCGACGAGGGCTTGCTCTTCCGAGGCAGCAGCAACCAACGGCTTATCGACGTGCCACGCTCGCAGAAGGAAGGCTGCGTCGTGCCCTGGCAGCGAGAGGAATAAAGAATAATACCTTTCGTCATTTCGTTACCACGTTATTACGCTATTTCGTTATTACGTCATTAGGAAATTACTTTGATGAACCTTTACCCCCAGCTTATACTCGACGCCCTCGCCACTGTCCGCTATCCAGGGACGGGCAAGAGCATTGTGGAGATGAAGATGGTCGATGACGATATGCGCATCGCAGGCCTCAGCGTCTCCTTCACCCTCATCTTCGACAAGCCCACGGATCCCTTCATGCGCAGCGTCGTGAAAGCAGCCGAAGCCGCCATTCACGCCTACGCCAGCAAGGATGCCGAAGTGGAAATAAAGACACGTGCCTTGCAGACACCACGTCCAGACCTCCCCGACCTGCTACCCGGCGTAAAGAACATCATTGCCGTATCCAGTGGCAAGGGCGGTGTGGGCAAGAGCACTGTGGCGGTCAATTTGGCTGTGGCTTTGGCGAGAATGGGAATGCGCGTCGGGTTGCTTGACTGCGACATCTTCGGTCCCTCTGTGCCCAAGATGTTCCAAATGGAAGATGCACGCCCTTACAGCGAGAATATCGGCGGGCGAGACCTTCTTGTGCCTGTAGAGAAATATGGCGTGAAGGTGCTGAGCATCGGCTTCTTCGTCAACCCAGAGCAGGGCATCATGTGGCGAGGCGGCATGGCAAGCAATGCGCTCAAGCAACTCATCGGCGATGCGAACTGGGGCGACCTCGACTACTTTATCCTCGACACGCCTCCTGGCACGTCAGACATCCACCTGACGCTCGTCCAGACCATCCCCATCACGGGAGCCGTCATTGTCAGCACGCCCCAACAGGTGGCTTTGGCCGATGCCCGCAAAGGTATCGACATGTACCAGAACGAGAAGGTAAACGTCCCTATCCTCGGCCTCGTAGAGAATATGGCTTGGTTCACGCCGGCACAGCATCCCGACGAGCATTACTATATCTTCGGAAAAGAAGGAGTCAAGCAGTTGGCAGTACAAATGCAGCTACCGCTCTTGGCTCAGATTCCTGTTGTTCAAGACATCTGCGAAAGCGGAGACAATGGCATTCCGGCCGCCGACAATCCTGCAAGCATCACAGGGCAAGCCTTCATGCTGCTTGCCGCTCGCATTGTCACCGAAACCGACAAGCGAAAAGCCCAGCTACCACCCACACAAATAGTGGGAGTAAAATAACAACACTATTTACAACCGCCGCAGCTCTCGCAACTGCCACCGCCGCAATTACCGCAGCCTCCACCGCAGCTTCCGCCACAACCTGTTATTTGGTTGAGAGCATCACGCACCTCTTCGTTGGTAGCATCGCGGCTCTCGATAATGGTGCCGACAAAGTTTAGGCTTTTGCCTGCAAGAGGATGATTGAGGTCAACGGTAATCGCCTCATCACCAATCTCTACTATGGTGCCGTTGAACCGTGCTCCGTCGGCACTGCTCAAAGGCACAACCGCACCTTCAAAGATATAGCGGGAATCGAGATTCCCATTTATCTCAAAGACTTTACGAGGCAGCGTCTGCTTGCCAGAAGCCTCATAGTCGCCGTAAGCATCGGCAGGAGCAAGGGTGAAATCAAACTTATCGCCAACCTTCAGAGGAACGATCTGGGCCTCAAAAGCATCAAGTGTCATGCCCAAGGCACTGACAAAAACAAAAGGCTCGCCCTCTGCGGTTTCTTCAACCAGTTCTGGTGTATCGTCCGAACCTCTCATATAGAGTTTATACGAAACGGCAATGTACTTGTTTGGATTCTCTGTAGCCATAATTCTGCTGTTTTTTATAATAAACAATATGCAAAGGTAAAAAGAAAAGTTGAATAATGAAAATAATTATGTGACTTTGCACCAAACTTGCACTTGCTGGTTGACTCTGCATCAGTTATTTTGCGTGTTGAATTATTCTTTTTTGTTGATAGGGGATTTGGAAGTTTTGCGTTTTTTCCATACCTTTGCAAAAGAATAGGAGGGAAGGGACAACCTCGCAAAACAGAAGCAACATGGCAACAGAGAGACAAGACGCTGTACTCAAATATCTTCGGGAACACGACATTCCATTCACTTGCTACAACCACCCCGATGGCAAGACCATCGAGGAGGCCAAACGCTGGTGGAAGGATGACGGTTCTGTGCACTGCAAGAACATCTTCATGCGCAACCACAAGGGCAATCAGCACTACCTCATCTGCTTCCATTGCGACCATGACTTGGACATCCACGACCTTGAAGCCCGTCTCAAGCAAGCGCTTCAGGCACAGGGCAAGCCTTCCTGCGGCAAGCTCTCCTTCGCTTCTCCGGAGCGCATGATGAAATATCTTGGACTTGAGCCTGGCAGTGTCTCTCCTTTCGGACTTATCAACGACACGGAGCACCACGTACACCTTTTCCTTGACGCTGCGCTAAAGGATGACAGCAACTACCCAGATCCCAGCAGGAAGACACTTTCCTTCCACCCTAACGACTGTCGCGGCACCGTTGTTATCGCTCTTGAAGACTTTGAGCGGTATCTCGCCGAAGTGGGCAATACTTACGAATACATACGGCTCTATTGAAAAGGTTAAAGAGTTAAAAGGTTAATATGTTAAAAAGTTAAAAGGGTATGCTTGACACAATAAACTATCACGGCATTATACTTGGCTTGGCGACTTTCCTGTGCATTGGCATCTTTCATCCGCTGGTCATCAAAAGCGAGTACCATTTCGGGGTGAAATGCTGGCCGGTGTTCCTCATCATGGGATTCGCTGGCTGCATTGGTTCTTTATTTGTCAGCAACGTATATGCCTCGGTGTTGCTCGGTGTTTTCAGCTTTTCCTGCTTCTGGTCCATTCTGGAACTCTTCCAGCAAAGGGAACGTGTACGCAAGGGGTGGTTCCCAAAGAAAATGAAAAAATAAAGGAATGAAACAATATACAAGAGTACTGAGCATAGCTGGCAGCGACAGCGGAGGCGGGGCAGGCATTCAGGCCGACATCAAGACCATCTCGGCCCTTGGGTGCTATGCTGCCACTGCCATTACAGCCATCACCGTGCAGAACACGATAGGTGTAAAGGCTGTTCATCCTGTGCCAGCGGGCATCATCAAGGGGCAGATAGAGGCCGTGCTGAGCGACATTGGCGCCGATGCCGTGAAGACAGGCATGTTACAGTCTGCTGAAATTGTACAGGCCGTCAGCGAAACGCTCCGCAAGCACAAGGTTCGTAACTTGGTCATCGACCCTGTTATGGTCTCGACCAGCGGCCACTGTCTCTTGGAAGAGGATGCCATCGCATCGCTTCGGACAGAACTCATCCCTCTTGCCCGTGTCATCACGCCCAACATCCCGGAGGCAGAGATATTGCTTGAAGGCAAAAGGCTCGAATCTCAAGAAGCCTTGCCCCAAGCAACGAGGAAACTGGCAGACATGTACGGTGTCTCTGTCTTGCTCAAAGCAGGACATCTGAAAGAGGACAAACTCATCGACTACTTCTACGATGCTGAGACGAGCGAACTGCTTGAACTGCCCTCAAAGAGAATACAGACAAGGAACACGCACGGTACGGGTTGCACGATGTCGTCTGCCTTTGCTGCCCTGCTTGCCAACGGCCAAACATTGCAAGAGGCTGCCAAAGGCGCAAAAGCATTCATTGCAAATGCCATTCTCGCAGGAGCAGAGTATGAAATAGGACATGGACATGGACCGGTGAAGTGGATTTAGGGATTAAAGATTAGGGATTAAGGATTAGGGATTGACTTTATGAATTATTTCGTCAATAACAAACCAATAAGTACAGAAGCCACGAACTTGGGTGTCCTTGCCGCAGAGCTTGCCTTGCCAGAGAAGGGTGTGGCTGTGGCCATAGAAGGGAAGATGATACCGAGAACGCTGTGGGAGCAAACGCCACTTAGCGAAGGCATACACATTGTCATCATTAAAGCAGCATGCGGAGGATGATACAGTTCATTTCACACTTCACAGAACAATACAGTTATCTGGAGGGCATACGCCTTGCCATCGAAGGAGGCATAAGATGGGTTCAGCTTCGCATGAAAGACGCATCGGATGCCGAATTCCTCTGTATAGGAAAAGAAGTGAGGAAGCTCTGCGACGAACACCGCACGACGTTCATCATCGACGACCGCGTGGAACTGGTGCATGAGTTAAATGCCGACGGCGTTCACCTCGGCAAGAACGACATGCCCATTGCCGAAGCAAGACGCATCCTTGGGAATGACGTTATCATCGGAGGTACAGCCAACACCTTCGAGGACATAGAGATGCACTATCGTGCTTCGGCCAACTATATCGGCTGTGGCCCTTTCCGTTTCACAACGACAAAGGAGAAGCTCTCCCCCACCCTCGGCCTTGAAGGTTATCACGACATCATGCAGCGAGTTCGCAAGGCAGGCATCGACATCCCTGTCGTTGCCATCGGCGGCATTACCGCCAACGACATTCCTGCCCTCATGCAGACAGGCATCGCAGGCATCGCCCTGTCAGGAGCCATCCTTCGGGCAGACAATCCTAAAGAAGAAATAAAAAGAATAATGTCCTATGAATAATAAACTGATTATAGCTGGACGTGAATTCAATTCGCGCCTGTTCCTGGGGACAGGAAAGTTCAACAACAACGACCTTATGGCGCGTGCCATAGCAGCTTCCGGCACAGAGATGGTGACGGTTGCCATGAAGCGCATCGAGTTGGGAGATGCAGAGGATGACCTGCTGACGCACATCACGCAGAACAAGAACATCCAGTTGCTACCCAACACCAGCGGTGTCCGCAATGCCGAGGAAGCCGTCTTTGCTGCACAGATGGCTCGCGAGGCTTTCGGAACAAATTGGCTGAAGCTGGAGATTCATCCAGACCCGCGCTACCTCCTCCCAGACTCTGTCGAGACACTTAAGGCGACAGAAGAACTGGTCAAACTTGGCTTCGTAGTGCTTCCTTATTGTCAGGCAGATCCGACACTTTGCAAGCATCTTGAAGAGGCAGGAGCGGCAACCGTTATGCCATTGGCTGCACCCATCGGCACAAACAAGGGGCTTCGCATGAAGGACTTTCTTGAAATCATCATCGAACAGGCCACGGTGCCGGTTGTTGTCGATGCAGGCATCGGTGCCCCAAGCCATGCAGCAGAAGCAATGGAGATGGGCGCAGACTGTTGTCTCGTCAACACCGCCATTGCCGTTTCTGGCAATCCTGTAAAAATGGCAGATGCCTTCAGGCAGGCCGTCATTGCAGGCCGTCAGGCCTACGAAGCAGGGCTTGGAGCCATCAGCAACGATGCCGAGGCCAGTTCACCGCTGACGGCATTCCTGTAAGGGCCTCTGTATAAAGAGATGATGAAGTGAGAGTTGATAGAATTTCAGTCTCGTCCCGAATCACTAATCAGCTTCTTCAATCTTTCGCTGAATGCATTCGCCTTCTTGAGTTCCGAGATAGGTAGATGCATACGATAGCGCCAATAATGCTTGGGGTTGGCAGGCACGTTGATACGCTCTTCCTCGGGATGTGGGTTCCGCAAGCCCTCGTCCATCGATAGCCAGTCCTGCAAGCTGATGAGGCAAAGCATGGAAGGACTGTTCAGATGCTGTGTCACAACATCTTCGCACAGCAGGCCAGACGGTTCCCCTGGTGCCTTGCCATCATGTTCCAATACATGATTATAATATCGCTGTGTACGCTCTGAGTCCTCCTTCCACCATAGGCGGAGCGTCGGCATGTCGTGCGTAAAGATGGTAGCCACGCTTCGATAAGGATTTTGCTGTAGCTGGGCAAAGGGAATGCCATACGTCTTGGGCATTGTCTGTATTTCGAGGCTGAGGATGCCAAGTTGTTGCATAACCGGCCCGACACAAGCTGGCACCATCCCCAGGTCTTCGCCACACACCAGCATGTTGCTTGCATTGATGAGCGCAGGAAGTTTTTTCATGGCCTGACCTGCCCAAAAGTCATTGTGACGCCGGAAGAAGAAATCCTCATAGAGGCGGATAAAGGCATCTTGCTCATATTTGGGAAGTGCAAGCCAGGCTTCTTCACCGATTACGCCGATACGGGGATGATACAGTCCTGCCTTTTTTGCATCGGGCACAAACAACTCTTCATGGAATTGCATTCCGTAGGACTCTATCTCCTCTACACTCATGGGCAATGCGGGCGAGAACTGTCCAAGCAAAGCCGTAGGACTGCCTTTGGGTATCTGCCAGATACGGAAGAATCCCAGGATGTGGTCAATGCGGTAAGCACTGAAATACCGGGCCATACCACCGAGCCTTTGCCTCCACCAGAGATAGCCGTCTGTAGCCATTTGTTCCCAGTTGTACGTTGGGAATCCCCAGTTTTGCCCTGTACGGGAGAAATCGTCTGGCGGAGCACCAGCCACCATGTCCGTATGGAAAAGATGAGGTTCCTGCCAGGCTTCGACACTGCAAGGACTGATGCCGATAGGCAGGTCGCCTTTCAGGAAGACACGCAGGCTGTGGGCATAGGCCGCAGCCTCGGCCAGTTGCTTATGCAAAAGGTACTGCACAAAGATATAGTAGCCAACCTCTTTGGCATGACGGTCTGCATATTTCGTCACCGCACTTCGGTTGTAGGTCGAAAGTTTCTTCCATTTGGAGAACTGGGGCGTGCCGTAAGTGTCCCGCAAATGGCAGAAGACGCTATAAGGCTGCAACCATTCGGCATTATCGCGGCAAAAAGCCTCCCTCTCCCGAAGTGAAAGGCTTTCCGGGCGTTGCTTACCTCCCTCCTTGGCGGCGGGGGCCGTTTGCTCCATATAGTATTGATGCAGGTACTCTTCCTTCAGCTTGATGACTTCCACATAGTCAAGCGCAGGAAGTGCATTGAGCTTCTGCCAACGCTTTTGGAAGGAAGCAAGTGCCGTCTTGTCTGCAAGAGGCAATTGGCGGAGGTCGGCATAGATGGGATGCAGGGCATGAACGCTGATGGCATTGTAGGGATAGCTGTCCGTAGCAGTGCGGTCCTGTGTCGTGTCATAGATAGGCAGGAGTTGAACGGCGTGCATCCCTGCCAGGTTCGCCCAATCTGCAATCTCCTTGAGGTCGCCGAAGTCACCAACACCCTGACTGCCTTCTGTCCTAAGCGAAAAGAGTGGGACGACAAGCCCTGCCACCTTCCAATGAGAGGTTTCGAGCCTTATCTCGCCATCTGTAAGGGCAATGACTTGATTCAAATCCAAGAGGAAATCCGGACTCTGCCTGTTGGTACCTTCTTCCCATTCGACAGAGTTGTTCTTCCTAAACACTACATATTTATACTGGAAAGGCAAATGCAGGCCGTCGCCACTGATAGAGAGGAGCCATTCTTGCTGTTTGGAAGGTGTCATCGGCAAAGCGCGTGCCACATCCCAATTGCCAAGCGTCGGTTGGTCGCCGACAAGGGCAACTCTCTCTCCTGGGGCAAGCTGAGGAGCCTGCACGCGAAAGAGATAGGTCTTGGGGAAGAGAGCCACCGAAGCCCTTGGCATTTCGTTTTGTCCCGACGCAACCTGATAGGCATCTGTATAACAGTGAGAAGCCTCTGGTATATTGCGCCAATGGTCAAAGAAGAAATAAGTGCGGGCATCGTCGGCTGGGAACAAGCGCGGCACCACATCCCATTCACGGCGAAGCACCTCCGCTCCAGCCGTTATGATATATGTATAATGCAACTGGCTGCCGCGTGCCCGAAGCATACATACACCCTTCCAAAGCAGGCCGTCGTCCGTTTCCAGGGGGAAGCGTTGCCTGTATGTTTTTCCGTCGGCAGAAAGGAAGCAAAGTTCGACCTCCACGCTTTGCCCCCATTCTGTTCTGTATTCTATTGAAAAATTCAGTGTCATTGTGTGTTTATACCTTGATTTCCTTAACAAAAATAGAAAGAATAAAAGAAAATGACAAGAAGAAAGGAAGAAAAATGTTAAAAGGCTTGCATAATACACAAAGAAATCCTAATTTTGCCATATCATTGAAGTCCTAAAGATGGTCTTGCGGCAGGCAGGACATACAGACATCATACGGGCGTACTGGTTAGATCGGGATACTCATCAATTTACATTTTATTACCGAGAACTGTTTCGTCTGCCAATGGCGTGCCAACCCTTTAATGGTTAGTTGGATTACAAAAGCAGCGAACCCTCAAAACTTGTTTTTCGGAGTTTCATCACATCACCAGTGCGCCCCTTTTTCATAATCTTTTTCCCAGACAACCGCCACGGTTTTCCTCCTCCTATCCTCACTTCTTTAACCAACGGTATGCATAAAAAGCCTAAAAGAAGTGAAAAAAGATAACTTTTTCTCCTCTGACTGCCTCTTTTATATAATAATAATGTACCTTTGCAAGGTAAAAGGCCCAAAATGGAGAGAAAGAAGTTGCTTGGCATGACGCTCGACGAGCTGAAGGCAGTCGCCACAGAGGTGGGATTGCCAGCCTTTGCTGCAAAACAAATGATGCAGTGGCTCTACGGCAAACATGTGAGGAGCATCGACGAAATGACCAATCTTTCGCTCAATGCCAGGAGAGCCTTGGCAGAACATTACACCATAGGGTGTGTGCCGCCATGCGACGTGCAGCAGAGCAGCGATGGCACTGCCAAATACCTCTTCCCGACGGAGAGCGGAGGAAAGGTGGAGTGCGTCTTCATTCCCGATGACGACAGGGCGACGCTCTGTGTCAGTTCACAAGTGGGATGTCGCATGGGCTGCCGCTTCTGCATGACGGGAAGGCAGGGCTTCGGGGGCAACCTCTCTGCCACAGACATCCTAAACCAGGTCTATTCCGTGCCTGGGAGCGAAAGGCTTACAAACATCGTTTTCATGGGGCAAGGAGAGCCTATGGACAACCTTGATGCCGTGCTGAAGGCCACCGAATTGCTCACTGCTCCAGACGGATGGGCATGGAGTCCAAAACGCATCACCGTATCAACCGTCGGTGTGCGGAAAGGTGTGGAGCGCTTCCTCAAAGAGAGCGACTGCCACCTGGCCATCAGCCTGCACAATCCCTTCCCCGCAGAACGACTCCAAATGATGCCGGCAGAAAAAGCTTACGGCATCGGCGAACTGATGGCACTGCTGAGCAAACAGGACTGGAGCCACCAACGGAGACTCAGCTTCGAATACATCGTCTTCGGCGGCCTTAACGACTCGGAACGCCACGCACGCGAACTGGTACGCCTGCTCTCTCCTATTGAGTGCCGCGTCAACCTGATACGCTTCCACCAGATACCCGACACGCCGTACCGGGGAGCACCGGAAGAAAAAATGGTCTGGCTGCGCGACTACCTGACGCGCCATGGCGTGACAACCACCATACGCGCCAGCCGAGGACAAGACATCTACGCCGCCTGCGGACTGCTGCACGCAAAGACGGGGAACACATGAAAACACGAAACAAAAGAAAGATATTTATTTATAAAACAAAAGTATTATGAAGAATATATTATTGTCTCTCCTCTGCCTGCCTCTCTTGGCCAGTTGCACGAAGGAGCAAATCTTCCCGCAAGCCAGCGGACGGCCTTACGAAGTGCTTGTCGTGCTTGACAACAAAACTTGGAACGCGCCAGCAGGACGTGCACTCTTCGACATCCTTGACACCGACGTGCCCTGTCTGCCGCAAAGCGAGCGCTCGTTCCATATAACACAGATTGAGCCGAAGGATTTAAGTGCGAACTTCAGCATCTTCCGAAACATCATACAGGTCAACATCGACAAGACACAGTACTCTCGCACCGGTATGCGCTTCATGCGCAACAAAAATGCCATGGACCAGATTGTGCTCACCATCAACAGCCCCAGCCAGGAGGAGCTGAGAGAGTTCTGCATCAACCACAAGCAAGAGGTCATCGACTTCTTGACACGCACGGAGATGAACCGCCTCATCAAGGAACTGGAGAATAAATACTCAAAGGTCACATACGACCTCGCATGGCAGATTTTCGCCTGCCGCTTCCATGCCCCGAAGGAACTTACCGGCTACAAGAAAGGCGAGCAGTTCCTGTGGACAAGCAACAACACGGCAACCGGCATGGAGAACATCTGCATGTACAGTTACCCTTACGAAGGTCCGGAGACGTTCAACAAGGCATACATGGTCGCCAAACGCGACTCCGTGATGAAAGCCAACCTGCCCGGAGAAAAGCCTGGCATGTTTATGAAGACCGACTCGCTCTGCACACTGATCAAGCCCATCGTGGTACACAAACGCTATGCTATGGAGATGCGCGGCCTTTGGTATATGGAGAACGACTGCATGGGCGGCCCCTTCGTCAGCCACTCCCGCATAGACACAGAGACAAACCGTGTCATCGTTGTCGAAGGCTTCGTCTATGCCCCGGAAAAGATGAAGCGCGGACTCATTCGCCGGCTTGAAGGCTCACTCTATACCCTGCAACTCCCCGAAGAACAGTACTCGCTCATCGACACAGGGATAGAGGAGGAGAAACAGACACCAACCTCAGAGGCCGCCACTCCCAAAGGAGGAGGGAAATAGTCACTACAGCCAGAGAGGATTGCTTATTCATGTACAAGCAATTGCTCATTCATGTACAAGCCATTGCTCATTCATGTACAAGCAATGAACAGCACAACAAGTCAAGGACAAAAGAACGTGATAAAACAACACAAAAAATAAATGGAAAAACTCAAGATAGCTATTGCACCAATAGGCACTGAAGGAACAAACGCCGAACTCTTTCGTGGCATTTATGAAGACAATGCCATGCTTGAACTCTGCACCCCTCTCGTTTATGAGAAGGAGGATAGTGCCCTGCGTGACCTCGGCGAAGGCAAGGTAGATGCTTTGGTACTTGCTTCACCTCCAGAGCGAGCTAAACGTCCTGCCGGATCAGTCGAGATTATCGTAACAGACAAGACGAACATCATGCTTCTCGATACAGAACCGACAGCAGATGACATCGTCAGGCTTCGCGACATTCTGGAACGCGACTTCGACCTCCGCTCCCCACGCATCGCCATCGTCAGGGAAGGCAACATGCAAAATCCTGAACTCGCCAGCCAAGTCACAGCGGAACAAGGCATCAACACCTATGGCCCTTATACTATAGAACAACTCTTGGATGGGGATGCTGCTTGTCACTTCGACGGTATCATCATCGTCGGAGACACGGCAATGGAACAGCGCATCATCGCAGGACTTTCTCAGGAGGCCCCTGTTCGCTTCTTTGCCGGAACGGAGACGATTATCACTGCCGTCTATTATCCTGTCCGTAAAAACGAGGAGGAAGAGGAAGGACTGGCTGATATTTCAGCATCCACACATCCCTTCTATACAGCCATCGACATCGTCCGCAACCGTGCCTTTTACGATGAAGCACGGCAGAACCCGCTGCCAAAACTCTTCCGCGACAAGCGCGACGACAGAAAGAGAGACGAGGCAACACAAACGAAAGCTGAGCAATGAGTAATAGTTTAGACATGCAATCCCTGATGAACCGCTATGGCATAGTGGGACGCAACGAAACACTGCGTGAAGCACTTGCCACTGCTGTTCTGGTAGCACCCACCGACCTCTCCGTACTCATACAGGGCGAAAGCGGTGTGGGCAAGGAAATCGTGCCTCGCATCATACACGACTACAGCAAACGTAAAGGCAAGACATACATCGCCATTAACTGCGGTGCCATCCCAGAAGGTACTATCGACAGCGAACTCTTCGGACACGAGAAAGGCTCCTTCACCAGCGCAATAGGTGAACACGAAGGCTTCTTCGGTGCTGCAGACGGCGGGACACTCTTCCTCGACGAAGTGGGCGAACTCCCCCTTAGCACACAGGCCAGACTCCTGCGTGTCTTGGAGACGGGAGAATATCTTAGAGTCGGCAGCAGCACACCACGCAAAACAAACGTCCGCATTGTGGCAGCCACCAACGTGGACATCCCCAACGCCATCAAGCAAGGACGTTTCCGCGAAGACCTCTACTACCGCCTCTGCACCATCAACATCAAGATACCGCCCCTGCGCAAGCGTCAAGGCGATGCCGTGCTGCTCTTCAAGAAGTTTGCGCTCGACACTGCGGCACGCTACAACATCCCGGAACCCATTCGCCTCACCCCAGAGGCAGAAGCCGTCGTGAACTCCTACAAATGGCCAGGAAACATTCGTCAGCTTCGCAACATAACGGAGCAACTCAGTATCCTTTCCGAAAGCCGAAGCATCACACCAGAAGTTCTTGCCAAACATGGCATCACCCCAAACTCGGACTTAGACACAGGCATTGCCACAATTGGAGGGAACAGCAGCACACAACACGACTATGAGCAAGAAATAAAAATCCTTGCCCATGCAGTCTTTGAACTTCGCTCTGAAGTCCAAGAATTAAAGGACAAGTTACAAGAAGGCAATTGGCATGACACCCATACATCAACGACACTGCCCGTACCCCTCTCCACACAGAAGAAAGCACAACACACGCAACCGCTGGAATTGGACATCCCCACAGCAGAAGAGATAATAGATGACGATACGCTCAACATTGGCGACATGGAGAAGCGCAACATCCTGCTGGCTCTCCAACGCAACCACTACAAGCGAAAACTTGCTGCAGAAGAACTTGGTATCAGCGAAAGGACGCTTTACCGCAAAATAAAAGCCTATGGAATTGATGAATAGATTACGCCGACAATATCTTCCTGCCCTCGTCGCACTGTTCTCACTAATAGCCTCGGCATGCACCATAAGCTACAGTTTCAACGGTGCCAGTATCGACTATACCACAACAAAGACCATTCAGATAGACAACTTCCCTATTCGCAGTGCTTATGTATGGGCACCTATGCAAAGTATTTTCCAAAACAGACTTACCGATGTCTATGCCAACCAGACAAAACTGCGACAGGTCAAAAAGAACGGCGACCTGCAACTTGCTGGCGAGATTGTGGCTTTTGACCAATTCAACAAAGGCATCTCCAGTGACGGATACAGCAGTCAAGTACAATTGAGAATGGCAGTAAACGTCCGTTTCGTCAACAACAAGAAACACACCGACGACTTCGAGCGGCAGTTCACAGCAACCTCTGAATACGATGCTTCGCAACAACTCAATGCCGTACAGGAAGAACTTGTGACACAGATGGTGAAAGACATCACCGACCAAATCTTCAATGCCACAGTTGCTAACTGGTAAACTCTCTTAAAGTCCTCCCCTATGCAACGACACATTATAGACTATATCCGACAGCCAGACACGATGGACGATGACACAATCCGTCATCTGCAGAAAATCACACAGGATTATCCCTATTTTCATATCGCACGCATCTTGCTCTTACAGGCCCTCTACAAGAAACACGATCCTGCATACGACGAAACATTGCGGCGCACAGCAATCCTCGTCCCTAACCGCGAAGCTGTATTCCACCTCACAGAAGAGCCTCACTACACAAATGCAGAGGAACACAAACGCTACGAAGATACAGACCAAGCCACGACATCCCGCACGGTAAGCCTTATTGACAACTTCCTCGGCGCACAGACACCGGCGGCTCCAGCCACTCATCCCATCGATGCCGCGCAGGATTACATCGGCTACCTGCTTCAACAGGAAAGACTGCATGGCACACCGAGAGCAGAAGCGCTACCCATGAATGGAGGAGGCATCGTAGAGGACTTCCTCGAGAATGAGACCGGAAGATTTGTCCTCACAGACAACAGCGAAGACGAACAAGAAAAGGAGCCGACAAACGAACAGGAAACACCACAAAAGGACGAAGATAATGAGATATTGACAGAAATAATGGCCGGAATTTACATCAAACAAGGCAAATATGAGAACGCAGTGAAAATTATCAGGCAACTTTCCTTGAAATATCCAAAAAAAAATCGTTACTTTGCAGACCAAATTCGGTTTTTAGAGAAACTAATAATAAACAACAAACACAAATAACACATGTACACATCTATCGTTATCCTGATTGTACTGGCATCCATCCTTATGTGCCTCATCGTACTTATTCAGGAATCAAAGGGCGGCGGTCTTGCTGCTGACTACTCCAACAACAACCAGATTCTGGGCGCACCCAAGACAACGAACTTCATTGAGAAAGCAACTTGGTTTCTCGCCGGTGCGATGATTTTCCTCAGCGTCATTAGTGTGGCATTTCTGCCTGGTGCAGGCCACAACGACTCTGTCATCATGCAGCAAGCTGTAGAGCAGGCTGCCACCATTCCCAGCAATGTGCCGGCTATGGAACAGCCCTCTGCAACGGATGCTTCTTCCGAGGCTCCTGCAGAAACTCCAGCCCAATAATTAAGACCAGAAGAACTCCAAGCCTCCTCCTAACATGAGGAGGTTTTTTGTTATGAGAAAAGCACTTCTTATCGCAGACAGCGGTTCGACCAAAACAGACTGGCTTCTTGTCGCACCAGACGGGACACGTACCGAAATACATACAGACGGTATCAATCCCGCGCGTGACACGCGCGTATATATATATAATGTATTATGTAGCCAACTGCTGACACAGCTTCCAAAAACGATAGCGTTGCAAGCCGTGTATTTCTATGGTGCTGGTTGTCTTGAGCCTTTCTCTCAGACAGTGCGAAGCATTATCCAAGAACTTCTGCCGGGATGTACTGTCGAAGTGGAAAGCGATTTGCTTGGAGCCGCCCGTGCTCTTTGTGGACACGAGCCGGGCATTGCCTGCATTATGGGCACAGGCTCTAACAGTTGTCTTTATAATGGGAAGGAAATCGTTGCGCACACGCCTCCATTAGGCTACATCTTAGGCGATGAAGGCAGCGGTTCTTTCTTAGGAAAGACACTACTGAATGGCCTATTCAAGGGAGTTTTGCCAGAAGCCCTCAAGCAGGATTTCTGCGAAAGCTATAACATGACATTGTCCGACATCATAGAGCACGTCTATCGCCAGCCTTCTGCAAATGCATTCCTCGCATCGTTTGTGCCTTTCATTGCAGAACGCCGTGATATCCCTGAAATTCATGATATGCTTCTTTGGGCTTTCCAACAGTTTATTGCGCGCAACATTGTCATCTACGGACACAAAGAAATGCCCCTCCATTGTGTGGGGGGCATCGCACATCATTTCTCACAGGAAATAACCGAGGCAGCAGCCTCATATGGGATGCAGATTGGTCGGATTTTACGTCGTCCCATCGAAGATATCGTACAATATCATATAAAACAATGAGGATGTGCCTTTGATAAAATGAACCCCGAAAGTTTTATGTCTAACTTTCGGGGTTCACCTCATCGGATTTCTACCTCTTCCTTCATGTCTATTTCCTGCCCGTCCTTGTCGTAGAACTCATATTGCAGGAAAGCAAGCTTCTGGCTTGGGATGACTTTTACGCCAAGGCCATACTTGAGTTGCCACTTACGACGGAGACTTAGAATGCCTTCGTTCAAGTAAGCCGCCACATAGGGATGCACATGAAGTGTAAAGCGCTTCACACCAAGTTTGTGGTATAGGAACTTTATTTTGCCCTCTAATACCTTGTGGAAGAGGAAGCTGCTCTTGATTTGGCCTGTTCCCTGACATGTCGGGCAAGCCTCTTCGACAGCCACATCCATGACGGGACGCACCCTTTGACGGGTAATTTGCATGAGGCAGAACTTGCTTAGAGGCAGGATATTGTGGCGGGCACGGTCGCGCTTCATCAGTTCGCACATGTGTTCGTAAAGCTGCTGACGGTCCTCTGCCGACTTCATATCTATGAAATCGACAACAATGATACCGCCCATGTCACGAAGGCGGAGTTGGCGGGCCAATTCCTCTGCTGCTCCCAGGTTAACCTCCAGAGCATTTGCCTCTTGGCTTTCTTTGCCATGAGAGCGGTTGCCGCTATTGACATCGACAACATGCAGTGCCTCTGTATGCTCGATGATGAGGTAGGCACCATGCTTGTAAGAAACAATACGACCAAAGCTTGACTTTATCTGCCGGGTGACATCGAAATTGTCAAAGATAGGCAAGCTGCCTTTGTATAGCTTTACCACGCCAGCACGTTCAGGAGCTATGAGGCTGACATAGTCGTGTACCTCCTTATAAACCGCCTCATTGTTGACGTAGATGTTCTCGTAGCTTGGGCTGAAGAGGTCACGCAACATGCCTACCGTCCGGCTCGTCTCCTCATAGACAAGTGTCGGAAATTCCCTGGCTTGCTGCACTCGTCGCAAAATGCCTTCCCAGCGTGCCACTAACATCTTCATCTCGGCATCCAGTTCGCCAGTGCGCTTGCCTTCAGCCACAGTACGTACGATAATGCTGCAGTTCTTGGGCTTGATGCTTTCGACAACCTGCTTCAAGCGTGCTCTCTCTGCACTGCTTTTTATCTTTGTTGAGACAGAAACTTTGTCACCGAAAGGTTCAAAGACAAGGAAACGCCCGGGAAAGGAGAGGTCGCAAGTCAAGCGAGGCCCCTTCGTGCTTATTGGTTCCTTTACTATCTGCACCAGGACCTCTTGTCCTTGCTGTAGGGTAGTCTGTACACTGCCGTCCTTTGGCAAGTCGGGCAGCATGGAAGCCTTCTCGAAGGAATAGAGATTCTTTCGGTCGCTCTGCACCTGCTTAAGGAACTTGGCATAGGAAGCGAACTGCAAGCCAAGATCGAGGTAATGCAAGAAAGCATCACGCTCATGGCCGACATTCACAAAGCAGGCATTGAGGCCGGGCATAAGTTTCCTGACCTTGGCCAGATACACGTTGCCTACGGAATAGGAAACACTTTGTTCCTCTTCCTGATACTCTGCCAGACGCTTGTCCTCGGTCAATGCAATAGCAATTTTACCTGGCTGGACGTCTATGAAAAGTTCGCTTGTTACTTCCATTTCTTTTGTTACAGAAAAAGGTGACGGAACTGAGTGCTGTCACCTTTTTAGACCTGAGAAGTCTGTTTACTTGCTCTTATGTCTGTTCTTTCTCAGTCTCTTCTTACGCTTGTGCGTTGACATCTTGTGCCTCTTATGCTTTTTTCCGTTTGGCATAATTTTGGGTGTTTATGGTTATTACTAATTATTATGTTTATACAATTTCGGAGTGCAAATGTACGATTATTTTTCTAAACGACGAAACGATTTACGCTTTTTGTTGAAAAAAAGTACACCTTTTAATCTGTTTCACGGCAAAAAGCATTACTTTTGCGCCATGATTTCTGCATTTGCCACACAACTGGAGTCTTGGTACGAAACCTTTGGGCGCGACCTTCCTTGGCGCAGGACTCGTGATCCATATCTCATCATGCTCTCGGAGTTCATCCTTCAGCAGACACAGATTTGCCAAGGCACGGACTATTATCTTCGCTTTGCCGAGAGGTTCCCAACGGCTGAAAGCCTGGCTGAGGCAAGCGAAGAGGAGGTGATGCTACTCTGGCAAGGATTAGGCTACTACAGCCGTGCTCGCCATCTTCACGCTGCAGCAAAGCTTGTCTCCGAAGCAGGCTTTTTTCCCCAGGACTATGGTTTCGCAAGGGCATTACCGGGCGTAGGCGACTACACAGCGGCGGCCATTATGAGTTTTGCCTTTGGCGAACCTTATGCAGTGCTCGACGGCAATGTGCAACGTGTCCTTGCCCGTCATTTCGGCATCGGCGAACCTGTCGATACCGGACAGGGGAAAAAACTTCTTCGCGCCCTTGCCGATGAGATGCTCGACCGCCAGCATCCTGCACTCTACAATCAGGCCATCATGGATTTCGGAGCTTTACAATGCAAGCCCACCTCACCAGATTGCGTTACCTGTCCCCTTGCCGACACTTGTCAGGCATTGCGAGAGCATACCGTTGACAAGCTGCCGGTGAAGGCAAAGCGCACAGCCGTCCGAGACCGCTACTTCACCTATATTTACACAAGAAGCGCAGACGGGCAGACACTTCTGTGCCGACGGGGAAGTTGCGACATCTGGCAAGGACTTTTCGAGTTTCCGTTAATAGAGTCGGAGAAGCCTCTGGATATGGCAGAAGTGAAGAGGGAGGTAAGGAAGTTTGTCTTTGATGCAGATTTAGAGAGCCTGTCGCTCATTGCACGCGATGTCCGCCACCAACTCACCCATCAGCGACTGCACACCGATTTCTATTGCCTCACCCTACCCCATGCCGCATCCAAGAATGGTCAATGGATAAAAGAGTCAGACCTTGACCGCTATGCCTTTCCGCGACTGTTGGAAAAGCTTTTAAGCTTGTTGGGCGCAGAAGGAAATCTCTGCGGATAGTCCATCATACCCGCCACCTTTATATAATAATTAATGTGTATCTCATGCATAAAACAACAACCAAATCAAAAATCATTGATAACCAACAAGAGCTATGCGACAGAATTTAATCTTTGGCTTTGTTATGGCCGTGGCCGCTTTGACCACAGGCTGTGCGGGATGCGCTGACATGAAGGACGGGGCGGCAAATGTTTCCGTCGCCGCTTCGGCATGACGCCCACCGAGTTCCGCCAGTCTGCCCCGCAGAATCAGTAAAATCACGGGCAACGAATGGAAATTCGTGTGAAAAAGAGCGATTATCGGGAAAAAGTCGTATATTTGCACCGTGATAACAAAGAATCGACGTTTATGACGACGAGACGCGAGAAATCAAAGCCGCAGAAGCCACAGCCCAACAAGCAGATGGAGGCGGTGCAAGCGGAGGAACCGAAATAAGTAATATGGGAATGTATTTAGTTGGACTATTCGTAGTTGTGCCCTGCACTATTGCTATTATTTATCTCTACACCCCTAAAGGTAAAGAGTGGAGACGAATGAACGGACTGCTCTGATTCATTGACATGGGCGACAGCCTGTGAGCCTTAAAAGGGAATTAGCCGCCGAGATTCCGAAGGGAGTCGCGGCGGTTTGCGTTTGGGGCTTCGAGCACGGATAATTCATGGGAATTCACCGCCTAATCGTTTTTTGCATATTTATTGCTGATTTCTGGGCGGGGGATGCGAGAGAATTTAGTAAAAATGTGTATCTTTACAGGCAGAAATGCTGAATCACGCGTCGTGAGACGACAACCGAATATAATTTCATCAACAACCAACTAATATTATGAGACAGAATTTAATCCTTGTTTTCCTTATGGCTGTGGCGGTTTTGGCCACGGGGTGCGCGGGATGCGCTGACACGAAGGGCGGGGCTGGCGAGGCCGACACCGCGGAATTCGACCAGACGATGCGAGTGGCCGACTCGTTGCATAATTCCATGCAGTTCCGTGATGCCTACGACCTCTACCTGCAACTGCTGAACAATCCTGTGGCCAAAGCCGACAGCGAGAAGAAGCTCAACGTGCTCAGCTCGCTCAGCAATGCCAGCGAACTTTCCGGTCATAAGGCCGAAGAGACCAAGTGGTTGCAGCAGCAACTCGATCTGGCTAAGGAGACGGGCAACAGCTACTTCCACGCCATGGCGCTGGTATCGATGGGCCAGAACATTTTCTTCGAGGGCGACCGCGCAAAGGGCATCCAGTACGTCAACGAGGCTATTGACCTCATTGCCAAGACCGACCGCGGCAATACTGACCACCTGACGCACGGCTTCCTGAACCTGCTGACGACCATGTATAGCGAGATGAAGGACTACGACAGCGCGCTCCTGACCTGCGAGCGCAACCTGCGGCTCACGATGCAGGGCACGCGCTGGGGAGCAGCACAGAATCAGCAGCTCATCGACCGCCGCATGGCGTTGGCGAAGAAGGCGGCTCTGCTGGCTCGGATGGGAATTAACAGTTCCGGCAGCGAACAGCGCGCATATTTCCAGCGCGCCGACTCTGCCTACGCCGCGTGGAAGGCTGTGGAGTACGAGGGCAGCCACACGCGCGACTATTTCATTGTGGATTACATGAAGAGGCGCGGACTCCTGCGCGAGGCTGCCGCCATCTACGCCGACCTCATCGAGCGCATACGCCTGCATGGCGACACGCTGGGCGAGATGATGAACACCGCCAAGTGGGGGCTGGCCGACGTCTGTCATCAGATGGGAAACAGCGAGCAGGCCGCCACCCTCTACGAGCAGGTGCTGGAGATACAGGACACGCTGAAGAGCCGCAAGGCCAGGCACACGGCTCAGGAGCTGGCCGCCGTCTATCACGAGAAGGAGCAGGAGCAGACCATCATGCAGCAGGAGGCCGAGAACACCCGCCAGCGCTATATTCTGTATAGCGTGATAGCCGTACTGCTTGCCGTAGCAGCCCTTGCCGTCACCGTCGCTGTCAAGAACAGGTCCATCCGCCGCAAGAACCGCATCCTCGCGCGGCAGATTGCCAATGCCCTGAAGTACAAGGAGATTGCGCAGCAAGCCGACGCCGCTCCAATGCCGCAGGATACAAAACAGATGACCGACGAGGAGCTCTACCACTACATCCGCGACACCATCATCCGCGAACACCTCTTCACCGCCCCCGACTTCGGACGAGACACCATCATGAATCGCTTCAATCTGTCGAAGGAGCGCGTGGGCGCCATCTTCTCCAGTGTCGGCCAGCACGCCAAGATGAGCAGCCACATCCAGCAGATGCGTCTCGACTACGGTGCCCGTCTCCTCGTGGAGAATCCCGACATGAGCATCAGCGAAGTCGCCAGCCGTTGCGGTTTCAGCCGCGGCACCTACTTCAGCACCAGCTTCCGCCAGTGCTTCGGCATGTCTCCCTCCGACTACCGCCGGAATGCCATGGAGCGCGAGGAGGGATGATATTTTGCCTGTCGGACGTTCAAGTTTGTCTGCCAGATGTTCAAGTTTGTCTGTCGGACTTCCAAGTTTGTTTGAAAACACTTTCAAGTTTGTCTGAGACCTGTTTTTGCCTTGCAAGACAGGTCTTTTTTTGCTATCTTTGCAGATGAAAAATGCCATTTATTCCGTGCCATATATATAAATGTATAGACGGACCTGCCCGGGGAACCGACTGCCGAGGCTACGGCGCAGGACATCGGCTGCAATGACTGAACAACAAAAGTGTTTTAAATCTATAACATTATTAACTAATTAAATTAAAAGAATTATGAGAAAGAAATTACTTTCATTGCTCGTGCTGCTCATGGTGGCAGTGACGGGCGCGTGGGCGCAGCCGTGGACCAGTGGCGACTGCACAGTGAATCTTTCTGACGGCGTGCTGACCGTCTCGAAGACAAGCGGCGACGGCAACGGAGCCATGGCGAATACGACCCAGAGACAACGACCATGGTATAACTCCCTCCAATCCATCACAAGCGTCGTGGTCGAGGAAGGCGTGACTCACATCGGCACAAGTGCGTTCCTCAATTGCACCAATTTAGCATCTGCTACCATTCCCGCCAGCGTGACAAGCATCGGCAATCAAGCCTTTCAAACCTGCACTGGCATGACGTCAGTCACCATTGCCGATGGTTCCAGTTTGACAAGCATTGGCAATAGTGCTTTCTATGGTTGCATCAGCCTGGGGTCGATCACTCTTCCCGCCAGCGTGACGAGCATCGGGCAAAGAGCCTTTAACATGTGCAACAATCTGGCTACGGCTACTCTGAACAGCAACCCGTATATTGGTAGCGGTGCCTTTGATGATATCAAGGACGGCGCGACGGTGACGATGAACCTCACGGCGACCTCGGCAGACGGAGCCAAATGGACGACGTTCTACAATAATGCCTACGGCTTCCAGGCCGATGCGAACACGGAGGTGTTCAAGGTGGCCCTCAGCGGCACAGCATTGACGCTGAATAAAGTCGATAACGGAATTGTGGACGCTGGCACAGCCGTTGTCCTGAAAACGACAGGCGGCAATCCTGTGATGACGCTGACGACATCCGCCAGCAGCGACACGCAAGACAATTCTCTGACGGGTGTTTCTGCTGCTGCAGGTGCGACGAGCGACGGCACATTCTACGTGCTGGACAACGGCACAAGCGGCTTGGGCTTCTACAAGGTGGCTTCGGGTGATATAGTACCCGTGGGCAATGCTTACCTGACCAGCGACAGCCAGAACGATTTCCTCAGCATCGGCGGCAGCAGCGGCGGCTCAGAAGAGTCTTCCACCTACACCGTTTCTTTCGCTGAGAACACCGAGGATGCTGACAACTGGACGGGTAAGGCTGGCGACGCAACGGAGTATCAGAAACTGCCCCTTGAGGGCGTGGCCGAGGGCACTCAGGTCAGCCTCAAGTACTCAGGCTTGAAGAAGGTGAAGAGCGTCAAGGCCGTGAAGAAGGCTCCGGCTGTTCCCAGTTACGACAATACCCTGAACATCAATACTTATGATCCTGAATTAAATAATTGGGAAGATGTGACCGTGCCAACTGGTAAGCATTGGCTCATCACGGGAACCGGCGAAGCAACTACGAACGTCATCATTATCGCCAACAACGCCACGGTGACCCTCAGCGGCGTAAACATTACAGCTTTTGGACGTAGCATCATCTGCTTAGGCAACGCCACCATCATCCTGGCCGACGGAACCACGAACAACCTGTATGCCGCTGATGAATTCGGGGCAGCCGGCATCGAGATGAGCGGCGGTAGCGGCACGTCGCTCACCATTCAGGGCAATACCGGCGTGCTGAACATCACGTCTGGTAGCGGCCCGGCAATCGGCGCAGGATACGGATATGCTGGCTGTGCCATCAACATTGAGGGCGGCATCATCAATGCCACGAGCACCGACGGTCCGGGCATAGGCGCCGCATACAACACTGCATGCGGCAACATCACCATCAGCGGCGGCACCGTTGCGGCTACTGGCGGCTATGGCTGTCCCGGTATAGGCGGTGCCAGTTCTGCGAATTGCGGCGACATCACCATCACCAGCAACGTAACCAGCGTGACGGCCACAAAGGGCTTCGAGGCACCCTACAGCATCGGAGCCAGTTCCAGCGGCTCCTGCGGCACGGTGACCATCGGTGGCGTGGTAGGCGCTATCACCGAAAGCCCGTTCACCTATCCGGCTCCGGCTGGCCCAACCGCCTATACGTTGGCTGAATCCACACAGGGCATGATTGTGGGCACCGACGGCAAGGCTTACGACGTGGCCGACAAGGACAACCTGCCCTCGGGCGTGACTGCTGCGGGCGTGGTGGTCTATAAGAACGGTGCCAACGGTCTGGCCATTGCACTCACCGACGAAGCCAGCATGATGGACTGGGCTACGGCCTGCGGTGAAAGCGGAGCCGCCGCACACACGCCTGCCGTCGAAGGCCAGACATGGAAACTGCCCAGCCAGGAGGAGTGGACACTGGTCAAAAACGCTAATAGCGGTTCATCTCTGAACAGCGCTATCACAAATGCCGGAGGCACAGCCATCCCGACGGTCCACTTTGATCACGAAACCCAAATCATGACAGGCCAATACTGGTTGTCTACGCAGGGCGCCATTGACGAAAGTGCCCGCACCTGGGGCATCAACGGCTATGACGAAATCGTCACCGATAGCCAGAGCCTTAAGACCGACAACCTTCTTGTTCGTGCCTGCCTCGCTTGGTAATCGCCTCACTCGCGCGTATATATATAATAACATAAAATTAAAACATTAAAGAACAATGAAACATAGATTTCTATATATCATGGCGCTGCTGCTGACGGCTGCGACGGGCGCATGGGCACAAGACCCTGACCCCATCGACCTCACGCCCAGTGCCGACGGTACGGTGTGGACACTCAGCACGATGCCCGAATACGACGTCGAGCTGGAAGTGACATACTACACCGATGCCGAACTCGACCAGATGGCAGCCGATGAAGTCATCGCCATGATAACAGCCATCGGCACCGTGACCTACACTCCTGAGAGCAAGGCCCTCATCGACGCAGCACGCACGGCCTACGACGCGCTGACCGCCGCCCAGCAGGCACTCGTGACAAACTACTCGACGCTGACCGATGCCGAGACCACCTACGCCACCGCTGAGGAGACCGCCTACACCGAGGGCGTAGAGCTGACCAAGAACCCCGACGGCACGTGGACACTCGCCGCAACTCCCGCCTTCGACGTGGAGCTGGAGGTGGAGTATGAGACCGAATTGGCCCTCTCCGAGACAACGGACAACAGCGCTGCACTGACAGAGTGGGACGGCTACGAGGCCGACGTCACCCTGACGCGCACGCTCAGCGCCGGTTCGTACAATACGTTTGCTGCTCCGTTCAGCACCGCCATTCCCGAGGGCTGGACCGTGAAGGAACTAACCAGCGCAGAGTTGGAGAACGATGTGCTGACGCTGAACTTCGCCGACGCCACCGTCATCGAGGCGGGCAAGCCCTACCTGGTGAAGGTGGCTGAGAACGTGGAGAACCCGACCACCGCCGGTGTCATCGTGAGCGACGCCCTGCTGCCCACCGAGACCGACGTGGTGGATTTCATCCCCACGCTCAGTAGAACTCAGGTCACTGACGATGTTGACATGGTGCTCTTCCTATCTTCTGACAATAAACTGAAGAAACCCACAGAGTCGCCAGCAGAGATCAATGGCTTCCATGCCTACTTCCGTCTGAAAGGTGATGGCACACAGGCCAAGTCCTACCATCTGAACCTGGGCGAAGGAACGGGCATCATTGGAATTGAAAATGGAAAATTGACAATTGATAATGATGATGTCATCTACAATGTTGCTGGCCAGCGGCTCGAAAGGACGCAGAGGGGCATCAACATCGTGCATGGCAAGAAGAAGATCATCAAATAAGAATGTAGAACGGAAACACGTTTAATTATTTGTTGCTGCCCGAAAGTCTCAATGGCGAGACTTTCGGGCAGCGATGCGTAAATAGCAGGAAATTCTTAACCCTTAATTCCTCATTCTTAACTTTTTATTCGTACTCTTGCACTGGCAAACGATAAAAACCGAGAAGATCTGGCAGCAACAACCCTAAGAAGACGCAAGGAGCACCCGATGAGCTATAACTGGGGCGTTTCCAAGCCCACTTACTCAGTTACCCAAGTTGCAATCAAGTCTTGCGAGGGCTTTTCGACCTCGAGCTTGTATTTCTTGATGATTTCGATGATTTGCTGCTGAATCTTGGCGGGAGCGACGCCTTGCAGGGTGCTTACCAAGTTGTAGCCTGCCTTGCGAAGGATGGGGATGATGTCGGCTGGAACGCCTTTCTCGAGGAAGAGTTCGTCCTTGTCGCGAGGCGCCTTCACTTCGGGCTTCATCTGCGGGAAGAAGAGGACTTCCTGGATGAAGGGCTTGCCCGTCATAAGCATGGTGAGGCGGTCGATGCCGATGCCGATGCCGCTGGTGGGAGGCATGCCGTATTGCAGGGCACGGAGGAAGTCGTGGTCGATG
Organism: uncultured Prevotellaceae bacterium; assembly: GCA_947304115.1. Lineage (GTDB taxonomy): Bacteria > Bacteroidota > Bacteroidia > Bacteroidales > Bacteroidaceae > Physcousia. The sequence goes on along the minus strand of CAMZAE010000005.1, from coordinate 33,102 downwards.
ACCATTGCCTCGTCGTCGCCCTTGTCGGCAAGCTTCATTTGCTCGATGAAGCGCTCTTCCTGGTCAATGGGGTCGTTCAGCTCGGAGTAGGCATTTGCCAGTTCCTTGCCGTTAACCATCAACTCAAAGCGCTCGGTCAGGCCGGGCTTTGAGCGGTGCATCTTCGTGAGCGGAGACATCTCGACGGGATAGTCCGTGATGAAGGTCGGCTGGATGAACGTGCCTTCGCAGAACTCGCCAAAGAGTTCGTCGATGAGCTTACCCTTTCCCATCGTCTCGTCCACCTCCATGCCTTTCTGCTTGCAGAAGTCGCGGATTTCCTCTTCGCTCTTGCCCTCGCAGTCGAAGCCCGTCTTTTCCTTGATGGCATCGAGGATGGGCAGACGGCGGAAGGGAGCCTTGAACGAGATGACTTTGCCGTCAATCTCTGTCTCGGGCTTGCCGTTGACGGCCACACAAATCTCCTCGAGGAGCTGCTCGGTGAAGGACATCATCCAGTTGTAGTCCTTGTAGCTGACGTACAGCTCCATGCAGGTGAACTCGGGGTTGTGGTTCTTGTCCATGCCCTCGTTGCGGAAGTTCTTGCCGATTTCATAGACGCCCTCGAAGCCGCCCACAATGAGCCTCTTGAGGTAAAGCTCGGTGGCGATGCGCATATACATCGGGATGTTCAGGGCGTTGAAGTGCGTGATGAATGGACGGGCCGTTGCGCCGCCGGCGATGGCCTGGAGGGTGGGCGTCTCGACCTCGGTGTAGCCGTGGCGGTCGAAGAAAGCTCGCATCGTGCGGATGATGGCGCTGCGCTTCAGGAAGGTGTCCTTCACGCCATCGTTGACAACGAGGTCCACATAACGCTGGCGGTAGCGAAGCTCGGGGTCGTCGAAGGAGTCATAGACGTTGCCCTCGGCATCTGTCTTGACGATGGGCAGCGGACGAAGGCTCTTGCTCAGGACGGTCATTTCCTGTGCATGAACGCTGATTTCGCCTGTCTGCGTGCGGAACACATAGCCCTTGATGCCGATGAAGTCGCCGAGGTCGAGCAATTTCTTGAAGACGGTGTTGTAGAGGGTTGTGTCCTCGCCATTCGCGAGAGCGTCGCGAGTCACATAAACCTGTATTCTTCCTTTGCTGTCCTGCAACTCTGCAAAAGCAGCCTTACCCATGATACGCTTCGACATGATTCGACCAGCGATGCAGACATTCCTTGAGTTCTCGGGAGTTGCAGTCTCGCGGACATCATTACCTTCCTCGTCCTTACCGACAACGGGCAGGTCAACGAAGCTCTCTTTGATTTCGGTACTAAAGGCATTAGTGGGATACTCGGCTGCGGGATAGGGATCTATGCCCAGGTCGCGCAGTTGCTGGAGGTTATTACGACGGATTATCTCCTGTTCGCTCAATTCAAGTATGTTCATATTTATTTATAATGTATTACTTCATTCTAATTTGTCCATCAGGCCAAACCACAGCTTCGCTCTGTGGCACATCCTCGTCTGAAAGCTGTTTGATTTGTTGCACCACTCGTCCTGTCTTGTCGTGGCGCGGCCCTATGCCTCTTTCTTGTATCATGGGATGTATCTGTCCCGACAGGAACCTGCCTTGGGAGTCAATCTCTATTTCAATGAGAGGCGCATATCCCGAAATTCCTGTCAAGCTGACATTGTAAGGCGTACAGAAATTGCCTAAGCTATAGGCAATGAAACGCCCTTTGTAAACCTCTAAGCAGCGAACCACATGAGGGCCGTGACCATAGATGACATCTGCGCCATGTTCGACGCAAAAATGGGCCAACTCGCGCAGAGAGCCTCGGTTCTCACCAAGGAAAGTCTCGCTTCCCATAGGCAAATGACTCTGCGTGCGTCCTTCTGCCCCACCATGAACGGAAACGACGACAATATCACATTCCTTGGCAAGATTGTCCACAATGCGGCCAACCGTTTCCATTTCCACATGTTTCAAAGTATAACTGTTGTGACCGAAAGCGCAAAGGCCTATCTTCTTCCCTTTTCTCTCGATGACGGCCGACTCTGTACGTCCCTCTATTCCCGAGAAAAGAATTCCCTGCTCGCTGAGACAGCGTTCAGTACTTTCAATACCTTCCTTGCCAAAATCATTGGCATGGTTGTTGGCTTGCCCCAAATAGTCGAAACCCGCCTGTTTCAGCAACGGAGCATAACTGGTGGGAGTTCGGAATGCATAACTGTTGGGGCCTGTCCCCTTTGTACTTTTCCCACCATCGCAAAGGACACCTTCGAGGTTGCCGACCGCCAAATCTGCATCAACAAGCAACGGACTTGCATCCTTGAAGAGGTCTGCACCTTCATTGTCTGGCAACATCATAGACGGGAATGTCGTACCCATCATAATATCTCCCACCATCGCAATGGACAGGGTGTCGCTTACACGTCTGACTCCGACAAAGCGACGGTCATAATAATAGTCTGTTGACTTGCTGATTTTTATGCCCTCGTTGATGCTGGCATGTATGAAGCGGAAGTCGGTTGTGCTGGTATCATAATCCACCACGATGCCTACGTGACCGACTTGTCGGCCGCTGCGTGGACTGGTGAAAAACACCAAGTCGCCAGGCTGCATGTCAGAGCGCTTGATTGGAGAATGACGGGCATATTGCTCGCTACTGCTATGTCCTATCTCTGTACCATAAAGCTGACGAAAGACGTAACTTGTGAAGCCAGAGCAATCGAATGTCTTTGGACCTTTGCCGCCATACGAGTAGCGTTTGCCCAAATGAGACATTGCCTCGTCCATCAATTCTGGCATCATCCTGTCGTCTGTCTCCCCGATGGTGTCCTTCAGGGTGTCTTTGTCTGCCATGCCCTTCACATCCCCTGTTGTCGCATACTCCATGTCTCTTTCGATATTACACATGTTCTGTCCGACAACAATCGTTATCGACATCAGGATTAGGAGAAAAAGAAAGTGATAGAACTTCATCAACAATTCTTCATTTAATCAATATCGCGAGTGCAAAGTTACAAAAAACTCCATATTTTTTCAAGATTGTTATTTATTTTTGTCCTTATTCATCTTTTTTTCATTTTTTTGGCGTACCTTTGCAATCGGATTCAATTAAAACTCAAGTTTAGGAAGCTACAAAATGAAGTTGAATAGGGAGAAAAACCAGCTTTGTCGGCTGGAAGTAAAGCACTGCGCACTGCTCGACAGCATGGAATGCCGAGTACGTCGATGGTGTAGCCTGATTTAACTTCTATTAGCGCAGTGAGTTAACTTCTTGCGTTCCGCTTGGTGCATCATGCACAGGCGGAACTCTGTTTAACACCCTATTTACTTCAGAAACTTCAGTTTATTATTTATTTAAGGATTAAAAAAATGAAAGAGAACATTCCTTACAAAATTTACCTGAGCGAAGCAGAAATGCCTACGCAGTGGTACAACGTGCGTGCTGACATGAAGACGAAGCCGGCACCGTTATTGAATCCAGGCACCGGGAAGCCCCTTACAGCGGCTGAGATGGAGCCGATTTTCTGTAAAGAACTCATAGCGCAAGAACTCGACAACGATACCAAGTGGTTCGACATTCCCGAAGAAGTCCTGAACTTCTACAAGATGTTCCGCCCAAGTCCGCTCGTCCATGCAAAGTTCCTGGAACAGGCACTCGACACGCCTGCCAAGATTTTCTATAAGTTCGAAGGCAACAACACCAGCGGTTCCCACAAGCTGAACTCGGCCATCGCACAGGCCTACTATGCCAAGAAGCAAGGTCTGAAGGGCGTCACCACCGAGACGGGCGCAGGTCAGTGGGGCACGGCTCTGAGTATGGCTTGCCAGTACTTCGGACTTGACTGCAAGGTCTATATGGTGAAGTGCTCATACGAGCAGAAGCCTTTCCGCCGCGAAGTCATCCGCACTTACGGCGCCAGCATCATCCCTTCTCCCAGCGACACCACGCAGGTGGGCCGCAAGATATTGGCAGAGTTCCCTGGCACAACGGGTTCGCTCGGCTGCGCTATCTCTGAAGCTGTCGAGGTGGCAGTCACCAACGAAGGCTATCGCTATGAGTTGGGCAGCGTCTTGAACCAGGTGCTTCTGCATCAGTCCGTCATCGGTCTCGAAGTGCAGGCCGCTCTCAAGAAGTACGGCATCAAGCCCGACATCCTGATTGGCTGTACTGGCGGCGGCAGTAACCTTGGAGGCTTTGCTGCTCCTTTCCTGGGCGAGATGCTGAGAGGCGAGGCCAACTACAAGATTATCGGTGCAGAACCGGCATCCTGTCCCAGCTTCACGCGCGGCATCTATGCCTACGACTTCTGCGACACAGGCTGCATCTGTCCTCTGGCAAAGATGTACACCATCGGCAGCCAGTTCATCCCCTCTGCCAACCATGCAGGCGGACTTCGCTTCCACGGCATGAGTCCCATCCTCTCCGAGCTTTACGACCAGAGGATATTCGAGGCCCGCGCCTACGAGCAGACCTCTGTCTTCGAGGCAGCCGAGATATTTGCCCGCGCAGAAGGAACACTTCCCGCTCCCGAGAGCAGCCATGCCATCCGCGCAGCCATCGACGAAGCCTTGAAGTGCAAGGAGACGGGCGAGGAGAAGGTTATCGTCTTCAACCTCTCCGGAACAGGTTTCTTCGACCTTTATGCTTACCAGGCCTTCAACGACGGCACCATGACTGACTACATCCCCACGGATGAGGAAATCAAGGCAGCACTTGACAAGTTGCCGAAGGTGAATGTCTAAAAACAAACCATATAACCTCTCATAAGATAAGGGCGGACTTTTGTCCGCCCTTATCAAATCCCATGAAAAGCATTATAGCCGAAAACATCCTGCCTAAAACGATCTGCCTGCTCGTAGCGCTTCTATGTGTAAATACCACAGAGGCGCAAAACCTGCACAAACGGAGCGATTACATACCCAAGAGCAAGCATGAACTCTTTGAAAAGGAAGAGAGTGTGGACTTCTTCCATCTCGCGCCGCCCGCCCCAAAGCATGAGGTGCGTGCCGTATGGGTGACGACTTTGAACGGTCTGGATTGGCCAACAGCAAAAGCCACCAGCGAAGCAGGCAGACAGAAGCAGAAGAAAGAGCTTTGCCAACTGCTCGACCAGCTACAGGCATGTCGTATCAATACCGTCATCCTGCAGACACGTGTTCGGGGTTCGGTCATCTATCCAAGCCAAATAGAGCCTTGGGATGTCTGTCTGACCGGCACTTACGATTGCTCCCCCGGCTATGATCCGCTTGCCTTTGCCACTGAAGAAGCGCACAAGAGAGGGATGGAACTACATGCATGGTTAGTCACAATTCCTGCCTTTAAGACAGCGAATGCCAAAAAGATGGGTAAAAGAAGCCCATTCCGAACACACCCGGAACTGCTCATCAAACATGGCGACCAATACTATCTAAATCCTGGCTTGCCTGCCTCTTCCAATTATCTCAAGGCACTTTGTCGTGAAATCGTAAGCCGTTACGATGTGGACGGCATACACCTCGACTACATCCGTTATCCGGAAAACCCGGAATCTTTCCCGGATGCCATAACATATAATAGGTATGGGAATGGTCAGAACAAACGGTCGTGGCGGCGAAACAACATAACGAAAATCGTCCGCGAGGCTTATGAGGCAGTCAAATCCATCAAGCCCTGGGTACGTGTCAGTTGCGCACCTTTGGGAAAGTACAACGACCTCAGTCGCTATTCGGCAAGAGGTTGGTCGGCATACGGGACGGTTTATCAGGATGCCCAGGATTGGCTTCGCAATGGCATTATGGACATGCTTGTGCCGATGATGTACTTTCAGGGAGACCATTTCTATCCCTTTGCCGCCGATTGGCAAGAAAACTCCTACGGGCGGACAGTGGCACCCGGTTTGGGAATCTATTTTTTGTCACCCAAAGAAAAGGATTGGGATTGGGGGATAATTCAGCGCGAACTCTGTTATTTGAGGCAGATGGGACTGGGCGGACAAGCCTTCTTTCGGAGCCGTTTCCTGACTGAAAATACCAAAGGCATCTACGACTATCTCCGGACAGACTATTACCCCTACCCTGCACTACTGCCGCCTATGAGTTGGCAAAGCACAGACATCCCTGAAACGCCAAAGCTCTTGAGCCGCACACGTATCAATGGCGTCAATGAAGAGATTAAATGGGAAACAGAAAACGAGGACTGCTGTCGGTTCGTAATTTATGCCAGTTCTCAGCGACCTGTTGACACAAGCAATCCGAAGAACATCGTGCGAGTAACCTATGAGACAAGTTTCGTCTATAGCCTGCTCGGAGCATATTACCACGACTACCACATTGCCATCACTGCCCTCGACCGCTTCGGGAATGAGAGCCTTCCTCTGGAACTGTAAAGATTGTAAACATTTTTCCTTCCTGCCTTTGATTTAAGCGCATTTGTTTGTTCGGATGGCACTTGATGCCTTGTAACGCAAGAAAATGGCTTAAATCGAATGCACATTGATAATCAGCATTTTACAGGGACGCCTTTTTGCACACATCGTAAAGAATGTGCAAATAAGAAGCAGAATCTTGTCAAACAGTGCACATTTTTCAGCAAAATTTGACAGATTAAGACGGTCAACGCCACATGGGGGAAATGCAAACGCCGCACGCGGCGTTGACCATCGCCACATGCGGCGTTTGAAATCGCTCCTCAGAGCATCTCCAAAAACCACAATTTAAGACAAGATTTTTGTAAATGTTTTTTCAGCAATGCCTAAAGGCATGGGATGCTGCGATGCTGTCAATTGGCACTCCCGACCATTGCAGCCACTTCGTCGTTGATGCGCTGGGCAAAGGCTTCCATCGTCATGCTTGCCTGCTCGCCGCCGCCGCGCTGACGCATGGAAACGGTGCCGTCGGCCTGTTCCTTCTCGCCCACGATAACCATGTAGGGAATGTGCTTGAGTTCGGTGTCGCGGATCTTGCGCCCGATCTTCTCGCTGCGGTCGTCGATGATGCTGCGCACGTCCTGCGTGTCGAAGTAAGCCTTAAGCTCCTCTGCATATCCTTGATACTTCTCGCTGACGGGCAGGATAGCCACCTGGTCGGGCGTGAGCCACAAGGGGAAATGTCCGGCAGTATGCTCGATGAGCACGGCCACGAAGCGCTCCATTGAGCCAAACGGGGCACGGTGAATCATCACGGGACGGTGCTTCTGTCCGTCCTCGCCAACATACTCCAACTGGAAACGTTGAGGCAACTGATAGTCAACCTGGATGGTGCCAAGCTGCCAACGGCGACCGATAGCGTCCCTTACCATGAAGTCGAGCTTGGGGCCGTAGAATGCAGCTTCGCCAAGTTCCTGACGTGCCTTCATGCCCTTCTCGGCACAAGCGTCGATAATGGCCTGCTCTGCACTTGCCCAATCCTCGTCGGAACCGATGTACTTCTCCTTGTTGTTGGGATCGCGCAGGGAAATCTGCACCTCCACGTTCTCGTCGCTGAAATTGAAGGTCTTGAAGACGCGCTGGATGATGTCCATCACGTTGATGAACTCGCGCTTCACCTGGTCGGGACGGCAGAAGATGTGGGCGTCGTCCTGCGTGAAGCAACGGACGCGCGTCAGGCCGTGAAGCTCGCCGCTCTGCTCATAACGATAGACCGTACCAAACTCGGCGCAACGGAAAGGCAGTTCCTTGTAGGAGCGGGGACGGTTGGCGAATATCTCGCAGTGGTGGGGGCAGTTCATGGGCTTCAGCAGATACTCCTCGCCCTCTTCGGGTGTCTGGATGGGCTGGAAGCTGTCCTTGCCGTAGTGGTCCCAGTGACCTGAAGTCATGTAGAGGTTCTTGCCACCGATGTTGGGTGTAATCACCTCCTGATAGCCATACTCTTTCTGAATTTTGCGAAGCATCTCCTGAAGGCGGAGGCGAAGGTCTGTACCTTTGGGCAACCAGATGGGAAGTCCCTTGCCCACACGCTCGCTGAACATGAAGAGTTCCATCTCCTTGCCTATCTTGCGGTGGTCGCGCTTCTTGGCTTCTTCGAGCATGACAAGGTATTCGTCGAGCATCTTCTTCTTGGGATAGGAGATGCCATAGAGACGCTGCATCTGGTCCTTCGTGGCATCGCCGCGCCAGAAGGCTCCTGCAATGCTCATCAGCTTGACGGCCTTGATGATACCTGTGCTGACGATGTGCGGGCCTTTGCAGAGGTCGGTGAAGTTGCCCTGCGTATAGGTCGTGATGCTGCCGTCCTCAAGGTCCTGGTCGATGTGCTCGCATTTGTAGGTCTGGCCTGCGGCACCGAACAAGGCGAGGCTGTCGGCCTTGCTTATCTCCTTGCGTACAACGGGTTCGTCCTTGCGGGCAAGCTCGAGCATCTTGTCCTCGATTTCCTTGAAGTCGCCTTCGCCAATCTGCTTCCCGTCGGGGAGAAGGACATCGTAGAAGAAGCCGTTCTCAATGGCAGGACCGAAGCCGAACTGGATGCCTGGATAGAGTTCCTGAAGGGCCTCTGCCAGCAGGTGGGCGCTGGTGTGCCAGAAGGCGTGCTTGCCCTCTTCGTCCTCGAACTTATAGAGCTTGATGCTTGCATCCGTAGTGATAGGGCGGTTGAGTTCTGTCGTCTCGCCATTCACGCCACAGGCCACAACGTCCTGTGCCAAACGGGGAGAAATACTCTGGGCTACCTCAAAGCCAGTCACGCCATTCTCATACTCACGAAAGGAGCCATCGGGGAAGGTAATCTTTATCATAGTCGTACTTTTTACTTATTTTGATTTGCAAAGGTACGAAGAAAAGTTGAAAGTTGAAAGTTGAGAGTTGAAAAATTATTTGCTTGCCTGCTGCTTTTTCTCTTTCGAGTACTTCTTGATGAGGTTGTAGGCGGTGTAAAGTCCGTACTCGCCAGCCTGAGAGAGGTCACTAAGTCCTTGCTCCGTCTGGCCTCCAAGGATATAGGCAACACCCCTTCCATAATAGGCACTGGGGAACTGCGCGTCGAGTTGGAGGGCACGGCTAAAGGACTTCTGGGCAGCCACATAATCGGCCAGTTGCACTTGCACACAACCTATATTATAGTATAGGAAGGGGACATCGGGCATGAGGTCGGAGGCTTTGTTATAGTCCTGAACCACCATCAAATAGCCAAGCCGGAGGTCGGAAGCATTCGCCGTTGTACGCGACACTTCGAGCTGGGCAAAACGGCATTGTGCTCTCAACACAAGCGCCAAAGGCTCTGCGCCGTTCTCCTGAATAAGGGCATTCATGTCGGCAACGGCATTCTCGAAGTCACGGATGTGATAATAGTCGAGTGCCCGCCGCATCAACAAATTGCGGTCGTTGGGCTTCTGCTCAAGCTGTTCGGAGAGAGAGGAAATGGAAGCCTGATGCGCTTCTGTCTGCCTCGCTGCCATTGGCGCTTCGTTGTCGGTCAGGTACAATTGCTGAGAGAGGACATGTCTGGCATTGAGCGCATCCACCTGCGGACAATAGGCAACATACGTATTCGTCTCGGAGGTCCGCTTGTAATATGAGAGCGAATAAATCGGCTCCGGACACAACTCTGTCTGTCTGTTCTGTACTTTGCCTCGATACTCGCTGACATATTTGTTCTCTTCTTCATGGGTGTCCTCTTCAACAAGTGCTGCATAGTCCTCGATGCTATGCTCGCTCTTCTTCCTTGTGCGTACCGGGTGTTTCTTGCCTGCCGCTGCATCCAGCCTGGCTTGCAGCACCTTGAACTCGTCGCGCTCTGCACCGTTTGTGTCGCCAATCTTTCGTTTTATGGCTGCCCTTTGACGATAGCCTTCCCAGAATTCAGGATAGTCCATGATGACAGCGCTGATGTCTCGGATGGCTCCGTTATAGTCACCGATGTTGTCCAAAAGGAGGGCACGGTTGTAGAGGGCGATGGTGTTGTCCGGCTCCAGTTCGAGCACGAAGTTGAAGTCCTCGATGGCGAGATTGTCCTCACCCACATTGGCACGAAGCAAGCCTCGGTTGTAATGGGCCAGATAGTTGCGTGGCTCCAAGTCGAGACAGGCATCATAATCAGACATCGCACCTCGGAGGTTATCCTGATTGTAGCGCGTCAGAGCACGATTGACATAGAGTCCTGCCACCCTCGGCATCTGCATGATGGCTTTGTCGAGCGAAGTCTCTGCTTCCTTGTATTCGCGACGATTTGCCTGAAACATGGCCTTGAGGCTCCAAGCCCTGCCGTCATACTCATCCATCTCTATGGCACGGTCTGTCCATCTCTCTGCTTGAAGGGTATCTGTACGGAGCAGAGAGACTTGTGCCTTCATGGTGTATTGCTCAGGCTCTTTCCCCCAGTAACGAAGCATCACGTCGAGCGAGGAGTCTGCCCGCTCGTATTCCTTCAACTCTATCTGGCAGAGCACGATATTATGCCAGCAGTTATGTTCAAGCGGATTGATGGAAAGAGCCTTGTGATAGTCCTCTTCGGCAAGGGCATAACGGCTCTGGTTGATGCGGCAAAGGGCACGAAGGACATAATGGTTGAGGGCGTATGGATTGCGTTCCACAGCATTGTTGCAGTCTATCTCTGCTCCCTGGTAGTCTTCGAGATAGTACTTTGCCAAAGCTCGGTAGAAATAAGGTTCTCCCAGCCACGGCTTCACGCTGATGACCATATTGAAGCGCTGAATGGCAAGCACATAGTCCTCGTAATACAAGGCGTTGCGCCCCATGAGAAGGACGCGGTCAGTGTTAATCTGAGCCTTAAGCGTGCTTAGTTGAAAGTTGAAAGTTGAAAAGGGGAAATTAGCTACGCCGATGAGCATAGCCACAAGCAATGATAGTCGCTTTACCCTCATAGCCCAATGGTCAATGTTCAACGTTCAATGGCTTTTCACCTTCACCTTATAGTTGCAGGAGAACTTGCCCTTTCGGATGTCCTGAAGCTTGGGGTTGGTAAGCTGGCGGCGAAGGCCTTTCAGATGATCTGTAAAGACGACACCGTCGAGATGGTCGAACTCGTGTTGCATGACACGGGCCAAGTAGCCGCCTACCCATTCATCATGCTCGTTGAACTGTTCGTCTTGATAAGTGACACGAATACGCTTCGCCCGTTTCACCTTCTCGTGAATGCCAGGCAGACTCAAGCAGCCTTCCTCCATTACGTCGGCATCCGTCTCGTCGTATTCCTCGATATAGGGATTGATGAAAGTCTGAGCATAGCCTTTGTATTCAGGCATATCCTCGCTGATAGGGTCGAGGTTGATGATAGCCAAACGTATGGGAAGCCCTACTTGGGGAGCCGCAAGGCCTATCCCTTCGCTCCGTTCAAGGGTTTCATACATGTTCTTTATGAGCTGCTCCAGCTCCGGATAGTCCTTGTCTATCTCCTCCGCCTCCTGCCTAAGCACGGGCTGACCGTAAGTATATATTGGTAGTATCATTGTCTTCTCTCCATCCATCCTTGCAGGATGATTGTTGCGCTCACCTCATCCACAAGGGCCTTGTTGCGGCGAGCCATCTTGCCGATACCGCTTTGCAGGATGGCTTGCTGAGCAAGGACGCTGGTATAGCGCTCGTCCCACATGTCGAGGGGTATTGTCGGGAATGTTTTTTGCAGTTGTTCCACGAAGGCTCGCACTCGCGGCAGGTTGTCGCTGTCACGCCCGTTTGTTTGTTTGGGCAGGCCTACCACGAAGCGCTCCACCTCTTCCTTCGAGACATAATCCTTGAGGAAGGCAATCAACTTGGGTGTCTCGACAGTGGGCAGTCCGCCAGGAACAATCTGTAAAGGGTCCGTCACAGCCAAACCCGTGCGACGGACCCCATAGTCTATTGCAAGAACTCTTCCCACATTATATGATTACTTCTTATACAGCAACCAAGTGCCAGGGTATTGCCCTTCAAGCTGGTCACGCTTTTGCGCGGCTTCGGGTTTGGTGTCGAAACTGCAGGCTACGACACGATAGAAGGTCTGACCGTTCACCTGTGCCTGGGCGACACAACTGTTGTATCCCTGTCCTGCCAGTTTCTGCATGAGGGCCACGCCGTTGCTCCTGATAGTTACAGAAGCCACAACCACGCCATACTGCTTCAGGGGGCTGCCTTCCACGAAGGACACGTCCTCGTTCCGGACTGGCACATTGCTATAATCAACTACTGGTGTCACAGTGACGGGAGTCACGGTGGTCTGAGTTGTTACCTGCTGAACGGGAGTTGTTGTAGTTGTTGGAGTTTCGGTTTGCTGAGCCTTTGCCTTTTCGTAAGCTTTCTTGTAGGCACTTTCCTTACTCTTACATGACGAAACCACAAACACGGCGCAGACTGCAGCGCACATCAAAAGAATCTTTTTCATAAGTTGTTTTATATAAGTATTTACTATCTTTTTTGCTTCTATTTCCTTGCAAAGTTACTACTTTTTCCATAGGGACGCAACAAAACAGAGAGAAAAAGGGTTCTTTTCAACATTTTTTTGCATTTTTATACCGTTTGAATGGTAAAAACTGCTATCTTTGCGGACAGAGAGACAAAATGAACAAAGAATTACAATAATCCCTTAAAACTATTTATTTGATATGAAAGCTTTGGATTTTCTGGTAGCGTTTATAGGCGGAGCCGTTGTCGGTGCTGCATGTGGTTTGCTTTTTGCCCCCGAGAAGGGCAGTGACCTCCGTGAGAAGATTGCCGAAGCCCTGCGTAAGCGTGGCATCAAGCTCAACCGTCAGGAAATGTCTGACCTCGTTGACGAGATTGCCGAAGAACTGCGGGCCAGCAAAGAAGAGGAAGAAGCATAGGCATGAACTATACTGACAATCTACAGTCGCTCTGGAAAGAAGCGAAGAACTACCTGCAGCTTCAGAAGCAGTACCTGAAGCTGGACACAGCAGAAAAGCTCAGTGTGCTTCTCTCTGCGATAGCCATGGTCGCCGTGTGTCTGATATTAGGGATGATAGCGCTCTCTTTCTTTGTCATGGCCTTTGCGATGTGGCTTGCTAATTTTGTGGGCGGCGTTTGGAGCTTCGCCATTATGGGCGGAGCCATGCTGCTCATTATGGCTATAGTGTATTTTGGCCGCAAGCGATGGATTGTGCAACCGCTGACACGTTTTGTGGCAGGATTGTTTGTCAGCGAAGATGAAGAGGAGGACGAGCAATGAACAGCATTCTGAAATCTCCTGATGTCCTCGCCGCCATACAGCAGCGGAAGCACATCACGGACAAGAAGCTCAAGGCTTCCCGTCAGCGCATCGTAAAGACCGCAGGCTTCCTCGTCTCACCCCAGCCGCAGGCAAGTAGCAGGATACAGAACATCAACCGTTTTGTTTCCAACGGACTTGTTATATACAAAGGCATACGCATCTGCGTCGGCGTTCTCTCCAGCCTGCATTTCCTTTTCGGCCGCCGCAGACGCAAATAGCTACTTTCTCAGGACTTTTTTACCGGCATCAACTACGATGCCTTTATAATCCTTGCCGACACGTTGGCCTGCGAGGTTATAGACTGCTCCGTTTGTATTAAGGGAGGCTGGAGTGAAGCCTATGGCATCGTCGCCGCCGCCTGTGGAGAACGTAACCTTATAGTTATTGTAATAGCCTCCGCCGCCGATGCCATTTGCGTAGTAATAGGCGTTACCGTTGGCATCTCCTGTCTGGGCGAAGAATTCAAATGTCTTCGTTTTGTCCTGACCAATCCATTCACTCTCTATTAGTTCCTTCCCTTCTTGCCACTTGGTTGACCATATGCCTTTTCCTTGGTACTCGACATTAACCCAGTCCCACGCACCATCATCGTGTTGCCAGAGATCCTCTGTATCGTATATGGTCGAGCAGAAGCCAGCGTAACTCATCGACTCGCTTGACTCGATTTCAACACTCCAGATCTTTATGGAAGAGGTCTGGCCGTCGATGACGCGCACCTGCCAGCCTTCTGCGGGGAACGACTCTGTAAACACTTCGCCATCGCATTCGATGGTCAGCGAGAAACTTCTGATGCCCTCTGTCTGCGCGCCGCCAGACCTGGAGAAGCGGAACTTGCCGCCTTCTCTGTCCTTCCCAAGGAAGAAGTAATCTCCGTTTGACACGACGACTTGGAACATCACTTCAAGGACATACTCCTTGCCTGTCTCCAGCCCATTTGTCACATTGAAATTCACCTTGTTGGCAGAGCATTCCACCACGTTGCCACTCTGATAGTCATACGACATCGCATCCAGCCTGTTCCACCCTGCTTCGTCGGCGTGTCCTTTCTCATAGAGCTTGTACTGGAGGCTTACGTCATTGACATCTACACCATCTGCACGAGAGAACCTGACGCTGAATTGTTCGATAGAAAGAGAATTGACTTGTCCTGGCTGATAGTCAGGATAACGATTCCCGTTGCCATCGAAAGTATAGGTCCATTCGTCATTGTCGGCACGAAGAACTATCGTAGCGGCATTGTCTCCTACGAACTGTATTTTCGCGTCCGAGCCACTGCTTTCGCCGGTAGAGAACGTCACCTTGTAGTCCTCGCCGCCGTTGTTGTAATAGATGTCATTGTTTGAAGCGTCCTGAGCCTTGACATAAAACTGGAAGGTCTTTGTCTTGTTCTCTGTCAGCCACTTGCTTTCCACGAGTTCTATGCCTTCTCCCATGTCAAGCACCCAGTTGCCATCGCCACGGTTTTCAAGGAGGAAGCTTCTCCACTCGTTACCGGACGGCCCGCCAGAAGATGTGCTGTACATTGTCCCATAGAACTCCACATCCGACGCCGACTCGTCTGCCTCCACCTCAACTTTCTCGATAATCAGGGACGTTGTACGTTCCTCTAAGACCAACTCTTGCCAGCCCTCGGCGGGAAACGACTGCGAGAAGGCCTGGCCGCCGTTGTGCCTGATGGTCAGCGTCACATTCTTGATGCCATTTGACGATTGCGAACCGCTGCCTTTCACGAAGAGGACCTTGTAGTCCTGACCGCCGTTGTTGTAATAGATGTCATTGCCAGAACCGTCCCGAGCTTGCACAAAGAACTGGAAGGTTCTGGGAGAAGATTTCATCTCACTGTCAATCAAGTCAGGAGCTTCGTCACCAAAGTCAAGTACCCACTTGTCGCCATCTGGCATCAATTTGAAGGTGCGCCATTCATCATCCGGCCTCAAACCTTCCTCTGTCTTATACATCGTTGCGTTGAAGCAAACGCCTCCAACGGTCCCGGAGGTCTGTACCTCAATCTTCTTGATACGAATAGAGGTGGAGGATTCGTCTGTCAAGTCCAAGTTGTCCCAGCCTTTAGCAGGGAAGGACACTTCAAAAAACTCACCATGGTTATGACTGATGGTCAGTGTCATGCCTGTTATTTCATCGGCCATTGCATTCCATACAACAGCGAACAGCATTATCAATAGCGTAAAAATTCTTGTCTTCATGGTCTTCAACGTGTTTATTTGTTTCGTTTCCTTTCTGCGGCAAATATACACGTTTTTTTCGAATAACGGGTATGTTTTTGGGGAAAAATATCGTTTTCTTCAGCAGAAAAATCCTTTTCTCCCTATGCCTCATAAAAGTTCTCGCAAGAAGGGAAAGCAAAAGGCAGCCTATTATGCCTTGAACTCTTCGGGCATTTGCACATCGATGCCGTCGCGTCGGGCATAGATGTGTGGCGACATGATTTCTACGCCCTCCTCGAAGAAGCGCTTGAGCAGGTTGGCATGAAGAGAGGAATAAACAGCCGGGAGCTTCACCGCATCCTCTGTATAGGCATTTATCTCATACTCAACATAGAAGTCGTTGAGGGCTGTAATCATCATAAAGGGATGCGGCTTGTGCTTCACGCCTGGGGTGGCAAGGGCGGCACTCTCCATGATTTCCTTGATCTTCTGCCAAGGCACATCGTAACCGATGGTGACTTTCGTATGGACGATGAGGCCGAAGTTCTTGGCCGCCATGGTGAAGTTGCTTGTCTGAGAACCCATAAGGCTGGAGTTCTGTATGGTGACAACCTCGTTCTTGCGCGTGCGGATGCGGGTGACAAGCACCGTTTTTTCTATGACTTCGCCGATGGTGTCGCCCACTTTTATGAAGTCGCCGATGCGGAAGGGGCGCATGTAGGTCATCACTAAGCCGGCCATGAGGTTGCCGATGATGGAAGTGGAGCCGAGTGACACGACAAGGCCGATGAAGACCGAGACGCCTTGGAAAACCTGAGAATTGCTGCTTGGCAACAAGGGCCAAATCATCACAACCATCAACGAACAGAGCAGGACGCGGAGAATGTAGTAAGTGGGTTTGGCCCAATCGGGATAGAAGCCGTTTATCTTCAGATGCTCCAACTCTATCTCGTCGGCAAAATAGCGGATGAGTCGCAGCAGATAGTGGAAACAGAACCAGATGACAATAATCTGGCAGAGCTTGGGGACATAGTTCACAATGGACAGAAGGATGTCCTTAAAGGGGTTCCAGATGTAGCCAAGGATGGTGTAGGTCAGTGTCTCTGTCTCCGGGAAGATGGAAAAGAGCAGGGGTATGGTGACAAACAACTGAAGCAGGATGAGGAAGTAGCGCAGCACCTTGTAGAGTGTCATTACGATGATGCCCTGCTTGTGGATATTGAGGAACTCGTAGTCCTTGAGCACAATGGGGTTAAGGCGACGCACAACACGACGCATGACATGCTTCTTCCAACGGAGGAAGAGACGGTTGGTCAGGACAAGGAGGAATATCTGAGTAATGATGATTACCCCAGCCAGGGCCATCCCCCAGAGCTTGCGGCGCAGGCCGTACTCCTCGTGCATCTCGTCCACTTTGGCCTGTAACAGTTTTGTATATTCTGCGGCCAGTTCCGCACGGGGCTTGCCTGCCCAAAGGCCGTCAATGTCGGTAACGCTGAGGACCACCTCGCCGCCGCCCATGATATCCGAGGAATAATCACCTTCAAAGACATAGAGGGTGTCGGCACGCAAAGTCAGGCGGTGTCCCAGGCCATGTAGCTTCTCCTCTGCCGCCTCTACGCGCAATTCGGGAGTAAGTCCGCCCCTGCGGGCATAAAGGCGCAGCAAGGTATCCTTGTCCACAACCAAAGGAGCGCCAGGCGTGAGGGCACGAAGCGAGTCGATAAGTCGCATACGGTTGGCAAGGGAGATGGAGTCCATCATCACCTTGCGCCCCGTGCGCTGCAACTCCTCCTGGAGCATGATGTTCTGCATGTTCATGTCCTGGAGTTGCGAACTAAGGTCTTGAATCTGGCTGACAAGGCTGCTGACGACAGAGTCCTCAGCCTGTTGAATGGTATCGTCGGGAGCTTGTGCCCAAAGACTTGCCACACAAATCCAAAGGCAGCAAGTCAAGAAACGCTTTCGCAGGATGCTTTTCATTGCTGAGATATGTTAGCCTCTTCCAGGCCGAGACCTTTCTTCTTGTCAACGACTTTGAGTACGAACCCTAACACAAGGGCGGCGACGCCAAGGCTGGCGAGCATGACGAGCGGAGCGGTGTAGTCGAACTTCGTCGGGTCTGTGACTCCAGGATTTGTGGCATCGAGCACCTTGCCAATGAGCAAGGGGAAGAGCCAGAGACCGATGTTCTGAATCCAGAAGATAAGAGCATAAGCGGAACCTATGACCTTGGCATCGACCAGCTTCGGAACGGAAGGCCACAACGATGCGGGCACAAGGGAGAAACTGGAGCCAAGTATCAGAATTGTAATGTAGGCAATTGCAATGCCGCCTATGGCCGAGCCTTTGAAGAAAGGCAGTACGAAGGCAAAGGTCAGATGGCAGAAGATGAGCAGCAACGAACCCAGAATCAGCATCGTGGCTGCCTTTCCCTTGTGGTCAACATAGGAGCCGAGGATGGGCGTGATGAGCACAGCCAACAGCGGGAAGACCGCGAAGATGCTCTCTGCCGACTGTCGCATGAAGCCCATATAGCAATAGGCAACGAGCGCAAGGATGCTGAGTCCCAGCAAACCGTACTTCATGCCTGCCTTTTTCTGGAAGTTGCTGGAAAAGCCTGCTGCTGCGACAAACAGCATGATGACGTACTGTATGATGGTGACGTTGTCACTGGCCCAGAAGGAATAGGCATCGGGAGCCACCAGTGTGAGGTTGCATTGCAGCATATTCACAGCATACTTCTGGAAGGGGAAGATGGCGCTGTAATAGAGCACGCAAAGCAGGGCGACAAGCCAGAAACCGCTACTGGTGAGAATCTGCCCAAGGTCGCTGAGCTTGAAGGGGTCGTCCTTCTCCTCTGCCTCGCCTGTCTGTGCGTCGAGCTTTCTGTCCATAAAGAAATAGACAATACTCATAATGAGGGCTATGCACATCAGCACCACACCAAAAGCCACCGAGCGGCTGACACTCACCTGGCCTCCAAGACGGGCAAAGAAGGGCGAGAATATCATGCAGGTCGCAACACCGAGACGGGCCAGAGCCATCTCACTGCCCATTGCCAAAGCCATCTCCCTGCCCTTGAACCACTTGACAATTCCCCTGCTGACGGTAATGCCGGCCATCTCCACGCCACAGCCGAATATCATAAAGCCACAAGCAGCAAACTTGGCCGAGGCGGGCATCCCCTCATAGAAAGGCGAGACGCCGAGTTCGTCGAACACAGGAATATAGTTCAAATGGCTGTTGAACCAAGTCTCCAGACCACTTCCAATGAAAGCCTCATCAACGGCGTACCACTTGATGCAGGCACCGACAAACATGACTGCGGCTGAGAGAATCATCGTGAAGCGAACACCCATCTTGTCCAAGATGATGCCTGCGAAGATAAGGAAGAAGGCAAAGACATTGAGAAACACCTCGGAGCCTTGCATCGTTCCGAAGGCTGTGGAGTCCCAACCTCTTGTTTCTTGCATCAAGTCTTTAATGGGAGAGAGGATGTCCATGAAGATGTAGCTGCAGAACATGGCAAGGGCCAAAAGCAGCAAAGCTGTCCAACGCATACCGGCGCTGTCACGGAGAGTCTTTTGAATTGCTTGTGTCATAGTATTTCGTGATTACGTTATATCGTTATTTCGTTATGACGAATTAGTCCTTGAGCCAGCGGTCGAGCCAAGCGAAATAAGTCCTTTGCCAAAGGATGCCGTTCTGTGGTTTGAGCACCCAATGGTTCTCGTCCGGGAAGATAAGCAACTGGGCTTCGATGCCTCTCATGCGGGCGGCGTTGAACGCCGACATGCCCTGCGTGGCATTGATGCGGTAGTCCTTCTCGCCATGAATGCAGAGGATGGGCGTGTCCCACTTGTCAACGAAGCGGTGCGGCGAGTTCTCGTAGGTACGGCGGGCACGAGCCGTCTGGTCTTTGTTCCAATAGGCATCGTCGTACTCCCAATTGGAGAACCAGTTTTCCTCTGTCTCGGTGTACATCGCCTCGAGGTTGAAAGCACCGTCGTGGGCAATGAAGCACTTGAAGCGGCCTTCGTGATGGCTTGCAAGATAATAGACCGAGAAGCCTCCAAACGAAGCGCCAACGGCACCCAAACGGTCTTTATCGACGTATGGAAGATCCTCGGCGGCATCGTCGATGGCGGAGAGATAGTCCTTCATGCACTGTCCCGTCCAGTCGCCGCTGATTTCTTCGAGCCATTCCTGCCCGAAGCCCGGCACACCGCGACGGTTCGGGGCAATCACCACATAACCTTGCGAAGCCATAATCATAAAGTTCCAACGGTAGCTCCAAAACTGCGAGACAGCACTCTGAGGACCACCTTCGCAGAAAAGCAAAGTGGGATATTTCTTATTATGGTCGAAATGAGGCGGCAGGATAATCCAATAAAGCATGTCCTTCCCGTCGGTGGTCTTCACCCAACGCTCTTCTACAGAAGGCTTTGCCAATTGGTCGAGGATGTCTTTGTTCACTTCGGTAATCTGCTTTATCTGGGTTCCCTCCTCCCCATCGGGGGAGGTTGGGAGGGGGCAGCCTGGCGTCACCACATAAAGGTCGGCAGGCGCTGTGAAGCTGTGGCGTTCTGCAACAAGCTCCTTGTCATTAAGCATTTGCAAAGAACCGAAGTCGGCCCAGTCCTCTGTGAGTTGTTCCACTTCGCCCTTTAGGTTTGTTTTGTAGAGGTTCTCTGTGGCGTGCCAAACACCTATATAATATAATGTATAGGAGTCGGGCGCCCAGCAGAAGTCATCGACACTCGAATCGAAGCTCTCCGTAACATAGGTCTTGGTGTTCTCCTTGAGGTCGTAGATACAAAGACGCTGGCGGTCGCTTTCATAGCCATCGCGTTCCATTGAGAGCCAGGCAACGTAGCGTCCGTCGGGAGAGAACTTGGGATTGATGTCATAGCCGACGTTCTGGTCCTTTAACTTCACGTTGATTTCCTGGTCTTTAAGTGTCTTAGTAGGATTCAATTGCTTCCCGTCGCCATGATAAGCCATTGCCGCACAGGGCTGAATCCCAAACTCATTGAATGGCTTACAAAGGTTCTTTGTGTGCTCGTAGTTGTTAAGGTCACGAGCTTCCACGTCATAAAGGAAAATATCAGAGTCCGTCGAAATGCTATACTCCAAGCCTGTCTTGCAACGACAAGTGAAGGCAATGAACTTCGAGTCTGGACTCCAAGCCAACTGCTCGATACCGCCGAAAGGCTCCATCGGGCATTCGTAAGGCTCGCCTTCGAGGATGTCCGTCCCGTCTGTAGCGATGCCATCGCGACCTACAGAAGCGAGGAATGGATGCTGGATGCTCTCTACATAATGGTCCCAGTGACGATACATGAGGTCGTTGACCACGCGGCCTGTAGCTTTGGGCAGGTCGTCGGGATTCTTCTGGATAATCTCGTTAAAGTCGATGCTCTTCAAAAGGATGACCTTCTGGCGGTCTGGCGAGAACAGGAAACCTTCCACCTTGCCTTCTGTCTCGGACATTTGCTTGCGTCCATTGCCATTCAAGCCCATCTTCCAAACCTCTCCTTCCCTTAGGAAAGCGATGGTTTCATTGTCTAGCCATTGTGCGTCAGTCTCGTTCTCGGCATCTTCTGTCAGTTGCTTCTGTTCGCTGCCATCTGCATTCATCATCCAAAGCACTTGGTGACTTTTGTTCTCCACCACGCTGTAATAACCCATTTGGAAGACGATGTGCTTGCCGTCGGGCGAAGCTTGGTAGCCACCGATGCGGCTCATTGCCCAAAGTGCCTCCGGCGTCATCAAGTCGCCTTCCAGTTGTATGGTTTGCCTTTCGATATACACCTTGTCGCTTTCCTTTTGTGTCCCACAAGCTGCACACAATAGAGCCGCTGCCATAAACAATTTATAATTCATAATTTACAACTAAACCCTAATCCTTAATCCTTAATCTCTAATCCATAATCCATCTTATCTTTTCCTTGCCTGTTCCTGCTGCATCTTCTGCAGAGCTTCGAGACGTGCCTGCAGGCCGGAAACCTTCTTCGGATCGTTCTTGTGCTGCTGGTAGTAAGCCTCAAGCCCGGCAAGGAGCTTCTTGTCATCAGTTGACCATCGCAAGTACCACATCGTAAGGATGCTGATTAAGCCGGACACGAAGTAGTAGTAGCTCAAGCCACTGCTGTAGTTGTTGAACATAAAGAAGAACATCAGCGGCATGAGGTACATCATCCATTGCATCATCTTCATCTGCTGAGCCTGTTCGCCTGTGAACTGGTTCTGCTGCTGGCGCATCGAAATCCAAGTGTTGATGAGGTTTGTTGCACTAAAGAGGATGCAGAAGATGCTGAGGTGGTTGCCGATGAGCCAAAGGTCGGCATCCCAGCGGATGAGGTCGTCGTAAGCGCTCAGGTCGTCTGCCCAAAGGAAGCTCTCGCCGCGAAGGTCGATGGCATTAGGGATGAAGTTGAAGAGGGCAATCCAGATAGGCATCTGTATGAGCATTGGCAGACAGCCGCCCATCGGACTGACACCATACTGGCTATAGAGTTGCATCTGAGCCTGCTGCTTCTGCATTGCCTGATCGGGATTGGGGTATTGCTTGGCAAGTTCGTCAATCTTCGGTTTGAGCACACGCATCTTGGCACTGCTCATGTAGCTCTTCTTCTGTGTGGGATAGACAAAGACCTTGACGATAACAGTCAGCAGGAAGAGAACCAGCCCCATGTTCAAGCCCGCATGTTTGAGCCAATCGAAGAGAGGCATGATGAACCAGCGGTTAATCCATCGCATAATCGGCCAGCCCAGATATACCAGTTCTTCCAACTCCAAGTCTTTTCCCGCCGTGTTCATCTTGCTATGAGCCTGCAGGGTGTGGTAGTCGTTAGGGCCAAGATACATCTGCAGTTCCGTAGGCTTGCTGCCTGTAGGATCGAAGAATGTCTTCATCTGTGCCTCGTAAGTCTTCAGGAAGCCGCTCTTCTTGTCCGTCTCCTGAACGCTGGCGAGTTGTGCCTGTGTGAAATCCTGCGGAGCAATGAGCACAGCGCTGAAGAACTGGTTCTTGAAGGCTATCCATTCGAGCGCTTCCTCCGGCTCTTTTGTGTCATCTGAGGTTTCACTGAGGTTCTTTGTGCCCTTGTCCTTGCGCATATAGGTGAGGCTGCTGTATCGGTTCTCGAAGTCGTAGCCTTTCTCCTGCTGCATGATGCGGTCTGTCCAACTGATGTCCATCGTCTTCATGTTGGGGGCGAAGAAGCCATCAAGACCTGTAGCCTGCAACGAGATGTCCACCATATAGGAGTCTGGGCGCAGGCGGTAGCTGATGGCAAGCTGTTTGCTTCCCTGCTCCGCAACCATCGTAACGCTGCTGTCTGTCTGTTCCAAAGGCGTGAAGAAGATGTCTTTGCTAATAATATTCTCCTGCTTGCCTGCCAAAGAGAACACCATCTCTGCATCCTTCCTTGTCATCAGCATGACATCACCATCGTACCAACGGCTCTTGAAGCCCAGAATCTCAGCATTCTGTATGGTGCCGCCCAAGGTGTTCAGTGTCACCTTTAGCTTGTTGTTCTTGAGCACTATCTCTTGTCCCTCTCCCTGGCGATTTGCGAAGAAGAGGGCACTGCTGTCGGGCGTTGCCGGAGAAGCGGCCACCTCTTTGGCCTCTTCCTCCGCTTCTGCCATCTGTTTCTGCTGTGCAGCGGCAATGCTGTCCTGCCTTGCCATAGCTTCCAATTCCTCACGACTCGGCTGGCTGTACCAACTGAAGCCAATGACAACAAGTGCGATGAGTATAAATCCTGTAACTGTGTTCTTATCCATAAGTATTGACATTTTGGGCGCAAAGGTACAAAAAATATATGAATTTAGAGCTAAATCCGAAGAATTATGAATTATGTATTATGTTTTATGAACTAAATGTCCTATCTTTGCACAAAATTAGGACAATGAAGCGCCTGACAACACTTTTATTTATCTGCACGATGGCTCTTAATGCCAATTGTGCCATAAATACAGAGGAAGAAACGGAAGCACCTGCCGACTCCTTCTCCTTGCTGGACAATTACCTGCAAGCCCTCGAATCGCTGGCAAGGGAACGTGACTCATTGAACAACATCCCGACATCGTTTACGCCCAACGCCTATTACTTCCAACTCCTCTCCTGCCCCACCCTCTATAGCTCGCCGCTCCATCAGATGATGAGCCAGACAAGCACCTCCAGTTCCGACATGCAGTTACAACGGCTCTTTGCCTCCAGGAGAATGCTATCTTCTCTCTATACAGGAGCACCGCAGTTGGTAAGGCAGACGGAAAGCGATATCTTGGGACAAGCAAGTATCCGCAGCGACGTGAACGACAAGTTGAAGGCTTCCGACAAACTTGCCGACAAGGTTGCCGCAGCCAGCTTGACGCCATCGATGTACGGGGCAGTTGAAGTCATTACCCGACGGCCTAATTTCTGGAAATTCTCGGGCAGTACCTCGCTGCAATTCACACAGAACTATTTCTCGAACAACTGGTATAAAGGCGGCGAGACGAACTTCACGGGCAACTTTGCTCTTACGCTACGCGCCAATTATAACGACCAGCGCAAAATCAGTTGGGAGAACACCCTGGATGCCCAGCTTGGCTTCCAGACGACAGAAACCGACGAGAACCGCACCTTCCGTCCCTCCACCAATTTGTTGCGCTATACCACCAATGCGGGCTACAAGGCATGGAAAAGCCTGTATTACTCCCTCCAAGTCATTCTCCAGACACAGCTTGCACCCAACTACAAGAAGAACTCCGACGAGATAACCTCCGAAATCCTTTCTCCGCTCGAAGTGACCATTGCCCCAGGTATGAAATGGGAAATCGCTGCGGGAAAGGAAAAGCAGTTCACCGGAACGCTCAATGCCGCACCTCTTGCCATGAAAATCATCTATGTCAAGAACGACGACCTCGTCACAAAATATGGCATTGAAGAGGGGAAGCACCAGAAGATAACCTTCGGTCCCAACGTCACACTGAACACAAAATGGCAAATATGCAAGCAAATAGCATGGATAAGCCGTGTGTATTGGATGAGCAACTACTCCTATAATATATGGGAATGGGAGAACACCGTTGAGTTTAGCATCACAAAACTCATTACATCAAGATTGTACCTCTATCCCCGTTTCGACAACAGTAACGAGAAGTACCGCTCCGAGAGCGGCACCTTTATGATGTTCAAGGAATGGTTCAGTCTCGGGCTGACATATAACTTCTGAATTCCATATGCTCATTAAATCTGCCGAATTTACTATCAGTAGTGCCCGTGTGGAGCAATGCCCCAAGGGTGACTTGCCGGAGTTTGCCTTCATCGGACGGAGCAACGTGGGCAAGTCCAGCCTTATCAACATGCTCACAGGCCGCGACCACCTTGCAAAGACATCTTCCACGCCGGGGAAGACCATTCTCATCAACCATTTCCTCATCAACGGGGACTGGTATCTCGTTGACCTCCCTGGATATGGCTATGCCAAACGGGGGCAGAAGCAGCGCGACGAACTGCAACGGATGATTACAGGCTACATCCTGCGGCGCGAACAGATGATGAATCTTTTTCTTCTCATTGATTCGCGCCACGAGCCGCAGCGCATTGACATGGAATTCATTGAGTGGCTCGGCGAGAACGGCATTCCCTTCAGTATCGTGTTCACCAAAACCGACAAGCTCTCCAACGGAAAACTTACGGCAAACATCAAGCACTATCTCGACGAACTCTCCAAGCAATGGGAAGAACTTCCGCCTCATTTCATCACCAGCAGCGAGACACGCCTGGGAAAGGAGGAGTTGCTTGGCTACATCGACGATATTATAAAGATGTAAACGGCGTTTACATCTTTCTTTTTCTTTTCAGCCCTTTTTATTTTGAGAGGAATTCACGAGCCTTCTCTATAGCCACATCGATGTGCGGACAGATGTGGTCGCTCTCCATAAGGTCGTAGAAACGGGCCTTCTGCAGTTGGCTGTGCACCTTCGGGTTCACGCCGGAGAGGATGACGTGGATGCCTTCCTCGTGGTTCATCTCAATGAGCGTCTGCAGATTGTGGATGCCTGTCGAGTCGATGAAAGGCACCTTCCTCATTCGGATGATGCGCACCTTCGGCTTCTTGTGCCCGATGTTTGCCATCAGGTCGTCGAACTTGTTGGCGATGCCGAAGAAGTACGGGCCGTTAATCTCATAGACGGCACAGCCTTCGGGAATCGCCAGATGCTCCTCGTGCATTGCCATGTCCGAGGCATCGCCCAGGTCTATTTCGTCCTTGATGACAGAGATTTCGGTCGTTTCCATGATGCGCTTCATAAAGAGGGCGCAAGCCAGGATAAGACCGACCTCTATGGCAATGGTGAGGTCGAAGACGACGGTCAGGAAGAAGGTCACGCAGAGCACGATGACATCGCTCTTCGGGTTCTTCAGCAGGCCACGAATGGTGCGCCAGCCGCTCATGTTGTAGCTCACGATGACCAGCACTGCTGCCAGCGAAGCCATCGGGATGTATTCGGCGTAGGGCATCAAGAGAAGCAGAATGGCGAGCAGCACGACGGCATGGATGATGCCTGCAACCGGCGTGCGTCCGCCGTTGTTGATGTTCGTCATGGTGCGTGCGATGGCTCCCGTGGCGGGGATGCCGCCAAAGAGCGGCGTCACCATGTTCGCCACACCCTGCGCAATAAGCTCCATGTTCGAGTCGTGCTTGTCGCTGATGACGCCGTCGGCCACCGTCGCGGAGAGCAGGCTCTCGATGGCGCCGAGGATGGCTATGGTGAAGGCAACTGGCATGAGTTGCTGAATGAGTTCGAAAGTGATGCTCGGCACGACCATCTTTGGCAGTTGTGCCTGGATGTGGAAGCGGTCGCCGATGGTGTCGATGCCTTCTATGCCATACTGTTTCATAAGGATGACAGCCGCCGTTCCAATCAGGATGCCATAGAGCGAGCCGGGTATCTTGTTGAGACCGGGCACCTTCTTCAACGCCTTGGGCGAGAAGATGATGACAAGCAGCGAACCGATGGCGACGATGAAGTTCCAGAGGTTGAACGTCCCGATGTTCTCGGCATAGCATATCCATTTGCCCACGAAGTCGCCTGGTGTCTTCAGGGGAATGCGAAGGGTTTCGCCTGTTGTGCTGACGGCTGTTTGCGTCAAGCCGAGGATGTCGCCGATTTGCGTTGTGAAGATGGTCAGGGCAATACCTGCCGTGAAGCCTATAATAATAGGATAAGGTATGAACTTGATGACAACACCCAGCCGGAAAGCACCCAGGGCAATGAGGATGACGCCTGCCAGAATGGTGGCAATGAGCAAGCCTTGCAGACCGTACTCCGGGTTGTTGACGATGCCGTAGATGATGACGATGAAGGCTCCCGTCGGGCCGCCTATCTGTACCTTCGTACCTCCGAGCAACGAGATGAGGAAGCCGGCCACAATGGCTGTGACGATGCCCTTTTCGGGCGTCACGCCGCTGGCGATGCCGAATGCGATGGCAAGGGGCAGGGCCACAATGCCCACGATGATGCCCGCCATCAGGTCCTTCATAAATGTTTCCTTTGTATAGCCCCTCATGCAGTCCATCAAACGGGGCTTGAATGCCAATCCTTTCATAGCAATATCCTTTTCTGCGGCAAAATTACAAATAATTCCTAATTCTTAATTCTTAATTCTTAATTTATTCGTATCTTTGCCCGCAAAAATTAACTTAAATCAAAGAAAACTATGTTTGAAGGTCAACCTAAAGGCTTGTGGACACTTGCCCTTGCCAACACAGGCGAGCGCTTCGGCTACTACACGATGCTCGCTGTCTTTGCACTCTTTCTCGGTGAGAATTTCGGTTTTGCCGCTGGTACGGCGAGCGAGATTTACACCTGGTTTCTAACCGCCGTCTATTTCCTGCCGCTCATCGGCGGTATGGCAGCCGACCGCTGGGGCTACAGCAAGATGGTCGTCATCGGCATCCTGATTATGTTCTTCGGCTATCTGCTGCTGTCTGTGCCTCTGGGCAGCGGCACCGTCGCCATCGCAGCGATGGGCGCGGCTCTGTTGCTTGTCAGCCTCGGCACAGGTCTCTTCAAGGGCAATCTGCAGGTCATGGTGGGCGACCTCTATAATGCCCCCGAGTACGCCAACAAGCGCGACTCCGGCTTCTCCCTCTTCTACATGGCCATCAACGTCGGTGCCTTGTTCGCTCCTACGGCAGCCATCAGGATTATGGACTGGGCACAGGCATCACTCGGCTACAGCAAAGCCGACTCCTATCACTTCGCCTTCGCCGTGGCCTGCGTCTCGGTCATCGTCTCCATCCTTATCTATTTCCTTGGCAGAAGCACCTACAAGCAGGTGCTCACAGTGAAAAAGGAGCAAGGGGCAAGGGACAAGGAGCAAGAGAAGGTTGAGGAGATGTCGCCCGCCGAGACTCGTGAGCGCATCGTCTGCCTCTGCCTTGTCTTCGCTGTCGTCATCTTCTTCTGGATGGCTTTCCACCAGAACGGCCTGACGCTGACATGGTTTGCCGATGAGTTCACGGCCCGTTCCGCCACAGGCATTACAGGCATGGAGTTCAACGTGATGAACCTCATTTGGTGCATCCTCATTGTCTATGGCATCTGCGGTTTGCTCAGCGGCGGCAGCGCAAAAGGCAAGACCATCAATGCCCTGCTCATTGCCGTGCCTGCAGCAATCCTCGGCTACAGCTATGTGCAGACAGCCGGCGAGGTTGTCACCGTCGATGCTCCCATCTTCCAGCAGTTCAACCCTTGCTTTGTGGTAGCACTGACTCCCGTCAGCATCGCCCTCTTCGGTTGGCTTGCCAAGAAGGGGAAGGAACCCAAGGCTCCCGTCAAGATTGGCCTCGGTATGCTCGTCGCCGCCTGTGCCTACCTGCTGATGATGGTTTGCAGCTTCGGTTTGCCTGCAACCGACCATCCCAACCATGTCTATGACTTCAACCCCAACCTGCTCGTCAGCACCTACCTCATCCTGACCTTTGCCGAGCTGCTGCTCTCGCCCATCGGTATCTCATTCGTGACGAAGGTGGCGCCTCCCAAGTACAAAGGCATGATGATGGGCGGATGGTTCGTGGCAACGGCTCTTGGCAACAAGCTTGTCAGCATTCCCGGCCACATGTGGGACATGCCGCTCTACATCGTCTGGGGCACCTTGATGGGCATCTGCCTCCTTGCCGCCCTCTTCATCTTCTCGATTATCAAAAAGCTTAATAAGGTAGCGTAAATAAAGCAAGTGCCCGGCCTCACGAGGTCGGGCACTTGCTTTCCCTATGAAGTCTGTTGGAAGTCAATCTTTCAGGTAATACACAACAGTCGTCACGACACGGACATTCTTCAGCCAAGGTGTGTTCTGGTCGCGGTCCTCGATGCTGAACTGCCCCTGGTCGGCAGTACGTATCTTGCCCAGCTTGCTCTCGGAATCCTCGGCAAAGCGCTCGGCAGTCTTGCGGGCGTTCTTCGTGGCTTCGGCTATCATCTCCGGCTTGATATTGTTCAGACCGGTGAATTCATAGCTTACTGAAGCGTTCTCGTCGTACTCGTTGCCGACGATGGTGACACCCTGACGCATCAACTCTGTCTGCTTGCTAACCAGTTTGCGCACAAGGTCCACATTCTTGCTCACAACGGTCACAACACAATTGGCCTTATAGCGATAGCGTACCTGCTCGCTGCTGTAGCTCATGTTGGCCTGTTGGTCAACCATGATGGGAGGGGCCTGTGTGATTTCATCGTCGCTGATACCGTTCTTCTTCAAGAACTCCACAACGATGCGCGTGTCATTTTCTATGCAATCATAAATCTCTGCGGGATTGTTGCCCAGTTCCTTGAACTTGAGCGGCCAGGTCGCCTTGTCTGCCTTCACTTCCTTCTCCGAAAGGCCTTTGGCCGTCACGGTACGGTCCATCTCCTTGAACTGCACAATACCCTGCTTGATGGCGCCTCCTGCCAGGAAAAGCCCTGCGGCGAGTATCAACGCCTCGCCTGCAAACTTGAACTGAATTTTCATGGTGATTTCAATTTTTATTTAATTCCACATATTTGTTTCTTTCAGAGTGTAAAAGTAGAAAAAAAACACGGAACCACAATCGGCAGGACAAAGAAAAATTCATTTTCACACTCAAAAAACCCCTTTTCCACTCGCGGAGACTTCACACCCCACTGTCGGAATTCTTTATTTTACGTCGTAAATTGTACATTTTACGACGTAATTTCTACATTTCACGACGCAAATTGCACAATTTGCGACGTAAAACGAAGAATGCTCCTGCCCAAGTTATAGTTCTCCCTGCAAGGGAGAGCCTTTCTCGCAAAAGGGAAGAGGGAATATCAAATTATGCCACACGCTTTCTCTGCATCATATCTTTCCTCACGGCTCTTTTTGCCAGAAAAAAGCCAATGAAGAGCATTTTTCAGCCCTTCGTACCCCGAACATAAGGGCAATTGGCGCACTATTTGCACATAGCGCGCGCGTTTAACATCATTTAACTGACGGGGGGGGTAAATTCTTAATTTGTGTGTATCTTTGTACGGAAAATTGTCACAACAGAAAAACACAAACTAAGATGAAAAAAACAACACCTATTTTACTTGCCGCCATAATCTTCCTCATTGGCGGGCTAAAGGCGAGTGCTTATTTAACGAGCACGGAGTACACCAATGCCTTGAACACCATTGTTGCAGGCAAAAGCTACACCATCTACACCGTGGTGAACGGTACCAGGTGGTATGTGAAGCTTGATGGCGAATTGACAAGCAATGCTGCTCAAAAAGGCGTTTTCAACGTGATTGCAGGCACTTCCGGCGACTATGAAAAGGGTTATCATTTCACATTCAATGTTGGTAGTACAACAAAGAGGGTTGGTGTTGACGGCGAGTTCCACTCCGCAGCAGGTCATCCTTTTGCAGACGGCACATTCCGTCAGAAGCCATTGGAGTTTGGCAATCATACAAGTGAGTCTGCTTTTCAGACTAAAGTCCTTTTCTTGAAAGGCGATGGCGACCAAAAAGGCAATTATGCAATTCGTGCTGGCAATACAGCATCAGAAGGCGTCGGAACGTGGGGAGGCGATTGCTCAGATACATTCTGGGACATTGCAGAGGTTGATGGCGTTGCACACATGGGTTCAATTAAAAATGTCGCCAAATACATTTGGCGATTTGCCACCACAGACGGTACACCACTCGTCACATCCCCGCTGCAACTTGCCAATGACAAGGTCTATACCGTGAGGACGTCTCGCGGCTATATGACGCTGAGCAATGACTTGAGCGAAGTGGTATCAAGCAATGCAAGTGCCAATCCAAGTGCCAACCCTGATGCAAAATACCGCAAGTGGGGTATCATTAACATAGACGGCCTGTATTATTTCTACAATAAGGAAACAAAGAAATTCTGGCATTCACGTTATTCAGGTTATAAATATGGAGGTGGCTATTACATGGCGACAAAGTTGGTGACTGACCGTGGCACTGCTCTTGAAGTTCTGAAAGATGGTGATGGCAACAACGAAGGCTCAAAAATCAGGTTCAGCCCTCCTGGACTGGGAAATGCTTATGTCAATATAGATAACACAAATTATAAGGTTGCTTTACTGTGCTGGGCCAATTCAAATGACCCAGATGCAAACGGCTTTAGTGTTGAGGAAGTTGAGGGGGAAACCTTGAATACAGCGGAAGCCCTCAGCGTCTTCAATGGTCCTGCAACCTTCTTCAACGAGGCGAAGGTCTATCAAATCACGGCAAAAAGAACTGCAGGCTATCCCCTTACCGTGAATGCTGGCGGAACGGCATTGGTCGGCAGCGGCACAGGTGACTATGGCAACACAACAGCCTTGACAGAAGAAAAGTTGTTTACAATCAGCAAACGCAACGGCCATTACCGCTTGCGCAACCTGCGTACAGGCATGTATCTCTCCACGTCCGGTTCGTTTACAAACATTACCGGCGACATCGCCTCCGTCGATTTCTTTGACACAGATGAAGCAGAGTATCCATATCAGTTCTATGTTGTGCAAACAGGCCGAGGCTTCAACACACAGGCAACCCAACTTGTTGAAGTCCTTGATCCTACGAGTAACTGGTATCAGGCTCACGATGCAAACCAATATAAGATAGCAGAAGTTGGCAACTACGAGGAATATCTGCCTTTCACCGTGTCTGCTGATTACGAGCACGCTCATTGGTACAATCTCAAAAGGGGCATAAAATACCGTTATATGGCATGGGAAGACAGAGAGCCATACCACTTGCACGATGCAGAATATCCGGCAGAGCCATCTGAATGGAACGACTCTGAGTTTGATGCCACACCCATCGTCCGTGCCAGCGATGCCTTCCAGTGGGCATTCATCGGCAACCTCCACGACGGCTACCAAATCATCAACAAACACAAAGGCGCTGATTATGGCCTGACGGTTGGCGAGGTGGCTCCTGGTGCCTCAGGAGGCGAGGCTGCAAACACAGTGTTGAGAACCAGCTCTGACAGATGGAACCTTCACTTCTCGAATAATCGCTACTATGCAGACGCACTTAATTCATTCTGCTTCAGCAAGCTTGGCACAAACTATTATATGAATGTAAATGGCGCAGGCGGCGACGGCTGGCTTCAGACATGGAACAGCACAAGTGCCCGCAACGATGGCAACTCCTGCACATGGATTGAGGCTGTTCCCGATGCAGAAGTCACTCTCAATAATGGTGGCGATGGCTTCTACTATGCAACCCTCTGTATGCCTTACCAAGTAACTTTGAGCAGCGGCACAACAGCCTATACCATCGCTGGCGATGAAGACCTTACCGATGGTCGTGCTCATCTTACAGAAGTGGAAGGCGGCGTGATTCCTGCCGGTACACCGGTCATCCTGAAAGGCTCAAGCGGCACTGCCTCTCTGACCTATAGCTGCGGCAACTATAGCCTTGATCCCTTGACAGCAACCAAGCTGACAGGCACTTTCAAGCCCGCGGCTGTGACAGGTGCCAGCGACTACTTCCTCGGCAAGGACGATGTGGTAGGCTTCTATCATTGGAACAAGAATGAACTGCCCGCCAACCGTGCCTATCTCACGTCAACCAATGCTGCGTCTATCAAGGGCTTTGTCTTCGACTTCGACGACGAAGCAACAGGCATCGCCTCTCCCCTCGGAGAGACAGGAGAGGGGGCAGCTATCTTTAACCTCGCCGGCCAGCGTCTGCACAAGACACAGAACCAAAGGTCGACGTATGTCAAAGGCATTAACATTGTCAATGGGAAAAAGGTTTTATTTTAATTAAGGAGATAGAAGAAGAAGAAGAAGAAGATAAAAGGAGATAGAAGGAGATAGAAGAAGATAAAAGAAGATTCCTCTATCTACGCGGCGAAGCCGCATATCTTCCTCTAACTCCCTCTATCTACAAAATAATAATACATTCACAAGATGAAAAAGACATATATCATACCCGAAGTTATTGTTGTGAACATCGGCATCGTACGTCCTATCGCAGATTCCTTAACGTTAAACGATGGCACTACTCTTGAAGATGGCAACGGCGGTTGGGCGAAAGAAGAATACAGCACCATTACCAACAAATCTATTTGGGACGAAGAATGGTAAGTTGAAGTGCAACGTTTTGAACAAAAATGCGGCAAAGAGGGAAAAAAGTGTCGGAAAGTTTTGTCAGAATAAAAAAAAGATGTACCTTTGCATTCGCATTTCAGGGGAAATGCCCTTTAAGGCTGCCATTATGGTGATGCCTAATTTATTGGAAAGACATATTTGATGGAGAGGTGGCGGAATTGGTAGACGCGCTACTTTGAGGTGGTAGTGCCGCGAGG
>CAMZAE010000004.1 GCA_947304115.1 uncultured Prevotellaceae bacterium | reverse complement strand
CGCCGGTTTACATGAACTTTCAACTCCCGGAGTGCACAGCATCGACATCGCTGCCGACCTGGTAGGCTCTTACCCCACCTTCTCACCCTTACCTTTGCCTGAACTCAGTTCTTCGCTTTGCCCAGATGCAGGCGGTTCTTTTCTTCTGCACTGTCAGACCCTCGCGGACCTCTTTCTGTTAGGAAGCGGGACGCCCTGTGTTGCCCGGACTTTCCTCTCCCCTGCTTTCTCCCCTAAAAGATAGAGCAGAGCAGCGACAAGCCGGTTCACTGTTTCTTAATCTTCTTTCTATGCCTTCTCAATAAAAT
Source organism: uncultured Prevotellaceae bacterium (assembly GCA_947304115.1). Lineage (GTDB taxonomy): Bacteria > Bacteroidota > Bacteroidia > Bacteroidales > Bacteroidaceae > Physcousia. The sequence goes on along the minus strand of CAMZAE010000004.1, from coordinate 93,148 downwards.
AACTTCTTGGCCTTTCTCATATTTATAATACGCTGAAGCACTCCCCCAGACGGGGGAGCAGGGAGGGGAAGCTAAAAGACGTTGCAACGCTGGAAGAAGCCGATTTCGTCCAGTTCCTTCTTTAACTGCTTTTCCTCTTCAGGCGTGATGTTCTGGAAGGGAGTACGGTTGGGGCCGAGGTCAAGGCCGATGAGCTTCATAATGCGTTTGCCGCCTACGATGTTGCCACGGAAATGGCAGATGACGTTGATGACCTCCTGCGAGAAGTTCTGCAGCTCACGTGCAGTCTCCAGATCGCCCTTGTTCCATGCATCGATAATGCCCACGAGGTTCTTGCCGTTATAGTTGGTGGTGCCTCCGATGCCGCCTTTTGCTCCGCCCATTGCCAGACAGGGGAGAATGGTCTCGTCCTGCCCGTGGAGCATGTCGAACTTGCCATTGCCATAGAGTCGGCACTGGTTGTATTCATAGATGCTCTCGAAAGTGTATTTGATGCCTGCGAAGTTCGGCACACGACCGTCAACAGCCTCCAGCAACTTTACCATTGGCAGGAAGGCACCATTAAAGGCGGGTATGTGATAATAATAGAAGGGCAGATTGGGAGCACCTGCGGCAATCTCCTCGATGTACTTCACGAGTTCCTCAATGCGCCCAATCTTGGGGAATGGAGGCGCCATTGCACCAATGCCCCAAGCACCAATTTTCTGGGCATGTTCTGCAAGTTTTCTGCTTTCCCTGACACAGCAACTGCCAACGTGCACAATGACCTTGAACCCTTCTGGCGCTGCTTTTATCCAAGCCTCGGCAAGTTGCATCCGCTCCTCAGAAGTGAGCATATAGCCCTCGCCACTGCTTCCGTTGATGAATACGCCTTGCAAGCCGTTCTTCTTCAGCATGGCTGCATAGGCAGGAATGGGTTCCAGATTCACATCGCCATTCTCATAAAAAGGAGTGAACGGTGCGTCGATAAGTCCGATGATTTTTTCCATAATCAAATATATTTATTGGTTAAGTATAATTCGTCCTTCAATCTCTATGTCTCAAAAGGCAAAACAACATTATCTTCATATTTCGAGAACAAATATACTCATTATTTTTGAATTAGAGACATTAAAGACAGAATAAATAATGATGTTTGCGAAAAAAAGCTATTTCCACACAAAAAAAAATGTCTTTCGGCCAACACGGTTTTGCCTCTCGGCCTGACGAATTCTTTATTTTACGTCGTAATTTGTATAATTTACGACGTGAAACGTACAATTTACGACGTAAAATATACAATTTGCGTCGAGAAATGAAGAATTCTGTTCGCGGTAATGGAAATCTCACCGTTACGGACACCATTTTTCGGCTCTCAGAAAGCACAAATGTGGAAAAATGGGAGCACGAAAGGAAAGAATAATAAAAATAATTGCAGGAAAATTTGTGTATGTGATAAGAATGTCGTAACTTTGTGGTCGAAAATCAGCAAGAGGTGCGGTAGTTCAGCTGGTTAGAATACTAGCCTGTCACGCTAGGGGTCGCGGGTTCGAGTCCCGTCCGCACCGCTAAAATGGTACAAAAATCCGTAACGAACAAAACCTCAGCCAGCCAGTTGGGGTTTTATTTATATTAAGAGGGATACCTTTCTATGAAAAAACATTTCTACTTATTCTGCACCTTCTTTTTCCTGTCCATTGGGCTTTCTTGGAGTCAGAACAACATTGTCGTAACGAAGTCAGGAGAGATGGAACGTGCCGTCTCTGGGCATTTCGCAGGCATTGTCGATGGGCAACTCAAGACGTGGGGAGGTTGCAACTTCCCCGATGTGCCTTGTGCCGACGGAGGACAAAAGGTATTTTATCCAAAAGCTTACGGAGCCAGCGTAACAATGCCGGAAGGAACGGTGTACATTGGGGGCTTAAGCGAGAATGGCTCTGACGACAACATCACTCCTGATTATCTACCCTCTTTGCCTAAAGGACTCGACAACTTTGCAGCCTGTTATGGGACGGACAAAATCTTCGTGGCAGGAGGTCAAACGGATGGCGTCCCCAACAGGGATGTCTATGCCCTTGATTGGCCCGACGGAAAGGAGTGGGTAAAACTCTGCGAGCTACCAGACGAGGGGCGACTACAGCCCTGCATGGCCGTGCAGAACGCGCCAGAGGGGAAGGCGCTTTATATCTTTGGAGGTTATAATAAAGAAGTTTATACTTATGGGTTGAAACTCAATCTGAAGACGCTCGAGTGGTCGAAGACTTTGCAGCTTGAAAGGACGGCTTTTGTCGGCTCATGCGCCACTACTTGCGGCTACAGCCACATCCTCTTCTTCGGCGGGGTTGACTACGACATCTTCCTCTCTGCCATTCAAGGAAAGCAGGACAGCCTTTACCTGCGCCACGAACCTTCGTGGTACAAGTTCAGGAAGGACGTGCTGGCCTACCACACCATCACCGACTCGTGGATGATGATTCCTGGCGATGAGGCTTTGGCACGGGCAGGAGCTGCCCTCACACCTTTCGACGGAGGCTGGTTCTACAGCGGAGGCGAGACAATGCCAGGCATCAGGTCGAATCAAATCTCTCGCATCGAGACAAAGCGCGACACGGCATTCGGCTGGCTCAACTGGACGGTGCTGGCCTTCTATCTGCTGGCAATGCTCGGCATGGGCATCTATTTCATGCGAAGGGAAAACGGAGCGGAGGACTTCTTCAAGGGCGGCGGTCGTGTGCCTTGGTGGGCGGCAGGCATCAGCATCTATGCCACGATGCTCAGCGCAATCACCTATATGGCAATCCCAGCCAAAGCCTACGCTATCGACTGGACCTACTACCCGATGCTATGGATGATACCAATAGTAGGCTTCCCCGTCATCTGGTACTACCTGCCCTACTTCCGCAGGAGCAAGGCTGCATCTGCCTACGCCATACTCGAAGAACGCTTCAACGCAGCCACACGCCTTATGGCTTCCGCTTTGTTCTGCATCTTCATGGTGGCACGAATGGCATTGGTGCTCTACCTCCCCTCGTTGGCTCTGACTGCAGTAACAGGCATTGACATCTACCTCTGCATCGTCTTGATGGGACTTGTCACCATCATCTATTGCACGATGGGCGGCGTTGAGGCCGTCATTTGGGGCGACGTGGTTCAGGGCTGCATCCTGGTGGGCGGAGCCATCTTCGCAGCTTTGTACCTATGGGGCAACACAGAGGGCGGCTTTTCCGGTGCCTGGCAATTGGCAGTCGATAACGACAAGTTGCGCCTCTTCGTATGGAGTTGGGATTACCGTCGCGTCACATTCTGGGTTGCTATCCTGGGCGGCGGCATTGCCAACAACCTTATCTCCTACACGAGCGACCAGACGGTCATCCAGCGCTATATGACCACGAAGGACGAGAAGAGCGCAGGCCGCAGCATCCTGGTGAACGGCTTTATGAGTGTATTTATTTCCGTCGCCTTCTATTTCATCGGCACTGGCCTCTACACCTTCTATAAGACACATCCCGCAAGTCTCGACATCACGATGCAGCAAGGCGACGCCATCTTCCCCTTCTTTATGATGAGCCAAATGCCAGCAGGCATAGCAGGACTGCTCATTGCCGCCATCTTTGCTGCAACGATGAGCACCATATCTAGCAACATCAACAGCGTCAGCACAGCCTTCAGCGTCGATTTCGTGCAAAGGTTCCACCCAAGCATCAAGGATGCCGCCCTGCTTCGCGTGGCACGCTGGACCTGTATCGTCAGCGGCATGATAGGTCTTGGTATCGCCTTGCTGATGGCGACGTGGGACATTACCTCGCTGCTCGACTACTTCAACACCATCCTCGGCCTCCTGACAAGCGGCTTGGGCGGCCTCTTCGTCATGGCTGTCTTCATCCCGCGCATTAAGGGCTGGTCGGCTCTGACAGGCTTCATCGCCGGCGAAGTGGTGGTGCTCCTGATGTACCTCTACACTGATGCCAACTTCTTCCTCTTCGGTCTGGCTGGCATTGTCGTAAGTGTCATCGTAGCGTGGCTTGCTAGCCTCGCTTCCAGTGGAAAGTAAATAATGAATTATTCGTTTGAAAGCATAATTATAATTATATGAAAATGTCAAATCGCAATTCCATATTCCTTGCCCTGCTCCTTTCTGTCTTTACCTTACAAGTGTGGGGGCAGGTTCGTGTGGCTTGTGTGGGCAATAGCGTCACATACGGCTACGGCCTGTCAAACCGCGAGCAGGAGAGCTACCCTGTCCAGTTGCAACGAATGCTGGGTGAGGGTTACGAGGTGCAGAACTTCGGACACTCTGGTGCTACCTTATTATATAAAGGACATCGGCCTTACGTCAATCTGCCGGAGTTCCGACAGGCGCTCGACTTCAAGGCAGATTGGGTGGTCATCCATTTAGGCCTGAACGACACAGACCCCCGCAACTGGCCAGATTGGAAGGAGGAGTTCATTCCCAACTATCGCGCCCTGATTGACTCTTTCCGCGTGGTGAACCCAGAGGCTCGCATCCTCCTCTGCAAGATGACGCCCATCTTCCATCGGCACTCACGCTTCCAAAGCGGCACACGCGACTGGCACGCACAGATACAGCACGCCATCGAGCAGGTGGCGCAAGGCTCCGGAGCGCAGCTCATCGACCTCTATACGCCGCTTCATTGTCGCCCTGACCTCTTTCCGGATGCCCTGCACCCCAATGCAGAAGGGGCAGGGATTCTCGCGAAGACCGTCTATTCGGCACTCACGGGCGACTATGGAGGGCTGCAACTGCCGCCCGTCTATGCAAACGGGATGGTCTTGCCGCGAGGCGAACCCATCCTGATAGAGGGACTTTCCGATGCGCGTCGAAACATAAAGGCAACCCTGACCCGCGACGGAAAAGTTGTGCATGAGAGCAACTGCTTCTCGTCTGCCAACGGCTCATGGATTGCTCATCTGCCCGACATGAAGGCTGGCGGTCCCTACACCCTTACATTCACCGCCACCCCACTCAAGCCCGACCACTACCATTTCTACTATCCCGAGCAATATCCCTACTTGCTCAAGAACCTCACAAAAGCCAAGCCGCAGACACTGACAATTGACAGCATCTACTTCGGCGACCTGTGGCTGGCCAGCGGACAGTCGAACATGGAGCTTCGCGTTGACCAATGCAATACGCTCGACCAAGACCTTGCTGACGCCAAGCGTCTTGCCGGTTGCCTACATCTTTATAATATGCCGGCACGCGCAAGGACAGATGCTGTGGAATGGGACGACAGCGTGCTTCGCTACACCAACGAACTCCGCCACATGGACTTCCAGGGTTGGAAGACAGCTTCGCCCGAATCGGTGCGAAGCTTCTCTGCCGTTGCCTTCAACTTCGGGCGTGTCCTTTGCGACAGCCTCGATGACGTGCCCATCGGCATTATCTGCAACGCCGTGGGAGGTTCGACGACCGAGTCCTGGATAGACCGCGCAACGCTGGAATGGGAGTTCCCCAACATTCTGTACGACTGGCGTAACGGCGACTTCGGACAGGCTTGGGCTCGTGGACGCATGAGCCAGAACATCGCCCATGCCCTCGACAAGGAATCGCCAGCCTACAATCCTCTGCAACGCCATCCATACGACCCCGCATATCTCTTCGAGGCAGCCATCGCTCCGCTTGGTCATTTACCCATCCGTGGCGTCATCTGGTATCAGGGAGAAAGCAATGCTCACAACATCGAGGTACACGAGAAGCTCTTCACCCTCCTTGAACAATCTTGGCGCAAGCACTTCGCCCAGCGTTGGAGAAGCGAGTTCCACAAGAAGCACACACTGCCCTTCTATATTGTGCAGCTCAGTAGCCTGCCGCGCCCTTCATGGCCTGCTTTCCGCGATAGCCAGCGTCGCTTGTCACAAACACTGCCCGACACATGGATGGCAGTCAGTACAGACCTTGGCGACGCAGGCGATGTCCACTACCGCACCAAACGTCCCGTTGGAGAGCGACTGGCCTTACAAGCCTTGCGCCACACCTACGGTCATCAGTTGGAGAGCGAAGGTCCAACGCCTCGTTTTGTTGCCCGAGGAATGGACAACAGCATCGTTGTGTCTTTCGACCATTCTGACGGTCTGACCTGCACAAAGGGCTTTGAGATTGCTGCATCCGATGGTATGTTCCATCCTGCCGACATCAAGATAGAGGGCGACAAGATTCATCTCACATCGCCTTCCGTTAAATGGCCCGCCGCAGTTCGTTACGGCTGGAGCGGCTTCACCGATGCCGACCTCCGCAACGCCCAAGGACTTCCCGCATCAACCTTCCAAGAAACAATAACACCAATTATGTTATCCCAATAAAGTACAATCACAATAGTCATCATTCTATGGAACACATCGATTTCAGTTTGCTTGCCGCTCAGTACAAGAGCGAGCTGCTCGACAGGGTAATGCCCTTTTGGATGCAAAACAGTATAGACAAAGAGTTTGGCGGATACTTCACCTGCATCGAGCGCAACGGCGAGGTGTATGACACCGACAAGTTCATATGGCTGCAAGGCCGCGAGGTGTGGATGCTTGCTACATTATATAATAAGGTAGAGAAGAAGCAGGAATGGCTCGACGCAGCCATTCAGGGAGCCGAATTCCTAAAGAAGTACGGGCACGACGGCAACCTCAACTGGTACTTCTCGCTCGACCGCGAAGGGCACCCGCTTGTTGAACCCTACAACATCTTCTCCTACACCTTCGCTGTCATCGCCTTTGGTCAGCTTTACAAGGCAACAGGCATTCAGGAGTATGCTGACATCGCCAAGAAGACTTTCGACATCGTCCTCTCCAAGCGGAACAACCCGAAAGGCAAGTGGTCGAAAGCCGCTCAGGGTGCCCGTGCCATGAAGGATTTTGCCCTGCCCATGATACTCTGCAACGTAGCTCTGGAGATTGAAGACCTGCTCGATGCAAAGTTCCTGAAGGAAACCATCGACATCTGCCTGCACGAGGTACTCGATGTGTTCTATCGCCCAGAACTGGACCTTGTCGTAGAGCACGTCAGCAAGGATGGAGAACTCGTTGACTGCCACGAAGGACGCCTGCTCAACCCTGGTCACGCCATCGAAGCCATGTGGTTCATCATGGACCTCGGTAAGCGCCTCGGCCGCAAGGACCTCATCGAGAAGGCAGTACACATTGCCCTCCGCGAGGCAGAATATGGTTGGGACAAAGAGTTCGGCGGCATCTTCTACTTCATGGACCGCCTCGGCCGCCCGTTGCAGCAATTAGAATGGGACCAGAAGCTTTGGTGGGTTCACATCGAAACGCTCATCACCATGATTAAAGGCTACGAGCTGACAGGAAACCAGCAATGCCTCGACTGGTTCTTGCGCATCCACGAATATGTCTGGAGCCACTTCATGGATCCCGAATATCCCGAATGGTTCGGTTATCTGAACCGCAGGGGTGAAGTCTTGCTGACGCTTAAGGGCGGCAAGTGGAAGGGTTGCTTCCACGTCCCACGCGGCCTGATGCAAGTCTATCAGGCACTGGAAAGAATAGCAGCGAAAGAGAAATAAGGGAACTTCCCTTATTTCTTTACTCCCTTGTAAGCAAGGTAGAAAACAACGGCAACGCCAAGCACAAGCATGGCTATTTTAAGCTCGCCGCTGTAGAAAGCAACTTTTTCTTCAAGTTGTCCGCTATAGTAATGTCCGATGTACCAGCCCATAAAGGCAAGGATGCTGTTCCATAGGCTGGCACCTAACGTAGTATAAAACAGGAAGCGTCCCAACTCCATGCGAGCCAGGCCAGCGGGAATGCTAATGAGTTGACGCACAGCCGGCACAAGACGACCGAAGAAGGTGCCCACTGCCCCATGCTCATCGAAATAACGTTCTGCATTCTCCACTTTCTTAGTATCTATCAAACACATGTGTCCGATTCTGCTCTCTGCAAAGCGATAGACAAGCGGACGGCCAAGGTAACGCGCAAGGAAATAGTTCACCAAGGCACCAATACAGGCTCCAATCGAAGCACAAAGGACAACAAGAAAGACATTAAGCTCGCCCGTCGTGGCAGCCTTATAAGCAGCGGGCGGCACAACCACCTCACTGGGGAAGGGGATGAAACTGCTCTCGATAGCCATCAGCAGAGTGATAACCCAATAATTAAGGTGCTCTAAGCACCAGGCAATGAAGGGAATACTTTCCATTTACTCTTTGGTTATTTAACAATAGGACAAAAGGTTATTCGACCTTTTGGGACATACGGGTTTGCTTGAAGTAAGAGACTACGGCGACAGAGAAAAATGGAGGACATGGGAGCAAAGACAGACAGCTTACGACGGAAGATGTTGAACATGAGTCTATGCCACAAGCTTCTACGGCCTATGCCTTTCACCACGTCAACGTCATCGGTACAACAGGCAGTGAAACGACTTAACCAATCTTTGTCAGGCAAAAGGGCATCAACAGGCATGACAACAATCCACTCATAGTTGGCAGCCTTGGCTCCCAAAGTGAGTGCAAACCGATGGACATCTATGCCTTTGGCTGTTGGCGAGCAAAAGGTGTGACAGAGATGGGGGAAGTGTACCTCCATCTCTTCGAGCCACTCTTTCAAATCCTTGTCATGTATCTTATCAACAACAATCACCTCGTACTCACCATCATATTGCATAGATAGTAACTCAGGCAACAAACACCTAAGTTCCAACTGCTGTTCTTCGCAAGTAACAACGATGCTGACGTTAACAGGACACATTCTTCCTTAATCTTTAATCCTTAATCCCTAAATCCTTAATCCCTAATCCCTAAATCTTCTGTCGTATATGCTTTAGGCAATTCACGACAATTATAGCGACTTGCCATTATCTCGCTGTAGGCTCCTGCTGAACGAAGGGCGATGAGGTCTCCGCGATGCGTTTCTGGCAACAGGAAGTCTTTGGCAAAGACATCGCTGCTCTCACAAATAGGTCCTACGACATCGTAGGGCAAGACAGATCCCGAACTGCTTAGGTTCTGAATATGATGATGAGAGCCATAGAGTGCAGGGCGTATGAGATCGGTCATGCCTGCATCGACAATGACAAACTGCTTTGTCGCAGCCTGCTTGACATAGAGGCAACGTGTAATAAGCGTGCCGCACTGACCTACAACAGCCCTTCCAAGTTCAAAGTGAAGATGCTGGCCGGAACGAAGTTTCAAATGTTTGGCGTATGTATCGAAATAAGACTTAAAGTCTGGAACAGGATGGTCGTCAGGAGCATAATAGTCAATACCCAGACCACCACCGACATTTATGTTCTGCACCTTGATACCTTCTGCTTCAAGCCGATCCTGTAACTCGTTAATACGATGACATAATGCTTCGAAATCGTCCATCTGAAGAATCTGGCTGCCTATATGGAAATGCAACCCTACAAAACGGACACTTGGCATTTGCTCGCTGATTCGGATAACACGAATCATGTCCTCCTTGGCTATGCCAAACTTGTTCTCGGCAAGCCCTGTTGTGATATGGGCATGAGTATGGGCACCCACGTCAGGATTGATGCGGAAGCTGACATCGGCCACTTTGCCCATTCGCCCGGCAATCTCTGCAATGACTTCCAACTCTGGAATGCTCTCGACATTAAAGTATTGTATCCCAACCTTGAGAGCAAGTTCTATCTCCCAATCTGCCTTGCCAACACCAGCGAAAACAATCTCATTTGCAGGAAAGCCATTCTCCAGACACGCCTTTATTTCACCGCCACTCACACAATCGGCTCCTACACCTGCCCGCTGTATTTGCTGAAGAATCTTCGGAGTTGCACATGCCTTGACAGCATAATGCAGATGCCAGCCATCACGCCTTTCCGTTTCGTTCTTTATAGCCGACAGTGTCTCAGCAAGCAAAGCTGTGTCATAATAGTAGAAGGGCGTACGAAGACGATTGAAACAGCCCTTCATATCTTGTAACATTCCTTGGCTCATAGCTTTATTTGAATAGTGTATCACTGAGTGCTTGCAATGTGCGTTTCTTGTCCTTGCCCTTGACCACGAAGGAGATGTTATGCTCTGAACCACCATAGCTAATCATACGGACAGGTATTTCCTCAAGTGCCTGACAGACTTTTGTCTCAAAGCCAACATTCTCACTCGCCAAATCGCCCACTACACAAATGATGCACATGTCTTCCTCTACGGAAACTGTTCCATACTTTTTCAGTTCATTGACAATGTCTGGCAGATGATTACGGTTATCAATGGTGACACTGACACCCACCTCGCTTGTACATACCATATCGATGCTGGTCTTGTAGGTCTCAAAGATTTCAAAAACCTTGCGTAGGAAGCCGTAAGCCAAAAGCATCCGGCTACTGTTTATCTGGATACAGATGTTGCCATCGCGAGCAGCCACTGCCTTAATTGTACCGTGTTGGAATTCATTATTGATAATGGTTCCTGGAGCAGTCGGATCCATTGTGTTGAGCAGACGGACAGGGACTCTGGCAAACTTTGCCGGCTGAATACAAGTGGGATGAAGTATCTTGGCCCCAAAGTAGGCAAGCTCGGCTGCCTCCTCGAAATAGAGCTGACGGACTGGTTCCGTATGCTCCACGAAGCGTGGATCGTTGTTGTGCATACCGTCAATGTCTGTCCATATCTGTATTTCCTCTGCTTGGATTGCTGCACCTACAAGACATGCCGTATAGTCACTGCCGCCACGCTGCAGGTTGTCAATCTCGCCATAGGCATTACGGCAGATGAAACCCTGCGACACATATATCTGATAACCAGGGTTGACCTCAAGCACCTTGGTTGTCTTTTCTTTGATATAGTTCATGTCGGGTTCGCCATTCTTGTCGGTACGAATAATGTCAAGAGCATTGATAAGCAATGCCTTTACTCCACATTCCTGCAGATAGTTTACGACCATATTTGTGCTGATTATCTCGCCTTGAGCCAAGATGACCTTTTCTTCAAAAGAAGTAAAATGGACTTTTGTGAAAGAGCGCAAATAGTCGAACTCTTCATGCAGGAAATTCATAGTCTTTTGCTTGACTTCTTCTGTGCGATAGAGGTTGGCAATATGTCCCACATAGGTCTGCTCGAGTTGGTTGATGATGGTGTTCGCGCCTTCTGGGTTCTTCTTGTAGAGGTAATCCGATATTTCCACAAGGGTATTTGTGGTGCCCGACATTGCGGAGAGGATAACGACCTTGCTTTCCCCATCTTCGGTGATAAGTGTAGAGACGTCTTGCATTCTCTGCGGTGATCCTACGGAGGTGCCGCCGAACTTCAGTACTTTCATATCTTAATCTTTATATTATCTGTCTTTTACAAGCTTAGCATCCACACAACGATACACTGTGCCAGGGAAGTATTCTGGCCATTGCATATTGTGTGTGCTGAGGATAATTGCAGTATGGTTTTGGCGACGTATCTCATCAAGAAGAGCTAAGATGAGTTCGCCATTATCAGCGTCAAGATTGCCTGTCGGTTCGTCGGCAAGGATGACTTTCGGATTATTGAGGATAGCTCTGGCGATACAGATGCGCTGCTGTTCGCCGCCAGAAAGTTCATAGATAAACTTGTCTTTCTTGTCGGCAAGCTTCACCATTTCGAGCACTTCTGCAATACGCTGTTCACGTTCTGCTTTTCGCTTCCAACCAGTGGAGCGGAGTACGAAATCAAGGTTGAGATGCACCGTGCGGTCTGGCAGAAGTTGGAAGTCTTGAAATACAATACCCATCTGCCTTCTGAGTGCAGGTTGGTGTTTTGTCTTGAGACGCGCCATGTCAAAGCCCAGCACTTCAGCATTTCCTCCTTCGATGGGTATCTCGCCATAGATAGTTTTGAGCAGCGATGACTTGCCGCTGCCAACTGGCCCTGTAAGATAGACCATTTCGCCTTCTTCTACACAGAAATTCACCTTCTGGAGAACATGGTGTTCTCCTTGGTAGATATCTACATCAGTATAGTTGAGTATCATGGAAAGGTTTTCTAATGTTTCTTCCATCCTGGGTTATGACGCTCCATGAGTTCGGCTGCCATATTCTCAATACGCAGGCCTTTACTGGTAAGGAGTACGATGAGGTGATAAAGCATGTCCGAGCCTTCGTAGATGAGTCTGTCATTTGTGCCATTTGTGGCTTCAATGACCAGTTCCAAAGCTTCCTCACCCACTTTCTGTGCCATACGGTTCAAGCCGTCTTTGAAGAGCGAAGTGGTGTAGCTGCCTTCGGGCATCTCCTTATATCGCTTCTCAATGAAGTCACTAAGTTCAGAGAGGAAGAGCAGCGGATTGGGTTTGTTTTCTTCACCCCAACAGGTGTCTGCACCGGTGTGACAGGTCGGGCCATCTGGCTTTGCCTGAATGAGCAGCGTATCGTTGTCGCAATCGACCTTGATGCTGACAACATGCAGGTAGTTTCCGCTTGTCTCGCCCTTCGTCCAAAGACATTGGCGTGAGCGGCTGAAGAAGGTTACGAGTCCTGTCTCGCGTGTCTTTTGTAGTGCCTCCTCATTCATATATCCGAGCATGAGCACATTTTTTGTCGTCGCGTCTTGTATGATGGCCGGCACGAGGCCGCCACACTTTTGGAAGTCTATGTTCATAGTCTTACGTTTATTCCTTCTGTTCTTAAATACGCCTTCAGTTCCGGGATACCTATCTGTCCGAAATGAAAGACACTTGCTGCAAGGGCAGCATCGGCATGGCCTTGTGCAAAGACATCGCGGAAGTCCCCCATCTTTCCTGCACCGCCACTTGCAATGACAGGAATGGTAAGCATCGAAGCAAGGCGGTTAAGAGCATCGCAGGCAAAGCCTTGCTTCACACCGTCGTGATTCATGCTGGTAAACAATATCTCTCCTGCTCCACGCTCGTTCACTTCCTTTGCCCAGTCAAAGAGGTTCCTGTCGGTTGGGATGCGACCACCGTTAAGGTAGCATGTCCAGCCTTTCTCGCCTTGTTGGGCATCGATGGCGACAACACAAACCTGACTGCCGAAATGACTGGCAATCTCGTCAATGAGTTCCGGACGACGCAGGGCGGCACTGTTGATGCTTATCTTGTCCGCCCCTGCCGAAAGCATTCGCTCCACATCGGCAAGCTCACTGATACCGCCACCAACGGTAAAAGGAATGTCTATCTCCGCAGCGACCTTTTGCACCATGTCTGTGAACGTTTTACGACCTTCGTGGCTAGCTGTTATGTCGAGGAATACGAGTTCATCTGCCCCTTGTCGGCTATAGAGCTTGCCAAGCTCCACAGGATCACCTGCCTGCCTTAGTTGCAGAAAGTTAGTGCCTTTGACGGTCTGACCGTCTTTAACATCGAGACATGGTATGATGCGTTTTGCTAACACCTATATAATTTACTATTTGACAATTTACTATTTACTATTTTATTTCCTCCTGTAGGGGCAAGGGAAGGCTAATTTTCCCTTCGTAGAATGCTTTGCCAAAGACGACAGCAGGAATGCCTGCCGCATCGAGAGCAAGGATGTCCTCTGTACTCCCTACCCCCCCGCTTGCAATGAGGTAACATTCAGGATAGCGTTTCATTATGCTTTGATACAGCGTTATGGCCGGTCCAGCAAGCGTGCCATCCTTGCTTATGTCTGTACACAGCACGTTCTTCGTACCTGCCTGAATGTAACGCTCCAGAAAGTCCTCAAGCCTGATGTCTGAATCTTCTTTCCATCCGTTAATGGAAACACGCCCATTCCTGACGTCTGCTCCGAGGATGAGCCGTTCTGCACCATACTTCTCAAGCCAACCCAGGTAACGGTCAGGCTCTGTGACAGCAACACTTCCAACCGTTACGAGCGTTGCTCCTGCCTCGTATGCCTTTTCAAGGTCATCGTTGCTCTTTACACCTCCACCGAAATCAACAACGAGGCTGGTATGTGATGTAATAGCCCTCAAGGTCGCAATGTTCACAACGTGCCTGCTCTTGGCACCATCAAGGTCCACGACATGCAGGCGGCGCAGGCCTAAGTCCTCGAATTGCTGCGCCATATCGAGTGGATTGCCATAGACCTTCTTCGTGTCATAGTCGCCTTTGGTCAGACGTACGCACTTGCCTTCGATGATGTCAATTGCAGGAATAAGCTCAATCATAGCTCTAAGAAGTTACGGAGAATACGCTGGCCTACTGCCCCGCTCTTCTCGGGATGGAACTGCGTGGCATAGAAGTTGTCCTTTTGCATAGCAGAGCTGAAAGGGAGGATGTACTCTGTCACAGTTGCCGTGTCCTTGCAGACAGGGACGTAGTAGCTGTGGACGAAATATACAAAAAGTCCCTCTAAATCATCCTTAAAAGGAGACTTATTATCTTCTTCTTTAAGGGAAGTTCGGGTTGTGTCTGTGATTATCTGTAAACTGTTCCACCCCATGTGCGGTATCTTGTCTTCGTGGCCGACAGGTACAAAACGCTTAACCTCCGCGTCGAATATACCGAGGCAATCCACATTGCCCTCTTCCGAGTGGCAGCACATCAGTTGTTGCCCGATGCAAATGCCAAGAACAGGTTGTGTAAGGGACGGGATGACCTTGTCAAGGCCGCGTTCCCGCAGGTAGTGCATCGCATTACTTGCCTCCCCCTGACCAGGGAAGATAACCTTGTCTGCATTTCGTAGCTCCATAGGGGAATCCGTCAAGAGGGGATCGACGCCCATTCTTTGCAATGCATGAATGACAGAAAAAATGTTCCCTGCATTATATTTCACGACTGCCACCTTCATCTCGCGACCATATATTATTTGCGCGGCAAAGATACAAATAAATTTGCGATTAGGGATTAGGCATTAGGCATTATTTTCACTTGCATACGTTTTTTTGCTTTTTTCTCTATTCTCCTAATCTTTAATCCATAATCTTTTCGTACTTTTGTCCAATAAACACTCATTTACAAATGAAAGAACAAACTAAATCACGTCTGACTCTTTTTGCACGCCTATGGGCGGTTCCCATGGTGTTGTTTGCCGTGCTATGTGTTGTAGCTGTATATGGAGGAATGAACGACCACAAAAATCTGATGGGGTTTGGAGTCGTGGGCTTTTGTACCGTGTTCATCATTCAACTCTGCCAATTGATAGCCGCCATTATGGTTCGGCGATGGTGGTGTTTCGCTTTCTCCGTCATTGGCATCCTCGTGTCCCTTTTCATCCTTATTTGCAGCATTGTTGCACTGGGTGCTGGCCAATACCGCCCCCCCCGCGCCGCAGAAGAGGTCTGCGACACAACAGAGACAGAGATTGACTATAGCTTCCCTGTCGAATTCAAAGGAGAGGAACCTACAATTGTCGACTTCGTAACAGCCCTTGCTTCGCATGAGGATATGGGCGAAGCGTTAGGCTGGATGAAGAAAAACTGGGAACTATATCAGCAAGGCAAGCCTCTTCTTGAAGATATAACCTTCGATGTAGATTTGAAGAACGCATATTTCCGTTACAATATAACAAACCATACGGAAGGAGGCTCTGTCCGCAGCGGATTCATTGAGTTCGTATGCTGGAACTTCGCGGACACTAAGCAAAAACTTATTGTCCATAACACAGTGGATTACTTTGACGGCAAACCTATTATCGGACAATTCTCTGGCCTTAGCTACTACATCTACGACATCGACACGAAAAGGATGGAATTTGCCTATCCAGACAAGTTGAACGCCTACCTCGACACGATGCCGGAGGACACGCAAATCATTGTCAGCAAGCTGCCACGCAAAGGCAACGTTATCGAATGTATTTGCCACACGCCAACCCGTGAAACAACAATTCACCTGATTTGGAACGGCAACAAATTCGACCAGGTGCATCAATAAAGCACTCTCTCGCGACAGAAAACAGTCACGCAGGCTGGGAAATTCTTCAAGTTACGACGTAAATTGTACAATTTACGACGTGAAATGTACGTTTTACGTCGTAATTTGTACATTTCACGTCGCAAAACGTAAAACCCGAAACACTGTATGGGAAATCTATGCAGTAGGAAAGAACATTTTTTCTATAGCCTGCCTGTCTCCCCCCTTATCTAAACGCTTCGCTCAACAACTTGATTTCGATGGTGGGGCTGATGCGCTCGTAGAGGATGTTATAGACGGCATCGAGGATGGGCATGTTGACGTGCAGGTGCTTGTTGATGTCCTTCATGCACTTTGTGGCAAAGTAACCCTCGGCAATCATCTCCATTTCGAGTTGTGCGCTCTTCACGCTGTAGCCCTGTCCAATCATTGTGCCAAAGACGCGGTTGCGGCTGAAGTTGGAGTAGCCCGTCACAAGCAAGTCGCCTGTATAGACGCTTTCGGTGATGCTGCGGTCGATGGGATGGACGGTATTGAGGAAGCGCTCCATCTCCTGAATGGCGTTGCTGATGAGGACGGCCTGGAAGTTGTCGCCGTACTTGAGGCCGTGACAGATGCCTGCTGCGATGGCATAGACGTTCTTCAGGACGCTGGCGTACTCGATACCGATCACGTCGTCGCTGGTCTTGGCCTTCACATAGTCGCTTGCAAGCATCTTGGCAAACGCCGTCGCCTTCTCCTTGTCGGCACAGCCGACGGTCAGGTAAGTGAGACGATTCAGTGCAACTTCTTCAGCATGACTCGGACCTCCAAGCACGGCCAGATTATCCTCCGGCACATTATACATCTGGTTGAAGTAGTCGGAGCAGATGAGGTTCTCGTCGGGCACGATGCCCTTGATGGCAGTCACGATGAACTTGTCGCGAAGGCGGACGTGAAGCCGTTTCAAGTGGCCTTTCAGGTAGGGCGAAGGCGTAACGAAGATGAGCGTCTGACAAGCCTCGACCACCTTGTTGATGTCGCTCTCGAAGGTGATGCGATTCACGTCGAAATGCACGCTTGTAAGGTAGGCGGGATTGTGTCCGAGCCGCTTAAAGTCCTCAATGCGGTCGTCCCTGCGAAGGTACCACCAGATGTGGTCGTTTTTCTCGAGCAACATCTTGGCGATTGCCGTTGCCCAGCTTCCGCCGCCCAGGACTGCTATGTTTCCTAATTCATTCACCGCTGCAAAAGTACAAAAAAATGTTCAATACTCAATGTTTAATGTTCAATGTTTTTACTTCTTTGTAGAAAAAGGCTAAAAACAATCACATTTCGCGTATTTTTACATTTCAAGGCAAAGCAATCTGTGAAAAACTGTTTTTGGGGGCTACCCTTTGGCTACCCTTTCTACACACAACAGCACAAACGCTCCACAGTGGAGCGTTTGTTACTTCGGTCAGCGATGCCGAATGATTAAGTAGGGGATTTATGTCCTGCCGATACAGCCAACGGCTTAGTATCGGTAAGCTACTCCGACAGTGCCGTAGATGGGAAACATCTTAAAGGTAATTGCCTCAAACTTGGGATCCCAGATGTTCGTCAGCCCCCAGTCAAGCAAGCCGAACACGTTCATATGGCGCAAGGCTTTCCAGTCAAAACCGACCTCTATACCAACATTCATAGGACGCATATTGTCAGCGAAATCATCCGGGTATGTGAAAGGTGTATTGCGATCCGCATCTATTTTGGGACCAATAGGTGAACCCACGCGCAGATAGCCAATGCCATCTTCGTTGTCATATACTTCTCCTGTGAAAGTCTGCTTGAAATAATAGCTCAAATATGGACCGAAGCTAACATTCCATCTGGGGCTGATGCGGAAAGTGGCAAGCAAAGGAATGGTCACACCCCACATTTCCGTGTTTGTGACATTGGTTCCTGTACAATATCCGTCCGTCACATCTTCGTCTCTTTTCACCCGCGTATAATAGTTCTTGACATCTGCACTCGTATGGAAGCCTTCCCAAAAGAAATGCGCGCCGAGACTTACACCCCAGCGTTTGCTGAACATACGATAGCCGTCAATGCCGAGACTGACGCCGCCTCTGGGACTGAACTCATTGATTTTCCTGATTTCTGCAGGCAGAGGCAGAGGTGTGGTACCACCAACAACATATCCCGCACGGACGATAAAACCACCGCCTTTCAGCCCCTCTGTTGGTCCCCATTTCTGCCAGGCATCTTCTTGCTGAGCATGTGCAGCTAGTGATAATAATGCTACTATTATATATAATGTGTGTTTCATATCTGTGGTGTTTCTTGCTCTGTTTCTTTTTCATCGCAGAAGAGCTGCATTTTGTCAATAAAGAATTTGCTGCCAACGGCACCCTTGAAAAAGGCACCCTGCCAACTGCTGGCAGAACCAATTATCAAGCTATATCCCCTTGCTTCCAAAATATCAGGGTCCACTTCTGCCCTATACTCGACAGGGATCCTGAACTCTTGCCACTCTGCGGTCACGCCGTGAATGGGATTATCGGTAAGCTTGTCGCTTCCGTCTTCGTTGAAATGATGTGGCAGACGTCCCAATCCCACAATATGAGGGCTGGTCAGGACATCGTTGCCGTCAATCTGTATCTTGTTCCCGTATTCGTCCTCATTACGATAAAACACGATATACATGTCTGGCTCGTCTATGACACCATCCATCTTGCTTCCGTCGCGGTTCTGGAAAACGTTCCCAGGCTCGTAGCGAAGCCATGCGCGTAATTGTGTAGGCTTGTAGGTATAGGGAGAACCGAGCAAAGTTGCTTTGAGGGCATCTTTCAAGGCATTGCTGATATCGAAAACGCCATTGAACATAGAACCGGAAGCAAGGCGCATGTTCACCATCTTGCCGAATTGTCCCGTGTCGCAAGTCTCGAGCTTGACACAGGCACTGCCATCAGGTCCGCCACCGGCAACAGGAGTCGTGGGGTATTCCATCGGCTTTGCCGACGACCGGCTCAACTTGAAGCCAGGATTTCCATTCTTCCACTCTTCGTCATTGAAAAACTTTGGGCCTTCCCACACATAGTATTTGCCAGAGGGATCCAAAGAATAGCTTTCAAAATCGAAAGACATATAGCCTTCGCAGGGTGGCTCATGCCCGACAGAAAGGGTGTAGTTACGGCTCCATACCTTGTCTTCTGAAACAACACGGAAGCGATGCACCTGTTCGTTGGAGAAATCAACAAGCGAGCCGTTGAGGAAAGGGGTCTCTGTGTCATCCTCTGCAATTTTATAAAGAGAAGCCTTGTCCGTTATGCGAAAGGAAGTTGGAACGCATTGCATCTCTGCCTCAGCCTTAATCTTGAAGACGATATCGTACACAACGTCTTCGGTCACAGGGACAGTCATCAGTGTGTCATAGTCGTGGAAGAAGAAGTCGGAAGGATTCTCCAGATGAAGCGAGACGGCTTCGATATCACACTCTGTATTCTCCTGTTCGGGCTGAATGCAAGAAGCTAAGAAAAGGGGGATTGTTAATAACCAATAAGATGATTTGTTCATGTTTCTGTTGGGTTTTCATAAAATCGGGCACAAAGGTAGCCTTTATTCTCTTAAGAAGAAAAGGTTTTTGGTATAAATGTGGCGTTTTACCGCGATTTGGATAAAAAACAAGTGCTTTTACTGCTCCACAATCATACGAAGGACGACAATATCCTTCAGCGGACGGTCATTCTTGTCTGTCTCAACTCCCTGTATGCGTTTCACCACATCCATACCCTCGATGACTTCGCCAAAAACAGTGTATTGTCCGTCGAGGTGAGGCGTGCCGCCGCGCATGATGTAGTCGTCCACCATCTGCGGCGTAAGTTCAATACCTTTCTCCTCCAACATGGCACGGACTTTTCGAATGTCGGCTGCGGCCTGCTTCTTGCCATAGACAATGTAGAACTGGCAACCGCTGCTCTCCATTTCGGGGTTGACATCGTCGGGTTCTCTTGCTGCCGCCAAAGCGCCTCGCCAATGATACCAGTAAGGCAGACAGAATTCTGCGGGGATGGTGTAGCCTGTGCCGCCGTCGCCCAAAAGCTTGCCTGGCTCCGCATTGCGACTGTCTGGATCGCCACCTTGTATCATAAAGTCCTTGATGCAACGATGGAAAAGCGTGCCCTCGTAGAATCCTTCGCGGGCAAGCTTGAGGAAGTTCTTGCTATGCAGCGGTGTATCCTTCGACAAGGCAACGCGGATATTACCCTCACTCGTTTCTATGCGCACAATGTGCCGCTTATCCTTTTTTCTGGCTGAGGCCGAAAGCGTCCCAATGCAAAGGACAGCGACTAAGATAACTAACAGATTATGTTTCATACTTTATAATGATGTCTGCGACTTCTTTCCCGCACCTCCTTACATTATAGTATTGTTCTGCGAGGACACGGCCTTTCTGCCCCATTGCTTTTGCTTTTTCGGGATGACTGGCAATGAAACGCAACTTCTCCTTCCACCCTTCGATATCGCCTGGCTCTATCCAGAAGCCACAGCCCTCTGCCTCTATGTCCATCGGCATCTGGGGATTGCGAGTGCAAAGGATAGGAAGGGCAAGTGCAAGGGCCTCTACCACTGTGGTCAGCCCTACCGTATAATTGCTTTTCTGGCAACAGATGCACACACATCGGCTCTTGGCTACATATTGTGCAATCTCATGTGGAATAGGCCGGTCGCCATAATGAACGTCAATGCTCTTCTTGCCAGCAAGGAGGGTATCAAAGTATGCCTGGCGCTTCTTCTCCGCAAAAAGCGTTAATGGCAGTTCTGTCTCGCAGAAAGCATGAATCAACGTCTCATAGTCTCGAAGCTCTTTTCCGGTGGAGATGAAGTCCCCGTACCGCTCCCCCTTTTGGGGAGCAAGAAAGGAGCTGTAATACTCAAGGTCGGCTCCCCAATGCACCATGCTCATGCGTTTCCTGTCGGCTTTCTTCGAGAGGAGGCTGTCCTCAATGAGTTTCTGGGAGAAGAATATCATGTGATCCATCCCTCTATAGAAAAGGCGGGCAAAAGTCTCACGAAACGGGTTCTTCGCCTTAACGATGGGCTGATGATGCCACACGACAATGGGATGCCTATAGAGCCTCAACGCCCGAAGCAAGATGATGGGTTCTATGCCATAGGTGTGCGTGGCATAAAGGACATCGTAGGACTTACAACACGTGAGGACTTTCCAAGTGGCGACAAACGTGTCTTGAAATCTTTTGTAGGTGTGCTTCTGGTGATGCCAAACCACATCAATGCCATAATCTTTAAGCTGCAAAGCACCATAAAGGAAGTGCGAAGGGAATGTTCCATGCTTCCATTCGCGAACAATGCGCTCTGTGTCTTGTGTATGGTAGAAGTAAACAGACTCTCTCCCAACATCTCCCTTAGAGAGAGGGGAGTTCTCCCCCTTTGAAGGGGAGTTAGAGGGGGGCCTTCCGCTCAACCAAGGCACGCGTTCCACATAAGGAACTGCCAGGAAACAGAGTGTGAAAGTTATGATAAGGACAATGACGAGGTCTGGAATGCTTTTGTGTATATTATGCCCAAGCAAAATGCTGGCGTATGCATAGCTCAACACTATCGGATAGTGCATGACGAAGAATACCATACTGTGCTCGCCGATATAGTTAATCACAGGCACCCGAGGCGTGGGCAACAAAAGGAACAGCCCCGAAATACCCAACAACGAAAGTGGCATGATAAACAGGACCTGCCAGAAAGGGCCTACCCATCGGTTAATTCTCATCTCGTATTCGCCATGCAGATAGATGTTGGCAAAGACGAAACCTATGCAAAGCACAATGCTGATGGCAAGTGCCCAATGCTTCGCAAGCCTGTCAAGGACATGGTGCCAAACCTTTCCGATATAGAAGAAGAAAGTGCCGCAAAAGACATTATTCAGCAGGAACCACATGGGATTGCCTTGCTTGAAGAGCCAATAGCCGATTGCAGGAAAGAGCAGGACAATCCAATGTAGGTGGCGCACACGCTCTATGAAATGCATTAGCACATATGTCGTGAAGAAGGAGAGCAGGAACCAAAGCGGACCATTTCCAAAGGTCCAGCCGTTTTCCAGCCAGTTGAACTTCTCCACCTTGCCTATTGCTTTCGCTATTCCTTCCGGAAAGAGGCTAAGCCAGAAGAAAGCCAAGACAAAGCCTATGACGCCCCATGAAAGGTAAGGCACAAAGAGGCGGCGGATGCGGTCACGCAGATAGGGGATCGTGTCGCCTGTTATGCCTTTGTTGAAGTAACCGGCCTTGAAGAAAAAGAAACTCATGAAGAAAAACGTCCAAAGCATCGTCTCCTTCCACCAAGGAGCCTGCCGCAACTGCGTCTGGCAGATGGCATGAAGCATCACCATTCGCAGGATGCAAAGGCCGCAAAGCAGGTCGAAAGCGTTGCTGC
Source organism: uncultured Prevotellaceae bacterium (assembly GCA_947304115.1). Taxonomy (GTDB): domain Bacteria; phylum Bacteroidota; class Bacteroidia; order Bacteroidales; family Bacteroidaceae; genus Physcousia. Next base: position 71,008 of record CAMZAE010000004.1, on the reverse strand, counting down.
GTTTCTTCAATTCATAACTCTTCATCCTTAGCTCTTCATTCTAAATATATATTGTATCGCTTCCCGCATAATCTTTGCTCCACTCACCCACATTATGCCGGCATATAGGACTGCGGCGATGATGATGCGACTGATGAGAAGCAGCCAAAGGTTCGTAAACCCACTGGTCAGCCACCAAGTAAGGGCAAGAACCGCAAGTGTGAATACAAGGAAAGGCAGGATGTCTTTCATGGCATCGATAAAACGAAAGCCTGTCAACCGCCATGCCCACCACTGCCAAATCACCAGCCAGGTAATGTTGAGCGTTACAAAATAAATGACCATCGGAAGCAATCCGTATGGATAAAGCAGGATTAGTCCCACCCAAACTGCAAGGCACTGGCCTATCGTGCATCCCATGTTCACGCCGCTTCTGCCCCTGCTTATCGTGAGGTTACTGTAAAGTGTGGTAATGGGGACGAAAGCGCCATGAATGCAAAGCAACGAGAGGAGCAAGCCGCTCTCCTTCCACTTCTCGCCTCCGGCAAGCAAGATGAACTCCTGTGCCACCAACCCCAAGCCAAGCATTGCCGGAAAACTGACAAAGCAAACAAAACGGAGCATCTTGCGAAACACTTGGCGATAACGGCCTGGTTCTTCATTCACTTGTGCCAAAGTGGGTTGGGCCACACCTGTCACCATGCCGTTGATAGTGCTTGATGCCATATCGTCCCACTTGCGGGCTGTGGTGTATATACCGGCTGTATAGGCATTGAAGAATTTGCCAAGCAGGACAGAGAAGGCATGAAGATTGCAGATATTGACGATATTCGTCAGCATCAGCTTACTGCTGAAGCCGAACATCTTCCAGGCTGGAGCAAGACCAAAGTTGAATGTCGGTCGCCACGAAGAGAAGTGCCATGCCATTACCTGCGTGACAAGGACAAAGCAGACAGCTTGCGTCACAATTGCCCAGTATGCGAAACCGTTAATGGCCATCACTACACCGATTATGCCAGAGAAAAGCATTGCTGTCAGAGAGCAGATGCTTGTCTGCCTGACCATCAGATGCCCGAACAGATAGGCCCTTTGCACAGTGCCAAGGCCAGAGAAAAGGAAGCCCAGAAAGAGCACTCTGGCAAGCGGGATGAGGTCGTCGTCGCCATAAAAGTCTGCGATAAGCGGAGCGCAGAACCACAATATAGTATAGAGTGAAGCGCTAACCAGCAGGTTGAACCAAAAGACGGCATTGTACTCTTCGTGCGTAGGCTCTTTCTTGTTGCAGAGGGCAGCGATGAAACCACTCTCCTGAAGGGCGCTTGCGAGGGCTGCGAAGATGTTCAGCATCGCCACCTTGCCGTAATCATCCGGTGTAAGGTAACTGAGCAGAACCACACCAAAGACGGCTCCCATCAACTGCATCAGCCCATTTGACAGACCGCCCCAGAGCATCCCGCCAGCAGTACGTTCCTTCAATGATTTCTCTTCCATCGCTCTGCAAAGGTAGTAAATCATTTTGACTTAGGCAAGGAAATTTTTACAATTATGACTATCGGTATTTAATCCTCCATAAAACGGATTGCACAGATTTAGTGTATTTCTTTGTCTGATTGGATGATAATTCGGAAATTATGTGTATCTTTGCACGAAATTTCGTGACTGGCAAATGAAACGACTCCTGACACTACTCTTGCTCCTTGCCCAATGGACGATGGTCAATGCCCAATGGTCAATGGCCTGGGCGCAACAAGACAGCATACGTGTGACATTGCTCACCTGCTCGCCAGGGCAGGAGGTCTATGAGCTTTATGGGCACACTGCCATTCGTTGCCAGCAACCCGAAAGAGGCCTGGATGTCATCTTCAACTACGGTGTCTTCGACATGTCGAAGCCTCACTTTGCATGGCATTTCGTACTCGGACAGACTGACTATATCGTGCAGCCTATCCCTTGGGAATACTTCGTCAAGGAATATGAGGAGCGAGGCTCAAGCGTCACAGAGCAGGAACTGAACCTGACACAAGCCGAGGCGCGAAGGCTGACGAACCGCCTCATTGAGAACAGTCTGCCGGAGAACCGCGAATACCGATACAACTTCCTTTACAAGAACTGCACAACCATGGTGCGCGATATTGTGGAGCAAACCATCAATGGTCGCATCCAGTATTCTGACACCCTCCCCCACCAGACGGCACGCGAGATACTGCACCACTACACAGCCCAACATCCTTGGGTGCAAGAAGGCAACGACCTTCTGCTTGGGGCCGAAGTGGATACCATCCTTTCTGCACATGCCGCCATGTTCATCCCGGAGAACTTGATGCGAGCCTTCGACGGAGCCTTCATCTGCACGCCACGTGGCGACATGCGGCCGCTGGTCAGGGGCAAGAACACCATAGCCCCCTTCCAACTCCCCCGAGGGGGAGAGACTGGTGCTCCGGAAGTCTCCCCTCGGAGAGATTTAGAGGGGTATGTACTTTCTCCCCTTCATGCGATGCTGGCATTTGGTGCCTTCTGCCTCTTCGTTATGCTGCTTGAACTTTGGACAAAGCGTCTCTTCTGGCTTTGGGACGTACTGCTCTTGCTCCTGCAAGGCGCAGCAGGCACACTGCTTGTTTTCTTGTTCTTCTTCTCTGAACACCCCGCCGTTGACTCCAATTGGCAGATATGGCTGCTGAACCCCATCGCCTTCGGTGGCATTCCCCTTGTCATAAAAGCAGCCTTCAGGCATAAGCCAACGCTCTGGTATGCCTTCCAATTTGCGCTTTTGGCATTATTCTTATTATTTTCCCCCTGGATACCGCAAGTATTCGCAAAAATAACCGTACCTTTGGCACTCTGTTTGCTCACCAGACCTGTGAGCTACTGTCTTGTAAGGAGCAGAGGGCAAGGAGCAGGGGACAAGAGAAAAGTCAATAGAAAGATATCAAGATGAAACGAAGCAAGGCAAGACATAACAACAAGTATGTTTTCCCCTTTGGGAGTGCAAAGGAAGGGCTGTTGCTGTCCCTCATGCTCCTTGCGCCCTGCACCCTGCCCCTTGCTCCTTGCTCCTCGCCCCTTTTATATGCACAGGATGCCCCGCAAGTGCCGTCTCTGGTGGTGAACATCATCATCGACCAGTTGCGTAGCGACTATCTGGATGCCTTCACACCGCTATATGGACAAGGCGGCTTTCAACGGCTCAAGGAACAAGGACGCTTCTATTCGCAGGCAGAATACCCCTTTAGTTCGCCGGACCAAGCCTCGGCGATGGCCTGCCTGATGACTGGCACAAGCCCCTACGTCAACGGCATTGTGGGCACGCACTGGCTCGACCGCCAGACACTGCTGCCCGTCTTCTGTGTTGACGACAACAATTATCCTGGCATCCACACAAATGAAAAGTCATCGCCCAAGCTTTTGGCTGTGTCAACCATCGGCGACGAACTCAAAATCTCTTCCGATGGAAAGAGCCTGGTGTTCTCCATCGCACCGACGCGCGAGAGTGCCATCCTGAGTGCCGGACATGCAGGGAACGAAGCCTTCTGGCTCGACGACTGGACAGGGAAATGGGCTGCGACCTGCTACTACGACAACTATCCCGAATGGGCAACCAGATACGATGTCTATTCTTCCCTCGAAAGCCGCATAGACGACATTCATTGGAAGCCCCTCAACGACGAGGTGTCAAACTTCCATTATTTCATGGCAGGCGGCACAAAGGGCAAGGCGTTCAGCCACAAATTCAACAGCAATCGCAAATTCCGGGAGTTCAAGGCCACGGCCTGTGTCAACGACGAGATTAACCGCTTTGCTAAAGAAGCCATCGAGAATACAGGACTTGGTACAGATGACGTGACGGACATGCTGACGCTGACCTACTACGCCGGTGCCTACGATCATCAGTCGGCCATGAAGTACGGCATGGAGATGCAGGACACTTACGCCCGTCTCGACCGACAACTTGAAGAAATCTTCGACTTCATAGAGCAGAAGGTGGGCATGGACAAGACATTGTTCGTCGTCACCAGCACCGGCTACTTCGACTCCGAAGAGATGATGGACCTGAGCAAATACCGCATCCCTACTGGTATCTTCTCAATCACCAAGGCTCAGGCTCTGCTCAACATGTACCTCATCGCCGTCTATGGCCCAGGCAACTATGTCGAGACAGTCATCGACAATCAGATTTACCTCAACCTGAAGCTCATAGAGAACCGCAGCCTCAACCTGTCAGAAGTGCTTGACCGCTGCAGTGCCTTCCTCATCCAACTGAGCGGCGTGAAGGATGTCTATACCAGCCAGCGCCTCTCTCTTGGAGCATGGACACCAGGCATCAACAAGCTGCGCAATGCCTACAATCCGAAGTGTTCGGGCGACATACTCATACAGGTCTCTCCCGGCTGGGTTCTCAAGAACGAAGATACGCACGACCTGTCTCTGAGCCGCGAGTCCTACCTGAACTTTCCCCTCTTCCTTATGGGACCAGGCATTGTGCCAGAGAAGGTGCGCATTCCCGTCAGCATCGACCAGGTGGCGCCAACCATTGCCCAAGCCCTGCGCATCCGCGCGCCGAATGCCTGCCCGCAGGCTCCGCTAAACTACTAAAAAAAGCCTCCCCCCTGCCCCTCTCCGAGGAGAGGGGAGAACCCAAACGACTAAACGACCAATTTACCAAACGACTAAATACATTATAATATATAATATATGGACATATCTAAGTTCTTAGTAAAGATATTCGGCGACAAGAAAAGCCGTGACCTGAAAGCCTATCACCCCATGGTAGAGGCTGTTCTGCAGGTTTATCCAGAGATACAGGCTCTTTCCAACGACGAGCTGCGTGCACGCTCCAAGCAAATCAGGGAGCGCGTACAGGACTCCGTCGCAGACTTGCGGGAGCAGATACAAACCCTGAAGGACAAGATTCCTTCAACCGAGATACAGGACCGTGCACCCATCTTCGCACAGATTGACAAGCTGGAGAAAGATGTTCTTGACACCTTTGAAAAGGCTCTCGACAAGGAACGTGCCGAGGTGTTCGCCATCGTCAAGAGGACGGCGGAACTCTTCGCAACAAACGAGACGGTGGAAGTCACTGCCAACGACTTCGACCGCAACCTTGCTGCATCGCACGACTTTGTCGATATCGAAGGCGACAAGGCCATCTACCACAACCATTGGGTGGCAGGCGGCAACGACCTGAAGTGGGACATGGTGCACTTCGACGTGCAGCTCTTTGGCGGAACCGTACTGCATCAGGGCAAAATTGCCGAGATGTTCACGGGTGAAGGCAAGACGCTCACCGCCACCCTGCCCGTCTTCCTGAATGCGCTGACAGGCAACGGCGTTCACGTCGTCACCGTCAATGACTATCTGGCAAAGCGTGACTCGGAATGGATGGGGCCAATCTACATGTTCCACGGCCTGAGTGTGGATTGCATCGACAAGCACCAGCCTAACAGCGAGGCACGCCGCAAAGCTTATCTCGCCGACATCACCTTCGGCACGAACAACGAGTTCGGTTTCGACTACCTGCGCGACAACATGGCACAAGATCCCAAGGACCTCGTGCAGCGCTCACACAACTATGCCATCGTGGACGAGGTGGACTCCGTCCTCATCGACGATGCCCGCACGCCACTCATCATCTCCGGTCCTGTGCCCAAGGGCGAGGACCAGCAGTTCGAGCAATACCAGCCCCTCGTGGAGCGTCTTGTCGGCGTGCAGCGACAGCTTGCCACACAATATCTCGCCGATGCCAAGAAGCTGATTACAGAAGGCACAGAGGCCGGCGACAAGCAAAAGACAGCCGAAGGCTTCCTGGCCCTCTTCCGCAGCCACAAGGCGCTACCCAAGAACAAACCGCTCATCAAGTTCCTTTCCGAGCCGGGCATCAAGGCAGGTATGCTCTCCACAGAAGAGATATACATGGAGAACAACAACCGCCGTATGCCAGAAGCCACTAACCCACTCTACTTCGTGGTCGATGAGAAAATGAACAGCGTGGAACTGACCGACAAGGGCAACGAGTGGCTGGCCTCGCAGGTCAACGATCCCGAACTCTTCATCCTGCCCGACATTGCCACAGCCCTTTCGCAAATCGACCATTCCGGCAAGACGGACGAAGAGAAACTCGAGGAGAAAGACCGCATCTTCAATGACTACGCCACAAAGAGCGAGCGCGTGCACACCATACAGCAGTTGCTGAAGGCTTACACCATGTTCAACCTCAACGACGAGTACGTCATCCAGGACGGTGAGGTCAAAATTGTGGACGAGCAGACTGGCCGTATCATGGAGGGCCGCCGCTGGAGCGACGGCCTGCATCAGGCGGTCGAGGCAAAGGAACATGTGCAGGTGCAGGCCGCCACGCAGACCTACGCCACCATCACCCTGCAGAACTACTTCCGCATGTACCACAAGCTGGCGGGCATGACGGGTACTGCCGTCACGGAGGCTGGCGAGTTCTGGGACATCTACAAGCTCGACGTTGTGGAAGTGCCGACCAACCGTCCGGTCGTCCGCAAGGACATGAACGACCGCGTCTATCGCACACAGCGAGAGAAGTACAAGGCTGTCATCGAGGAAGTCGAGTTGATGCGCAACAGCGGCAGACCTGTATTGGTCGGCACCACAAGCGTAGAGATTTCCGAGATACTCTCCAAGATGCTGCAGATGCGAAAGATACCTCATCAGGTGTTGAACGCCAAGCTTCACCAGAAGGAGGCAGACATCGTGGCGCTGGCAGGCCAGAGCAGCCCCGGCACCATCATGGTTGACGGGAAACCCGAAGAGCGTATGCTGGGCACCGTGACCATCGCCACCAACATGGCAGGCCGTGGTACGGACATCAAGCTCTCGCCGGAAGTGAAGGCTGCCGGCGGTCTGGCTATCGTTGGCACAGAACGCCATGAGAGCCGTCGTGTGGACCGTCAGTTGCGCGGACGTTCCGGTCGTCAGGGCGATCCGGGCAGCAGCGTCTTCTTTGTCAGCATCGAGGACAAGCTGATGCGCCTCTTTGCCAGCGAGCGTATTGCCAGAGTGATGGACCGCCTCGGCTTCAAGGACGGCGAGATGATAGAGCACAGCATGATTACCCGCAGCATCGAGAACGCCCAGAAGAAGGTCGAGGAAAACCACTTCGGCATCCGTAAGAACCTGCTGGAGTATGACGATGTGATGAACAAGCAGCGTACAGTCATCTACGAGAAGCGCCGCCATGCCCTCATCGGCGAGCGTCTCGGCATGGACATCAGCAACATGATATGGGACCGCGTCTGCAACATCCTTGAGAACAACGACTATGAGGGCTGCAAAATGCGCTTCCTCGAAATCATGGCAATGGAAGTGCCCTTCACAGCCGAAGAGTTTGAGAACACAAAGCTCGACGACTTGGCAGAGCAGGCATACCAGAAGGTGCTGGAGCGCTTCCAGCAGAAGACAGAGATTATGATGCACAACGCCCACAAGGTTGTGACGCACATCTACGAAAGTCCGCAGGGCAGCATGTACGAGAACCTCATGGTGCCCGTCCTTGCAGGCAACCGCCAGTACAATATCCCGTCGAACCTCAAGGAAGCCTACGAGAGTGAGTCGCGCAGCGTAGTGACAGCTTTCCACAAAGCCATCATCCTGCACATCATCGACGATGCCTGGAAGGAGAACCTGCGCCTGCTCGACGAGCTGAAGCACAGCGTACACAACGCCAGCTACGAGCAGAAGGACCCCTTGCTCATCTTCAAGCTGGAGAGTGCCAAGCTGTTCGACGACATGATCAACCAGATAAACGACCGCACCGTGTCCATCATCATGCGTGCCATGATACCGGAACTTCAGATACAGGGCGCTCCTCAGCAGCAGGAAGCACCGCGCCGCGAGCGTCCTCGTCTGCAGGAGTCGCGCGGAGAGTTGACCGATGCCGGGATGCAACAGGCTGCTGCCCGCGACACCCGCGACCGTCAGCCCGTGCAGCCCATCCGCCGCGAAAACCTGCCTGGCCGCAACGACCCATGTCCCTGCGGCAGCGGCAAGAAGTTCAAACAGTGTCACGGAAGAAACCTATAGCCCTATGGAAGCAAGCAAACAGACAATCCAGCAGATTGAGCGCACGCTGCGCAAGGTCATCGCCAAGTTCCCCGCTGATGCAGAGCCTGTAATGACAGACATACACCTCCTGGTGAGCAACTACACGGGCGAGATACGCACCTACAATGACGACGACGAGGAATTGGACCGCTGTGTCGTTGAGCAATGGATAAAGAGTTCCGACGAAACGTTCTACGAGGACATCGTGCCCATCCTGCGCACCTGCATCGAGGACCTGCGCCCGAACATCGAGAAAATGAGCATCTTGCAGCCTTTCAGCTTTGTCCTTATCGACGAAGACCACGAGACACTGCAAGACCTGGTCATCATCGACAGCGAGGAAACCATACTGCTTGACACCACATTGCTCGACGGACTCGAGGAAGACCTTGACGCCTTCCTCAAGCAACTGTTGGAGAATTGAGCAGACAGGTAACGAGCCTGCAGCGACACTCCTAAATCAAAAACGCCATAAGTACGCACTTTTTTCTTCAAGCAAATGCCTTTATATGAAAAAAAATGTGTACCTTTGTGCGCTTTTTAAGCCAATAATAAAAAACAAAACATAAACAAACAATGGCAACATTACAGAAAATCCGCAACAGAGGCAGGATCCTCATCGCAACAGTAGGCCTTGCTCTGTTCGCCTTCATTGCCGAGGAGTTTGTGCGCTCTCTCACCTACACACAAACCGAGAGCCGCCAGCGCGTCGGCAAAATCTACGGCGAGAAAATCAACGTTCAGGACTTCAACGCTTTGGTCGAGGAATACACCGATGTCGTGAAGTACACACAAGGCGCCAACACCTTGTCCGACGACCAGCTCTCCATGTTCCGCGACCAGGTTTGGCAGACACTTGTCAGCGACAAGATCATGCAGCACGAATGTGAGCAGCTTGGCCTCACTGTTACCGATGCTGAGATGCAGGACATCATCAACAACGGGCGCAACCCAATTCTTGCCCAGACACCTTTCCGCACACAGCAGGGCGTCTTCGATGTCAATGCACTCAAGCAGTTCCTCAACCAGTACAACGAATTGATGGGCAATCCCAACACCGCCAGCGAACTGAAGGAACAAGCCCAGCAATTATACAACTATTGGAAGTTCATCGAGAAGATTATTCGTCGTCAGGTGCTGAACGACAAGTATCAGACACTGCTCAACAGCCTGATGGTCAGCAACCCCGTCAGTGCACAGGCCGGCTTCGACGCCCGCAACAACGAGGCGGACATCTACATGGCTGCCCTCCCGTTCTCCAGTGTCAAGGACGACGATGTCAAGGTTGAGGACAGCGACATCAAGGCCAAGTACGAGGAACTGAAGGAAATGTTCCGCGTCAACGAAGAGACACGCGACATCAAGTACATCGACATCAACGTCACAGCCAGCGATGCTGACAAGGCCAACCTCCAGAAGGAGATGGAAGGCTACGCACAGGCTCTGGCCGAAGGTGCAGACGCTGCCAAGACGGTTCGCGAGGCTGCAAGCCTGGTAGCCTACAGCGTGCTGCCCGTCAGCGCAAAGGCCCTGCCACACGACATCGCAGAGCAGCTTGACTCCATGAGCGCCGGCACACAGGTCGGTCCTTTCGTCCACGACCACGACAACACCATCAACATTGTCCGCCTCATTGGCAAGGTCAGCCTGCCCGACTCCGTAGAGTTCCGCCAGATTGCCGCTCCCGGCAACGACATGGCTGCCATCGAAAAGACAGCAGACAGCATTATGGCTGCCCTGGCAGCAGGTGCCGACTTCGACACCATCGCCAAGAAATACGACCAGCCTGCCACCAAGACCTGGCTCACCAGCAGCCAGTACGAAGGCCAGGCCATCGACGAGAACAACCGCAAGTTCCTCGGCACCCTCACCACAGCAGCAGTGGGCAGCTACAACAAGGTGGTGTTTGACGGCCAGGGTGTCATCATCGCACAGGTAACAGACCGCCGCAACATCATCGACAAGTACGACGTGGCTGTCATCAAGCGCTCCATGGACTTCAGCAAGGACACCTACAACAAGGCATTCAACGACTTCAGCAGCTTCCTGGCAGGCAACGCCAAGGCAGAGGACATCGAGGCCAATGCCGCACAAGCCGGCTATACCGTGCAGACACGCAACAACATGAGCAGCACAGAGCACAAGGTTGTCAACATCCGCAGCACACGCGAAACGCTGCGCTGGATTTTCAACGAAGACACCAAGGTGGGCGAAGTGTCACCCCTCTATGAGTGCGGCGATAACGACCACCTGCTTGTCGTCATGCTCACTGGCATCCACAAGAAAGGCTATCTGCCTTGGGACGACGAGCAAATCCGTTCCTATCTGACCAGCGAAGTGATGAAGGACAAGAAGGCTGCCCTCCTGACGGAGAAGATGCAGGGCGCAAAGAGCGTGGCCGACGTAGCCAAGATGGAAGGTGCTGTCAGCGACACCGTCCGCCACATTACCTTCTCCAGCAATGCCTTTATCTCGAAAGTCGGCTCCAGCGAACCCGCACTGAGCGGCTCCGTAAGCAAAGCAAAGAAAGGCGACTTCAAGTCCGGCATCAAAGGCAAGGCAGCCATCTATGCCTATCAGGTCCTCGACCAGAAGAAACTCGACGCCAAGTACGACCAGAAGCAGGAAGAGCAGAAACTGCAGCAAACCATCGCCCGCAGCCTTGGCAACTTCCAGAACGAATTGCTTCAGAAGGCTGACATCAGCGACAACCGCTACATCTTCTATTAAACAATAGGTAAACAGACGAGCAAAGGCCCCGTGCAGACCATTCTGCATGGGGCCTTATTCTATCCCCCAAAAAGGGGAGTCGCAACGCCGCGTGGAGAGATTACAAACGCCACGTGGAGAGATTGCAAACGCCGCGTGGAGGGATTACAAACGCCGCGTGGAGAGATTGCAAACGCCGCGTGGAGAGATTGCAAACGCCGCGTGGAGCGTTTGAAACCACGAATTACACCAATTACACGAATCATATATCAGAAAAGGATAATCAGTAGAATTCATGGTTATAAAGCCAAAGGATAATCAGTGTAATCCGCGTAATCCGTGGTAAAAAAACAAAAAGATAATTAGTGCAATTCGTGTAATTCGTGGTTATAAAGAAACGAGGCTGTGTCATTCTTGTTGACACAGCCTCGTGTTTATTAGCAGTCTGTGCCGAAGCACAGTGCTGTTTATCAGATTAAATTACTTCTGGAAGAACTTCTTACCGCTCTTCACAACGATGCCCTTGTAGTCCTCACTGACGCGCTGACCAGCGATGTTGTAGCGTACGCTGCCCTCTGCAACTTCTGCATTAACAGCAGAGATAGCATCGGGATCGTTGGGATCTTCGGGCGTAATGGTTGCGCCTGCAAGGATACGTGTCAGGTAGTAAAGTTTGTCCACGTAGTCAGCATTCTCAATAATTTCCGTTGTAGATGTCAAGGCACCTGTTTCAGAATCGAACTTCATCTTGACATCCAACGCGCCGAGTGTGCTGTTGTAGCCCATCAGGTAGAGGTAAGAGTAATCGCCTTCTTCAGAAGCATAAACACCCATATACTGGCCCTTCGCGAAGGTATAGGTGTCTTCTGCAGTCTTTACGCCCTTAACCCAAGCCTCGGAGCTTGCACGGCCTACGCCCTGAACAAACACACTGTCATCGACAAAAGCAACGTTCACTTTCTTTGAAAAATCTTGATTTCCATCTGTAAAGGAATAGGTGCCCTTGAAGTCGTATTCAGCCACCTCTGCACCTTCTGGCAAAGAGATAACCTGAGGCCAAATGATGGTGTACCAGCCAATCTCAGAGGTATTGGTCTCGCCGCCACCAGTGTAGATGCTCTGGATGCCAATACGAACCCAAGACTTATGCTCCATGTTCAGATAAACCTTGCTCTGATAGAAGTCATAAGCTGCAGGATTACCCTCATCGTCCGCGCCGTCAAGGAAACCATAAGGAATGACGGTCATGTCCTCTGTCAGCTTTGTGTAAAGGTCGGTGGTAAATGTCACTTCCTTGGCATCGCCGTCGCTCTCTTCATAGTAGAGCTTGTAAGAAAGCTTGTCAGTAACAAGGCCATCACCGTTTACATCTACAACAGGAACACTGAACTCAGCAACATTACCATAAGGAGAGAACTTAATATGGTCCACAGAAGGAGTTGCAGGAGTTGCAGCCTTCTCTGTAACTTTCTTGATGGTTACACCCCTATAATTATCAACGAGTGAAGCACTGATTCTCTTCTTATAGATGTTAAAGCCGATACACTCTGTAGTGCTTTCATTGGTCATCATTATCACATCCTCGTCAACAGAGAGGACATAGTCCTGCACAGCGTAATTACTTGTACTGTACCCAATGAACCAAATATCATAGCCATAGTATTGGCCCAGATACTGACCTGCAGCAAAAGTAATGGCATCGCCATCCTTTGTACCCTTTACCCATGCATTGGGAAGTTCGGCGTAAACACCCTGAACATATACGTCATCACCGTCGAAGCCAACATTCACGCTATGAGCCACAGCATTTCCATCGCTGTCAGTTGCGCTGAACGACCAGGCCTCTGTATTCAGGCCTTCGGGAACAGTAACGAGTTCTGGTATCTCTTCCTCAGCTTCATCAATAGAGATAGTAGCGCCAGCTATAAAATTTGTCCAAGGAGAAGCCTTGTCCGTATAAATAACATTCTCGAAGAATTCATCTTCAATCTCATATACGCCACTGGCAGCATTCACTGTCAGCACCACATCTGATGCAGTGTTACCTGCATAACCAACGAGGAAAGAACGATAGTATGGACTGCGCTGGTAATAGAAAACACCCATATCTTGTCCCTTCGGGAATACATAGTTGCCATCAGCATCCTTTGTGCCTTTCACCCAAGCAGTTTCATCGATATCGCCTAATCCACGGATATACAGGTCATTGCCATCGATAGCAAGACTTACTGGTTTTTCAAAAGGTGTTATTTCGCCTTGATAAGAAGTTTCACCCTTAAAAATGTGTTCCGTCACTTCAAGGCCTTCAGGCAAAGTAACCTTCACAGGCCATGTCGGTGTGTACCATGTAATTTTGCTCTCATTACGCTCTTCGCCACCGTAATATACTGTCTGAATTCCAATTGCGGTCCAAGAAGTATAGTCTTTCATATTGAGGGGGAGCGAACCGTCAAACAACGAAACAGGAATTTCTGTCAAATCCTCCTCCAGACCTTCATAGTCATCCTTAGAGAGAGTAATGGCAACAGGATCCCCGTTCTCATCTTGGTAATAGAGGATAAATGCTATCTTCTCTGTTGCCAGACCTTCTCCATCAACATCCACCTTAGCCACGTTGAACTCAAGGACATCACCAGAAGGTTTATAGGCAATTGCAGTTATGGAAGAATTATCAGGCACAGCAGCCTTCTCGGTAATAGGCTTAATTTTATAGCCATAATAGTATTGCCGCAAAGATGGTGATTGTTTGCTCGAACTAATCATGGGATTAGTATTATCTTCTGTGAAAGAACCATCTTCTGGATTATAAATTAGTATATAATCGGTAATTCCACTATCTCCATAACCGATAAAATAAACCTCTCTTTGGCCAGAAAGAAGCTGTCCAGTGGGGAAAGTAACGGTATTGTTTTCCATTGTGCCCTTAATCCAAGCATTCGGAAAATCAGTGGACATTCCCTGAACATACACATCATCACCATAGATGCCAATGTTCAGATTTCCTGATACAGGTAGATCATGTGACTCATTGCCATAATAGTCATATGCAGAATAAGCATACGTCTCTATCTGGAGGTCGTTTGGAATCTCAACAGGCTTTTCTACTTCTCCCTCAAAAGGAACTAATGTCACACCAGGCTGCCAATAGGCAAAAAAACTCGTACCTTGAGCATCTGAATAATCACACAAGAAATAAGAGAAAGTGAACGAACCTTCATCCTCGTCATAAGTAGCGACAGCATCAATAAAGTCTTCTCCTGTAGTAGTTGCGCCAAAGTACATCTCATAAGTCCCATTAAATGCGCCGAAGTATTGTCCTTTCTCGAAGACTACAGTTCTTTCGTCTGTGAATGTGCCTTTCACAAAGGCTTCCGGCAAATAATAACTAAGGCCGGAAATATAAACCACATCTTCGTCCTCGTCATCCCATACAACTTTAACAGTACGGGAAACGCCACTTTCCCTAGAGTTATTACCACTCAGCGTATAATACTCCACATCGCCCTTTTCAGGAGGAGTTACAACTTCGGGAGCCTTGGCGCGGGCCTTGGCCACACTTGCAGGTTTGTTTCCTTGGCTCACAGCAAGAGCTGGCAAAATGCTGCTCTGCTTAACCAACTTCGTAACCGCCGGCTGACGATTGAGGGCAACATCCTTCTGCAACACGAAAGACTTCTGCGCAAAGCTTACCGTAGAGAACAGGACTGCCATTAGCATAAGAGTAAAGTTCTTGATTCTCATAATGCAATAATTTAAGTTAATAATATAAGTTAATAATAAAAGTTATATAAATCTGTTTGTTAGTTGTCAAAGAAAAGACAGATGCTGTTCTCGCTATCGACTGATTGAAGTTGAACTTCCGTTGGCACGAAGTTACTGTTGGCTGCCATCTGGTATGTGCCGGCCAATGTCTCCGCAAAGCTGCGCACAAGGGCGAGGACAGAAGCCTTGAGCGTCTTCATGTCATTGTCGGTCGTTGCATCTTCTGCATACGCAATGGTCATCTGTCCCATCGAGGGAACGCTGCGCTTCATTGTCAAGCCACCCCTCGTAAGAGATTGCTTTGTCTTACGCTTGTTCGTGTACCACTCGATGACAAGACCAGACACACTGTTGTCACCTGTCGCAATCTGGGAGCGTCCGATGCCAATGCGCGGGGCATAGACCTTGTCTGCTGCTTCCAAAGCAGCCATCAATTGGTCATACGATGCCTTTAGGTCGCCTGTCACCGTCGTGCCGTCCATCCACATAATCTCTTCGGTTTCTGCCAGATAAGTGTCCCATGTGGCAATGATGCGCACTGTGCCGTCCTCGTTGACAAGGGCAGAGCCGTCTTCGTTCATCTTGAACTCATGGAACAAATGGCCGCCGAGGGTATCCACTCTCTCGTTGCGGAAGCCTGTCGGTGTGAAGCAGCAGGAAAGGGAATCCACCTTCAAGGGGTTCTTAATGCGCTCGGAAATGCGATAGCGCCCGTCGCGCAGGCCCACACAAAACTTCGTCTCCTTGTCTGTAATGATATAATATGAGTTGATCTTCTCGCTCGTTATCTGCTCCTTCATGGCCTTTGTGTCGGCGATGTAGGTCTGCCAGTCGCGGTCGGCCTTCACCAAACGCACCTCTGCATTGTAACGCTCGCCACGGCAAATAATCTCGTCTGCCTTCATCGACTTCACCACAAGGTTCTGGTCACCCGCCATGCCAGCACCGTCCTTGTACAGATTTTCGGGAGCGGCCCAGAAAGCGACAGGATCAACGAAAGGAGTGAGCACGTCGTTCCATGTGTTGAACGCCAGCACAAGTCCGTCCTCGCGTATCAACTCATAGAGGCTGGTGGCTTCGGTATATGTGCCGGCCTTTCCGTCGCGCAGGAAGCGATGGTCGCCTGCCATTGTCACCTTGCCGCTCTTCTCGAACTTGGCAAAGAGGTTGAAGCCTTCGAAAACGGATACGCCGTCGCCCGTATAGTACTGCATCACCCATCCATTGGGAGCATCCACCAAGATGTCCTGCAACTTTGCGGAATTATGCTCTACGCGCAAGGCGGCACTCTCCTCGAAGAAGTTCTCTTCCTGGAACTGGGAACAACTGGCAAGTGCGGCAGGAAGCGCCACACAGATCAATATATGTAATATGTCCTTCTTCATAATCATAATCAGTACATAGAATTATTCAAGGTCAAAAATCGTCACCTCGTCCTTGAGGAAGTCGTTAATGTTGGTCTGACGCTCACGCACCTCATGGCGAAGCTTGAAGAGATAAAGCCCCCAGTTCTCGGTGTACCACTTTGTGGCGATGTCCATCTTCTTCAGCAGGGAGTTGATGCCTGTCAAGTCATCGTCGGTAGAAATCTTGACTTCCTTGTCCAAGAAGTCCCTAAACGAAGTGAACTCCTTATACTTCTTGTATTTATACTGGTCCACATAGGCCGTTGCCGCTTTGTTGACAACTTGATATTGATGGGTTCTGGAATCTGCAAGGAGACGATGCTCGTCAAGGACATAGCGGTCCGTAGGATCATACTCGTCCGTCTGGTCGTTGTACTCGGACTCCTCATAAAGCGTGAAGTTGTTCCAATGTCCTTTGGGATCGTCAAGATTTATTTCAAGGGAGTCGATAAGCTCCAGGACGTCCTCCTTGTCACCCTGCCGGACACCCTTCACACAAGCATTGATGATGCGGTTCATCCAACGGTGGTCGGTGTCGGTGATGGTGCCGGAAAGCATCTCCACAAAATCTTCATAGGTGGCAGAGGAGGCATAGTGTGTGACATAGCCGTGGGAGTGCGTCCATACGGAGTCGCGCTCTTGCCAGCCAATGGGATCATAGGTGCCAGATGTCACCTGTCCGAAGGTGACGGGATAGGACTTCGTCTGATGCAGGATATGAGAGAACTCATGGTGCATCGTGTGGAAATACTTATCGTTGAGCACATCCAGGTCTGCACCGCCATAGGTAACGCCTGGAGTATAGGCCTTCATCTCGTTGATGTTAAAAAGCGTAATCTTCACACCGCCAGAAGCGTATCCCAACACTTCGGTACCCGTAGTGGGGCTGTAGCCCGAAGAACCGATAAAGTGGAAGATGCGGGGACCGTATGTCTTCATAAAGTCTTCGCCAGCATACTTGGTATAGACGTCATAGAACAGGTATCTGATGAAACGCGCCAAGAGCTGGGAACGGTTGTAGTCTGCAGGCGTAAGTTGGAAGTTCAGGTCTGAAGACGACAGGTCGAAGTGGTACTTCACATCAACGTTATAGGGAACGACGAAATTGTCGTAGAGCCATTTGTCGAACTTGTATGTTGCCTTCGTCTCGTCAACAACAGGCACACTGGTGTCGAAGATTGACTCACTAAAGGCTTCTTCACCGCGGCAAGAGGAGAGCGCTGCAACGGTTGCAACAATACATATTATATATAATGTCTTTTTCATCTTCATTCTCCTGATTAATCGTTAAAGTTATCCTCGTCCTCTGTGTTTCCTTGTTTCGGTTCTGCCAGCACAGGCACAGACTTCAGTTCACCGCCTTGGCCGCCTCCCAATGAATTTGTCCTGTTATTGAAGGGATAACCGGCATCAATGACATTCTGAGGTATCTGCAGGACACGGCGGGGATCGTTCCACTGAAGATAATCATGGTGTATGTCATCCTCATTAGGATCGCGATAGGCATGGTGAACCGTGATGCCGTAGCGCTTGATGTCGAACCAACGCAAGCCCTCGAACATCGTCTCTATACGACGGAAGTGAAGGACACAGTCTATCACACGCTTGGCATCATCGCTTAAGCCATCGTACGTAAACTCGGGACTTATCTCCGTAGGATGCAGGTCGCTGACATAAATGTTCTTTGCGGCACCGCCTTTATACCACCTGTTGATGTCTTCCTGCGTCAGGGCTTTGTCAACCATGTGCGATGACGTCCAGAAGCCAAGGTCTGCAATGGCCTTGTCTGTCTGCCCGAGATAGACTTCTGCCTCGGCACGGCAAAGCAACGTCTCTTCGGCTGTGAACGGCTGGTAGATGATGTGAACAAAGCCAATGCCTGCAATTTTGTCGGTATATTCAAAGTACTCATACACACGGAAAAGCCATGAGCCATACTCCGAGCCTGCTCCCCAACGGTAGATTTTGCCGTCGAAAGCCTTGAGACGACCATCCCAGTTAGGCCCGCCGCCTTCATAGAGAATGTCATACGTGTTATCCACGTTCTCGGCTGCACTGCCCTTGTTGATAGCATAACGACATGCTGAGAGCATACGGTCGAACAGCGAGTAGGTGGTCTGCAAGAGGTAATTGCATGGCGCAGTCTCGTCGTTGAAGTCATTGAGCAGGGTGTTGATGGTGTTGGCGCTCATCGTCGCCCACTTGCGCAGGGAAGAAGCTGGATTGGAACCCAAGGCTGCTGTGGCGTACTTGACACACTTCTCATAGTCGCGCTTGTAGAGATAGAAGCGGGCTGCAAAGGCATTGGCTGCGTTGCGGTTGAAGTGATAGGCAGGCACCTTGTACTTGGAGTCGTCGATAAGGTCAACACCCTCCAGGATGTCCTGTTCGATAAGCTGGTACACTTCTGCCACACTCTTGCGGAACTTAGGATCGCTGTAGTCAACAGTGACGGTCTTCTCTACTTCACGGACGTATGGGATGCCCACATCGTTGGCGCTCTGCGTCTCGTCCTTGTAGGTTTCGGCAAACACATTGACTAGCACAAAATGCAGGTAGGCACGCAGAAGGTGTGCCTCGCCCCAGGAATGTGCCAGTTCACGGTCGTGGGCAGGGTCCTTGCTCATCTCAAGCATGGCTTCAATAGCATGGTTGGCTACGGCAATGCCCTGATAATAGGATTCCCAAACGGTATAGGGCGTATCGTCCTCGCCTGTGCTGTAGTTGTCGATGTCATTCCATTCGTATGCCTGTTCGTGGAACTTGGCATAGGCATCATAGTGTGTGGCGGGCACGCAGACGTTGTTGTCCACCAGGTTGTCACCGCTGAGTTCGCAGATGACGGCTGGCACGGAGAGTGGGTAGGCAGACGTCAAAAACTTGCCAACCTTTTCCGGATTGTCTATTTCTGTGCGGTTATCGGGAGCTTCGTCGAGCGCAGTGCAGGAAACGACGAGTGAGACCTGAAACATGAGGCATGCTGCAACGAGCAAACTCATCATCCTTTTCACGCCCACTTCCCGTATCCACATATCATGTGTGTATTGTCTCATAGTATTTATTATCTTTGTTCCACCTAAAGCGGTAGCAAATTCTTCTTTCTTCATTCTTCACTCTTCATTTAGAACCCTAAGCGCACGGTTGCGGTAAACTGCTTGGAGATGGGCGCAGCCACACCGCCGGAGTTGATGAACTCCGGGTCCTGGCCGTTCAGCTTCTTGTCGGCATAAAGCAGACAGAGGTTCGTGGTTGCCAATTTCAAAGAGGCACGGTTGATGAAGGTATTCCTCAACCATCCATCGGGCAAGGTATAAGTGAGTGCCACTTCCTTCAGACGGATGAAATCGCCAATGGCAATGCGCTCCGTGGAGTAGTTGTAGGCATTGTATGCCGTACGCAGAGTGTAAGAGCCATAGCGGTCAACCTGATTGCGTGAGGCAATGGTGGGAATGGTCGTTACAGCCTCATCGCCAGCCATCACCCAGCGGTTCTTGAACTCGCGTGGCAATGCCGAGAGGTCACTGTAGGCAGCAGAGAAGACGGGATCAAGACGAACCACGTTGCCACCGGCAAATGTAATGAAAAGGTCGAGCGAGAGGTCGCCCCACTTCTTGCTCTTATAGCTGAAGGTGTTGTTGAAAGAGCCATAGAACGTAGGATCGGAAGGACCTTCGTAAACGAGGAAGTCTGTCAACTTCTCTGTCTCCTGGAAATTCACATCGCCTATTGTCTTTTCGCCACGCTCGTTATAGACTTGTGGCAGGCCTTCGTCATTGAGTCCTGCAAACTTATAGCTGAAGATGGAGCGTACCGGATAACCTTCGATGGCATATCCCTGACCTGTCACGAGGTCAACGGCACGGCTTGCAACTTCGAGGGAAGTAATTTTGTTGCTTGACTTGGAGAAGACAAAGTCGGATGTCCACTTGAAGCCTGCCTTGTTGATGTTGACGGTAGAAAGGCTGAACTCCACACCATTGGACTCCATGTCTGCGACATTGGCATACTTGGCAATCTCACCACCGGCGCCCTGTGTATAGGTGCGGCCTATCAAGTCGTAGTTGTTGCGCCCGTAGATGTCAAATGTGATGCCTATGCGGTCTTTCAGGAAGCTCAAATCAACACCAACATTCCATTCATGCTTTTTCTCGTAGGTCAGTTCTGAGTTGCCGAGGGACGAAATGTAAATCTGTGTCTCAGCAGCAGAAGTGAAGGGACGCCAAGAGTTCTTGGTCATAAAGATGGCCTGGGCATTTGTCACCCATGACGGACCTGTATCGGCGGTCAGCGAATAGCTGCCACGGAACTTCACCTGTGAGAGCCATGACCTGGTCCTTGCCATGAACTTCTCGTTGGTGAGGTCGTATGATCCCGAAACGTTCCATGTCGGCAGCCAGCGGCTTTGGCGGCTCTTGCCGAGACGGTTGGTGCCTTCATAGCGGAACGTGCCGTTCAGTGTGTAGCGCTCGTCATAGTTATAGTTAAACTGACCATAATAAGCCAAGGTGTTTGTCAGCGTGTACTTTTCGCTGAAGTACTCGGTGTTCTCTTCGTTCATCTGCTTGAGCCAGAGGTACGGCGCATAGGTGATGCCGCCGTTGTCGAACTGATAACCCCATCCTGTCCATGTTGTGGCCGTGCGACGAACAGAGGAGTACTCAGTGCCCACCATGCCGTTGACGGTGTGCTTGTCCTTGAACACATTGTTGTAGCCGGCCATAAAGCGGAAGGTGTTGGAGCGCATGTTGTCGTCGTACTGATACTTGATGCCGCCCGACGGCAGGACAGATTCAGGCAGAGCCAGCTCGTTGTCCGGGTCCGTATAGAGGAGGGTGTTGGCATCACGAACAGTGGAATTGTCGTCCTGTGCATCAGTACCTGCACGATAGGCATTGGCCTGGTTGGAATTGTCCATTACGTTATGCTGGCGACGTGTGCTCGACAGTCGAGATGATATAAGTCCGCTAAAGCGCCATGCCCTTGTGGGCTTGTACTCCAGCTCGCCACGGAACATCAGTTCCTTGACCTGGATGTCGTTGTAGTTGTACTCCAGTTCGTCAAAGATGTTGAAGCCTGTGTAGAAGCGGGTGTAGTTGATGTTGGGATCGAGGCAGCGGCTTGTGTTCAAAGCATAGCTGAAGGGGTTGATGTCGAAGTCGCGCTTCACCTCACCAGTCACGACATCGGTGGTGCGGTTCAGCGAGCCAGGGGCTTCCTGCTGACGATAGCTTCCCTGGGCTGCCAACTTGACAGTCAGCAGATTACAGCCTTTCTTTTCCTTCAGTATGTCGTAGGAGGTGTTGCCGTTAAAGGTATAGCGGCTCACGCTGCTGCGGTTGATGAACTGTCCGGGGTCGGACAGCACGGACATGGAGAAATAGTTTGTGGAACGCTCTGTACCGCCGGAGATGCTGACAGAGTGGTTCTGCTGTATCTTACTGGAGAACAAAAGGTCGAACCAATCGGTGTTGCGGAACTCTGCTGCCTGCAGGTAGGCATTGCGGGCTGCTTCCGTGTTTTGCAAGCCGTAAGTGCCCGTCACAGGATCATACGAGCGCAACTGCTGGAACATGTAGCCATAGACACCCGTGTTCTGGGCGTTCACCATATTGTCAAGCTGCAACCAACCCTTGTCGTACATCTCCTTATAAACACCCATCATCTCCTGGGAGTTCATAATGTTGTAGTTATTGTAGCTGGGCTTGAGACGTGTTGTAAACTCGCCTGTGTAGTTTACACTGGCACGGCCTTTGGAACCTCTTTTGGTGGTGACGACAATCACACCGCCCATGGCACGGGCACCGTAGATGGAGGTTGCGGAGCCATCCTTCAGAATGGTGAACGACTCGATGTCGTCCGAGTTCAAGCCTGCCACAGCAGAGGAAATCAAGGTCTTGGCATCGCCAGACGACAGGTCGTCGGCACTGACATCGACGTTGTCCTCATAGATGACGCCATCCACGACCCACAGGGGCTTGGAGTTACCGTAGATGGAGGTGGCACCGCGCACACGAATCTTGGGCGAAGCACCAAAGGTGCCCGTCACGTTAGTCACCTGCACACCTGCCACACGGCCTTCCAAGGAGCGGCTCACATCGGCCATGCCGGAGAGTTTTATCTTCTCGGCATCCACCTTCGTGGCTGCGCCCGTGAACAGTCGCTTGTCAATCATTTGCTGACCGTTCACGATGACCTCTGTCATTTGTGTTTCTGCACTCTGCATCATTATACGCATACCGTCCTTGGCTTTCACCTTTTCAGTACGCATACCCATCATTGAGACAACCAAAACAGCGTTGTGCTTGACGTCCGACAACTTGAACTTGCCGTCAATATCTGTTATGGTTCTCTTCTGCGTGCCCTCCACCAATACGTTGACGCCTATCAGCGGCTCGTTGTCATCGGCAGAAAACACTGTTCCCGAAATACTTGTCTGAGCCAAAGCCATTCCGACAGATAAGAACAGCGACACACAGACAAGGCTTAACTTCTTATAATATAAAAACATCTTTTAATTATTATTTCTTTCTCTTATCTAATCTCATTGCGCCCTCTCGCTCCACACAACATTGCCTTTATTATACATTATTATATTATATAATATGTATATGTGCGCGCGAGTGCGAAATTCAGCCTGCAAAGGTACGAATAAAATTTTGAAATTATTTACATTTTGTACAAAATAATTAAGAAAAAGGAACAAAAACGTGCAAAAACACGTCGTTTTGTGAATAATTATACATAAAATCCTACTCATTATTACATTAAAAGAAATAAAAAACGGGACCATTGCTGGTCCCGTTGATAATTGTTTATATTCACAAACTACGCTTCCCGTTCTATCCAGGCAAGCGTGTCGCCGCGACGCACGTGGGAAGCTTTCTTGGCTGCAATATCCACAAGGCGGCCGCCGATGCCGGCCGGGATGGGGATGAACTCGCCCCAAGTGGCCTGTACGTAGCAAAGGATGTCGCCGTCCTTGTACTCCTGTCCGATGGAAGGTTCCAAGCAAGGAATGCCCTCGCCATCACCCTTGAACTCGTAGAATACCTGACCATCAACAGGGCTGACCACAGCGTCGGCCTTGGCGTGCTTGAAGGCCGAGAGTTCTTCTGGGGAAATCTTTACGTTCCCCTTTGCCATTTTCTCCAATTTCATCTTCTCGAGGTCCGCAAGGAAGTTCTTCTTCGCCTGACCGCTCTTGTAGTTGCGATACTGTTCCGGGTGCATGGCAAGCTCGAAGAGTTCCTCATCGTCCTGTCCGAAGTCCCATCCGTTCTCCTTCATTTCCTTGCGGAAGTCGTCGAGCGCATTGGGATAGAGCGTGTGCGGGTCGGTGTCGGTGAACTCCTTGCCTTTTTCCTTGGCGAGGGCCACAAGTTCGGGCGCAATGGTGCCAGGCACCTTGCCGCTCTTGCCAAGTATCATGCCCCACATGGCATCGTCCATCATCACAAAGCGTCCCTTGCCCTGTGCCATAGTGAGCAGGTTCATCAGGGCGATGTTCTTGGTGTACTGGCTGAATGGTGTCACCAATGGAGGATAGCCAACCATCGGCCAGACGTACTCTACCTCATTAAACAGGGCGACGAGCATGTCGTCGGTGTTCAGTTCTGGTTCGCCCTTCTGCTTGCGCAGGCTGTTGATGGCAGCCTGTATGCCTCCCAAGTCGGCCATCATGGAACCCATCATGCCGCCAGGAAGACCGCTGCCGAGCAGCAGGCTCGACATGTGTTTGTTGGCGGGATTGATGAAGTAGCCAAGCCAGTCGTCGATAAACTCCTGCGTGAGGGAGCGGGCCTTCATATAGGCATTCATGTTGATTTCCGGCACGTCGAAGCCTTCGTTCTTCAGCATCGACTGTACGGAGATAATGTCCGGATGCACCTTGCCCCAAGAGAGAGGCTCGATGGCGGTGTCGATGATGTCGGCCCCATTGTTGCAGACCTCCAGAATACTTGCCATCGAGAGGCCCGGACCGCTGTGGCCGTGATACTGGATGATAATGTCGGGGTGGTTCTTCTTAATCATGCCCGTGAGCTTGCCAAGCATGGCAGGCTGGCCGATGCCAGCCATGTCCTTCAGGCAAATCTCGGCAGCACCAGCCTCTATCAGTTGGTCGGCAATGTTGGAATAGTACTCCGCCGTATGGATAGGGCTGGTGGTGATACACAGAGTGGCCTGCGGAATCATGCCGCCTTCTTTGGCCCACTTGATGCTGGGGATGATGTTGCGCACGTCGTTCAGGCCGCAGAAGATGCGGGTGATGTCGGTGCCTTGCTTCTTCTTCACCTTATACATGAGCTGGCGCACATCGTCGGGCACGGGGTACATGCGCAGGGCATTCAGGCCACGGTCGAGCATGTGCGTCTTGATGCCCACTTCGTTGAAAGGCTTGCAGAAGGCGCGGACTGCCTCGTTGGGGTTCTCACCAGCCAGGAGGTTCACTTGCTCGAAGGCACCGCCATTGGTCTCGACACGGTCGAAGCAACCCATCTCGATGATGACGGGCGCGATGCGTGCCAACTGGTCCTTGCGTGGCTGGAACTTGCCGCTGCTCTGCCACATGTCTCTATATACGAGACTGAAACGAACTTTCTTCTTCATTATTTGGTCGTTTGGGTGTTTAGTCATTTGGTCGTTTGGGCTGGTAAGCCGATGGCACGTTGAAAGTTTACAAACCTAAACGACCAAACGACTAATTCCCAAAACGACTAACTGAGCGCAAAGATACAAAAAAATAAAGTGAAAAACGAAGAGTGAAGAGTGAAAAATTTGCTACCGCCGTAATATCCGCACGGAATCTTTCACTTTTCACGCTTCGCTCTTCACCAAAGGGCCTTATCTCGTCTGCTCTACTTTGACGCAGACGCTATCGCATCGGACACCGAGGGGCGGGTTCTCCTTCTCGATGGTGACGCTGGCCTTCTGGACGAGAGGGCAGTCTCTGAGGACAGCAGAGACAATCCTTGCCGCCACATGCTCCAAAAGGTTCGATGGAATAGCCATCTCTCTGCGAACAATGTTGACAAAGCGGGAATAGTCGGCTGTACCTTCAAGCTGGTCATCCTGCCATGCAGATGCCTCAACATCTACAAGGGCCGAGACCGTGACATAGAAGTCTGCCCCGACAGTACGCTCTTGGGGCGACACACCATGACGGGCATAGACCTTGATGCGGTTGACGCCTATCTCAATTTGACGATTTGACAATTTCACAATTTGCGGGGCCTATTCTGTTTCTTCGTCGTCGAATGTCTGTTGCGAGTCAGGCAGGTATTTCTTCAGCACTCGTGCCACGCCTGCTGTCCAGGAGTTGATGGTGTCGTTCTCCAGTTGGAGGGACGTGATAAGGCGGATGACATGGTCGATGGGCATACGGTAGCGGAGCACGCCGCTGATGAGCTTTGCATAGTCCCAGTACTTGGGATTGAAGCGCTCGCTGAGGCCTTCGATGGTGGTCTTATAGCCGCGCTTGTTGACGAACTGGAAGTCGTAGCGTTTCTGCCCTTCGCGGTCGTAGTGTTTGATGATGAAGCCTTTTGAGACGCTCTTCGGTATGGCGATGCCTTCGTCATCGTCCTGCAATCCTGTGAATATCTCGTAGGGGAAGCCATCGAGCATACCGACGAAGGCCACCCACTTCTCCTTCTTGTTCTGGAAACGCACCACGTCGCACTCCAGCACCTCCGGCCTTCGCTCCACGACAGATGGCACGATGCCTCCTGGCAAGCCCCCCTGCTTCAAGAACTTCTGTGCGGCAAGGGTGACAAGCAAGGCCTCGGACATTGCCTCGTTGTCCTTGCGTGTATAGCGGATGTCTGTAAAGACTTGCGCCAAGGTCTGTTTGTCGTTGATTTCCACAAAGTGCTTGTTTGTCGCAAGCGACTCGCGCTTCTTGTAGCAGGCATCAATGCGTTCCGGCGTAAAGGGATTGTAGGTCTCCCTGTGCACAATGGCCCCAAGGGGCAAGCGGTCAGTTCGTCTGGGCTTCTCTGCAGGCCAGCCAATGGTGAGTGTTGCGACAGGGAAGACGAGTTCGGGCAATTCCAGTGTTGCGATGATGGCCTGTGGCTGATAGACCGTTGTGCCAAGGAAACAAATGCCGAGGCCTTCCTCTTCTGCAAGGCAGCAGAATGTCTGGGTGAAGAGCAGGGCATCGGTGGCGGCATTGAGGAAGCTGAGGACGTTGTCATAGCCCGGGCTTGCCTCTCGCTGCAGACACCAGTCGGTCGTGCGGCGGAAGTCGGCACAGATGGTCAGCACGACGGGCGCTTGCGTCACCATCGGCTGGAAGAAATGGGCAGGGGCCAATTGCTCCTTCTTTTCTTCCGAGCGTGTCACGACAACGCTGTACAGTTGCAGGTTGCCCATTGTCTGTGTGCGTGAGGCATCCTCTATTAACCGATTCAGCAGCTCGTCGCTGACGGGCTGCTGAGTGTATTTACGGATGGTTCTTCTCTCTTTTATGTTCATAGTGCCTTCCCTATTAGTTTCTCTTCCAGCTCCTCGAGGTGGTGCCGCAGTTCTTTCTCCACCTTGAGCCTGCCGTCTATGGTCTTGATGCCGTGCAGGACGGTGGCGTGGTCTCGGTTGCCGACATAGATGCCAATTTTGCTGGTCGTGAGTTTCGTATGTTTGTGGGCGAGATACATACTAATCTGCCGGACGGTTACGATGTCTGCCTTCCTGCTCTTGCCAAAGACATCCTCTTCCTTTATGTTGAAGTGTTCGCAGGTGCAGGTGATGATTTGGTCGATGGTAATGCTCCTCTTCTCCACCTTCGTCCTGCCAGCCAAGATTCTTTGTGCGAACTCCACATCAACATCTTTGCCGAACACCACCGAATAGGCAAGCAGGCTGTGGATGATGCCCTCCAACTCGCGGACACTGCCTGTGACGTTGTGTGAGATATAGTCCAGCACATTGTCGGGGATGTTCAGGCCGTCGTGCTTCACGATGCTTTGCAGGATGTTACGGCGCAAGGTTTCCTCTGGCTTCTCCATCTCTGCCATCAGTCCGCTCTTGAATCGGGTGATGAGCCGCTCCTCCATGCCCTGCAGCGACACAGGCGGGCGGTCGCAAGTCATTATAATATGCTTGCCGTTCTGACGCAGATGGTTGAAGATATGGAAGAAGGCGTTCTGCGTGGCCGTCATGCCTGCCAGTTCCTGAATGTCGTCTATAATGAGCATGTCGATGCTCTGGTAGAAGTGCATGAAGTCGTTGAAGACGTTGCGCTTGCGTGCATCGGTGAACTGCACCATGAAAAGGTGGGCACTCAGATAGAGGACACGCTTGTCGGGGTGAAGCTCCTTGGTGCGCATACCGATGGCATTCACCAGGTGCGTCTTGCCCACGCCGCTGGGTCCATAGATGAAAAGGGGATTGAAGGTCATGTGCTCTGGGTGCTCGGCAATGGACTGGCCTACGCTGCGCGGAAGCTTGTTGCTTGTGCCCTCGATGAAGTTGCTGAAGGTCTGATGAACGTTCAACTGCGAGTCAAGGTCTTCCGGGAGGCCTACTGCCTGAGCCAACGAGGGGGACTGGTTGGCGACGAAGCTGCTGGGCGCAGCCTCTGGCACCACAATGTTGTCGCTCTCCTGACTGACCGTCACATCGCCGGCCACCTCCACCTCGTATGACAAAGTCACATCGGAACCGAAGAAGCGGCTAATGGTGACATGAATGAGACGGCGGAAGTGCTCCTCCAGATATTCGAAGAAGAACTGAGACGGTATATAGACCGCCAGTTCCTTCCGGGCAGCATCGTAAGACTTGAGTCTCATCGGCGAGAACCAAATCTGGAACTGCTGCTCGCTCACGTTGCTGTGGAACATCTCCATGCAACGCTGCCACAATATCTGTTCGTTCTCTTTCACGTTCACTTTGTTTCTGATCTTTGGGCGAACATACACATTATTTATTATATATAAGGCCCAAATTTCCCTAATCTCTAATCCCTGATTTTTCTTCTTTGTTTTTTTGCCGAATTCGAGTGCAAAGATACTACAATATCCTCGATTTGCCAAACTTTTTTCTTTGCTCCCAGAAGTGTTCTCTTGCCTAACTTTCTGTTTTTCAACAAACGCCGAAAAATGCTTGAAAACGGATGACATGCAACTCTTGCAAATATGCATTCCGCTGGCAATCAGCGAGCTACACTCTCACGCACCTTGCAATGTGCCTCCTTACCCTATCGTATAACCTTCTTAATTATATGGGATTACTATTTCGGTCTCACACTGCTTCAGGTTTTCTGCTATTTCACAAAAATCTAAATAGAGGAGAATTTTGTATTATCTGATAAAACGTTCCGCCTTCTACAATAAAACGCCTTCGTTTTCCGTTTTTTTAATAAAGGAAATAACTGATAACCGTTTCATCATTCAACATCCCTACCTGCCTATGGAGCAAGCATTACCTCTACCCTATTTCCAGCCAAGCACGGCTGTCCTGGCAAAGATACGCCAGTTTGCCCGCACTTTCCGACCACAACCCTACATGATAATACTTGCCTGACATGATTATCTCCCCATCGTTGCTCTCGGCAGATTTTGCCAACCTCGAAGCAGAAATGGAGTGGTTCAACAAGAGCAGTGCCGACTGGCTCCACATCGATGTCATGGATGGTGTGTTCGTTCCGAACATTTCCTTCGGTTTCCCCGTGTTGAAGCACGTTGCCCGCATCTGCGAGAAACCGCTTGATGTGCATCTGATGATTGTGCAGCCCGAAAAGTTTGTCAACGAGGTGAAAGCCCTCGGCACCTATCTGATGAATGTGCACTACGAGGCTTGTCCACATCTGCATCGTGTCATCGGACAGATACACGAGGCCGGCATGAAGGCGGGTGTCACGCTCAATCCCGCCACTCCAGTTTCTGTCCTGGAGGACATTGTGTGTGATGTTGACCTTGTGTTGCTGATGAGCGTCAACCCTGGCTTCGGCGGACAGAAGTTTATTCCGCACACGCTTGAGAAAGTCGCCTCGTTGCGCCGTATGCTCGACCGCACAGGCAGCAAGGCCCTCATTGAGGTCGATGGCGGTGTGAACATTGAGACAGGGCGGCAGTTGAAGGCTGCGGGTGCCGACGTACTCGTGGCCGGGAACTACATCTTCTCTGCCCCCGATCCGGCCAAGGCTTGCGAAATGCTTTCAGGGCTGTAACGAAGACAAGCACGGCACATTTCAAGAGAAATGCCGTGCTATTTCTTTTTTGTCGAAGTCTTTTTCTGCGATGCAGATGTTGTCGTGGCGGAGGCGGCAGGTGTATAGTACTTGAGTGCCTCCGGCATTAGTTTCTGCAGTGCGGCGATGCGCTTCTCGTCGGAGGGGTGGTCGCTGAAAATCTCGCTCTTCGTATTGGTGCCAAGCTGACTCATGCGTTGCCAAAACGGTATGGCGGCTTGCGGATCATAACCTGCCATTGCCGCAAAGATAAGGCCCAGGTGGTCTGCTTCCGTCTCGTTGTCGCGCGAGTATTTGAGGTTTGCGAAGTTGAAGCCTGTCTGTGCCACCATATCAATCAGGGCGGCTGTGTTGCTGTTTATGCCTTTCTTCTGTGCAATCTGCGAGAGCAGGCTGCCCCCTACCTGTGCCGCATACTGCTGACGTGTCTGTTTTGAGAGTTGCTCTGCCGAATGCTTTGCAACAGCGTGGGCAATCTCGTGTCCGAGCACGATGGCAAGACTTGCCTCGTCCTGGGTGAGAGGCAGCATACCTTCATAGACCACAATTTTTCCTCCTGGCATACAGAAGGCATTGGCCTCGCTGCTGTTCACGAGATTGAACTCCCATTGGAAGTATTGCACCTCGTCGGCATAACCGTTGTTCGTGAGGAACGACACAACGGCAGTAGCCAGTCGCTGGCCTACACGCTTCACCATGGCGGTGTTGGTCTGGTTGGTTGACAGTGTGGCACCTTGCATGTACTCCTGATATTGCTGGGTGCTTAGGCTGAGGATTTCAGCGTCGCTGACAAGCAGACGTGTCTTGCGTCCTGTGATGGGAACCGTGTTGGAAGTGCCACAGCCTGCCATGAGCAATGCGATGGCTGCGACGAATAGTGTTTTGATTGATTTCATGTGTGTTGGTATCTTATCAGTCGTTATATTTCTTGTATAACTTCATTATTCTTTTGCAAAGATACAATAAAGTTTTGTTTTTTGTGTACTTTTGCAGCAGTATTTTTCATTTGGCATGATAGTTCAACATCCTATTCTTTGGTGCGCAATCTTCTTTGTGACGGGCATTGCCATTGGGTTGTCGGTTCCACTACCCTACTATCTGCCGGCTCTCGCAGTTGCAGTCATTGCCTGCACTCTGCTGAGAAAGACACGGCACTGGCACGATGTTCTGACACTCATTGTGTGGCTTTTGCTGGGATGCAGCAGGGCTTCTGTCGTCTCTTCCTACGACGAGAATCCCCAATGGCGGAGTGCTGTGGAGCAGAAGGCAAAGGCCATGCAGACCTGTTTGGTGACGAGGCTACAAAGGTCGGGAGTGTCTCCCCAAACACTGGCGCTCACTTCTGCGCTGACCGTCGGGAAGAAAGATAACCTGAAGCATGATACCCGCCAAGCATACAATCAGGTTGGTGCCAGCCACCTGCTGGCCCTCAGTGGAATGCATCTCGGCATCATCTATGGCTTCTTGTACATTATTTTCATTCGCTGGATACGCTTCGGCAAGTGGCGATGGAACGCCTTGCCGTTCATCCTGCTTTGTTTATGGGGGTATGCTTTAGTAGCAGGGATGCCTGTCTCGCTGGTGAGGGCTGCTTTGATGCTCTCCATCCTCACCGTGATTTCCTTGATGCAGTACCACACCGACCCGCTGCATCCGCTTTCCATGAGCGCAATCATCATACTGCTGATTGCTCCTGAAGATTTGTTCAGCATTAGCTTCCAACTCTCATTCGCCGCTGTCTTCTTCATCCTGGCACTTTGGCGACCTGTT
Source organism: uncultured Prevotellaceae bacterium (assembly GCA_947304115.1). Lineage (GTDB taxonomy): Bacteria > Bacteroidota > Bacteroidia > Bacteroidales > Bacteroidaceae > Physcousia. The sequence continues at coordinate 40,126 of CAMZAE010000004.1, read as the reverse complement.
TCCGAACTGTTCGCCAAGCGGCATTGGGCTATGGAGTTACTGACAATTTCCTGCATTGCATGGATTGCAACCATGCCCATCGTCTGCTATTACTTCCACAGGCTGTTTCTGCTTGGACCATTGCTGAGCATCATACTTATCCCAATGACGACACTCATCATCTACCTGGCACTTGTGGCAATACTACTGCCGGTTCAGCCGTTAGGGTGGGCATTGGACGCCGTCGTGTCGCTACAGCAGAAGGTTATCGATTTGGCGGGCGACATTCCATACATGACATTAACAGAGGTCTATCCAAGCACCCTCTCCGTGGCATTAGTATATGCTGTGATGGTCATTGCCATTGTGAGGTTCAGGACAAGAAACAGCCAATAGTATCTCCCCATGCCCGCAATCCCAAGCAATGTGCAACGAGGTGTCTGTCCTCTTGCCAGAACGACAAATGCGCAGGGCAGTATGTCTTGCTTCTACATGTACAAGCAATTGCTTCTACATGAATGAGCAATCGCTTGTACATGTAGAAGCAATAAACGTGACATGGAGATTTAAGCAAAGAGGCTTGTCGGAATGGGTAATGCTCAATCGTTGGAGAAGTCGGCAAGGACTTGGCGATAGACAGTGAGGACAGTGCTCTTGCGGATGAAGCCGACAAAGACACCGTCGGCATCCACAACGGGAAGCGTCCAGGCTCCTGTTCTGTCGAACACGCTGACCACGACATCCATCGAGTCATTCACAGAAAGCAGGGCTTCGGGCTGTGCCATAAGCTGCGAGACGGCAAACTCCCGATACAACTCCGTGCGGAAGACAAGGTGCCTTATGTCATCCAGATAAACAGCACCGACGAACTGCATCTGCTTGTTCACAACAGGGAAGACGTGGTTCTTGCTGCCAGAGACTTGCGCCGCCACGTCACCCAGATTCATATCGGGATAAAGGACGTGTTCGTAATGCTGGATGACACTATCCATGCTCATCAATGTGAGGATGGACTTGTCTGTATGGTGCGTCAGGAGTTCGCCCCTTTGTGCCAGACGCATGGCGTAGATGCTATGCGGCTCGAAGCTCTTGATGGTAAGATAGGAACCTGTAGCCACTATCATCAACGGCATGAAGAGGGCATAGCCGCCCGTCAGCTCGGCGATGAGGAAAATGCCCGTCAGCGGAGCGTGCATCACGCCGCTCATCAGGCCGCACATGCCCAGCATGGCGAAGTTTCGCTCAGGAATGTCGATGCCCAGGATGTCGTAAGTATTCCACAGACGGCAAAAGATGAATCCGCAGATACACCCCAAGAAAAGGCTGGGCGCGAAGATACCGCCACAACCGCCGCCACCATTGGTTGCCGTAGAAGCAAAAACCTTGAAGACAACAATGAGGAAAAGGTAGATGAGCAAGTGATTACTGCCGTAGAAAAGAGAGCGGTCCATCGCTGTGTCCCAGTCGGCCTGTCCGTTACCGTTAAGCAAAAGGGTGATGAGGTCGTAGCCTTCGCCATAGAGCGACGGGAAAAGGTAGATGAGCAAGCTCAGCATGACGGCTCCAAGCGCGAACTTCTTGTATCGGCCCTCCAGCTTCCGGAAGATGCCTTCCAGCAGGTTCATCGTCCGCGTAAAGTAGAGTGCCACCAATCCGCAGACAATTCCGAGGGCAATATAGGCAGGAATACGGTTGACGGTAAAGGCATCCTGCAAATGGAACTCAAAAATGGGATTTGTGCCCGAGACAGCAAACGTCAACCCGGCAGCCGTGACGCAGGAAACGAGCAAAGGCAGGAGGCTGGTCATCGTAAGGTCAATCATCAAGACCTCAAGCACGAAGACAAGTCCCGCGATTGGTGCCTTAAAGATGCCTGCGACTGCTCCTGCGGCGCCGCAGCCCACGAGCAGCATCATGTACTTGTTGCTCAAGCGGCAGAATTGTCCGAGGCTACTGCCGATGGCACTACCGGTAAGGACGATTGGAGCCTCAGCTCCGACACTTCCGCCAAAACCGATAGTGATGGCTGAAGCCACGACGGATGTCCACGTATTATGCGGTTTGATGCGGCTCTGCTTACGGGCAATGGCGAAGAGAATCTTGGTGACGCCGTGTCCGATGTCGTCCCTGACGATATAACGAATGAAGAGCATCGTCAGCCAAATGCCGACAATCGGATAGACAAGGTACAGCCAGTTGGCGCCCTCGACGATAAATTCATGCGTCAGCAAGTGCTCTATCTGCCCGATGAGCCACTTCAGGAGCAAGCCCGCACAAGCGGTAAAGATGCCGACAAAGAAGCTGATGAGCAGCACGAAGTTCTTGTCGGACAGATGCCTTCGCCGCCATCGAAGCAAATAGGCTATGAGGTCTCTTCCATTCACCATTTAGACATTTACCATTTACTATTTATTTCCCCCCTCTCCTCGGAGAGGGGCCGGGGGTGAGGCTTTTTATTTCCTAATTATCTGTACTCTTCCGTCAAGCCCCAGCTTAATGATTTGGCTGGGCTTCGACTTGCTGAGGTCATTCTGTCGGGAGCGCATGATGTAGTCAACACCATGCTTTATCTCGTCCGTTATCTCGTCGAAACAGGCCGGAGAAGGCTCGCCGCTGATGTTGGCACTCGTGCTTACGACGGCCCGCTCAAAACGGTAGCAAAGCTCGTGACTGATGTTCTCTTTGGTCACGCGAAGGCCGATGCTACCATCCTCGGCAATAAGACTTGGGGCAAGATTGACAGCCCCGTCGAGAATAAGCGTAAGCGGCTTGTCGGCATACTCCACGAGGTCCCAAGCCACATCAGGCACCTGCCGCAGGTATCGCTGCATCCTGTTGGCACTATCCACAAGGCAAATCATCGCTTTGCTGTCCTCTCTCTGCTTCAACTGGAAGATGCGCCTTACCGCCTCCTCATTAGCCGCATCGCACCCAATGCCCCATATCGTATCAGTAGGATAAAGGATAAGCCCGCCCTGCCTCAACGTCTGCACAGCAGTCCTAATGTCCTCTGCTAGCTCTTTCTGTGTCATGCTTCTGTCTTATAATCGCGCCACAAAGATACGAAAGAAAGTTGAAGCCTGCAAATAAGCGAGAGAAATACCAACTATATTTGAGTATTTCCGAGCGAAAGCAGGCTCGACGAAGTCAAAGCTGAAGGTTGAAGGATGAAAGATTAAGAGAAAATGAAAAATTATAAACTCTAAGCTATGAACTATGAACTAAAAATCGTACCTTTGCCACAGTAAACAACAAACGTTGCAATTATGCCAGAGATAAGTAGATTTTTTGGTATCATCATAGCGATGTTTGGCGATGACCATAACCCGCCCCACTTCCATGTGCGATACGGTGACTACCGCTGCACCGTAACCATCAGCAAAGGCGTGGTACAAGGGCAGTTGCCACGCAAAGCCTTGAAGAAGGTGTTCGAATGGATGGACGAGCACCACGACGAACTGATGGCGAACTGGGCACGCCTACAGAACGGAGAAGATGCATTGCCCATTGACCCTTTAGAATAGAATTTCGTATGGAAAATCAGGAATTGCTTAGAGTGGTCGATGTGGAATACCTGCACGACTACACAATGGAACTGGAGTTTAGCAACGGCGAGCGACGCATCGTTGATTTCGAACCATTGCTCACTGGTAAGCTCCGCGAGCAGTTGCGCGACCACCGCAAATTTGTGCAGTTTGCTCTCACCGATTGGACATTGGAGTGGTACAACGGCGTTGACTTTGCCCCCGAGTTCCTGCACGACATAGGGCAAGCAACATAAATGTTCACAAACAAAGAAGCAAGCGGATAGCCGACGAAGTTTCGGGGCTATCCGCTTTTGTTTAGTTCTGTCTGTTAAGATACAGCTTTTTCGCCGAAAACAACCAGATAAGGACACATTTATTAAATAAAAGTGAAGAAAAACAGGAAAGAAGAAACGAAGTCTCAAAGATAAGTGTTATATTTGCACAAGAATCATTAAAAAACCATATTCGACTATGCCTGAAATTAGCAAATTCTTCGGAATCATCGTTAGCCTCTATTGGCGCGACCATAATCCGTCGCATTCATTTCACTTACGGCGATTATGAGTGCAGCATCAGTGTGCTTGATCGAGTTGTGGACGGCAAAGCCCCGTCAAAAGTCATTGCCAAGGTGAACGAGTGGATGAATCTGCACGAGGCTGAAATCCTTACTTTATGGGAGAAGGCACAGAAGGGTGAGAAAATAGGACGTATAGAGCCATTAAAATAATAGGAGGATACCGTTATGCTTAAAGTGACAGACGCTGATTATGTGAAGGACTACGAGCTGCTGCTCACCTTCAACGACGGGACGCGCAAGTTGGTTGACCTTAAGCCCTATCTCACGGGCGAGGTGTTCGGAGAGTTACTTGACCTTGACAAATTCACCCAGTACGGCCTCACGGGTTACACCATTGAGTGGGCCAATGGTGCCGACCTCGCCCCCGAGTTCCTGCACGACATAGGGCAAGCAGCATAATTGTTCAAAACAAAGAAACAAGCGGATAGCCGACGAAGTTTCGGGGCTATCCGCTCATTCTTCTTTTCTATTTTAGATAAGCTTCAACATCAAAGTCTTCAAATGGAACATAATGGGCATAAAGAGGATGACGAGGATTCCCCCATTTCGTAGGCTTACCTAATTGCTTCCATTGAGGGCATAATGGTTGAAGCATTGTAACAATATCTTTTAGGCATTTCTTCAAATACGGAGCCATGCCAATAGCGTTGCCGAATGCTAAGAGGACAACAGGATTCTTTTTATTGCTCATCACGTCTTTTATCTCTGCAAGATTTCTTTGATGCAGTTCTACATCCAACACTTTTGGTAAAGCACGAGGATTGGTACTTCGCAAAGGATAAAGGTTCATCATAACAAAACCGTCAAAACCATTACGCTCAGCAAAGCCAAGAACCTTTTGCATTGTACGGTCAGGCTTCTTGTCTGTGGCAGTACTTGGGTTTACGCCAAACACATATAGCATTTGTTCACCGTCTTTCAAAAGGGCAAAGCGAATTGTGTCGCCATCTGCTCTCATCTTAACATTTGTGTAATTCATCTTCTTTTTAATTTAATCTAAACATTATTGGTAAAGTAAATTCACTACGAACTGGCTGTCCATCCTGCATCGCTGGCTTCCACTTTGGCATACTCTTAACTACTCGTAACGCTTCTTTATCTAACGCTTCCGACACCCCCCTTACAATTCTAACACATGAAATTGAGCCGTCACATTCAATAATAAAGTTGACTATCACTCTTCCCTGTATGCCATTTTCCATAGCTTCCGCAGGCATGTGTATATGTTCCGAAAGCCAATTAAAGCAAGCATAATCTCCTCCAGGGAACTGAGCATTTTCTTCTGTAAGAACTCTTTTCCTTTTGGCTTGACTTCCCACTTCCATTCTTTTTATTTCTTCCATATTCTTGGAATAATCACTATCAGAAACAGCATAAGAAATTTCGCGTTCTATCCATTCTTTCAGTTTGCCATCTTCGTAATGCATCTTTTTTATCCAATTGCCTTGTTTATCATAAACGTATTGTATTGTTTCGGTAGATTTTCGCTGTTGATTTTGAACTGTTCCATTCTTTACTATTTTTATTTGATTTCCATATTCGTTATAAGTAATGAATGCATTTACTAAAGCGAAGGATTTCCCCATTTTTATTTCAACCTTTATTGGATTTCTATTTTCATCCAATGTCTCGGTTTCTATGATATCTGCTATTCCTTCTTTTAATGGATATTCTTTTTTTACATGCATATTTCCAAAATATGATTCTTCCTTTTCAATTCCCTCTTCCTTATAATATGTAATAGTTTTCCCTTTTGAAGTATAGGTGTAGACGATACGATGATATTGCTTTAAATAGTCATTCCACTTTGTGAAGCATTTTATTTCTTTCAATCTGTCTTCCGAATCATAAACATACTGATTTAGTTTGTGATTTGTTGTGTCGTTAAGAAGGTAAATACTATCGCCAATTTCGCATTCTTTCCCTTCTCCAACATTGACACACATTTCCTCGGTTAAGTTATTGTGTCCATCGTATTCGAATCTTTTATATTTATTTGGTGTATATACTTCTGCATACACATTCCCATTTTTAAGGAAATAGTATAAGGTATCATTAGATTTTCCTGTGGGTACAACTTCACCAAATTTAATCGAAAACTCTATGTTCTTTACAACTACTGCACAAACAGAGCCTCTTAAATCATGGTCTTTCCTGTTGTTGGTTTTACCATAAGAAGAAATAGAAAGAAATACAAGAGCTGCCATCGTCAGCATCCCATACCTATAATTATTCATTACTTTATCCATTTTTTTTCGTTTTAATTGGCACTTATTCACATTCACATCGGCAATAGGCACTAACTTATGGGCATAAGAAAAGTGCAGACCCGCCATACACTCTGCTAGGTCTGCGACAACCTCTAATATCCTATGGAGAAGTCTGCACTCGATGGTACAGCTTCAACGGATATTAGGTTTTGCTCGTTTAATAACTCTTTTGAGGTCGCAGTTCAGCAGAGTGATTGAGCAAATGAAGTTGTGTCTCTTGCGAAACACGGTGCAAATATACGAAGTTTATCTGAAACATGATGCATGAAGGCTTAATTTTCGATGAAATAAATCAAAAAAGGGCTTGCGCGGATTGCGCAAGGCTGTTTTCAGAAAAAATTACTCTTGCCCAGCTTGGGCAAGGGAGATACAAAAAAATAAAATGCTTGCCCGATGCGGGCAAATGTGAAATTGAAAAATAAATCGCTTGCCCAGTGCGGGCAAAGGCAATTTGAAAATAAAACATGCTTGTCAGCGATGGGCAAGAGCTTCTTGAAACGAAAACACGTTTGCCCAGGCTGGGCAAGGATGAAATTTTGGAAAAACACGTTTGCCCAACGTGGGCAAAGGCGTTTGGAACAACGGATTGCACGGATTTTACGGATTTAGGTCGCTATGACAACCAAAGAAACATCCGTTTAATCCGTGCAATCCGTGGTTGCTTATCTATGTTTAGAACTCGCTTGTGAAGTGGAAGCGGATGTGCTCGAAGTCTTGTTGGGCCATTTGGAGGACGTAGCCTGAATCGGCGAGGAAGACGTCGCGGCCTTCGCGGTCACGAGCCATATACTGATGCTTGCGCTTCTTGAAGTTCTCAAGTTCTTGCTCGTAGCCAGGCATTGCCTCTACCCAACAGGCCTTATAAAGGCTGATGGGTTCCCAGCGGCACTTGGCGCCGTACTCGTTCTCCAAGCGGTATTGGATGACCTCGAACTGCAACTGGCCGACGGTGCCGATGACCTTGCGGTTGTTGAACTGATTGATGAAGAGCTGCGCCACGCCTTCGTCCATAAGCTGATTGATGCCCTTCTCAAGTTGCTTGGTCTTCATGGGGTCAGCATTCTCGATGTACTTGAACATCTCGGGCGAGAAGGAAGGCAGGCCGCGATAGTGCAGCAGTTCGCCTTCGGTCAGGGTGTCGCCAATCTTGAAGATGCCGTTGTCTGGCAGACCGACGATGTCGCCCGGCCAAGCCTCATCGATGGTTTCCTTGCGTTGCGCCATGAACTGCGTAGGGCTGGAGAATCGAAGCGTCTTGCCTTGACGGACATGAAGATAAGGAGCGTTACGAATGAACTTGCCCGAACATACCTTGCAGAAAGCAATACAGGAGCGGTGATTCGGGTCAATGTTGGCCGTTATCTTGAAGATGAAGCCGGTAAACTTAGGCTCGTCTGGTGTGACGGTTCGTTCCTCGGCTTTCGTTGGGCGTGGGTAAGGAGCAATCTGAACGAAGCAGTCGAGCAATTCCTGCACGCCAAAGTTGTTCAAGGCAGAGCCAAAGAAGACAGGCGCAACATCTGCATCGAGGTAGCTCTGCACATCGAACTCAGGATAGACGCCATCCACCAACTCAAGGTCTTCACGAAGCTTGGCAGCATCCCGCTCACCCACTTGCTCGTCGAGTTCCTGACTATTGATATCCACCTCTACCTTCTCCGTCACCTTCTGCTTGTCGGGCGTGAAGAGGTTGAGGTTCTGCTCGTATATGTTATAGACGCCCTTGAACTTGGCTCCCTGATTGATGGGCCAAGAGAGAGGACGGACGCTGATTTGCAGCTCTTCCTCCAGCTCGTCGAGCAGGTCGAAGGGGTCTTTGCCCTCGCGGTCCATCTTGTTGATGAAGATGATGACGGGCGTCTTGCGCATACGGCAGACCTCCATCAGCTTTCGCGTCTGCGCCTCAACGCCCTTGGCTCCGTCAACAACGATGATGGCACTATCGACAGCAGTCAAAGTGCGGAAAGTGTCTTCGGCAAAGTCCTGGTGGCCAGGGGTGTCGAGGATGTTGACCTTGTATAACGGACCCTCTCCTCGCTCCCCCTCTAGGGGGAGGGCTTTTTTCTCCCCTCCATAGAGGGAGGGGCTGGGGGTGGGTCTGTAATCGAACTCCATGACCGATGTGGTCACACTGATGCCGCGTTGCTTCTCGATTTCCATCCAGTCGCTGGTTGCGGTCTTGCGTATCTTGTTGCTCTTCACGGCACCAGCCACCTGAATCTGTCCGCCGAAGAGGAGCAACTTCTCGGTGAGGGTTGTCTTGCCGGCATCGGGGTGCGAGATGATGGCAAAGGTGCGACGGCGCGTTATTTCATTTACCATTTGACAATTTACGATTTACTATTTAATGGGTTATATCATTTTCGTGCCGCAAAGGTACGACATATTTCTCGAATTAAAGGTTAGTCCAATAAAGAAATATGTTTTGTTTCCTATCTTTGGCATTTATTAAACCCATAAGGCCACACTCTGTTCGGCACTCTGTCAATTCGGATTTAGGGATTTTGCTCTCCCAATATACTTTTGATATTGCAAAGCGTAAGGACTTTTTCTGCTTCTTACAAATCTTTTTTGCTGAAAACTTGCATTATATACGAGTTATTTCGTACCTTTGCACAGACTCGGATAGCCCGAAAGGGTGGCGGGTCGAAACTTATTGGTAAAAAAGGACGTTTACGAACGTTATCTTCGACGTGCAGATCTCGCAAATCAAAGCTCAGAAGAAACGCAACCGAAACGTCCACATTGGGTGTATTGTGCTCTGACCTCGCTTTTATGGGGCGGTCTCAATATATCACGACGTGGGCTATCTCGAGTTGCTTATCCTGAGCAAGGCAATGCGAGAGCCCGCACGTGGGATAAGCGAAAGTAGAGCACCCACGTCTTTCCATTTAACATTATTAACCGCTGAATCTGGTGTGCTATAGGCAAAATGATGCATGTATGGTACATTATCCTGATTGCCCCTTTTGTGAGAATTCTAATTCCTCACTTTCTGTTGTAGATGTGGAATTTGACGGCATTTTGTTAAAAGCTTTTATGTGTAACAATTGTAAAAAATATTTGGGATTCTTTCAAGATGCACAGAGCCAAATAGATGAGTTGAAAGAGAAAATAGAAAGTATAGAAAGCGAACTGTCTGATTTAACATAAAAAGAACATGAAATTATTTGAAATTACATCACGAATGCCAGATGGCACTGCTATCCTCAAGTTTGTTAATGGGTACACGTTTGAGGGTTTATTAGACGCTAAGGATTATCCCCTTACTGGTATACTAAAGACACCTGAAGGAGTTAGATATAGAATTCCTGAATTCAAAGAAGACATTTATGAAGTCTTCGAACTTATAGAGAGTTATCAACTTGAGAAATACAAAATTAAAGACTAACAGATTATGAATAAAATGTTAAAAATTTCGATGCTACTCTATAAAACTATTCTCATATTTATTTGTCTTATAGCAATTGGCATGGATGCTATAGCTGAAGTGAGAACTTCTAATACAGTTGGTATAAAAAACGAAGACGGAGTGGTACTGTATTATTATCTTTATTCAGATAAGGAAGCCCATCTTGGTAATCGTTATTATGACTCTGACGGGTTGCCAACTAGTCCATATGATTATGGATGGTCTGCTTATCAGGAAACTACCATTAAAATTCCATCAAAGATTAAGTATGCAGGAGTTGAATATAATGTCACAGGTATAGAAGGAGGTGCTTTTGCTCAATCTCCCCATTTGGAATCTGTTGAAATTCCCGAAGGTGTCAGATATATTGGTACTGCTGCATTTCGTCAGTGTCCTAAATTGAAAAACATTGTTTTTCCATCAACATTAGAAGGAATTAGACCTTGTGCTTTTCAGAATTGTAAAGCAATAGAAACTATTTATTCCAGTATTACCAGAGTGTTTACGTTTGAGTTGTATTGGAAATCCTCTTCTACTTATAGAACATTTGAACAAGTGGTTTTTGATAACGCGATACTATATGTTCCTGCTGGAACTAAATCAAAATATCAAAAAATACAAGGTTGGAAGGAATTCTTAAACATTAGGGAAAATTCAGTTGACATAACTATTTCTACTGCAGGTTACTCTACATTCTATAACTCTCAGTTTGCTTACGTATTACCCAATGGCCTATCTGCACAAGTTGTCACTAATGCTTCCAATGGGAAACTCACATATAAAACCATTGCAGATGGTAATACCGCAGGCATTGTGCCAAAAGGGACTGCCGTTATTCTCGCAAGTGATGGGAAACGTCCAGGCATATTTACATTGAGTCCAACTATAAGTGATGCATCTTATTCAGGAACAAATTTGTTACATGGCAGCGATGAGACAATTATGACTACTGGCAATGGGTATCACTATAAGTTGAGCTATGGAAAGACGGGGACAATATGGGACAACGTATTTGGATGGTACTGGGGCGCACAGGATGGCACCCCATTCCAGATAGAAGGTCATAAGGCTTGGCTTGTGGTGCCAAATGGAGGAACACGTGCCGAGGGCTTTACCATCGATGGCGATGCCACAGAGATTATTAGCATAGTTTCGGAAGAAGAAGGGCTTGATGTCTATTATGACATACAAGGCCGTCGTATAAGTATACCTACAAACAAAGGCCTGTATATAAAGAATGGAAAGAAAGTTGTAATCAAATAAAGTTCAACAGAAATATGAAAAACATCAGACAATACATATTTGCCGGCATAGCAATTCTTATGCTGACAGCATGCCCAAGCGACCCTGAATCGGAAACGCAGTCTTATACTCAGGACATCATGCTGCCGTCAACGGCATCCGAGATGCTGGTTACGTTAAGCCAGCTCAAGACATCTATAGCAACGGTGGAGAACTCGGCTTCGTGGCTATCCGTTGAACCTCAAGCCTATTATTCCTCTGGCTCACCGAAGGTCAAGCTGTGCTCAACAGCCAACACTGCAAAGACGGAACGCAAGTGTAACGTCACTATTACAGACTCTTCCGGCGACAAGGTTGTCCTATCTGTAACACAACAGGGAGTTTCAGAAGGAACTGGAATAGATGACCTGCATAGCTCGCAGACAGACAAACCAGCATACCGCCGCCAATGATGAAGGCCTGAACATCGTCCGCTATTCTAATGGCACGACAAGAAAGGTAATGGTGAAATAGTGTGTCCAAGTATCCGTTCACGTTCTATAAGCCACTTATATTCCGTTGCCACAATATGGATACAGTGCCTTAAAGCCCTGTGAGATCAAACTTATATACTTTCTCTTCTGCCTGTGTCTGTTCGAAAAAGGTTATCATGTAGATGGGATAGTAAATAACTCTTCCCTTTGTCTGGACATTCTCCCCGCAGAACACATAAGCCATTGGTACGGCATATTCTTCATTTTCCATCACATTGGAAAGTGCATTGTGCCGTTCGTAGTCTTTACCTGACTTAACCTCTATCGGCAGTATGTTACCATTATGCTCTACCACAAAGTCCAACTCGCCCTGCTTCTTGCTGTTGAAATAATACAGTGAATGTTGCCCGGCTTCAGAGAAACCGTGTGCATACAGTTCTTGGGCAACAAGGTTCTCGAAAACAGAGCCAAAGTTGATGTTGGGATTCTGACTGAGCAATCTGGCTTGAATGTTTCCCCCGTACATAGCAGCAAGCAGCCCTACGTCGTTGAGGAAAAGTTTGAACAGGTTTCGCTGTTTGTTCAACAGCAGGGGAACTCGTGGCTCCTCGACATTGTATGTAGGGATAGCCACACCCGCATCCCTGAGCCACAAGAAGCTATCTTCGTATTTGCTGAATCGCGCTTTTTCATTGGCCTTCGGCCGAGCCTGCTCACGCTCGGAAATCAGATTCCGCTCTGATTTCGCTCGTTCACTCGCAGCCTTCAGTTCTTTGAGAATAAAGCGTTTGGTTTTTGCATTCAGTTCAGAAGGTATAAGGTCATAGATTTCTTCTATCTGCAACTTATGGTCGTGGTCGTATTTGGTGATGTCCCTCTTATAGGTGCGAATGATTCCGCGCTGTTCTTCATACACTCTGCGGAGATTGTTTGTGTCAAGGTACTTTTGAACAGCCGCAGGCATTCCACCAACAATAAGATATAGACGAATGGCCTCCAACATTCTCTTGTGAATAAATTCATCAACAGGTTTCTTCTCCTCAAAACATGTTCGCAAATGGCTAATGACATCTGCGCCAATGCCAATTGCCTCAAAGAACTCCAAAAGGTCAAGAGGATACATTTCAATCTCATCCATATATCCGACAGGCACACTACGCAAGTCATCCAACTCAACACCAAGCAAAGAGCCGCTCATCACATACTTGTAACTGCCCTCGTCCACAAGGAACTTGATTGCTGTTACAATCTCCTTGCACTCCTGCACTTCGTCGAAGAAAATCAATGTTTTCCCAGGAACCAATGGTTTTTTAGTGAACGCAGACAGTCGCAACAGCAAATCTTTTGCTCCTTTCTGTTCACTTAACAGCTCGATAGCTTCTGGTTGTTCTACAAAATTGATTTCAACGACATTGTCAAAACACTCCTTACCGACCTTCCTAATGGAAAAAGTCTTGCCAACTTGTCTGGCACCCGTTACCAACAGAGAGCGATTGTCGTTGAGAATAAAATTGCGTATTTGCTCGTCAGCCTTGCGTTTTAACATATCAACTTGTCTTTGTGGGTGCAAAGATACAACATTTTACTTAAACACAAGCATATAAAGCAAGCAAAATACACTTTTCCAATATAGATATTTCGATTTCCTTGCACTTTTTCAGTTAAAAACAGCACTAAAAATAACCTTTTTCCAAGATTTAGAGAAGGTGTTTTCGGTGATTTGAGGTGTTTTTATTCGGTTGTTTGTGGTTGTTTTGTTCGGCGGATTATGGAGCAGATTCTTACATATTAGCTATGTCTGTCTGCTATTCGAGCAAGAAGATGATGGTGAAAAAGCTCGTTTCACAATTTATTTGCCTCTTCGTCAAGGCGAAGCAACTCGCTGATAGGCTTGAGTGCTGCCTGTGTACTTGCCGAGAGTTCTTTGCCTTGCATTCGGAGCAGGGTGGCGCCGTAGAGGGCATCAATGCAGTTCTCCATCTCGTGCTTGGCCTTGTTGTTGCCCTGAGTGCGGAGAGCCACGATGTGGGGCAGGGCCTTATAGTAGGCGGCTCTGTAGTCGTGCTCGTCCGAGTCGGCAAGGCGCTCCTGATGATGGTCTTCGAGGAGGTCGAGGGTGTTCTGCACAACCTGTACATGGCCTGTCTGTTCCTTTCCCTCTTCCTTCATCATGCGAGCCAAGGACTCATACCACTCCTTTGCTTCCGCCATCTGCTTTTCGTCGTAGCCAAAGCGCGGCAAGTAATCGGCGGCGATGCGGTCGGTATCAAGTCCATAGGCACGAATCAAGTCCTCCACCTGATACATATATATAAGGTAGGCACTGAGGCTTTGGCTTCTGAGTTTCTGGGCAATAAACACAATGGGATTTACTATTTGACGATTTACTATTTACTATTTATTTACGATTGAACCAATTAGCCATTTACGGAGGTTAGTTGCAAATAAGGGCGGACGCAAATTCTTCATTCTTCATTTTATCGGAACAGGGTGTAGAACAAACCTACCGTTGATGCCACCATGACCAAAAGACCAAGCAAGCGGTTAAGCAAGCTGATGGTGTTCATGTCGAAACGGGAGCCAAGTCTGTTGAGGGCCGTCGTCAAGATGAGCCACCAGACAATCGCGCCTGACAGCACCCCCACATACCCGACGGCCTGCTCTATGGGATGGTCGGGCACGACGAAGCCGAATCGCGCGAAGAGTGCCAGGAAGAGGAAGACAATGAGCGGGTTGCTGACGGTGATGACAAAGCCCGTGAACATATTGTGCCACAAGGTGCCTCGCTTCCCACTGGACTTGTGAGGCTCTGCGGGCTTCGTGTAATAGGTATATGCACCAAAGCAGAAGAGCAGGATGCTTCCAAGAATCTTGATATAGAGGACCGTCGTGGGCCGCTCGATGAAGTCCATCACGAAGCTCATGCCGAGGCCTGTCATCACGGCATAGATGAGGTCGCTCACGGCGGCTCCGATGCCTGTGGCAAAGCCATACCAACGCCCCTTGTTCAGGGTGCGCTGCACGGTAAGCACCCCGACTGGTCCCATCGGTGCGCTTGCCACAATTCCCACCACCATGCCTCGCACGGCAAGGTCGATGGCGTTGACTGGTTCAATCCACAACACTTTTCCGAGTTAAGAGTTAAGAGTTAAGAGTTAAGAATGCTTTGGTCTGTTCTTTTCATAAATTCGGGTGCAAAGGTACGAAGAATTTAAGAATTAAGAGTTAAGAGTTAAGAAAAATACTTATTAAGGAAAAAAATCCTAACCTCTAATCTCTAATCTCTAATCTTTTTCTTATCTTTGTACAGAAATAACTCTTAACTCTTAATTCTTAACTCTTAACTCTTAACTCTTAACTCTTAATTATATATCATTATGGACAAAGTTAAACCCTATGTGATTGGTGTGGACCTGGGTGGTACCAACACCGTGTTTGGAGTCGTTAACGCACGTGGCGAGATTGTTGCAGAGAACAGCATCAAGACGCAGCATTACAAGACCGCTGATGCTTTTGTGGAGGCTGGTGTGGCTTGTCTGAAGCCCCTGCTGGAGCAGATTGGCGGTGCCGACCAGGTGCAGGGCATGGGCATCGGTGCCCCCAACGGCAATTACTACAACGGCACCATCGAGTTCGCCCCCAATCTTCCCTGGGCGCACGAAGGCATCGTTCCTCTTGCCGAGATGTTCAACAAGGCCACAGGCATTCCCGTGAAGTTGACCAACGATGCCAATGCAGCCGCAATGGGCGAGATGGCATACGGCGCAGCCCGTGGCATGAAGAACTTCATCGTCATCACCCTTGGCACCGGCGTGGGCAGCGGCATCGTCATCAACGGACAGATTGTCTATGGCAGTGACGGCTTCGCAGGCGAACTGGGCCATGTCATCATAGACCGCACAGAGAAAGGCCGCAGTTGCGGTTGCGGACGCACTGGCTGTCTGGAGGCTTACTGCTCCGCCACAGGTGTGGCCCGCACGGCCCGCGAGATTCTCGCCACTACCGACCGTCCCTCTCTGCTTCGCGAGAAGCCCGCTGAGGACATTGAGTCTCTCGATGTCAGCATTGCAGCAGGCAAGGGCGACGAGGTTGCCAACGAGATTTTCCAGTTCACCGGCAAGATGCTGGGCGAGGCTTGTGCCGACTTCGCAGCCTTCTCCAGCCCCGAAGCCTTCATCTTCTTCGGCGGCCTCTGCAAGGCTGGCGACCTGATTATGAAGCCCATCGAAGAAGCCTACAACAAGCAGGTGCTCAAGATTTTCAAGGGTAAGGCCAAGTTCCTCGTTTCCGGTCTGATGAACGCCAACGCAGCCGTGCTCGGTGCAAGCGCCCTCGGCTGGGAAGAATAAAATAACCTCTTAAAAACTTTTACGATTATGGCAAAGTACGTTTGTGAAGTATGCGGATGGGAATACGATCCCGAAGTTGGAGTACCCGAAAAGGGCATTGCCCCCGGCACACCTTGGGAAGAAGTTCCCGAAGACTTCGAATGTCCGCTCTGCGGCGTCGGCAAAGACCAGTTCGCCGCTGAATAGTGAATAAGTTCCCGCGTGTAAGCTCCGTCGCAGAAGCGATGGAGCTTATTGATGATATTGGCTTCCTGCCACTGCTCGACAGCGGCATTCCAGGCTATTCCGCAGAAGACATAGTAGATGAGGATTGTCGCTATGTCGTGTTCCCCGATGGCGGTTGGGACTGGCCGTTGTGGAAGTGGAAAGGTCAGATTGTGACCGAGATGCCGTGCCTCTACGGGAAGTTCTTCAGGGGGAAGGCAGGCTTCATCAGCAAACGATGGTGGGGCGACTTCTGCAACTATCGGAGAAACAAAATCCCCTACCCCTCTGCCGACGCCATCGAAGGCATCATTCTCGACACGCTAAAGATGAGCGGCAGCCTCATCACCAGAGAGTTGAGGGCGGCCTGCGGCTTCAACGGGAAAGGTATGCGGTCGAAGTTCGACGGCTATATCACTCGTTTGGAGATGGCAACATACGTCGTCACCGAAGACTTCGTGTATCCGCGCGACAAGCACAACAGGGAATATGGCTGGGGCTGGTCGCTGCTGAACACTCCCGAAGCACTTTACGGCAAGGCCGCCTGCCAGAAAGACTGTCCTCCAGAAGAGTCCTTCCAAAGACTCTTCGGCCAGTTCCAGAAGATTCTGCCCGAGGCGACCGAAAAGCAGATACTGAGACTTCTTTAATACGACTCTCCCTCATTGGGGAAGTCACCGGCCTTGACATCGGTGATGTACTGGCCCACAGCATCGGTGATGACGGTGGAGAGGTCGGCATAGCGGCGCAGGAACTTGGGAGAGAAACCTTTCGTCATGCCCAGCATGTCGTGGACAACCAGCACCTGACCGTCGGCCTGGCCTGCACCGATTCCGATGACAGGCACTTTCACCAGTTCGCAGACCTTCTTCGTCAATGCTGCCGGTATCTTCTCAAGCACGATGGCAAAGCAACCCATCTCGCTGAGCAGCTTGGCATCGCTGAGGAGTTTTTCCGCTTCGGCTTCTTCCTTCGCACGGACGGCGTAGGTGCCGAACTTGTTGATGCTTTGCGGCGTAAGGCCAAGGTGCCCCATGACCGGTATGCCGGCATCGAGGATGGCACGAATCGTGTCCTGTATCTCCACCCCACCCTCAAGCTTGAGGGCGTCGCAACCGCTCTCCTGCATGATGCGGATGGCGTTCTTCACACCCTCCGTCGGATTGACCTGATAGGTGCCGAAGGGCATGTCGCACACCACAAGAGCACGTTTTACGCCGCGAACCACACTGCTGGCATGGTAAATCATCTGGTCCAGGGTGATGGGCAGCGTCGTCATGTTGCCAGCCATCACGTTGCTGGCACTGTCGCCCACAAGAATGATGTCGATGCCAGCCCCGTCAACAAGCTGCGCCATCGTATAGTCGTAAGACGTGAGCATGGCAATCTGCTGTCCCTGCTCCTTCATTTCGATGAGGCGGTGAGTCGTCACCTTTCGTGTATCACTAACTAAATATCCTCCCATATCTTAATTTGCAATTTGACAATTTACGATTCACGATTTGCAATTTGAGCGTACAAAGGTACGAATTTATTCTCATATCTTAATTCACAATCCCCAATTTCTTTTCTTCTTCCACAAAAAGCCAATTGTCCTGGCGCACCGAGAGAAATCCCACGCAACGTACAGAGTTCTTCAATTTGCGTCGTAAATTGTACAAATTACGTCGTGAAATGTACAAGTTACGACGTAAAACGTACAATTTACGACGCAAAATAAAGAATTCTCAATGCCGTGACTGGTTTCTTATCGTGGAGGAAGCTATTTCTCTCTGCATTCAAAAACAAAAGTAGGAAGAAACTGAGGCACGAAAATCTTGTCAATCCATGTCAAAATCGCATTTTTCATTTTCATTTCGATTTTTTCACCTATAGTCACTCCCTATTTCCCATTTTTTCACTATCTTTGCCATGCAAATAGTATGAACACGAATAATCACCACATTAAAACTACCTATATTATGCCATAGCAACGAATAGACTGGGATAACGACGTACCAGGTGCGACGCCCCTAAGGGACAAACAATCAATTCACTAACTCTAATTATTCACTAACGGAGAAGTGCGCTGAAGTCCCGTTCGAAGTCTTATCGATAACCTGAGCTTTCTGCTCTTGTTCTCCCTTTCTGAATACCGGCAATTATTCATCCCGAGAACAAGTAGAGTGAAAGTTCACGCCTGAGCGTGAACTATTGTGTACTTGTAGGGATATGGCCACTTGCCGGTAGCCAAGAAAGGATACAAGTCTCGAATGGTTTCACGCCTTTTTCGTATTATGTTATCAAAATGAAAAACTTTTATAAACTATTCATGTTATTTATCGGAGTGCTGTCTCTGCTTTCATGTGCTTCTTCAAAGCTCAATACCACAGCGGTTGCCTATCAGTCCGTACGCGCTGTTGAATATAAGGCAAGCATTCCTAATGATGCAAAAATTGCTGTTGGCTACTCCATTAATAGTGATGGTGCTATAATTGCTGTGGTTAGAAACCTCTCAGATGAAATAATGGTAATCGACCAGACAAAGTCTTTTTTTGTTAATTCTGACGGAAAATCAACCTCGTATTACGATCCTACAATACGTACCACATCCAACACAAGTTTTTCTTCTACTACTGATGGTGTTTCTGTTAATTTAGGTGCCATTGGCGGTGCATTAGGTATTGGTGGTATTTTGGGTGGGATACTTAACGGAATAAATGTAAGCGAATCTAACACAACTGGAAGTGCAACCACAAATACAGTCCAGTTTGCTGACCAGCCTCAAATATCTTTAGCCCCAAAAAGTCATGGCATAATGTCCAAGGAATTTCATATAATAGGCGTTGGTCGAGCTTATTTGAATTACATGGAAAAAAACCTTGCATCGTATACAGCAGACAACTCAGCATGTAAGTTTAGCATCTGTATTTCCTATTCTTTAGATGATGGGAAGAGCTTTCAAAAACTCATTACTCCATTTTTCGTTAACTCAACAATTGTCAGTCCAGTCAAAAGTCACGGCAAAATTAACGAAGCATTACGATCAATACTTTCTAACAAACCTGATGCTATCCACGAACCCTGCTGGTTATTATACTCTATAGATAATATGAACTATCACGACAACATTTCCAATGGATTCATTATTGATTACCAATAAAATTGTAAAACTATGAAATATCTTAATAACACAATTGCCACGCTTGTCATGGTGTTGTTTCTGTCCTCATGTTCTACTTCAAGTAAATTTATAGTTGATGCTGCGCCTGGCACAAAGATACTGACACCCGACCATGTAATTGTTGCCGTTGCCGATAATCAAGGCAAGGCGATGGTCACAATATCAGACGATGAGTTTTATGCCTTTCTGTTGAGCAATCAGCCAGGTTCTATAGAGTATGTTCCCTTTGCTCTTGACTATAAGTACAAAAGTTATGTCGGAACGCGGGCTCAGGAGTGGCTAGGCTGGGGTATGCTAGGTGGTGCGACTGTTGGACTAATAGTTGCAACTGCTGCATTAGCAGGAGGTGATGAGGATATTGCCACGCCAGCTTGGCTTCTAACTTGCGGTCTGTTAGGAGGTGGTATGGGAATGGGATTACCTGCGCATTTCAGGTCAGGCCAAAGGAATCAAAAGAACCAATACAAACTTCTCACCAATCAAAAGTTAAATAACGACTTACCTATTTCTCACCCACAATTGGTTTCAAAGAGTCCTATACGCGAAAAAACTGTTCAGGATATACCTGTAGTTGTGGCACCAGACAGTTCGACTATAAGTTCAAAGAAAATAGGACAGCGTTCAAACAAAACATTAAAAGATTACGGCTCACAACTGAAAGGGACCTACATAGGAGTTGGCAAACTTATGAAAGGGAAGGAAATTATAGAATCATATGACAACATAAGCGTAGTGATTACCCGTATTGACAAAGACCTAGTTCTAGTCAATGTAGTGGAATCAAACGGCGAACCATTCTTCCCCTCGGAAAGCCGATATAAAATTGACAAGAAAATCACCAACTCCTTTGAACTAACACTTGAGGGCATCAGCACTGCAAAAATAAAAATAGATAAAAATAGGAGTATGCATTATCTCCATCCTAAAGTTAACATTGATGGAGATATCTACACCTTAAGCATCGATGGAAATTTGAAACAGTAACCCCAACGAAGGCCATGCCTCAAAACTATTATCAATACGAGGCTTTGTACAGTATTCCTTTTACCAAAAACCACTGAAGCAGAAAGCGGCAGCCGTTCATTCGGAATGGCTGCCGCGATTGTATTACAAGTCAGAAGGGATTTACCATGCAATTGCATCTTCCTCCACCTTGTGTTCCACTGCGTTCTTGATGTAAGCATTGATGGAGACACCTTCCTGCAAGGCAAGCAGGGCAATCTGGCGATGTATGGCAGGAGTGAGCCGCACGTTCAACACGCCTGTATAACTCTTGTCAGGCACAAGGCCTTTTTCCTCACAATAGGCAATGTAGTCATCTACGGCTTCATGGAAAGCCTCTGTCAGTTCCCTGACGCTCTCGCCCTCGAAGTTAACCAAGCCGTTAATGCCCTCAATCTTTCCATAGAATACCTGGTCCTTGTCACTATAGTTCACAGAACCCAGATAGCCCTTGTACGTCATTGTGTTCATATCGCAGTCCTCCTTTATACCTATTTAATTAACCCCGATTCTCGTAAATCCTCCATCACTTGCTTTATGGCATACAGCCTCACGATATTGCCTGGATGCGGCTTGTGGAGCATGATAGGACGCTTGTCGCCATTCTTAAAGATGACGCGCGAACCCGATGTCCTGCCCTTGTCGCTCCTTTCGTAGCCATAACCTTCCAGCAGGCGCTGCATCTCCTCGAAAGTGAAATCCGAAGGCATTTTCAGGAACCGTTCACGTAGCTTTTCCTTTGTCCCCATTTAGTTAATTATGTAATACGACCACAAAAGTAACTATTTATTAGTTGCTGTGCAAGTCTTTCCGAAAAAACTTTTGCGCTTCTAACTATTTTCGCACAAAGGAATAGCGGTATTCTCCCCTTATTCTCTTGCATGTTTCGACAGAAATGTGTATCTTTGCGTGCAAAAGGAAAAGAACGACAGCACGCAGGATGGAGCAATCTCTCACGATATACAAGGCATCGGCTGGTTCGGGAAAGACATTCGCCTTGACCGTGGAATACCTCATGGGGCTTTTACAGCCTCATGCGGAAAAGGAGTTTGAGCATACGCTGGCCGTCACCTTTACCAACAAGGCGACTGCCGAGATGAAGAGCCGCATACTGGAGACGCTCTACGGTCTGAAGATGGGGCTGGAGGAGACAAAGCCTTATATGGACGCCATTGGGGGAGGGACTGCAAGTCTCCGCCTGCAGGCAGGAAAGGCACTGACCGCCATCCTGCACGACTACTCGCGTTTCCGCGTGGAGACCATCGACTCGTTCTTCCAGAGCATTCTCAGGAACATGGCCCGCGAGCTTGGGCTTGCCGCCAACCTGCAAGTGGAGCTGTCGTATGATGAGGTAATAGACAGTGCCGTGGACAGCCTCATTGAGACAATGGACGAAAAGCCGGAAGTGAAGCGCTGGGTGCTGGACTATGTACGCGAGCAGCTTGACAGCGGCGACAAATGGGACATCGTGGGGCCACTCAAGGCTTTTGCAGGCAACCTCTTCAAGGAGGAATACCAGCGGCGCAGCGAAGAGGAACTGAAGAGAATCAGCGACGCAGAGGTCATCAAGGCTTTCAAGGGCAAGATGCAAGCCATCAGGAAGAAGGCGGAAAAGGACGTCGGGGAAGCTGTAGATAAGGTGATGAGCCAAATAGAGGACAGCCCTCTGACTTTCGACAAGATAAACCAGGGGAAGAGCCTGTACAAGTACCTCATGGAGGCGAAGGCCATGAAAAGCGACGGGCCGTCGGCAACCACACTGGCACAGATTAGGGGCGACAAGCCGTTTCCCCTTGCAGCATACAAGAACAATCAGGATTGTCTGGCTGCTGCCGAAACGTTGCAACATGCCTTGCAAGAACTGAATGCCCTTTATGCCGACCGCAGGAAGGAATATCTCTCTGCCACGCTTGCACTGCGCCACCTCGGTCCGCTTCGGCTTTTGGAGTATATCGACGAGCGCGCCCGCGAGATAGAAGGCGAGGCAGGGCGTTTTACACTAAGTTCCACGCCGGCCCTCTTGAGCAAGATGATAGAGGGAAGCGATGCTCCGTTTATCTTTGAGAAAATCGGCACGTTCATCAATAATGTGATGATCGACGAGTTCCAGGACACGAGCCGGATGCAATGGGAAAACTTCAAGAAGCTGCTTTTCGAGAAGCTTGCCTCGGGCGGAAAAGGCTTGCTCGTCGGCGACATCAAGCAAAGCATCTACCGCTGGCGAAACGGCGACTGGAAGATTCTCTTCCGACTTGAGCAGGAACGGGAACTGCAACGTTTCAACATCAAGCCCAAGACGCTCAACACCAACTACCGCAGCCATCAGGTCGTCGTTGATTTCAACAATGCTTTCTTCCCTCCTGCTGCCCAATTGCTTGACGAGATAACACCAGACGCTGAAATCAAGCTCAGCCAAATCTATGAAGATGTAAGGCAAAAGCCTAAGAAGGAAGACGGGAAAGGCTACGTAAGGGTGAGACTGTGTAAGGAGCAAGGGGCAAGGGGTAAGGAGCAGGAGAATACCATTGGTTCTGACAATCCTCCTGCCCCCAGCCCCATGCCCCCAGCCCCGTAAATCTATTACATTGGCCACCAGATAACCCCGCTAAATGCGGGAGGCCTTGACCTGATTGTGATTTCCAAACTCTTCAGGAAGAACGACATGGCGCAGCAACTCATCGCATACTTCGGACAGTATGCGCCAGACATCCGTCTTGTCAGCGACGAAGCGTTCCTACTCAAAGCCTCCGTCAGCGTACAGATGATTGTGGCAGCCATGCGCCTGCTCATCGACAAGCATCACACCGACGGCATCTCCGAGAAATACCTGATGCTGCACTACCTTCGCGATGTCCTCGGTCAGACGGGCACCACCATCCAAAGTGTCGCCCCACAGGAGGCAGAGCAAGTCTTGCCACAAGAGTTCACTGCACATCGGGACGAGCTATTGAAGCTGCCACTCTACATTTTGACAGAAAGGCTGTGGCACATCTTCTCGCTCCGCAACATCAAGGGAGAAGACATCTATGTCCACACCTTCTGCGACGAACTTCAGAACCACCTCCGCAGTGGCAGCGCACCCGACATACAGAGCTTCCTCACGGCCTGGGACGAAAAGCTTCAACAGCGTTCCGTGCCTGGTTCTTCTGTGGCAGGCGTCCGTATCCTCACCATCCACAAGTCGAAAGGGCTGGAATTCCACACCGTCCTCCTGCCTTTCTGCGAATGGAAGACAGAAGCCGACAGACAAGGCGACATGCTTTGGTGCGAGACAGACAAGGCTCCTTACAACGAGCTTGGCGCACTCCCCATCTCCATCTACTCGAAGGACGTAAGGACATCTGTCTTTGCCCCTGACTACGAGGAGGAACACCTGGAACGACGAGTCGATGCTCTCAACACGCTCTATGTGGCCTTCACACGTGCCACATCCAATCTCTATGTCTGGGGAAAGACAAAGTCTGCCGACAAGATAAAGAACATAACCACAGCCGCAGACCTCATCTATCTGACGCTTCGAAACGAAGAGAACGACAAGGACGAGGAGTGCTTCACATACGAAGTGGGAAAGCCACTTGCGGCCCTCCTCTGTCTCCCCCAAGGGGGAGAAAAGGAAGCCTCCCCTCGGGGAAATTCAGAAGGGGCCAACCGTCTCCGCATAGAGCACAGGATGGAAGATGCCATCGATGTGAAGGTCGTCACAAGGAACCCAATGCTCTACTTCATGCAAAGCAACCAGACGCAAGACTATCTGGAGCAAATGAGTGTGGGGCAAGAAGTAAGGAGCAAGGAGCAAGAGAATGCCAGCACCCCCGACAATTCTCCCGCCCCCTGCCCCCTGCCCCTTGCTCCTTCTCTTTCCCAGCGCGAGATTGGGAAGCGTATGCATGAGGTGCTCAGCCGCATTGAGGATGTCAGCCAGCTTGAAGAAGTGCTCGCGAAAGCCCGCGAGGAAGGCATCATCGGCGAGGGAAAGGACTGGGACACCATTACGGCCCGCATCAAGGATAGCTTCCGCAACCCGCTTGTGGCATCATGGTTCAAGGCAGACAACATCGTCTATAATGAATGCAACATCGCCGGCATAAACACAAAGGGGCAGCCTGATGTCCTGCGCCCTGACCGAGTGATAATAAATGCTGGCTGCATTACCGTCATTGACTATAAGTTCGGACATCCCAGCGGTATCTACTACAATCAAGTACAAAACTATATGGACTTCATGCAACGCATGTACCCTGAACACGAAGTAAAAGGCTATCTCTGGTATGTCATGGGAAAAGGAGCAGTGCCTGTGAGAAGTTGAAAATTGGAAGTTGAAAGTTAATGAAGAGTTTCCTTAGTCTCATAGCAGCCGATATGCTGGCACATTTCACAAACGACATGCGAGATGTGACAGTTGTGTTCCCCGGCAAACGCGCCAGTATGTTCCTGAGCCGTGAGTTCGCCCTCCTGAGCGACAAGCCTGTTTGGGTTCCCAACTACTGCACGATGGGCGACCTTTTCCAAAGCCTTACACCAATTCAGGTGGCAGACCCCTTGGAATGCATCTTCCAACTGTATAGTGTCATGCAGGAAGTGCTTGGAGCAGACTACACCGAGACGCTCGACGAATTCTGGAGCTGGGGCGAAGTGCTGATGGCAGACCTCGACGACATCGACAAGCACCTTGCCAATGCACAGGCTATCTTTACGAACATCGCCGACCAGGAACGCCTCAAGAACCTTGACTACCTCGACGACCGTCAGCGCGAAACGCTGAAACGCTTCTTCGGACGTTTCTCCTTGGAGAACAGCACACGGCTTCAAGAAAAGTTCCTGCACACATGGAGCCACATGTACGAGATATACACGAAGCTCCACGACAGGCTTCTTGCCGAGGGCAAGCTTTGGGAAGGCGCACTCTTCCGCCATGTCACGGAGCAGATGAAGGCAGACGACAGCATCATTCAGAAGCTTTTGGAGGGCAAACGCGCCATCGTCTTTGCTGGCTTCAACGTGTTGAACAGCGTGGAGCACACCATGATGAGCCTTATCCAACGAGAGAATAAGGCACGCTTCTATTGGGACTACGACATCTACTATTGCGATCCGAAGAAAGAAGAGTTCGAGGCTGGCTACTTTATGAGGCAGAACCTTCGGGACTTTCCCTCCGCCATTAGCGAACCAGAGCCATTCGACAACTTCAGCCACCTCCGCGACGTGACCTTCATCGCCTGCACCTCAGACAATGCCGCAGCAAGGTACGTCAACACATGGAAAGGAGATGTTGTCGTTCTCTGCAACGAAGCCTTGATGCTGCCTGTCCTCCATGCCATCCCGGAGTCAGAAAAGGAGGTGAACGTCACGATGGGCTTCCCCATTGCCGACACGCCGATATACGGCATCATTATGTCCTTGCTGAAACTTCAGATAGAAGGTTACGATGCCGACCGCAAGCGTTTCCGCTATCCCTTCGAGCAAACGCTGCGCAGGCAACCGCTCTTTGAACTGCTTAACGAAAAGGACTGTTTCACCTATTGCGGCGACAGCACAGAGAAGCTGCTTGACTACCTGCTCACTCTCGTGCGCCAGATGGCCATGCATTATGCACAAATAGAGGAGCCTAACATTTTCGAGCAACTTTACAGCGAAACCATCTTCCGCATCGACCGCATGCTTTGTCTGCTGAAAGGCTTAATCTCTAATCCTTTTTCCCTAATCCCTAATCCCATCACGCTTCGCCGCCTGCTTCGCCAGATGATGACGAGCGAAAAGATACCTTTCCACAGCGAGCCGGACAGGGGACTGCAGGTGATGGGCGTGCTCGAAACGCGCTGCCTCGACTTCGACCACTTGCTTCTGCTCTCTGTAGAGGAAGGTAATCTGCCACGGAGCACTCACGCCAACTCGTTCATCCCCGAGAGCCTGCGCGAGGCATTCGGCATGACGACGCAGCGGCACCGTATCGCAGTCTTTGCCTATTATTTCTATCGTCTTGTGCAACGATGCCAACACCTTACCTGCGTCTATAACGAGAGTACAAACGACGGCGTGCAGCACGAGATGTCGCGCTTCCTCAGACAGATGCTTGCCGAAACGGACATCCCCATCCGCACGCTCTGGTTGCGAAGCGAACCGGAAGTGAAGGCAACGCAGCCTCTTAAGATTGAAAAGACACCGGAAGTAATGGAACGTCTGCGCCAACGCTACGACCAAAACCTGCCTGAAGGCGAACACCTCACTCTAAGCCCCTCCGCCATCAACACCTACTTGGCCTGTCCGATGCAGTTCTACTTGAACAATGTACTGCGCATCCGCCGCGAGGACGATCCAGATGAAGGCATATCGGCCGACATCATCGGCACCATCTTCCACGACACCGCCGAGTTCTTCTACGAGCGTCTCCAAGAGCGTTTCAACACCAAAACCATCACAGCCGAGATGCTTTGCGAGCGAAAGGGAGAGGATAAATTTGTCATTAAAGATGCCATCAACAGAGAACTGCAAAAGACGCTTCATGTTGCCTTCGATGTCTGCTGGTTCCACCCGACAAAAGACTTCGACCGCCTGCCAGAGATGCGGCGACGCTACAATACCCCCTATGACTCCCCCTTGGGAGAGAATGAGAAGTCTTCCTTTAAGGGAGATTTAGAGCGACTTTACAAAGGCACTACCCTCATTGCCCACGATGTCTTGCTGCGCTACCTGCAAGAACTCATCCGCTATGATGCCCGCCACGCACCTTTCCGCATCATCGGTGCCGAGAAGGAACGCAACCTCAACTTTCAACTTTCAACCGTTTCACCTTTTAACCTTTCTGTTAAGGTCGGTGGCCGGGTTGACCGCATCGATGAGATGAACGGAAGGCTGAGAATCGTTGATTACAAGACCGGCTCCAACGAATCGCCTCGCTATCAACTGCAAATCTTCCTTTATGCTCTGGCAGAAATGCAAGAAAAGGAAGCCACATTACCTATACAACCTGTACTCTTCTTCCCTATCAAGGCAGCCAACCCCGACTACGAACCCTCGATTGTGACAGACGGAACTGTCGTCGATGATTTCGCTAATCAACATGCCGTAGCCTTCAAGGAGAGTCTGCAAGAAATCCTTTCCGACATATTCAATCCAGACAAGCCTTTCACCTGCACCACCGACACAAAGACCTGCGAGTACTGCAAGCTCGGCCTCATCTGCGGCAAGGGCAGCGCCTAACATTAACTCGTGATAACGATATAACGAAAATAATAGAGTATTAACATAAAGCATTTTTACCATGAACCACAAAACAATTCTTTACGCAGTGCTGCTTGCACTTTCAACTTTCAATTTTCTTCCCTCCGGTCAGGCGCAGGCGGAACAACTCTCAACTTTGAAAGCCCAGCCTCTTTGCATCCCTGGCGTTCAAGAAATGAAGTCTGCACAAGGCACAGTTGAGGCAGAGAAATTTGCCGCCATCACCTACGACAATGCTTCGCTCGAGTTTGTAGCCAACTATCTGAGCACGGCTTGGGAAGCACCAGCCCCCCTCCTTCTCCCCCGAGGGGGAGGGAAGAAAGTCTCCCATCGGGGAGATTTAGAGGGGGCCACCATTTCCCTCTCTCTGAAGCCCGACAAGAAGCTTGGCGAAGAAGGTTATCGTCTGGCCATCAGTCCGAAGGGCATCACCATCCAGGCCACCACACCAAGAGGAGCCTTGTGGGGAGCGCAGACGTTGTTACAGATGAAGGAGACAAGCTACATCAATTCAAGTAGCATCATGCAGAAGTCCTTGCCCTGCTGCACTATCACCGACAAGCCCGACTATCCTATTCGCGGCATGATGCTCGATGTCGGCCGCAAGTTCTTCCCGATGAGCTATCTCTATTCGCTCGTCAACGTCATGTCGTACTACAAGATGAACTGCCTGCAGATTCACCTCAACGACAATGGTTTCAAGGACATCTACCACGACAAGTGGGACGAGACCTATGCTGCTTTCCGCATGGAGAGCGACTATTTCCCCGGACTCACTGCCATTGATGGCTCTTACTCGAAGAAGGAGATGCGCGAGTTCATCCGCTATGCCGAGTCGATGGGCGTGGAGATTATTCCCGAAATTGATGCACCGGCCCACTGCCTTTGCTTCACACAATACCGTCCTTCGCTTGCTAGCAAGGACTACGACCCTGCCCACCTCGACCTTCGCAACCCCGAAGTCGTGCCTTTCCTCGACAGCCTCTATGCCGAGTATCTTGGCGGGCCTGACCCCGTCTTCTGTTGTCCTCGTTTCCACATCGGCACAGACGAGTACAGCAACAAGGACAAGGAAGTCGTTGAACTCTTCCGCAAACTGATTGTCCACCTTTGCGACAAAGTCAAGAGCTATGGCAAGCAGCCCATCTTCTGGGGTTCCCTGACTCATGCAAAAGGTGAGACGCCCGTTCCCTCCGATGGCGTTTGGATAAGCCTTTGGCACAACGGCTATGCCCAGCCTGTTGATATGCGCAAGCAGGGCTTCCACATGATTTCCGTCAATGACCACCACGTCTATATCGTGCCTGCTGCGGGCTACTATTACGACTACCTCAACCACAAGTGGCTCTACCAGCACTGGGTTCCCGAATTGATGGACAAGGAACGCTTTGAGCGTCTGGATCCTTATGTAGAGGGCGGAATGTTTGCCGTCTGGAACGACGTCATCAAGAACGGCATTTCTGTCGGAGATGTCCACGACCGCTCACTACCTGCCATTCAGGTCATCGCCGAGAAGTGCTGGCACGGCTTGGCTGACACGACCGATGTGGCTTGGGAGAAGTGGATGAACTTTGCCTCTCTGCTCAGCGACGGACCTCTCACCGACGAGATAGGTCGCAAGAGCATGATCAGCCACATCGACCTGAAGCCCAATACCACCATCTTCAACCCCAAAGGCTCCCCCTTCAACATTCACCAGCTCGGCTATCCTTACACCGTAGAGTTCACCATCGAATGGGCAGACGAGAAGCCCGGCACAGTGCTCTGCACCAGTGAGCGCAGCACCTTCTACCTCTCCGACCCCGTCAAGGGAATGCTCGGCTTCAGCCGCGACGGCTACCTCTTCAACTTCAAGTATCGTGGCAAGGCTGGCAAGAAAGAAACCCTGAAACTGGAGGGCGACAACAAGGGCATCACGCTCTATGCCGACGGAAAGAAGGTGGAGCGCCTCGACCCCGATGTGCTCTACAAGCACGACGGCAAGGGCAGATATAAGATAATGAGGACTCTTATCTTCCCCTTGCAGGAAACAGGCAACTTCCGTAGCAAGATCACCAACTTCAGCGCACATCGATAATCATGTCGCCAGGTTGAAATAAACCTGGCGCTTCATATTAATCACACCTTATCTTAATAGTAAAGACACAAATAAGCAATAGAAATACATATTTCTTTATTCCCGATTCATAATTCTTAATTCTTTTTTGTATCTTTGCACACAGAAAACTCTTAAGAGAGTCATTAAGGATGAAACTTATTCTGCTCACCTGTCCCGAGTTCTTCGTGGAGGAGGACAAGATACTGACCACGCTTTTCGAGGAAGGGCTGGACATTCTTCACCTGCGCAAACCCAATTCAGAGCCTGTCTTTTGCGAGCGTCTCCTGAGTCTCATGCCAGAACAGTACCACAGCAGGATTGTTGTGCACGACCATTTCTATCTGCGCGACGAATTCGGTCTTTTAGGTATCCATCTCAACAAACGCAACCCTCAAGCTCCAGCATCGTACAAAGGTCCCATAACACGCACTTGCTACGATTTGCCGAGTGTCATTGAACAAAAGCCTCTTTGTGAATACGTCCTGCTTCGCAACATCTTCGACAGTATTTCCGAAAACGAGAACAAAGCCTCTTTCACACCCGACGAACTGCGGGATGCAACACGGCAAGGCATCATCGACCATCGTGTTATAGCCGAGGGCGGCGTGGCGTTAGACAACATCGAGCAGGTGAGGGAATGGGGCTTTGGAGGTGTTGCCATCAGAGGTGATCTTTGGAATCGCTTTGATGTTCACTCCGGGAAAGACTACAAGGAACTCATCGCACATTTCCGAAAGCTGAGGAAAGCAGCTTCCTTTTAAAACTCTTTATAAGTATTGAAATAATCATAATAATCAGATACTATGAATTGTGAAAGGTCATTCAAGGTGTTCTCTGGCACAAAGTCACACTATTTGGCAGAGAAAATATGCCAACAGTTAGGCTGCGAGTTAGGCAACCTCTCTATTACACACTTCAGCGATGGCGAGTTCGAAGTCTGCTTCGAAGAATCCATTCGTGGCGTGGATGTCTTTTTGGTGCAAAGCACGTTCCCCAATGCCGACAATCTAATGGAGTTACTTCTGATGATTGATGCCGCCAAACGTG
Source organism: uncultured Prevotellaceae bacterium (assembly GCA_947304115.1). Classification (GTDB taxonomy): domain Bacteria; phylum Bacteroidota; class Bacteroidia; order Bacteroidales; family Bacteroidaceae; genus Physcousia. Next base: position 9,565 of record CAMZAE010000004.1, on the reverse strand, counting down.
CTTCCGCCCGCACCATCAATGCTGTTGTCCCCTACTTCGGATGGGCACGTCAGGACAGGAAGAGCAAGCCTCGCGTAAGCATTGCCGCCAAACTGGTGGCAGACATGCTGAGCGTAGCAGGCATCACCCGCCTCATCACGATGGACCTCCATGCCGATCAAGAGCAGGGCTTCTTCAATGTCCCCGTTGACCACCTCTTCGCATCCAGCGTCCTGCTACCATACATACAAAGTCTCAACCTGAAGAACTTGGTGATCGCCACGCCCGACGTGGGCGGCTCGAAACGTGCCAGCACCTACAGTAAGTACCTGAATTGCCCCCTTGTCCTCTGCAACAAGACTCGCAAGAAAGCCAACGAGGTGGCAACAATGGATATCATTGGCGAGGTGTCTGATGCCGATGTCGTTCTGATTGATGACATGGTGGATACTGCGGGCACTATTACAAAGGCAGCCGACCTGATGAAACAGTGCGGAGCACGCAGTGTTCGCGCCGTTGCCAGCCACGGTATTATGAGCGGCCCTGCCAACGAGCGTGTGGAAGCTTCTGCCATAGAAGAAATGGTCTTCACCGACAGCATTCCATACGCAGGCAAATGCAGCAAGGTAAGGCAACTTTCCATCGCACCGCTTCTCGCCCGGACAATACAATGCGTGGAGAGCAATGAGAGCATCTCCAAGCAGTATCTCTGCTGATGAAGAAACTTCTCCTTCCTCTGCTGTTATCATGCTTTGCAACTGCAGGTAAGAGTCAAGACACCCTCTTGCACGTCATACAACAGATTATCACAGAGGACAGCCTCGTCCGCGAGGAGATGCGCTTCAATCGCGACGGCGTGTTCTTACCTTTGCGCGGCATTATCCAGACCTTCACCCTTCGCAGCTTCAACAACCTGCCTGGTCCCTTCCGCAAGAACGACCATTGTTGGGAGGATTACGGAGTGGCCCTTTCACCTTTGGCTGCGACATGGGTGATGAAAGCCTTTGGCGTCAAATCGAGAAGCACTACCTCGCGTATGGTTACGGCCAACGGACTTGCCCTTGGCCTGACCATCGGTCTGTCACAGGTGCTGCAATGGAGCGTGACAGAAGCACGTCCCGACGGCACAGGCAACCATAGCTTTCCGTCCATGCACGCTTCGTTGGCCTTCATGGGAGCGACAGTGCTTAGCAGAGAATACGGGCACATCAGTCCGTGGATAACGATTGGAGGATATGCTGCCGCTACAGGAACGCAGATGATTCGCATCGGACACAACGCTCATTGGATGAACGACATCTTCATGGGGGCAGGCATTGGTGTCGTCAGCACACAACTGGCCTATTTCCTGACTGACCGTCTCATCGGCAGGAAAGGCATCCAGCGTTTGCCACAAAGCAAATCAGAAGAGGCACAACTGCGGGGCTGGAACAACTGTCCGTCCGGCTTCCGCTTGATTTCCGGCATGGAAACAAATGGTCGCTCACTCGATGTCGAAGACTTTGCTGAAGCTGCATCTGGTTTTGACATGACAGGCGTCAAGCTACGAAGCAGTGCCTCTATAACAACAGGCTTTGAAGCAGAATGGTTCCTGAACAACTCCCTTTTTCTCTCTGCCATCGGACGGTACACAATGTCGCAGGCAAAGCTGGAGATTCCAAACTATAATGTCACAGCATGGGGCGAGCAGATGCACCTCTATCACGGCAACATCGCTACGGGATGGCTCATGCCGTCCGTGCCATGGATGAAAAACACACGCATCGGCGTGCGTACTCTTTGGGGAGTGCGCTACAATGAAGGTGTCACTTTCTGCAAAGTGGCCGAGGGGCAGAAAATCGGCGAGAGCCTGCTCAACATCAAGCCGCAACTGCGGGCAGAAGGTGGAGCGGGAATGATTATCGACATGCTGCAGAGCCATTGTCAAACGGTTGGCATATCAATAGATTACCTGCATACATTCGGCACTTCTTTCTTGGCAAACCGCTGGACCATCTGTTCTTCATGGAAAGCTATTTTTTAGGCCAACTCCAAGCTCTGTAAGGCCATTTTTGCAAAAGCCACTTGGCAAAAGCACAACAATTATGTCTTTTTGTCAATACTTTTTGTAAAAAAAAAAAAAAAAATGCTATCTTTGTCCAGAATAAACACCTTGAAAGTCACCATAGTCTATGAAGATATTTTCACGTTTCATCAATTGGTATTTCAGTCGTAATGCCCTGCCCTACTGGTCAATTCTGCTTATTGACTATGCCGTCATTATCTTCTGTGGTTATCTTGCATTCTATCTGTTTAACGGCGGTGCTGAAGTGACGAACCATTTCTGGATCATCTTTCTGGATCTTATCATACTGCTTGTTCCCTACACAATAGCCTTTCGCATCTTCCACACCTACAGCAGCATTTTCCGCTTCAGTAGTTTTGTTGACCTTGGCCGCATCCTCCTTGCCATGATATTAGGCTCCGCAATTGCCGTAATTGCGTATCGCCTCTTACCTGTCCAAAACAACATCTTCCTGGAGCATTACCCCCGGTTGATATTGCTTCTCCTGTTCTCGACATCGTTCATGTGCGCCATCCGCATCATTGTCAAGACATTGTTTGACCTTGTTCGTACCGACGGTATAAACCATCGTATCTTCATATATGGTGTACAGGATGGCGGCATCAGCCTGGCCAAGAGCATACGAAACGAAACTCCTAACCGCTATATCGTCAAGGGGTTTGTAAGTCCAGACGACAGCATGGCGGGCAAATGGCTGATGGGCGTCCGAGTCTTTGGCGAAGAGGATTTGGCAAATGTCATGCAAGTCCGCAATGCCAGCATCCTGATGGTAAGTCCGATGCAGGCAGAGCATTTCCGCGAACAAGATGCCCTTGTCAACGCCCTCATTAGAGCCGGCATAAAGATAATGATGATGCCCTTCACAGCAGAAGAATGGGACGGAAAGAGCGAACTCCGCTATAGTCAACTGCATGAAATTGACATCGAAGACTTGTTGCCACGCGAAAAGATAGAGGTGGACATGCTGGCCATTGGCAGGCAACTGAACGCTAACCGCATCCTTATTACTGGCGCGGCGGGCAGCATCGGCAGCGAGATGGTGCGCCAAGTGGCACACTTCGAGCCAAAAGACTTAATCCTCATTGACCAAGCCGAAACGCCCATGCACGACATCCGTCGTATGATGCAAAGCCAATATCCAAACCTCTCCTGCCATACCATCGTGGCAAGCATCACCAACCAATCGTTCATGGAGGACATCTTCCGCCATTTCCGTCCGGATTACGTCTTTCATGCCGCAGCCTACAAGCATGTGCCCATGATGGAGGACAACCCTGCAATAGCAGTGCAGAACAACGTTTATGGTACACGTGTCATTGCGGACCTCGCTGTCAAGTACGGCACGAAGAAGTTTGTAATGATTTCCACAGACAAGGCAGTGAACCCGACAAACGTCATGGGCTGTTCAAAGCGCATCTGCGAGATTTATTGCCAGTCGCTCAACAAGGCTCTTGAAACCTCGCCCGAATCCTTCCTTCTTCCCGACGGCAAGAAGCCCTGCACACAGTTCGTGACCACACGCTTCGGCAACGTTCTGGGCAGCAATGGCAGCGTCATTCCCATCTTCAAAGAGCAGATTGCGAAGGGCGGTCCTGTGACTGTCACGCATCCCGACATCATCCGCTATTTCATGCTCATCCCCGAGGCTTGCAAACTTGTGCTTGAAGCTGCCACGATGGGCAAAGGCGGTGAAATCTTCGTGTTCGACATGGGCAAGCCTGTCCGCATTGCCGACCTCGCCCAGCGTATGATTAACCTAAGCGGTGCCAAGAACTGCAAGATTGAATATACAGGATTGCGCGATGGCGAGAAACTCTATGAGGAAGTTCTCAACGACTCAGAGCAGACACTGCCCACCGTGCACCACAAAATTATGATTGCAAAGGTTCGCGAGTATGACTATGTGCAAGCTCGCCAGAACGAAGAACGGCTCCTTGAAGCAAGCTATACATACGACGACATGGGCATCGTGAAAATTATGAAGGAAATTGTGCCCGAATTCAAGAGCCGTCAGTCGAAATACGAAGCTTTAGATTGAAGTCCTAAACGCCGCGTGGAGCGTTGGCCAACGCCACACGGAGAGATGGGCAACGCCCTGTAGGGAGTTTGCCAACGCTCCACAGGGCGTTTGGAAGGGCCTTCAGTTGTCTGATTTACCAACAAGCATAACTATCCACAATACAAGCATATAGATAGCCACATCTATCACCAAGATAAGCGGCATGGAAAGATGACATGCCCACAATGCGTAATTAATACCGCATATAACAAGGAACAAGGACAGGATGCAAGTCAAAGTGGCATGCATAGACAAACCCGCTTTCATCAGGATATGATGGATGTGGGTTTTGTCAGCTTGAAACATGCCATGCCCAGTAAAACGACGCTGCAAAGCCACACGCATAACATCAAGCACAGGAATCAGTAGCAATGTAATGGAAATGAGCATCTGCTCCTCACCACAATCCATAGGTGCGATGGGGCGCATCATACTCTTGATGCTCATGTAGGCACAAACGTAGCCAAGGAAGAGACTGCCGGCATCGCCCATGAATATCTTCAGTCCCCCAACACGACCAAACATATTAAAACACCAGAACACCACCAGCGAGCCAACAATGGCGGCATTCAGCGAGGAGATAGCAGGATGGTCAACTAACAACACCGTATAAGCCAGCAGTATTAAGATACAAAGGCCTGAAGACAGACCGTCTATTCCATCTATCAAGTTGATGGCGTTTACGATTGTGAGTATCGCCATCACCGTCAACAAATAGCCTGTCCAAAGCGGTATTTGGTGGATGCCAAAAAGACCATTGAGGTCGATAATCATCAAATTGAAAAGAGGAAGGATAAAGGCTGCCACCGTCTGCAAGACAAACTTATGAGTGGCCTTCATTCCGAAACAGTCATCAATTATACCTATCAAATATATCATCACGCCACCTATCGTCATCGCTATTGTTGACACGCCAAAGACATATTCCTGACCGCCATTAAAGACACTGAGCCTTGAAGCCACAAGAAGTCCAACGACAGCGGCTGGCATGAAAATCAATCCCCCCAGTCGCGGGATGGGCTGGCTGTGCACCTTCCTTTCATTAGGCAGGTCAAAATACTTATAGTACCGACAAGCCTTTATGATAAGCGGCAAGCCGATAGCCGTGACAATCGCTGCTGAAAAAAATGCCAAAATCTGAGGGAAAAATGTGTAATCCATATTTTGTGTTCTTTGCTGTTTCTCAATACTTTCTAAAAGTCAGGACATCCTGATTGTTTGTTTTTAGCACCATTGCGCTTCCTGTCAAGACCTGAATCTTGAAAACACCGTCATTCGGCACGCCAAAAGGCGCAAGGACAGACATAGGCTGAACCTCATCATCGGAGTTCGTGCTGTTATATATTATGGGGTCATATATGCGAAACTCTTCAGAATTTACCTGCAATGAGGTCCGCATTTCCTTCTCTTGTCTTTGGAAACTTGCCATCTGCAACTGGAAACTAAAGAATATCATATCCTCCTTCGTTGCCTTCACATTGCCAGCGACATCTCGCCATTCTGTCAACTGCCACATGCCGTCAAGCTTGCCGTTACAGTCCCATTTGTCACAGCCCGTCATGGCCATCAGCATGGCCACAAAAGCGATAAATATGCCGTTACTTAACCTCATGTCTGCGACTATTACGTATCCAACCTTCCCACGACACCGTCAGCATGACTCCATTGGCTCTCCCCAACAGATTGCCGGAGTTATGCCCATAGGCCGCAGCAAAACTAAACCCATTCAACTGCTTTGGAATATATGTGGCCTCAAGGAGCAGGAAATGACCATACAGAGGGTCCATCACCGGCCGGTCGTATGAACCCAAATTCTTTTCATAGGTGTAAAGGAGCCTCCACGACAACCAATCTGCGGGACTTCCTTTGAGGCCTACATGATGTGCATTGACGCGATTGAAATAGTTGTGCAAGTCATTCTTCTGTCCATGATAGACATTGTACATGGGAGACAATATGAGTGGATTGCCCATGACGAAGCCTCCGTGCTGCCACGAACCATAGACATGATGGCTATAGTAATTATCCCTGGCACTTATCTGTTGGGGATTCGTCTTCGTGGCATCATGGAAAACAGGACCGCTTTGGTTCATCGTGCCTATATGTTCATATATCAAGTTGTTCACATAAAGGTTTCTCGGAAGGTTTATCTCGATGCCCAAAAGCATGTCTTTCCAAAAACCGTACTGCATACCCAATTGGCTATGGTCTTCAAAGAAATGATCCATATAACCGCCCACACTCCAATCCTTACCCTTCCAGTCCAAACGAACATGACATGAACCCACATGATTACCTACAGCATTTGAGAAAATGTCATCGTTAACATCTCCGCCACTTGGGAAAAAGGCTTTGAAAACGTCCCCACCAAGTTTAACGCCATCCTCCATTGACGTCCCCTTGAGGCTTGCGACGTTATATCCTCTGCCACTGAACTGACAAGCTGTTTCTATTCCGAACTTCAAAGTCAGCGGGAACTTCTTCTCATTGCCAATCTTCATAAGCAATGCCTTGGAATGGAACAGGCTGTTCTGGGTGTATAATTCGGACGTGCCTGCATTCCAGTTCCGTTGCCATCTGTTGTCCGTGTACCAGCCGTAAGCAATGTGAGCTTTAAAGGAGAACCAGCCTTTAGTGCCGGGAACTGCCCAAAAGTCAGGCATCTCCAATCTCACCTGAGGGACAGGACGGGCATTCATGCCAAGTGTCATGCCACCAGTGGAGAGTTCTTCGTTCTTTAACTCTGACGCTCTTTGCTTCTGTCCTACAGAGAGTCTTAACATCTTCCACTGCACATCCAAGAAAGCCTGCTGGATGCAAAACTCGCTCTGATTGCCATATCCTGACGCAAGGTCTGCACCATAGCCAATACGCCAATTCCTCTGGGCATCAGCCTCAATGTCGCGCTCAAAGTAGGCACGAACCAAGAACGTGTTGTCGTTGAGAGGCCCCAGACCATATCTATTGTTGGTAAACCAGAAAGGGGCATTGTCTCCACCACCGAATGTTCCGCGAGAACTTACGCCATAACGTACATCCTCTCCCAAACGACCTAACTTCCAGGACTTTCCTCCAAAAGGTATAAGCCACAGAAACACAAAGGCTATTATGGTGCGACTTAACATCATTCCCCCTTATATGCTTTCAACTCACTTAATAGTCTTTTGTTAAAGCGCCTTCGCTGGCTGTCATATATCCAGCCCCATTTGTTGAAGTACTTTATGACACTGGTAATGTGCACTAACAATAATCGCCATTTGTGATAAGACAGGCGGCTGAATCTATGATATATGCACACAGAGGGGAAGAACAAGGTCTTGTACTTCACATGAAGGCGTCGAGTGAGGTCCGTATCTTCAATATACATGAAGAAACGCTCATCAAAAAGCCCCTCACTCTTTAAGGCACTCATTCGCAAGAACATAAAGCATCCGGACAGGTACGGTACATTCATTGTCTTGTCATAACCAGAATGTTTCAACTCGAACCTGTCATTCCTTTTGGCAATAAGTTTTCCAGGCAAAAAGAACCTGCCAAAAAGATCTAAAGGCGTTGGCAAAAGCTTAGCCAGACACTGCACTGAGCCATTCAAGAAAAGTACCTTGGGCATCACCTGTGCTATGGTTTCGTCTTCCTCCATCAGTCGCCATAAAGTAGGTATCACTTCTGCGCCGAACCAAACATCGGGATTAACCACAAGATGGTAATGGCTGCCCTCCTCCAAGGCCTTTTGCAAAGCGACATTATGACCACTGCCGTAACCTTTATTGGCATGTTTTATATATTCCAGCCGAAAGCCTCGTTCCTCATGCTTGAGGAACTCATCATCCTTGCGCATATACTCCTGCAACTCGCCTTCCAGTCCTGTGAACGTATCGCTATGATCCACAACCCAGACTTTCTGAACAGGGGAAATGAGCAGGCTGCGAAGGATGCCTTCCAAATCCAAAAGGTTGTTATTATATGTTACTATCGAGGCAGTTATCATTGTCGGTGAATTATCGTACATCGTACGATAATATAACGTATTAAATTTATCATTTATTGCATAATCGCTAAAAATCGTTAAACTTTGCAAACAAACATGCCTCGTTTATCCCTTAGCCCTTCTCCTTTTCCACAAAAGCAAGTAAACAGAAAGGAAGAGCTGTAGAAAAATACGTTATATCGTATGTCGTAGAAAAAAGATGCCAATCCTCTCTAATGTACATGTTATGGACAAACGTGACAGCGACAAAAACAACAAGCATCAGAGCCGAATTTCGGTAGAATCGTTTAGCATCCCCCTTATGGTTCATCGACAGAAATATCGCAAGCGGGACGAAAAGAATGAAATCCGACAGGTTGCCTTGGCGTGTCTGCAAAGACCATGGATTGTTATGAAAGTAGTAGAACTCCTGCCAATCCCAAAGAACAAAAGGAACAAAGGCCAGCGCGAAAATCGTAGTCGCCACCAATGACACTTCTAACTGTCTGCGCCAATCCATTTTAATGAAATATGGCAACAATAGCAATCCAAGAGGAATAAGAACCATAAGCCTGGTACAAGCAAGAAGGGCTACAACAAAAGCTATCCACAATCGTCTGCCCTCTATCCATCGTTGACAGAGGTAAGGGAAGCAGAAGTTAATTAGGGATGTCAAGAACAGGAAATTAGTAATAAGGTCGCTCCTAACAGCGACTTCATACCAGACTGCAACCGACGAACACAATAAAAGGGCAACTACCGAAACTTTTTCTTCTCCCTGAACCTTCCAACAACTCAAGAGGAACAAGCATAGTGCAACAAAAAATGAAAGCCCAACATTGCCCAAAAGATAGAATGGTATGTGAAGTATCTGCCAGACAGGAAACGGCGAAGCATTCCCACCCAAGTGTGTGAACGCTGTATAAGGATAGATACCCGACAGAAGGTTCTCTATCGGGAAATGCAACGCAGACCATCTGTCCACCTGTATGTTGTAAGGGTCAATGGAATACTGCACGACCAACATGCCTGTAAAAGCAATCAGACAAAGACACCAAACAGTCCTCTTACACCAAACTCCACGTTTCATACCATTATATAAATAAGGTATAACGACACGAAGCAGAACAAAGTAAAAGATAATGGCAGAAAACGTTGCACAGAGGCCAACTCTCTCGGAAATCCTTTCAGAGTATTTCGCCACAAAAAGCACGTTTATAAAAACATACAATGACGGACACAGAATGTTCAATACAGGCTGCATACAATAACGGTTAAACATTTTGCAAAAATACATGTTTTTTCCATGCAATCAAAGGAATACAAGAAAAACATTAACTAACACTCATTTGAACGAGAAAAAACCACAACGGTCCTTTCCTCCATCTATATAAACAAGAGAAGCCTCCACATCTTTTGATGTAGAGGCTTCTTCTCAATAAAGACGGCGGCTACCTACTCTCCCACGGGTGTGCAGTACCATCGGCGCGGGCGG
>CAMZAE010000003.1 GCA_947304115.1 uncultured Prevotellaceae bacterium | reverse complement strand
CACTGCAGATTCTGGTCCTGCCTTTCCTGGTTCGAGTCCGGGTAGCCCAACACTTACGAAAGCCCTATCTTATTTTATAAAGTATAACCACAATGGACGACTATCACGCGGATAATTACGATTCTTAGTGCTCCGGAGCCTGCATCGACATGTACGCTCCCGAAGGAGCCGAAGATGATGTGCATGTACCCCAATCTAAAACAGAGGAGGAACCAAGACGATGCGAACTTACTGGAACACTTCGAATGGTCTGCGTACCATTGAAGAATGGCAGCCTGGCTGCTGGGTGCAAGTGACCTGCCCCACTCAGGAAGATGTTAACTTCCTGGAACAAACACTAAAAATCCCCGACTATTACATCAGCGACATTGCCGATACGGATGAACGTGCCCGTTACGACATCGACGAGGGCTGGGTGCTCATCATCATGCGTATCCCTTACGTCAAGGAAACAAAGAGCCGCACGCCCTACACCACCATCCCGCTCGGTATCATCATGAAGGGCGATGTGCTCATCACGGTCTGCAACTTCGAGACAAACATGATGATAGATTTCGTCTCCTATCAGCAGAAACGCGGACTGGGCTTCGTGGATAACGTTGATATGATATTCCGCCTCTTTCTTTGCTGCGCCGTCTGGTATCTGAAAAGGCTCAAGCAAATCAGTACGCGCATTGACAAGGCCAAGCAGAACCTCGACCATAAGGTGGACAATGCCGACCTTATCTCTCTGAGCCGCCTGCAGGACAGCCTCACCTACTTCGTCACGTCCATCAGAGGCAACGAGAATCTTCTGTCGAAGCTAAAGTTCAAGCTGCCCATCGACGAATTGGATGCAGACATGATAGAAGACGTGGGCATTGAAATGAGTCAGGCACGCGAGACGACCAATATCTACGCGAACATCCTCGACTCCACAATGGACACCTACGCCAACCTTATCAACAACAACATGAGTTCTGTGATGAAGATGCTCACAAGCATCAGCATTATCCTGATGTTCCCGACGCTCATCGCCAGTCTCTTCGGCATGAACCTGATAAACGGCATGGAGCAATGGGTTTGGGGCTTCCCGCTGGCACTCTTCCTGTCTATCGGAGTCACGGTTCTCTTCATGTGGTATTTCAAACACAAAACATGGATTTAGCCTCCAATTCATAACGCTTAGCTCGCCGTTCATCGTTATTTTTTCATAAACAGAAGAAAAAGAAGCCTTTTCCTTGCAGGTTAGGGCTTTTTTTGCTTATTTTGCATTCACATAATAAATAAACAACATATTGTATATCGTCAAATAACAAACGACATCATGGACTCATTAGAGACTAACGAGACTACTGCCTTAGAGCAGTCTTCTGAGATTACAGCAGAACAGGCCACAGAACAAGCCGTAGAGCAAACAATCGTGCAGCAAACCTTCCAGACGAAGGAAGAAGTGGTGGCAAGGGTACAGGAAATCGCACAATCCGGCGAGGTGGGCGACAGGACGGAGCTTAACCTCCTGAAACAGCTCTTCTACAAGTTCCACAATGCCGAAGTTCAAGAAGCATTCAAGGCTTTTGTTGAAGCAGGTGGCGAAGAGGATAAGTTCGTGCCCGAAATCGATTCGGCAGAACCCGTCTTCCGTGAAGCCATGCAGGTTATCCGCGAGCGTCGCGCCGCCATTTTGGAAGCACAGGAGAAGCAGAAGCAGGACAACCTGAAGCGCAAGCTCGAGATACTGGAACGTATCCAACAACTGGCCTCCACACCAGAAGAGGCCAACCAGAACTTCGACGAGTTCAAGGCCTTGCAGACAGAGTGGAAAGAAATAAAGTCTGTCCCCGCAGAGCGTGCCACAGAACTTTGGAAAAACTACCAGCTCTATGTGGAGCAGTATTATGACCTGCTCAAGCTTGGACACGAACTGCGTGACTACGACTTCAAGAAGAACCTTGAAACGAAGATGCGTCTCATACAACAGGCAGAAGCCCTTGCCGAAAATCCCGATGTAATCGGTGCTTTCAACCAACTGCAAGCACTCCATCAGGAGTGGAAGGAGACAGGTCCTGTCGCCAAGGAGATTCGTGAAGACGTCTGGGCAAAGTTCAAGGAAGTCTCAACCGTCATCAATAAAAAGCACCAGGCTTACTTCGATGCCATTAAGGCACGTGAAGAAGAGAACCTGACGAAGAAAACAGCACTCTGCGAGCAACTTGAAGCCTTTGAGACAGAGGGCCTCAAGACATTTGCCGACTGGGACACCGTCACACAGAAAATCAAGGAGCTTCAGGCAGAATGGAAGACCATCGGCTTCGCTCCACAGAAGATGAATACAGCCATCTTCGAGCGTTTCCGTCAGGGGTGCGATGCTTTCTTTGAAAAGAAAAATGCTTTCTTCCATGACCTCAAGGAGGAACTGGGGGCCAATCTCGCCAAGAAGAAAGAACTGGTGGAGAAGGCTGAAGCGCTCATGGAAAGCACAGACTGGCGCTCCACGGGCGACACCCTTATCAATCTGCAGAAACAATGGAAAGAGATAGGAAGCGTTCCCCGCAAGTATAGCGACGAACTTTGGAAGCGCTTTACCGCCGCCTGCGACCATTTCTTTGAAGCTCGTCAGGCTGCAACTGCCGACACACGCAACGAGGAGAAGGCCAATAAGGAACAAAAGCAGGGCATTATCGCACAATTGAGGGAATTGGCAGAGACAGAGGGCGAAAACGTCATCTCGAAGGTCAAGGAACTTCAGCAGAAGTGGAACGAGGTGGGACACGTTCCTTTCCGCGACAAAGAAGCACTCTACAAAGAATACCGTGCTCTTTGCGACAAAATTTATGATGCCTACGGAGTGAGTCAGGCAAAACGCCGTCTCAACAACTTCCGCCAAAACCTGCAGCAGAGAGTGGAGAAAGAAGGCACTTCTCTTTCTGAGGAGCGCCAGCGAATGCAGCGTGCCTACGAGCGCATGTTGGCAGAAATCAAAACCTACGAGAATAACATAGGTTTCCTCAACGCAGGCAGCAAAAAGGGTAATTCTTTGGTCGAAGCCATGAATAAAAAGGTTGAGAAACTTCGCGACGAACTCAATCTTTTGGTTCAGAAGATTAAGGCTGTCGATGAGCAGATGACAGAGAATTAGAGAGGTTCACCTTGCGAAAAAAGGAATAATAAAGCAATTTTAATATCCTAAATAGTGTAAAATTGGTGAATTATTTGTACCTTTGCAGCCGATAAGTGCGCACTGTGTGCGTGCATATATATAAAGGACAGGCATGAAGTGCATCGTAAAAATAGCCTCTACAAAGCAACAGAAGAATGACTTTGTGGCTTTTCCCCGAAAGATTTACCGGGGTAATTCGTGCTATGTGCCTGACTTGGAACGGGATGTTAGAGGTTGGTTCGAGCCAGAGCATAATCCGGGACTTCGGCATTGCGAAGTGGTTCCCTTCGTGGCTTATAGCGAGGGAGGAGAGCCAGTAGGCCGTATCGTAGGCATTATTAACCATAAGGCCAATCAGATTTGGCGGGGAAGCTGTGTGCGTTTCGGATGGATTGAGTTCATTGACGACATTGATGTCTCTGCTGCCTTGCTGAAAGCCGTGGAGGACTGGGGCAGGGCAAAAGGCATGGACTCCATTCAGGGGCCTTTGGGCATCTCAGACTTTGACAAGGAAGGTATGCTTGTGGAGGATTTCGACAAAAAGGGTTCTGCCGTCACCATATACAATCCGCCCTACTATCCTGAGCACATGGCAAGGCTTGGCTTTGGCAAAAAGGCCGACTGGGTGCAAATCCGGGTGGAGATTCCCGAAGAGGTGCCCTCGCGCTTTGTCCGCGTACAGAAATTGGTCAGCGAGATGTATGGACTGAAGGTAAAAAAACTCACTCCTCACGAGGTCTTCAAGGAGAACTACGGACGCAAGATTTTCCATCTGCTCAACGATGCTTACAGCCAGCTTTTCGGATATACCCCGCATTCCGACGAGGAAGCCGACGCCTTTGTGCTGCAGTATATCCGTATGCTCGACCTGCGTATGTTGCCGATGGTGGAGGATGGAGAAGGAAACCTTATCGCATGCTGTATCACAATGCCTGGCATCACGAGAGCCTTGCAGAAGTCTGGCGGGCGATTGTTCCCCTTGGGTTGGTACCACCTCCTACGCTCGCTCAAGTTTAAGCACGAAGACGAGGTTGAACTGCTGCTCATTGCGGTTCATCCCCAATGGCAGGCGTTGGGCATCAACGCCTTGCTCTTTGCGGACCTCATTCCTCTCTTTAAGGAAATGGGATTTCGCTATGCAGAGACAGGGCCGATGCTTGAGGATAACATGAAGGTATTGACACAGTGGAAAGCACTCAATCCAACCACCTTCAAGCGTCGCCGCTGCTTTGGTAAGGAAATAAAGGCTTTTCCAAAAGGAGACAAATAGTAAAGTAATTAAATAGTAAACAAATCGTAAATAGTAAATGAATAGGGTAGTAATAACAGGCATGGGCATCTGGTCCTGCATTGGAACATCCCTCGACGAAGTGCGTGACGCTCTTTATCAAGGCAAGAGTGGTATTGTCTTCAGTCAGGAACGCAAGGATGCCGGTTTTCGTTCTGCACTCGTTGGTAATGTTCCCAAAGTTGACCTCAAGGCATACGTTCCACGCAACCTCCGCAACTTCATGCCCGAAGAAGCACAATACGGCTATATCGCAACTAAGCAGGCACTCGACCAAGCTGGAATCGACGAGGATTACCTCAACACACATGAAGTCGGTATCATCTATGGCAACGATTCCGTAGCAGAGGCTACCATGAACAGCCTCGACAAGTTCCGTCAGGCTAACAGCACAGTGGCTTGCGGCAGTGGTGCTATCTTCCAAAGCATGAACTCCAACATCACGATGAACCTGGCTTGTCTTTTCAAGCTGCGTGGTATCAATCTCACAGCTTCGGCAGCCTGTGCCTCCGGTTCGCAGAGCATCGGTCTTGGTGCGCTGCTCATTTCTCAAGGCTTGCAAGACTGTGTGGTATGCGGTGGTGCAGAAGAGAACAATATGTATGGCATCGCTTCTTTCGACGGCATCCAAGCCTTCTCTATTCGTGAGAACGAACCAGAGAAAGCCAGCCGCCCATTTGATGCCAGCCGCGACGGTCTTGTGCCAAGCGGCGGCGGTGCAACCGTCATCCTTGAGAGCTACGAGCACGCTGTGAAACGTGGCGCCAACATCATCGCAGAGATAGTAGGCTGGGGCTTCTCCGGCAACGGCGACCATATCTCGACACCCAATGTGGCAGGTCCTGCCCGCTCTCTTGAACTGTGTCTGCGTAACGGCGGCATTGATCCGAAGCAGATCGGTTATATCAACGCTCACGCCACCAGTACCGTCATCGGCGACCGCAGGGAAGCACAGGCCATTGCGCAAATCTTTGGCGAGCGCACTGTGCCCGTCACCTCTACCAAGAGCCAGACAGGACACGAGATGTGGATGGCAGGTGCCAGCGAAATCATCTATTCAACCCTGATGATGAAGAATGGCTTCATCGCTGGCAACATCAATTTCGAGAAACCCGACGAGGAGACTGCTTGCATCAACGTTCTGCCCGAGACAAAGGAGACGCACTTTGACATGTTCCTCTCCAACAGCTTTGGCTTTGGCGGCACCAACTCCACAATCATCGTAAAGAACATATAATATATATAATGTGTAATAACGCACGTATCATTATCCATATCAATAAATACTAATATGACAAGAGAAGAAATCATTGCTGAGATCAACGCCGAACTGGCAGAAGAGTTTGAAATCGACGAGGCGGCTATCACCCCCGATGCTCCCATCTACCAGACGCTCGAGCTTGACAGCCTGAGCCTTGTGGATCTCATCGGAATTGTGCAGACAAAGTACGGTGTGCTCATCTCAAAGGCTGAGCTTCCCAACATTAAGACTTTTGCCCAACTCTACGACTACATCGAGCAGCACCAGAAGTAAATGCACGATGTCCTGATTATCGGCAGCGGACTGGGCGGACTGGAGTGTGGCGCACTGCTTGCCAAGCATGGGCTAAAGGTGCTTGT
Source organism: uncultured Prevotellaceae bacterium (assembly GCA_947304115.1). Lineage (GTDB taxonomy): Bacteria > Bacteroidota > Bacteroidia > Bacteroidales > Bacteroidaceae > Physcousia. The sequence goes on along the minus strand of CAMZAE010000003.1, from coordinate 121,486 downwards.
GCTTGAAGGCTCCAATCAGCCAGGAGGTTGCATGCAGAGTTTCCGCAGAGGCGGACTGCACTATGATACAGGACTGCACTATGTGGGCGGACTTGCCCCAGGGCAGACGATGCACAGAGCTTTCGCACAGCTCGGCCTTATGGATTTGCCTTGGCAACGGATGGACGAAGACTTCGACCACGTTATCATCGGAGGGCACCGCTTTGTCTTCCATCAAGGCTATGAAACATTCGCCGAAGGGCTGGCAAAAGACTTCCCTCATCAGAGAGAAGCACTGCAAAGTTATATCAGGCGTCTTCAGAACATAACGGCAGCCGATATGGATGTCTGTGCTTACGACTATCTTCAGGAGACATTCTCAGACGAGTTGCTTCTGAACGTGGTCAGTGCAGCAGCCATGAAGACAGAGCTAAGGCGTGAGTCTCTTCCGCTCTTCAACTTCGCGCATACATGCTCCAGTTACATCGAGAGCAGTTGGCGTCTTGTTGGCGACGGCAACCTGTTGGTGAACAGGCTTACGGACATTATCGAAGAGGCTGGCGGCGAAGTGCTGACATATAGTAAGGTCATACGACTGACAGAGCAGGATGGCCGCGTCATAAGTGCCACCTGTGCCAATGGACAAGTGTATGAAGCGGAGTACTTCATCTCCGACATACATCCTGCCGTGCTCTGTGAACTGCTTGAAGAATGCCCGTCGGTGCGCAAGACCTTCCGAAGAAGGATGCAAGCGGCGGAAAACACTTGCGGTATGTTCACGGCGCAGCTCCGTATCAAACCAGGGGCTTTGCGCTATTTTGCTCACAACGCCTTCGTTTACGACAAGCCAAATGTCTGGACAATGGCAGAAGAGAACGAACCAGTGAAGGGCGTGATGATAAGTGGACGTGTGCCAGAAGACGGCTCGGAAAACGTGAGGCAGATAGACCTCCTTACCCCTATGCCTTGGCACGAATGCAAAGAATGGATAGACACGAAGGTGGGCCGTCGCGGTGATGACTACAAGGCATTTTGCCAGCGAAAGACAGAACAATGTGTTGCACTGGCAGAACAATATATTCCAGGCTTGCACGATATGGTCGAGCAGTGCTATACCAGCACTCCGCTTACCTATCGCGACTATCTGGGAAGTCCTGAAGGCGGGGCTTTCGGTATGCGCAAAGACTGTCGGATGTCAATGCTCAGTTTCCATTCGGTCAGTACTCCGTTACCCAATCTTCTGCTCACGGGACAGAGCATCATCCTGCCCGGCATCGAAGGTGTCACAATGACGGCCTTCGAGACGTGCGGTAAAATAATAAAATAGAGATTAGGGATTAATACGCTCAAATACATGACAAGAAAACTCTTTGCAACCATTGCCTTGCTTGTGGCGTTTTCAATAAATGCCTTAGGACAAAAGATTACCGGTGTCATCATTGATGCTTCTACCGGTGATAGTTTGTCCCTTGCTGGTGTGACGTACAAAGAGCGCAAGACTTCCACCATAGCCGATATAGATGGCATCTTTTCCATCGCGCGCATCAATGGTGCCACGCTTTCCTTCACCTGCATAGGCTACAAGGAGGAAAAGGTGAATATCACCAAGGCCACCCCAAGCCGGCTCACCATCAAACTCAAGCCCGACACGAAGCAGCTTGGCGAAGTTGTTGTCAAGGCCGAGAGAAAACGCTATGTCCGGAAGGACAACCCGGCCGTAGAACTTATGAAGCGTGTTATCGCAGCGAAGAAAAACACCAAGCTTGATAATCACGATTTCTATCAATACACAAAGTACCAGAAGCTGTCTATGGCTTTGAACGACTACAAGGTCAAAGAGTTGGACAGCACAGAAGTCGGCAAGGTTAAGTGGACGCAGCAGGCAGAAAAGAGTCCATACAACGGGAAGATGGTTGTGCCCATCTCCCTTGACGAAACAGTCACCAAGCATGTCTTCCGTAAGGAACCGAGGTCGGAGAAGGACATCATTCAGGGCGAGCAAAGTTCCGGATTGAACCAGCTTATAGCAACCGGCGATATTGTCAACACAACGCTCAAGGAGGTGTTTCAGGACGTGGACATCTACGACAATTATGTCCACCTGCTCAAGTTCCCTTTCCTGAGTCCCATCGGTTCCGGTGCCACAGCCTTCTACAGATATTATATTGTCGATACGGTGCTTGTGGAGCGCGACTCCTGTTATCATTTGCAGTTCACCCCGAACAACCCGCAGGACATCGGCTTCAACGGCGACATCTATATCCTGAAGGACTCGACGCTGCACGTCAAGAAGTGCCATCTCTCCATCCCTCCAAAGAGCGATGTGAACTTTGTCAGCTCCCTGCATATCGACCAGATTTACACCAAGCTGCCAAGCGATGACTGGGTGCTGACTACCGACGACATGTGGGCAGAGATGACGCTTTTGGCAAAGAGTTTGCTTGTGGTGCGTAACACACGCCTTTCCGATTATGATTTCGAGCCATTGCAGAAGAACCTCTTCCGCAACAAGGCGAAGGTCATACACATGGCAGACGCGCGTAACCAGGACGAGGAATTCTGGGACCAGTATCGTGCCGTCAAACTTTCCGAGAAGGAAGATGGGCTGAATAGCTTTATGGACCAGATGTCAAAGTCCAAGGCTATGCGTATCCCGCTCTTCATCGTCAAGACGCTTTTCGAGAACTATATCGAGACATCCAAGGCAGGCAAGCCCAGCAAGTTCGATATCGGTCCTGTCACCAGTATGTTCTCCTCTAACTTCCACGATGGCTTCCGCTTGCGCGTCGGCGGTAAGACTACCGGTGCCTTCAACAAACACTTGTTCCTGGACGGGTATTACACACACGGCATGAAGTCCCACGGCAATTACTATGGCATTGTCGTCGATTATTGCTTCAATAAGAAGAAATACTCGCCATTTGAGTTCCCAATCCGTAAGGTAAGTTTCGAGAGCACCCTCGACATGACATCCGCTGCCAACAAGTTCCTGCAGAACAGCAAGGACAACCTTTTCGTCAATATCAAGACCGAAACGGTGAAGATGCTCTACAGGACCAACATGCAGAAACTTTCTTTCATGTGGGAAACCGACTACGGTCTGAACTTCAGCACCAATTTCAAGCTGGAGAGCAACGAGGTGGCTGGCGACTTAGAGTTTAAACATGTCAACGACGGGAGAGTGGACACCAAGTTGCGTACTACAGAGTGGTCAGCAGAGGTCCGCTTCTGCCCTGGTCAGACTTATATCACGACGAAGCAGGACCGTTGGCCGCTCAATAAGGACCGTCCAGACTTCATTATCCGCCACACCATTGGCTTCAAGGGACTCTTTGGCGGCCAGTTCGCCACCAACCAGACAGATATCAGCATCTACAAGCGCCAGTGGTTGGGCAGTTGGGGACGTATGGACTTCCGTGTCCAGGCTTCGGCACAGTGGAACAAGGTGCCGTTCCAGTTCCTCCTCACTCCGCCCCTGTGTATCTCCTATGTCGAGCAGGAGGGAACCCTCAATATGCTCCACAATATGGAGTTCTTCATGGACCGCCGTCTCTTTTGGTCGGTGGAATGGAACATGAACGGAAAGATTTTCAACCGCATACCGCTCTTCAAGAAGCTGAAGTTGCGCGAGTTTGTCGCTTTCAAGGGATGCTGGGGCACACTGACAGACAGGAATAACCCCAATCTGAATCCTAACGACGAGATGCTTTATAGATTTCCGGACGACCGTTCCTATGCTATGGATCCCCATACACCCTATATGGAATTTGCCTGTGGCATCCGCAACATCTTGAAGCTCTTTGGTGTCGATTATGTGCGGCGACTCAACTATCACGACCATCCGGGAACATCGAAGAACGGCATCCGCTTCAACCTGACATTCTCCTTCTAATCAAACCGAAAGCTGTTACCATGAAAAACCATCTACTCTATATCTTGATGTGTGCGCTGTCCTGCCTTTCTGTTCAGGCAGACGAACAGAAAAAGGAACATGTCTTCGAACTGGGGCGCAGCACAAACGGCAATTATGTCTGCTACGATATCAATCTGCAGCAGGACGGCAATCTGTACCTGAAACAGCCACTTCGCGCCTATTGGCAACTGAGTCAGAGAACAGATTCCCTGTCGTTCTTGGATAAGAAGATGGCGTTTGGCGTCAAGGTCGTCAAGGCTGAGAAGAACGAAGCAGTGATACATCTGACGGCTTACAAGGGCTTGCCAATACACATCTGTAAGCACAAAGGCAAATGGGTGGGCATTGTCAAGCAGAATGGCCACGAGATGATTCTTCAGCGCCTGTTTGCCCAGATGAAGCCCCCATTCTCTGTCAGATGCGAGTATGTGGATGTCTATGGCATCGACATAAAAACCGGCGAGAAGCGCCGAGAACGCATCACGCCGTAACAGGCTTTTTTCACCGCAAGTAAGAGGGCGGAAAAAGCTTTTTCTATAGCAACTCTTCTATTGCTTTTTCTAAATTCGGGATGTCTTCCTGACGTGCTTGAAGGTCGCAATTGCGGTCGATTAGGAAGTAACATGGCAGGTGCCTGACGTCGTAGAGCTGTAGCATATCACTCTCCAAGCCCTCTTCGCAATAAACACTCATCCAGGGCAGGGCTTCGCAGCGTTGCTTCCAGAGATGTACACTCTCGTCAAAGCTTACTTGATAGATTTCTAATCCCTTATCGTGATACTTGTCGTATAGCTCGCGCAAAAGCAATGTCCGTTCCGTACTTTTCTCCATAGAAAATGCGGTGAAATCGAGCAAAACAACTTGTCCGCGAAGGCTGCTTAGTGCCCTTTCATGTCCGTTGATGTCGGGGAACGTCATGTCGATAATACCCAGCTCACGCACCTTGTCGCCATCAATGTCGAGCACAATCTCGCGCGGCTTTGCCTGACGGCGGCGGCATTCTTGAATGATGTTGCAGAGGTTCTCGGTGCGCTGGCTCGACGGATACTTCTCGTTCCACGCATTGGCTACGGCGTGCATCCAGGTCATGTCGCTCTTGTCCTGCATCGGGTTGAAGATAAGACTTGTGCCAAGTGTCTGGAAGCAGGCGTAGTAGCTGTAGGCAGCAGCATAGTGGTTCTGTATAAAGCCCAGTTTGACCTCCGTCTTGTACTGCGTCACAAGCTCCTCTATCATGCTGTCCCGCTCCTGCAAAGTATAGTTGCGGTCAGCAGAGACACGTCGGGCTTCCTGCTCCAAATCAGCAAGTTTCAGGCAGAGCAGACGGATGGTGTCGCAAGTGCCGCTACCCTCTATGCCATAGCCAAAGGACATATTCTTCATGTCCGCCGTCACTTTCACCGTCTCTGTACTGTCTATGGCAAGGTTGATGCCCTGTCTGCCAATGCGGAGCCGGTAGAACTCCGGTGCATCGACGGCCTCCTTCCTGAAACAGAAAGCCCCGTCCTCCTTCAGGCGGACGCTGTCAATGGCAACGCTTCCTTCGCCCAGTGTCAAATGTTCCAGGTAGAGCATACAAGAGTCAGCACCAATGATATTGCCCTCAATGCAGAACGTGTCGCGCTGCTTGCACCCCCCAAGGAAGGCAAGCGCAATGAGTATAATCAGTAGTTTATGGTATTTATGCATGTGTTTTATTCTGTTTTTGTTAAAGTACGTTGTAAGTAAAGGTTAGTCTTTTTGTGGTAATTTTGGATAAGCTTTTTATAATATGTTTCTATACCATAAGTTGCCTAACAATAAATTCAGATTCACAAAACCCGGCCTCGCTAATCCATGGATTTTCTTTCATCAGATTGTCTTTGGCCTCGTATTTATTGTTTCCGTAGGCACAGCCTAACACTTGGCAGTTCTCAACGCCATAATCTTCGTTTGGAGCAATGGTATTGCCTTCTGTTGTGTAAAAGATGTATTCGTTCATTTTATTTTTTATAATGTCCTCTTGAAGTGAATTGTACGAATCCTTTATCTCGTAGATATTGAAGTTGCTGACGTATTTTGTCGCGAACAAAGTTATTATCGGGATACTTCCGCTGAAGTTCGTCTGCAAAAGCATAAACCTCATCAAGATTGAATTCGTCGCCAGGTATGCGTTCTACACATTTCAGCACATCCAAGAGCCAGCCTCGACTTTCTATCTTTGCAGAAGAAGTCTGCAACAGGTTTGTTGGCTTCATAATGTCCTAAGACAGGAGCACCACAGACGGGGCAGAACATATTGCGCTCCATCCAGTCCTCCGTCAGCACTCTTGAAATCTGCGAACCGCTATGATAGCCTGTTGCCAAATTCTGATTGAAATGCAAGTCCATTATTTTTGCGGATTATTATTCTCATTCTTCCCGTTTCTCCCATAGTTCCCGTTTAGATACCCCATCCCATGTTCTTCGCGCCAGTTACGGCGAGCTGCCGACATCTGCTCTTTGATGCCGCCGTTTTCCAGGAAGTCTTGTTTATGTTTTTCCAGCAAGCGCCTTAACAGAAAGTCTGCCTGATGAATCAATACAAGCGTAATGTTAGCAAGTGTGATGTCATCGCGCAATTGACAAACACGCACATAATCGGCTGGAGAGGAATGCTCCTTGCACCACTTCCGAGCATTTTGGCATTGCTGGCTGTTTACATCCCACATCCGATTGCCATGATTGCGAAGATAGTCTTCATAATCCTCTTGCAGTTCCTTCAGGCTCGCTTTTGCCACATTCACTAACTTAATGCACGCCTCCATTGATGTAGTGCCCGTCTCATTCCCTTCGGCGATGTTCTGCTTACCTGATCGAGCTGCCTGCACCATCTGGTCGACGGTACGGTCGCCTATTTTCGGAAGATAATGTTCAACAAAATAAAGCGTAATATCGTAGATGCATTCCGTCTTCTGAAAGGCAATAAGGTTTTTGTAGTCACCTTTTGGAACTAAGAAATGGGTGTTATCAGACATATGAGAAAAAATGAGAGTTATGGGAATAACGGGAATTTCTGGAGCGTGTGAAAGAGCATTGCTCCTCCTCCCACAAATGGTTCAATGTAAGTAACATTCTCCCATCTATCAAAGTCTGCTGGCAGCAGTGCCTCCAGTTGTTCGATGAGCTGACCTTTGCCGCCCCCCCCTTGATGAATGGTTTAGCTTTCATTGGTTATTGCGATCTAATGTCTCTATATTTGATCTAACATTGTTCTAACACAATCTAAATTATTTGTCAGTTCCAAATGAATCTCCGGCCTTTGAAAAATCATGGAAGAAAAGAGTTCATATTCGCCGTTTTCTCAATTATGCAGCAAAGGTACAAAAAAGATTTCAGTTATGAAAGAAATGGCAGGTGAACTTGTCTGTTTGCTTGTTATGTTGTGTCGTGTTGGTTCATGCCGCCAAGGTTGTTGTTTGCTTATACGTGTACAATCAATTGCTCATACATGTATAATCAATTGCTCATACATGTACAAGCAAAGAACGCGGTGTGCCTGGCGATTTGTTGTCCGTGCCGCGTTGGCTGTCTTACAATGGGAAAGTGGCTCATTTATGCTATCAGGGAACCTGCCAAAATCTGCTCCAAATGCACGAAAATCGACATTTAGTGCATAATTATGAATTATGAATTATGAATTATGAATTAAAAGTCGTATCTTTGCGCGATTTTATATCATATGTGACGTAACAGAAACAATAAGTTAACCAAATCAAGATGAACGTAATTACAAAGACAGTCGAGTTGCCTGATGGAAGAACCATCAGCATCGAGACCGGGAAACTGGCGAAACAAGCCGATGGTTCCGTTGTCGTTCGTATGAACAACACCGTGCTCCTGGCCACTGTATGCGCCGCCAAAGATGCCGTTCCCGGAACAGATTTCATGCCCTTGCAGGTAGAGTACAGAGAGAAGTATTTTGCAGCCGGACGATTCCCCGGCGGTTTTACGAAGCGTGAGGGTAAGGCAAATGACGACGAGATACTGACTTGTCGCCTTGTGGACCGCGCCCTGCGTCCGCTTTTCCCCAGCAACTACCATGCTGAAGTTTATGTGAATGTAATCCTCTTCTCTGCCGATGGTGTGGACATGCCCGATGCTCTGGCTGGCTTTGCCGCTTCTGCAGCCCTGGCTTGCAGTGATATCCCATTCGAAGGCCCCATCTCCGAGGTGCGCGTGGCTCGCATTGGTGGCGAATTTGTCATCAACCCCACCTTCCAGCAGCTCAAGGAAGCCGACATGGACCTCATGGTCGGTGCCACCGAAGAGAACATTATGATGGTGGAAGGCGAGATGAAGGAAGTGCAGGAGAGCGACCTGCTGGCAGCTCTCAAGGCCGCTCACGAGGCCATCAAGCCCATGTGCCGCCTCCAGAAGGAACTGGAGAAGGAGCTTGGCAAGGACGTGAAGCGCGAGTACTGCCACGAGGTGAACGACGACGAACTCAAGGAGGCAGTCCGCGAAGCCTGCTATCAGAAGGCTTACGACGTGACCAAGCAGGGTTTGGAGAAACACGCCCGTGCAGAGGCTTTCGAGGCCATCCGCGAGGACTTCAAGGCCGCCTATGCCGAGGCTCACGCCGACATGGAGGCAGCAGAACTGGAAGAGAAGAACACCCTTATCGACCGTTACTACCACGATGTAGAGAAGGACGCCATGCGCCGCTGCATCCTGGACGAAGGCATTCGCCTCGACGGTCGCAAGACCACCGATATCCGCCCCATCTGGTGTGAGGCAAGTCCGCTGCCAGGACCTCACGGAAGTGCCATCTTCACCCGTGGCGAGACGCAGTCTCTGGCTACCTGTACGCTGGGCACGAAGCTCGACGAGAAGCTCATCGACGATGTGCTTGTCCGCGAGTACCAGAAGTTCCTGCTCCACTACAACTTCCCGCCCTTCTCGACAGGCGAGGCAAAGGCACAGCGTGGCGTAGGCCGTCGCGAGATTGGTCACGGCCATCTGGCATGGCGCGGCCTGAAAGGTCAGTTGCCCGACGACTTCCCCTACACGATTCGTGTCGTAAGTGATATTCTGGAGAGCAACGGTTCCAGTTCTATGGCAAGCACCTGTGCAGGCTGCTTGGCACTCATGGATGCCGGTGTGCCCATCAAGGCTCCCGTGAGCGGCATCGCCATGGGTCTCATCAAGAACCCGGGCGAGGACAAGTACGCCGTGCTCTCTGATATCCTTGGCGACGAGGACCACCTTGGCGACATGGACTTCAAGACCACAGGCACACCGAATGGCCTCACCGCCACACAGATGGACATCAAGTGCGACGGCCTCAGCTACGAGATTCTCGAAAAGGCACTCATGCAGGCGAAGGCCGGTCGCGAGCACATCCTCGCAGAGATGATGAAGACGCTCGACAAGCCACGTCCAGAGTTGAAGCCGCACGTTCCGCGCATCGAACAGCTTATCATTCCGAAGGAATTCATCGGTGCTGTCATCGGCCCGGGCGGAAAGATTATCCAGGGTATGCAGGAAGAGACCGGCACCACCATCGCCCTCGACGAAGAAGATGGCGTTGGCAAGATTCAGGTGAGCGGTCCCAACAAGGAGAGCATCGATGCTGCCATTGCCAAGATCAAGGCTATCGTGGCCGTTCCTGAGATTGGCGAGGTCTATGACGGTGTTGTCCGTAGCATCATGCCTTACGGCTGCTTCGTGGAGTTCATGCCTGGCAAGGACGGCCTGCTGCACATCAGCGAGATTGACTGGAAGCGCCTTGAGACCGTCGAAGAGGCTGGCATCAAGGAAGGCGACACGCTGAAGGTGAAGCTGCTGGAGATTGATCCCAAGACCGGCAAGTTCAAGCTCAGCCGCCGTGTCCTGCTCGAGAAGCCCGAAGGCTATGTAGAGCGTGAGCGCGAACGCCGTCCCCGCCCAGAGCGTGGAGAGCGTAGTGAGCGTGGAGAGCGCCGTCCCCGTCCCGAGCGTGGCGAACGTCCAGAACGCAGAGAGCGTCCCGAGCGCGGTGAGCGCTGGGAACATCGTCCCCGTCCTGAAGAAGGCGCAGCTCCAGAGGCTGAATAAATAGCCTTACTACATAGCCCCTCTCTTCAACGAGAGGGGCTTTTTTGTCCTATGGGCTTAATGGGCAAGATAGGTTGAAAAGAAAATCGCCCCAAGCATGAATGCCTGGGGCGATTTGTTTCTATAGTATTCTCCCCTTAAGGGAAGAATCAGAGGATGCTTTTTGTTACTTCAGAACCTTCTTGCCGTTTACGATGTTGATGCCTTTCTGCATCTTCTGCAGGCGGCGACCTGCGAGGTCGTAGATGACAGCGTCTGCATCGTTGTCCATATAGAAGTCTTCAATACCGTCGATGACATCATCCTCGAAGACAATGCTCACCTTCACACCTGCTGCAACGAAGCTGGTGGGCAGTTGCAGGTAGGCTGTTTGTGCCTGGAGGGTCGTGCTGCCGTTGATGGGGTAGAAGCCAGGGTCGCCGCCCTGCTCGCCGAAGGTGTAGTTGCTGTAGCTGCCGGAAGTGGCAGAGATGGTCTTCTTCGTGAGGTTAGCCTGGAAGAAGTTCATGTAGATGGACGTGCTTTCGCTGTAAGGAATCTTATACGTCTCGCCGGCTGTGCCAATCAGGAACACACCTGTGCCTGCCGGTACGTCTGTCACGGGAGTCAACAGGACTTGGCTCGTTGCCTTGTTGAAGCCAGAGGCGATGTAGGCACGGAGGTTGCTGCCAGAGAAGTCGAGGTCTTGCGAGCAACTGAAGGTTGCGTATTCGCCGGTCATGGTGATGAATTCCTTCGTCGAGCGGAAGGTGGCCACTACCTCGATGTTGCTGCTGACGTTGGTGATGGTGTATTTGTTGTTCCTCACCTGACTTGTCACGTCTGTGCCGTTCACGGTTAGCGATGTGAGTGTGCGGTCTGGATCGTCGGCGATGGTGATGGTCACGCTCTCACCATACCTTGGAGAGTAGTTGCTTGCTGTCACGCCAGCGCCGCTGATGGTCACGGTGTAGGTCTTCGGTGTCCAAGTGGCGGTGTATGAGCGGTTGCCTGTGCTGCCCTTGGTGATGGTGACGGTCTTTGTGGCTGCGCTGAGGCCTGTGCCAGTCCATCCTGCGAAATCGTAGTAGTCGCGTGTCGGGTTCTTGAGCGTGAAGGTAGCCGTCTCAATGGTGTATGTCGAGGGATTCGTCACGCCACTTGCCAGCTTACCGCCAGCCAGATTGTAAGAAATGGTGTAGCTGATGGGAGCGAAGGTGGCAGAAAGTGTCACGCTTTCCTCCGAGCTGCCGATGGCGCGGCTCTGTGCTGTGCCGAGAGCAGGTAGCGGGCTGACAGCAGTACCGTTATCCGTCAATGCGCTCAGCCTGTAGCCCTCGTCGGCGGTCAAGGTATAGACGATAGGCTCGTCCTTCGGCTGGTTGAACTGAACGGTGTTGCCGTTGGATGCGCTGCCGTAAGGTGTGCTGATGGTGCCGTGGGCAGAAGCTTTCAGCGTGACGAGCAAAGACCAAGTCTCAACGGTGAAGAAGTTCTTCCAACCTGTTGCAGTAGCATACTTAGCCTTCGTGCCGCCTGGAATGAGGAGCTTGCCGCTCTGATAGGTAAATTCGCTGAAGACATTTTCCTCGATTGCGATAGGTGTCTGCCAAGGTACTTGCACAGACATCAGTTTGTCGTTCCTCAGTTCGCTCGGTTTCAGCGAAGTCACTTTCGAGCCGATGGTTACGCTGGTAGCGTTGTAGAAGGGGCTGCCGTCCAAACTGTCATATTGGAGGTTACGACCCAGATAGAGGCTGTAGTCAGCGCCCTGGTCGCGGAAGGTTCCGTAGTAGCCGTTCACTATTGCCAGTGGCTGGTCGCCGTCCTCGAGGATGATTTTGGTCAAACTGTTCCATCCGAAGCAATTTTCTCCGATGGAGGTCACGCTGGCCGGAATGCTGATAGCGGTGAGGCCAGTGCTGGCAAATGCTGTCCCGCCAATTGTGGTCAAGGTGGCGGGCAGGGTGATGGACTTCATTTTCTTACAGGTGTCGAAGGCATTGTTGCCGATGGTTACGACACCAGTTCCCATGGTGACAGCCAGATTGCTTACGCTTTCATCGTTGCCGCAATTATAGAATGCCTCGTAGCCGATATCCTTCACGCCGCTGCCGATGGTGATGCTTGTCAGCTTGCTGTTATTCCTGAACATGCGGGGATTGATGTTGGTTACGTTGTCGCTGAAGACAACGCTGGTGGCATTGTTGCCAAAGGTTTCTGTTTCGTCGTTAAGCTCCAGGTCGCGGCCTACATAGACGGTCTTGTCGGCCTCGCTGAAAGCGAAGGTGCCATAGTAGCCATTCTTCATTTTCAATGCAGCGGCTTTATTCTCGATGCGGATGCTGGCAAGGCTCCCGCAATAGCCGAATACCCTATCGCCAAGGCTGTCAATAGAGGCAGGAATAGTGATGCTGGTGAGGCCTGTGGATTGGAAGGCATAGCCTTCGATGAGCTTCAGCGTAGAGGGCAGGGTGATGGCTTTCAGCTTCTCACAACTATGGAAGGCATCATGGCAGATTTTGGTCACGTTTGTACCCATGGTGACAGCCAGTTTGCTTACGCTTTCATCGTTGCCGCAATTAGAGAATGCCTCGTAGCTGATGTTCTTCACGCCCTTGCCGATGGTGATGCTTGTCAGCTTGCTGTTATTCCTGAATATTCGCGGATTGATGTTGGTTACGTTGTCGCTGAATACAACGCTGGTGGCATTGTCGTCAAAGGCTTCGCTTTCGTCGTTAAGCTCCAGGTCGCGACCTATATAGACCGTCTTGTCGGCATTGCTGTATGCGAAGGTGCCATAGTATCCATTCCTCATTTTCAATGCCGTAGCTTTGTTCTCGATGCGGATGCTGGTAAGGTTTTCACAATAGCCGAATGCTCTGTCGCCGAGACTGTCAATAGAGGCGGGAATGATGATGCTGCTGAGACCTGTGGATTGGAAGGCATAGCCTTCGATGATCTTCAGCGAAGAGGGCAGGGTGATGGCTTTCAGCTTCTCACAACTGTGGAAGGCATCCTCGCCGATTCTGGTTGTGTTCTGGCCCAGCGTGACGGTCAGTGTGCTTACGGACTCATCGTTGCCGCAATCGCGGAAAGCATTGTTTTCAATAGTCTTCACGCCTTTGCCGATGGTGACGCTTGTCAGTTTGCTGTTGCCCCAAAACATGCGCGGATTGATTACAGTCACTTTGTCGCCGAAGACTACGCTGGTAACATCGACTTCAAAGGGAGTGCCTTCCTCGGACTGTATCAGGTCACGACCGAGATAGACGTTCTTGGGGGCGTCGCAGTAGTGGAATGGATGGTAGTATCCTTCCCTCATCCTCAGCGGTTTGTCGCTGTCCTCGATGCGGATGCTGGTCAGCTTTTTGCAATTCTCGAATGCTGATTCCCCGATGCTGTCAACCGATTCGGGAATGACAATGCTGGCGATGTTTGCGTAAGAGAATGCCTCGCCTCCGATAAGCTTCAGCGGGGAGGGAAGGCTGAGAGACTTCAATGCCGGGCAGTTGAAGAAGGCTTTTTCGCCGATAGTGGTGATGTTTTCGCTTAAGGTAAGTGTCATTTCAACCTCGCCGCTCTCGTCGCCGCAACCAGCAAATGCGTGGTTTCCAATGCTGGTTACGCTGTTGCCGATGCTGATGCTGGTCATCTTCCTCTGACCATAGAACAAAGAGTTGGCGACAGTCGTTGCCTTTCCGCCGATTACTGCGCTGGTGACATTATCATAAAAAGGACAACCCTCAGAAGGAGTCAGGTTACGTTTGACGATGACTTGCTTGTCAGCATCGCAGTACTGGAACGAACCGTTGTAGCCGTAAACAAGTGTAAGCGGCTGTGTGCTCTCCTCGAAGGTGATCTTCCCCAGGCTGTGGCAGTCGCCAAAAGCCCTCTCGCCGAGGCTCATCACTGTGCCGGGGATGCTGACACCGGTAATAGTCAGACTCTCGAAGGCATAGTCTGGGATGAGTGTCACAGTGTAGGTCGTGCCGTTGTACGTCACGGTCGATGGAATTGTCAGGTCTCCGGAAAGCGTATGAATGCCGTCCTTTTGAACAGACACGGTCTTGGCCGTTGCGTTAGTCACTGTGTACTTCAGGTTGCCCTGATTGAAGGTTGTTTGTGCCCAGGCACTGCTCCCCAAAAAGGAGAAGAGTGCTATAAATAATAGGAGCTTCTGTTTCATAGTTATATTCTGTTTTGTTTATATTCGCTGCTTCTTTTTTACTTCACAAGAACCTTCTTGCCATTCACAATGTTGATGCCCTTCTTCGTCTTGCCGAGGCGGCGACCTGCGAGGTCGTAGATGGCAGCGTCTGCATCGTTGTCCATGTAGAAGTCTTCAATGCCGTCGATGAGGTCTTCCTCAAGGATGATGCTCATCTTCACGCCGGCCTCCACGAAGCTGGTGGGCAGTTGCAGGTAGGCAGTCTGTGCCTGGAGAGTTGTGCTGCCGTTGATGGGATAGAAGCCCGGTTCTCCGCCCTCTGTTCCGAAGGCGTAGTTCGTGTAGCTGCCGGTGGTGGCATCGACGGTGCCCTTCGTCAGATTTGCAACGAGGAAGTTCTTGTAGATGGAATATGATTCGCTATAAGGAATCTTGTAGGTTTGGCCGGGAGTGCCGATGAGGTACAAGCCTGTGCCAGCTGGAACGTCAAACACACGTGTCATAAGAACCTGATGCGTGTTCTTGTTGACACCCGATACGATGTATGCGCAGAGGTTGCTTTCTGAGAAGTCGAGGTCTTGTGGGCAGCTGAATACTGCGTATCCTTCGGTAAGGGTGATGAATTCCTTGGTGGAGCGGAAGGTGGCCACTACCTCGATGTTGCTGCTGACATTCGTGATGACGTACTTGCCGCCGGAAACCTGTGAGGTCACGTCTGTGCCGTTGACCTTCAGGCTGACGAGCATACGGTCGGGATCGTCGAGGATGGTCACGGTCACATCTTCTCCATAGTGTGGCTTCGTGTTGCTGACGGTGATGCCTGCGCCTACGACGGTCACAGTATAGTAACTATTGTATATCTTCAGGAACTGCTTCCAAACAGCATGGGCTTTGTATTTGTTTATTGTGCCGTTGGGAACAAAGAGCGTCGCATTCTGATAGGCTTCGTTGGTGAAGGTGCTATACTCGATGCTGATAGGTGTTTCCCAGGGCACAATCACCTCGGTCAGTTCTGTAGCGCTGCCGAACAGGATGCTTGGTATCTCTGTTATTTCCCTGCCGAACTCTACGCTTGTGACATTGCTGAAGGGTGAATTGTTATCGTTAAGAAGCAGCCCGCGCCCCAGATAGATGCTCTTTTGTGCTGGGCACTCATAGAATGTGCTATTTGTGCCATTGGTGTTAACCCAAACGTATTCGTCGGTATCCTCAAAGACGATGCGCTGCAATGCCGCACAGGAGGCAAAACATCTGGAAGGAAGGTCTGTTGTCGAGGCAGGAATGGATATGCTGGTAAGGCCTGAACATGCAAAGGCTTCCTCGCCAATGCCGAGCAACGTCTGCGGCAGGGTGATGGACTTCAAGGTGCTGCAGCCATAGAAAGCCTTCGCGCCAATACTGCTTACGATGCCAGACATCTGAATGTGCAGTTCGCTTACGGCCGCGTCGGTGCCGGCATAGCTGAAGGCATCGCTGCCAATGGTGTGAATGCTACCAGCCATCTTGACGTTGGAAAGCAGAGTCGAGCCAGAGAAAAGACAGGCATTGATTTCCGTCACCTTGTCGCCGAACTCCACGCTCGTGGTGTTGTTGTCGGTGAATGGTGAACGGTTGTCGGTGAGAGACAGGTTACGGCCGATGTAGATGGTCTTTTGTGCAGGACAATCATAGAATGTTCCATAGCTGCCACCGCGGGAGTCAATCCAAAGAATTTCGTCGCCATCCTCTATATTGATGCGCTTCAGGTTCTGGCAGGAGGCGAAGCCCCTGAAGGGAAGGCTTTCTACTGAAGCGGGTACGGTAAGGCTGGTAAGGCCTGTACAGGCAAAAGCTTCGTCGTAGATGTTGGTCAGTGTCTGAGGCAGAGTAATTGACTTCAGATTGACACAGCTCTCAAAAGCCTTTCCGTCAATAGAGGTCAGCTTGCTGCTCAGTTGAACCTTCATTTCGCTTACGCTTGCAGCATCGCCAGAACTTTGGAAGGCTCCGTAGCCGATAGTCGTAATGCTGTTACTCATCTTGACATTGCTCAGCATATCTGAATTGTAGAACAGATTGTCGTTAATCTCTGTCACCTTACTGCCGAACTCCACGCTCGTGGTATTGTTGTCGGCGAATGGTGAACGGTTGTCGGTGAGAGAGAGGTTGCGGCCGATGTAAATTGTCTTTTGTGCGGGACAGCCATAGAATGTTCCCACATTGCCGCCACGGCTATCAATCCAAAGATACTCGTCACCATCCTCAATTACGATGCGTTTCAAGTTCTGGCAGGAGGCGAAGCCTTGCATAGGAAGACTTGTTACCGAAGCAGGCACGGAGAGGCTGCTAATGCCAGTGCTGGCAAAGGCTGCATCGTAGATGTTGGTCAGCGTCTGAGGCAGAGTGATGGACTTCAGATTGACGCAGCCTCTGAAAGCAGCCTCTCCAACAGATTCCAAGGTGTTGCTCAACTGAACCTTCATCTCGCTTACGGCCGCGTCGGTGCCGGCATAGCTGAAGGCATAGCTGCCGATGGAGGTGATGCTTCCAGCCATTTTGACATTGGAAAGCAAGTTTGCATCGTAGAAAAGCCTGTCGTTGATGGCTGTCACCTTGCTGCCGAACTCTACGCTTATGGCGTTGTTGAAGGGCGCATTCGTGGAAGTCAGCGCCAGGTTGCGGCCGATGTAGATGGTCTTCTGGGCGTTGCTGTCATAGAATGTTCCCATATTGCCGCCTCTGTTGTCAATCCAAAGCACCTCTTCATCGCCATCCTGAAAAATGATGTTCCCCAAGGCGGAGCAAGAGGCAAAGGCTTGCGAACCAAGGCTTGTCACCGTGGCGGGAATGGTGACGCTGGTGATTGACGTTTCGTTAAAGGCTTTGGCAGGCACTTCGGTGACAGTGTAGGTCACACCGCCGTAGGTCACAGTGGCGGGAATCACAATAGCCCCCGTTGTGTTGCTGCTCTTGGAAACCGATACGGTCTTGTCGCCGTTCACTGTGTACTTCAGGTTGCCCTGAGTGAAAGTTTGTGCCCAAGCACTTCCACCCACCAGGCAGAAGAGGGCAAGTGTCAGAAGAGATAGAATCTTTTTCATAGCGTTAATAGGTATTTAGTTGTGTATGTATGTCGTGCGTATGTACACTATGTATGCACAAAGTTAAACAATAATTCAGAATTCACCCGCCCCTATCGGTTAAATTTTGTTAAACATCGCAAAATGTTTAACAAAGCGAAGCAGAATGCGCGAAAGAGAGCGGGTAAAGAACAGCAGTTTCGCTATCTCCACAAATGTATTCTGATGTTTGCTTATACATGAAGAAGCGATTGCTCATTCATGTATAAGCAATCGCTTCTTCATGTATAAGCAAACAAATAAGCAGGCAGAAACCTCCTAAAACATCTGTTTGACGCGCAGTATGCCAGCGACGAGGGCGTCCACGTCGGCGCGTGTGTTGTAGAGGGCGAAGCTGGCGCGGCAGGTGCCTTCGATGCCGAGGCGACGCATAAGAGGTTCGGCACAATGGTGGCCGGTGCGGATGGCAATGCCGAGGCGGTCGAGCAGGGTGCCCATGTCGAGGTGGTGGATGATAGCCCCCTCCTGACCTCCCCCAGGGGGGAGGGAAACAAGGAAACTTATCACGGCGTCGTGCTCCTTGGTGTCCTTGGGGCCGAAGATGCGCATCCCCTCTATCTCGCCCATGCGCAGGAGGGCGTAGGCGGTGAGGTCGCGCTCGTGGGCTTCGATGGCATCGAAGCCTACGGAACTGACGTAGTCGAGGGCGCGGGCAAGGCCGGTGGAGGCGATGTAGTCGGGCGTGCCAGCCTCGAACTTGAAGGGGAGGTCGTTGAAGGTGGTGCGCTCGAAGCTGACCGTCTTTATCATCTCGCCGCCGCCCATGTAAGGCGGGATGCGGTCGAGCCATTCCTCCTTGCCGTAGAGCACGCCGATACCCGTCGGGCCGTAAATCTTGTGACCGCTGAAGGCGAAGAAATCGCAATCAAGGTCTTGCACATCGATGGGCATGTGGGGCGTGCTCTGTGCGCCGTCGATGAGGACGGGCACGCTGTGCTCATGGGCAATGCGGATGATGTCGCGGACGGGATTGACGGTACCCAGGACGTTGCTGACGTGCGTGATGCTGACGATGCGGGTGCGCTCGTTGAAGAGCTTTTCGTATTCCTCCATGCAGAGCCGCCCGTCATCGGTGATGGGAACGACGCGGAGGCGGATGCCCTGCCTTGCCTGGACGAGCTGCCAAGAAACAATGTTGCTATGGTGCTCCATCTCGGAGATGATGACCTCGTCGCCCTCCTTCATAAAAGCTTGTCCGAAGCACGATGCCACGAGGTTGATGCTCTCGGTGGTGCCGCGTGTGAAGACTATCTCGCTGGTGCTGCGGGCATTGAGGAAGCGGCGAACTGTCTCGCGCGACGCTTCGTGCAAATCGGTTGCCTGCTGTGAGAGGAAATGCACGCCGCGATGCACGTTGGCGTTGACGTTGTAGTACTCCTCCGTCATGGCCTCCACGACCTGCCGCGGCTTCTGCGTCGTCGCCGCATTGTCAAGATAGACAAGGGGATACTTGCCGTAGAGGACCTTGCCCAGGATGGGAAAAGCGCCCCTCCAAACCTCCCCCCGAGGAGGGAGGCTTTCACGGCTGTTCTCCCCTCTCCTCGGAGAGGGGTCGGTGGTGAGGCTGTTTACTTGCACAGTTTGCATCCTTCGCATTTGCTTAGTTCGCCCCGCAGTCGCTTATCGACCAGCACATGCAGGCGGTCGCGGAGCGATTCGAGGGGAATGGTTTCGATGACTTCGGTGATGAACGCGGCCTTGAGCAGCAGACGGGCTTCCCGCTCGTCGATGCCGCGCTGCCGCATGTAGAAGAGTGCCGTCTCATTCATTTGTCCGACGGTGCTGCCATGACTGCACTGCACGTCGTCGGCATAGATTTCGAGCATCGGCTGCGAGTACATGCGGGCAGAGCGCGTGGCACAGAGGTTGGCGTTTGTCTCCTTGCTCACGGTCTTCTGTGCGCCCTCGCGCACCAGCACCTTGCCAGCAAAAGCGCCTACCGCGCTGTCGTCTAGGACGTATTTGTAGAGTTCGCTTGATTGGCAAGCGGGAGTCTGATGGTCGATGAGTGTGTTGTTGTCCACGCGCTGCATCTTGTCGGCAATGACGCAGCCGTTGGCCGTCACCTCGCTACCTTCGCCCTGCAACTGCACATCAAGGCGGTTGCGCGTATGGCCGTTGAAGAGCGTCAGGCTGGTGTGGTGCAGGCGGCTGTCGCGTCCCTGACGGACGAAGACGCTGTTGTAGCGCGTGCAGAGCAGGTGCGTCTCTTCCACGTCGTAGAGGCTGAGGCGCGAGCCGTCGCCCATGATGACCTCAATGACCTGGTTCGTCAGGAAGCGGCTCTGCGAGGCGGCGCGGTCGGTGATGATGACGTCGGCCTCAGAGAGTTCCTCCATGACGATGAGGATGCGGCGGCTGACCATCGTGTCCTGTTCGCCCTTGAGGATGTTGCTGATTTGTATGGGATGCTCCACGCGGACGCCCCTCGGCACATGAACCACCAGCGTATCGACACAGAGCATGGTATTGAGCGCGACGATGCTGTCGGCCTTGTCCGCCACATTATTATATAATACGCGCACGCGAGGCTCGGCATCTGCCATGCGGAAGCAATAGGGTGGGAGAGGGCCGCTGAGCGGCGTGAGCGCAATGCCGTAGTTTGGCGAGAAGTCCGCCTCGACCTTAGCATAGCGGTAGCGCTCCACCTTTGGTGAAGGGAAGCCCTGTGTGGAGAACGTCCGCAAGGCTGCCTCGCGCTGGGCATTCATCTCGGTCTGGCTGCGACTTGCTATCGTCTCGCACACCTCGCTATAGAAATCGATATATTGCTTTGTTGCTTCCATCCTTTTTCGTTATAACGATATAACGTGATGACGTTATAACGACATTCCCTTGATTATCCAGTCGAAGCCGTTTCTTTCTATCTCTGTTGCCAGTTCCGGGCCGCCGGTCTTGACGATGCGGCCGTCGATGAGCACATGCACGACGTCCGGCTTCAGGTAGTCGAGCAGGCGCTGGTAGTGGGTGATGACGATGGCGCTTGTCTTTGGCTTGCGCAGCTTGTTGAAGCCTTCCGCCACGACGCGCAGGGCATCCACGTCGAGGCCGCTGTCCGTCTCGTCGAGGATGGCAAGCGTCGGTTCGAGCATCGCCATCTGGAATATCTCGTTGCGCTTCTTCTCGCCGCCAGAGAAGCCCTCGTTCACGCTGCGGCTCGTCAGCTTGCTGTCAAGCTCCACGATGCTCCGCTTCTCCCGCATGAGCTTGAGGAAGTCGCCCGCAGGCATCGGCTCCAGCCCTTGGTACTTGCGCTTGGCATTCAGGGCGGCACGCATGAAGTTGACCATCGACACACCTGGTATCTCCACCGGCTGCTGGAAGCTCAGGAAGATGCCCTCGTGGGCACGCTCCTCCGGCTTGAGCGACAAAAGGTCCTTTCCGTTGAAGGTGATGCAGCCCTGTGTCACTTCGTAGGACGGATGCCCCACGATGACGTTGGAGAGCGTGCTCTTGCCCGCGCCGTTGAGTCCCATGATGGCGTGTACCTCGCCGTCTCCCACCGTCAGGTCAATGCCTTTCAGTATCTCTTTGCCATTGATGTTGGCATGTAAATCTCTTATTTCTAACACAATTCTTAATTCTTAATTCTAAACTCTTAACTCTTAATTACCCCACAGCACCTTCAAGGCTGACACCGAGAAGCTTCTGCGCCTCGACAGCAAACTCCATCGGCAGTTTGTTGATGACTTCCTTGGCATAGCCGTTCACGATGAGCGAGACGGCTTCCTCTGTCGAGATGCCACGCTGGTTGCAGTAGAAGAGCTGGTCCTCGCTGATTTTGCTGGTCGTTGCCTCGTGCTCGACGACCGCCGTGTCGTTATGCACGTCCATGTATGGGAAGGTGTGTGCGCCGCATTTGCTGCCGAGCAGCAAAGAGTCGCAACTGCTGTAGTTGCGTGCGCCGTCGGCAGTGGAGGCCACCTTGACAAGGCCTCGGTAGGCATTCTGGCTCTTGCCGGCACTGATGCCCTTCGAGATAATCGTGCTTTTGGTGTTCTTGCCGATGTGTATCATCTTCGTGCCGGTGTCCGCTTGCTGGTAGTTGTTGGTAAGGGCCACGCTATAGAACTCTGCCTGACTATTGTCACCCGTAAGCACACAGCTCGGATACTTCCAAGTGATGGCACTGCCCGTCTCGACCTGTGTCCACGAGAGGCGGCTGTTCGCGCCGCGCAGATGCCCTCGTTTTGTGACGAGGTTCAGCACGCCGCCCTTGCCCTCGCTGTCGCCGGGGTACCAGTTCTGCACCGTGCTGTACTTGACCTCTGCCCGCTCCTTCACCACAATCTCCACGATGGCGGCATGAAGCTGGTTCTCGTCGCGCATGGGAGCTGTGCAGCCTTCGAGGTAGCTGACGTAGGCGTCGTCGTCGCACACGATGAGTGTCCGCTCGAACTGCCCTGTGCCGCGTGCGTTGATGCGGAAATAGGTGCTGAGTTCCATCGGGCAGCGCACGCCCTTGGGGATATAGACGAAGGAGCCGTCGCTGAAGACCGCCGAGTTGAGGGCGGCGAAGAAGTTGTCCCTGTAAGGAACAACGCTGCCCAGGTATTCCCGAACCAGGTCGGGATGTTCGCGCACCGCCTCGCTGATAGAACAGAAGATGATGCCTTTTTCGCGGAGCTTCTCGCGGAACGTCGTCTTGACGCTCACGGAGTCCATCACAGCATCGACAGCAGTGCCAGCCAACGCCATGCGCTCCTCCAGGGGGATGCCCAGCTTGTCGAAGGTCTTTAGAAGCTCAGGGTCGATGGCCTCTTGCTCCTTGCCCCCTGCCCCCTGCCCCTTCTTTGTGGGGTCTGCATAGTAAGAGATTGCCTGATAGTCGATGGGCGGCATCTTCAGATGCCCCCAGGTCGGTTGCTCTAAGGTAAGCCAATAGCGGAAGGCATTCAGGCGGAACTCCAGCAGCCACTCCGGTTCTCCCTTCTTGTGGGAGATGAGGCGCACAACGTCCTCCGAGAGACCTTTCTCGATGATGTCCGTCTGCACATCGGTGGTGAAGCCGTATTCGTACTTCTTCTCCGCCACTTCGCGCACAAAACTGTTCCTTTCCGCCATGCTTCCTTTATTAGCGACTGCAAAATTACACAAAATTCTTGACATATCGCGAATTTTGTGTAAATTTGCATGCAAAAACACAAAAACCAACAGATATGATTATTGACAGCATTCAGGCGTTTGACCGCTATGTCGGTTTGAACCCGCTCTTCCCCGCCGTGGCAGAGTTCCTGCGCACGACAGACCTTAACACTCTTCCTACGGGAATTACAAAAATTCAGGGCGACGACCTCTTCATCAATGTGCAGGAGGCACCGGTA
Organism: uncultured Prevotellaceae bacterium; assembly: GCA_947304115.1. GTDB lineage: Bacteria > Bacteroidota > Bacteroidia > Bacteroidales > Bacteroidaceae > Physcousia. Next base: position 98,944 of record CAMZAE010000003.1, on the reverse strand, counting down.
AAGACACGCAAGGAGGCACGCTTCGAGACGCACCGCCGCATGATTGACATCCAGGTGCCTTTTGAAGGCAGCGAGGAGTACGGCTGGGCACCAGCCGCGTCACTGCCCAAGGCCACTTACGACGAGGCCATAGACATGACACTCCACGACCCTGCCGCTCCAAAGACACCGGAGGATGTGGCTACCACTTATTTCACATTGCATAAGGGACAATTTGCCATCTTCTTTCCCGAAGACGGTCACGCCCCTGCCATCACTCCGACAGGGTTGCGCAAAGCCATCATCAAGGTGAAGGCTTAAGGGGCTGGAGGTTCAGATTGACGGTGGGAGTGCGTCTTTAGGAGATTATAGACAAACTCCGGTACCGCCTTAAGAGGAAGGCAGAGACGCGATTCTTGCAGTGTCTCTGCCTTTATCAGGTTTGCCATGGAGAAGAGCCAGATGAATGCCCCCAGCACAAGGGCGTACTTTGCCATGCCAAGTATGCCGCCCAATAACTTGTTGAGAAATCCCATGGCAAACAACCCGTCCAGCATCGAGGTAAGCAGCGTGCTAACCAGACGTGACACGATGGGCACGAAAACCCATATCAGCACAAAGGCCACGATATCACAGAACGTGGGCAGGGGCAGAACGCCTGCCAGTATTTTTCCCAGCTCTTGATAATAGAGGCTTGCAAGGACAAAGCCCATAACGAAGGCAACAAGCGAGACAATCTGCTTGACCGCCCCAGAGACAAACCCTGTGACAAAGCCAACGGCCAATATGATGAGCAGGACGATGTCCATCAAAGCGTTGCCTTGATTTCAATCTCCTGGAAGGTCTCTATCATGTCGCCTTCGCGCAGGTCGTTGTAGCCGACGAGGGAGATGCCGCACTCGAAGTTAGTGCTGACCTCCTTCACGTCGTCCTTGAAACGCTTCAGGGCATTGATGGCTCCTGTGAAGACCACGATGCCGTCGCGGATGACACGCGCCTTGTTCGTGCGGCTGACCTTTCCATCGACAACATACGCGCCGGCCACGGTTCCCACCTTCGTGATATGATAGACCTGGCGTACCTCGACCTGTGCCGTCACCTCTTCCTTGATTTCGGGCGAAAGCATACCCTCCATAGCGTCCTTCACCTCCTCGATGGCATCGTAGATGACGCTGTAGAGGCGGATATCGACGTCCATCTGCTCTGCCAGCTTGCGGGCGGCGGCAGAGGGACGCACCTGGAAGCCGACGATGAAGCAGTTCTCGGCAGCGGCAGCCATATTGACGTCGCTCTCGCTGATTTGGCCGACGGCCTTGTAGATGACGTTGACCTGTATCTTCTCCGTGGAGAGCTTGATGAGTGAGTCGCTGAGGGCTTCGATGGAGCCGTCCACGTCGCCCTTGACGATGAGGTTGAGTTCCTGCACGCCGCCCAGTGCGATGTTGTGGGCAAGTTCTTCCAGGCCGCGACGCTTCATGGTGCGCAGGCCCTGTTCGCGTGCCAACTGCTCACGCTTGTTGGCAATCTCGCGAGCTTCCTGGTCGGAGTCCATGACGTGGAAGGCATCGCCTGCCTGCGGTGCACCGTTGAGACCGAGGACTGTGGCAGCCTGCGACGGACCAATCTCCTGCACACGCTGTCCACGCTCGTTGAGCATGGCCTTGACGCGACCATAGTTCGTGCCTGCAAGCAGGATGTCGCCCACATGCAGTGTGCCGTTGCTGACGAGCACAGTTGCGACATAGCCACGTCCCTTGTCCAGACTGGACTCTATGATGGAACCCGTCGCCTTGCGGTTGGGGTTGGCCTTGAGGTCGAGCATCTCGGCTTCGAGAAGCACCTTTTCGAGAAGTTCCTCTACGCCCGTGCCTTTCTTGGCACTGATGTCCTGGCTCTGGTACTTGCCGCCCCATTCCTCAACGAGGAAGTTCATGGCAGCCAGGCCTTCCTTTATCTTATCGGGATTAGCCCCTTGCTTATCTATTTTGTTAATGGCAAAGACGATGGGCACGTTGGCAGCCGTGGCGTGCGCAATAGCTTCCTTCGTCTGCGGCATGATGTCGTCGTCGGCAGCCACAATGATAATGGCGATGTCCGTCACCTGGGCACCACGGGCACGCATGGCGGTGAAGGCCTCGTGACCAGGCGTGTCGAGGAAGGTGACATGGCGGCCGTCGTCGAGCGTGACGTTGTAGGCACCGATGTGCTGTGTGATGCCGCCTGCCTCGCCTGCGATGACGTTAGTCTGGCGGATGTAGTCGAGGAGTGAAGTCTTACCATGATCGACATGTCCCATGACGGTAACGATGGGAGCACGTGGCACGAGGTCCTGTTCGTCATCCTCTTCCTCGCTGACGGCTGCGCTGACTTCTGCGCTGACGTATTCTGTAGTGAAGCCAAACTCCTCGGCAATGAGGTTGATGGTTTCGGCATCCATGCGCTGGTTGATGCTGACCATGATGCCGATGCTCATGCAGGTGGCGATAATCTTCGTGACAGGCACGTTCATCATCGTGGCAAGCTCGTTGGCGGTGACGAACTCCGTCAGCTTGAGTACCTTGCTCTCTGCTGCTTCGTTTGCCATTTCCTCCTCCATACCCTGGCGGATGGCTTCGCGCTTTTCGCGACGGTACTTGGCACCTTTGCCCATTTTAGTGCCCTTGCTTGTGAGCCGCGCAAGTGTCTCGCGTACTTGCTTTGCAACTTCCTCGTCACTTACCTCGGGCTGGATAGGAGCCTGCTTAGGTTGATTCTTTTGCTTCTTTTGCTTCTTGCTGCCGGTGTTCTGGTTTTGGCTCTGTTGCTGCGCCGAACTGTTATTCTTCTTCTGGTTTGCCTGGGGTTGGTTGGCCACAGCATTGACATCGACACGCTCCTTGCCTATGCGGAGACGCTTCTTGCGGTCGCCGCCCTGAGCTTCGTCGCGTTCGCGGCGGCGTTCCTCATGCGACTTCTTCTTTGGGCGCGTCGTTTGGTTTAGGCTGTCGAGGTCAATCTTGCCTTTGATGGTAAGGCTTGGAGCTACGCTGGCCGCTGGTGTGAGGCGGAAGATTTCCTCTTCCTTCTTCTTCTCTGGAGCGGGTTGGCTTTGTTGGACAGAAGGCTCTGCAGGTTCCTCCTTCTCCTTTGTTGCAACAGGTGCTTTTTCCTCGGGAACAATAGCTTTTTCCTTCGGGGCAGGAACGGGTTCTTTCTCCTTTGGAGCAGGCTTTGCTTCCTTCACGGTCTTTTCTTCAGCAACTTTAGGCTCTGGCTTCTTCTCTTCCTTGACCGTGTTTGTCTTGGGCGTTGGAGCAGGAGTCTTTTCTGCCTTGGGCGTTTCGGAGGACTTGTTCTCAAGGTCGATGCGGCCAAGAATCTTCGGGCCTGTCACCTTGGGGGCCTCTATCTGTACCTCTTCTATGGGCTTTGGCTTGGGTGCTTCCTTGCGCTCCTTTTTGGTCTGGCCTATGTGCTGCTGAATGAGTTGTGTCGCTTCGTTGCGCAATCCTTTGTCGGAACTGAATTCGCTCTGCAACAGGGCATACTGCTCTTCGGTTATCTTGAAGTTGGGATTGGCCTCAACCTCACTGAAGCCTTTCTTTTGGAGGAATTCAACAGCCGTCTGCAGTCCAATGTTGAACTCTTTTGTGACTTTATTTAATCTTACGCTCATTTATCAGAATGAAGATTTAAGAATGAAGAATTAAGAATTGTTTTAGAGGGGCCGTTATTCAAACTCGGCTTGCAGGATGCGCAGCACTTCGTCAACGGTCTCTTCCTCGAGGTCGGCGTTCTGTATTATCATTTCCCGTTGTGCGCCAAGTACACCCTTGGCAGTTTCGAAGCCTATCTTCTTGAGTTCGTCGATAATCCAAGGCTCGATGGCGTCGGTAAATTCGTCGAGGCTTACGTCATCGTTGTCTTCGTCGCTGTCAAGTTCGCGGAAGACATCGATAGTGTAGCCTACGAGCATACTGGCAAGCTTGACGTTGAGGCCGCCCTTGCCGATGGCAAGCGACACTTGGTCCGGATCGAGGAAGACTTCTGCCTTGTGCTCCTCTTCGTTGAGTACGACGCTGTTGACACGTGCGGGATTGAGGGCACGTGTAATCATCAGTTGTGTGTTGGAGGTCCATGTCACCACGTCAATGTTCTCGCCGCGCAATTCATGTACGATGCCGCGCAAGCGGCTACCTTTGACACCTACGCAGGCTCCGACGGGGTCGATGCGGTCGTCGTAGCTTTCTACGGCTATCTTGGCACGCTCTCCTGGGATGCGTGCTATCTTGTGAATGGTGATGAGGCCGTCCTGTATCTCTGGCACTTCGGCTTCGAGCATACGCTGCAGGAAGTCGGGGGAGGTGCGGCTCAGGATGATGCGGGGCTTGCCGCCTGTGTTCTCGACGCGCAGTATGACGGCACGGGCAGTTTCGCCTTTGCGGAAGAAGTCGCCTGGAATCATTTCCTGGCGTGGCAGGAGAAGTTCGTTGCCTTCCTCGTCCATGAGGAGCGTCTCGCGCTTCCATGTCTGATAGACTTCTGCGCTGATGACTTCGCCCTCGCGTTCCTTATATTCATTGTACAGAGCGTCGTATTCCAGCTCCATGATGCGGCTGGCAAGTGTCTGTCGCAATTGGAGGATGGCACGGCGGCCGAACTCTGACATGTCAACGAGCTGGCTCACTTCTTCGCCCACCTCGTAGTCGTCTTCTATCTGCTGTGCCTCGCTCAATGAGATTTCTTTGTTAGGATCCTTTACTTCGCCGTCGGGCACGACGACGCGGTTGTGATAAATCTCGAAGTCGCCTTTGTCTGGGTTGACGATAATGTCGTAGTTCTCGTCGGAGCCGTGAATTTTAGCGATTACACCGCGAAAACACTCTTCCAGCACGCTCACCAGTGTGGCGCGGTCAATGTTGTTTTTCTCTTTGAAGTCGGCGAAAACCTCTATCATGTTTGCCGCTTCCTTTGATTTTGTTGTCTTTGCCATTATATCTTTATTTATTCATTTACAATTATTATTTTGTTAAGTAGTGAAGTAGTTATCGCTTCGCTGGTAGTTAAGCCATTACTTTTTTCGCCAGACACAAGTCGCCCAATCATTAGGCTTAACTACTTACTACTTAACTACTGACTACTGATTACTTCACCTTAATCAGGTACTTTGTATAGGCCACATCCTCGAAGCGGAAGTCTGTAGGTATTTCCATGGTGACGGGACGCTTCTTGCCCTCTTCCTTCACCTTTTGCATGATGCCAAGCTGGAAACCTTCTTCGCCGACGCTAAGCAGTGTGCCTTTGCACTTGTGCCCGTCCTTCAGTTGCGTCTCCACCTCCTTGCCGATGTGTATCTCATACTGACGGCGGACACGGAAGGGTTGTCCCAGTCCGGCGCTGCCCACCTCAAGTTCGTAGTCCTCTTCGTCGCGGCTCAGACGCGATTCGATGTGACGGCTCAGGTCGGCACAATCCTCAATCCATACACCGTCGGCGTGGTCTATCTCCACCACGATGCGGTCGTCCGGGCTGATGCTGATGTCAACAAGGAAATACTCTTTGCCTTCAAGCCATTCCTCTACGGCCTGTTGTACTGCACTTTTGCTGATCATGTGTCTAAGTGTTAAGGTTTATAATGAAAAGTGAGGAACTTTCAAAGCCCCTCACTTTCATCTTTCTGCGTGCAAAGGTAAGCCATTTCTGCGAAACCTGCAAATAATAAGGCAGAAAAAAGCCATAAATCATTCAAAAGCTTGCACATCGTGTGGCTTTATGTTCAAAAACGCGAGATGTTTTGCTCTTTTTCGCCTTATGGTGCCTTCTGTAAGGAAAAGTTTGCTAACTTTGCACTGAACAATTCAATTGGCAGGCACATGGATAAGCATTTCTGTCTTGACGATTCGCCGACATTCCGCATGATAGAGCTTGACGAGGTCGGGTCCACGAACAACTTCCTGCGTCACCTCGACACGCCAGGCGACCGTCGTATGACGCTTGTGACGGCGGAGTTCCAGACTGCAGGCAGGGGGGCTGACACGAACCGCTGGGAGTCGGCAAAAGGCGAGAACCTATTGCTTAGCTTGCGTGTGATGCCTGTCTCGCTGCCCGCCTCACGGATGTTCGCGCTCTCGGAGGCTGCGGCTTTGGCTGTCAGGGACAGCCTCACTCTAACCCTCTCCCAAGAAGATGGAATCCTGCCCCCTGCCCCTTCCCCCCTGCCCCTTGCCCCCCATAAAGGAGGCCGGGGATTCCGCGTCAAGTGGCCCAACGATATTTACTATGGTGACAGCAAGGTGGCAGGCATCCTCATCGAAAACGACCTGCAGGGGCCGACAATACAGCGCTCTACCATCGGCATTGGCATTAATGTCAACCAGCGGCGTTTCCTGAGCGATGCCCCTAATCCGCGCTCGCTGGCCGACATCGTGGGGCACGACGTGGAGCGTCGTTTTGTGCTGGAGCGGTTCATGGAGAGCTTCATGCATTATATGCAACAGATAGACAGGGGAAAGGAAGAAGCGTTGGATGCCTTGCACGAGCATTACAAAAAGCACCTTTACCGCTTTGGCGAAGAATGTGAATATGTCGATGAAAAGGGTGAATTTCGTGCCACAATTGTCGATGTGGAGACTTCGGGGCACCTTATCTTGAAAGACACAGAAGGTAAGCGACGACGCTATGCGTTCAAGGAAGTAGCCCCCCTCCAAACCTCCCCCCGGGGAGGGAGGCTTTCAAGGTAGCGTGAGTCAATAGAAATAGCTCAATTGTAAATAAATTGTAAATCGTTAAATAGTAAATGACATGGTGAGATTCAAACGTATTCTATTGAAGCTGTCAGGCGAGAGCCTGATGGGTGAACAGGGCTACGGCATCGACGTGAAGCGTCTTGGCGAGTATGCCCAACAGATTAAGGAAGCCGCAGGAATGGGCGTGCAGATTGGCATCGTCATTGGTGGCGGCAATATCTTCCGGGGACTGACGGGAGCAGGCAAAGGCTTCGACCGCGTGAAGGGCGACCAGATGGGTATGTGTGCCACAGTCATCAACTCCTTGGCACTGAGCAGTGCCTTGGGTGCCATCGGACAGAAGAACCGCGTGATGACAGCCATCCGCATGGAGCCTATCGGCGAGTTCTACAGCAAATGGAAAGCTATTGAGGCGATGGAGCAGGGCGAAGTCGTCATCTTCAGTGCAGGTACAGGCAGCCCTTACTTCACCACCGACACAGGCTCTTCGCTGCGAGGCATAGAGATTGAGGCCGATGTCATGCTGAAGGGCACCCGCGTGGACGGTGTCTATACAGCCGATCCGGAGAAAGACAAGACAGCCACAAAGTTCCACGACATCACATACAGCGAGGTCATTGCGCGTGGCTTGAAGGTCATGGACATCACCGCCACAGCCATGTGTATGCAGAACAACCTGCCCATCTATGTCTTTAATATGGACATCGTTGGCAACCTTCGCCGTGTCCTCGACGGAGAAGAGATAGGCACCCTTGTACATACATAAATAGTGTGCCGCAAAACGCAGCGTGGAGAGATTGCAAACGCCGCACGCGGCGTTTGCAATCCCCGCGTGTGGCGTTGACAATCTCCGCGTGCGGCGTTTGGAAATGCTGTGCGCGGTGTCTTTAGTTTTCGAAGTCGAACTCTAATTGTTGTGCTCCAAGCAGGTTGAAGGTCATGCGGTGGTAGGGTGTTGTGCCGTGCTCGCGAATGGCCTGCCGGTGTGCAAGCGTAGGGTAGCCCTTGTTCTTGTCCCATTGATAGGCAGGGTATTCTGCGTGGAGATTCTGCATGAAGTCATCTCGATAGGTTTTTGCCAGAATGCTGGCAGCGGCGATGCTCATGTACTTGCCGTCGCCCTTGACGATGGTCGTGTAGGGCAGAGCCTCTCCCCGTCCACCTCCAGAAAGAGGGGGAGTGTATGGCGTGAAGCGGTTGCCATCGATGATGATTTCTTCGGGGCGCAGCTTGAGTTTGTCAAGGGCGCGGTGCATGGCGAGGATGCTTGCGCGGAGGATGTTTATCTTGTCTATCTCTTCATTGTCCACGACACCCACAGCCCAAGCTAGTGCTTCGTGCTCAACGACCTCGCGAAGCGCATAACGCTTCTTCTCGCTGAGTTGCTTCGAGTCGTTCAGCATGTTGCACTTGAAGTCGGGTGGCAGGATAACGGCAGCGGCAAAAACCGGTCCTGCAAGGCATCCGCGCCCCGCCTCGTCGCACCCCGCCTCGACAATGTCCTTATGGTAGTAAGGCAGTAGCATTCTCTTTTAACCTTTTAACCTTATCACCTTATCACCTTTTCACCTTATCACCTTATCACCTTTTAACCTTATCACCTTTTAACCTTATCACCTTATCACCTTTTCACGATTGCCCTTACGATGAACCAGAAGTGCCTGAATATCGTGGCAGGCCATCCGTAGTAGTGCGCCATGATGCGGAAGCGTTCCTTGAGCGAAGCACGGTGGTTGCGCGTCGTCATGCCCTCGTTGAGATAGTCGGTCAGCACAAGATGGGTGTTGACGAGGGGCAGGCGGCGGCGTGTGGCGCGACGGATGATGCGGATGCACCAGTCGAAGTCGGAGGAATAACGATAACCAAGGTTGTATAGCTCCTGTTTGGCAATGTCGGTGCGGACGTAGAACGACTGGTGGCAGACGCGCATACCGTCGAGGAAGGTTTTCTGTGTAAGCTTCTCTGGTGGAGTGAGGCGCCGCCGTCGCAGGAAGTTTCCTTCTGCGTCAACCAGATGAGTGTCGCCATAGAGGATGGCAGGATGGCTGTTGTCGCCTTTTCGCCATTGTGTCTGACTGGCCAGAGAAGATATGGTGTCCGTGCTGTGCAGGCAGTCGCCGGCATTGAGGAAGACGACGTAGTCGCCAGTGGCAGCGACCAGTGCCTTGTTCATTGCATCGTAGAGTCCGCTGTCGGGTTCACAAACGAGGCGTATGCTATGGCGTGCCTGGTTCTCTTCGACATAGTGCTGAACAAGGGAAAGCGTATGGTCCGTCGAGCAACCGTCGATGATGATGTGCTCGATGCGGGCATAATCCTGCGAGGCGACGCTCCTAAGTGTGCGCTCAAGAGTGGCCTCGGCATTATAGGTGACTGTTGCTATGGTGAAGAGCGGTTTCATATCAGGCTTGGTAAATACTGATGTACTGTTGTGCGACATGAGTCTCCCCATAGGCTGCAGCCGCTTTGCTGTGGGCGGCGGCGCGGAGGTCGTGGCCCAGGACGTAGCGGATGCCTTCTGCAAGGTCGGCAGCATCACGGTAGCGGGCCACATAGCCGTTTTCCTTGTGGTCTATCATCTCGGGGATGCCGCCTACGTCGAAACCTACGCACGGCGTGCCGCAACTCATGGCCTCGGCAATGGTGTTGGGCAGGTTGTCCTGAAGGCTGGGCGTGAGGAAAACATCGGCAGCATTATAGAGCAAGGGCATGTCCTGCTCGCCGACGCTGCCAAAGCGGGTGATGCCAATGCCTTCGGGCAAAGGAATCTTTTCCGAGTCTTTGCCAACAATGACGAGATGGAAAGCCTCCTCTCCGTTTCCCCTTTGGGGGAGTGCTTCAATGGCTTCGGTTAGGTATGCCATGCCTTTTCTTTCGTCTGTCACCTTCTGGCTGCAGAAAAGGAGCAGGCGTTTGTTTTGGGGAAGCGAGAGGGCTTTGCGTGCCTGTTGCCTGTCAGCGGGATGGAAGAGGGTAGAGGGAATGCAGTTGTTGATGTGCTCCACGCGCTCTCCAGGCATGGCCTGGCGTGCTTGGTCGGTAATCCACTGGCTGCAACCCACAAAGACAGGATGCCAGCGTCGGTACATCTCATGCTTCCTTTTATATATTTTATAAGGTAGGGAACCGCAGAGGAGTGGGCAGCGGCGGCATTCCCTTTCCTCGCATGCGCCTCGGTAATGGCAGACGCCAAGGTAGGGCCATTCGTCGTGCAGTGTCCAGACAATGCGCTTGCCACTGCTCAAAATCTTGTCCATTCCATCGAGAGAAAGCATTCCTTGGTTAACCCAGTGCAGATGGATGACATCGGCCTCTTGGAATTCTCTTGTCCGGGTGATGTCAATGCCCACGTTGGCAATGTCCGCCTGCCACAGGCGCGGAAGTTGAAAGTTGAAAGTTGAAAGTTGAAAGCCAGGGAAGCCGCAGCGCGGCAGGATGGCAAGGCGTTCCAGAAGCTTTGGCAGCTTGCTGCCCGTCTTGCACACTGTGACAGCATCCGTCTGTTTGTCGCGCACCAAGAGCTTTGCCTTCACGCCATTCTTGTTGAGGGCATCCATGAGGCGGCGTGCTGCAATGGCACCGCCACCGTTTCTTTCGCTGGTACTGACAAGCAATACGTTCATCACCTATTACCTTTCACCTATAAATTTTCAACTTTCACCTTTCAATTAAACGCTTCCCTTCCCATCCATTTCCGAATGCGATTCCGGATGGCAGAGCGTATGAAGCGGAAGTTGCCGTAACGCAGGTTAAGACATAATTCCTCGATGGAACGGCCTATTTTGACCATCGGACACATCCATCCCATGATGCGGTAAGCACGATGGCGATAGGCAACGTGTTCCACAACGTAGGGAGGGTGGACGAGAGCATAGCCGTTGTTCACGGGGAGTTCGTAGCGCTTCATTGTGAAAATGCGCCGATAGCCGCGAGGCATCGTCTGCAACGAGCCGCCGAAATGGGTGCTGTCGGCTGTGGCGCCAAGGTTGTTTATCATGTTCTTGCTGGGCACGATGGCAAGGCCGTTACTGAGAAGCATGTGCGACCAGAAGATGGTCTCGTAGAAGGCTTTTCTTTGTTCGCGATGCTTTCGGCACATGGGCAGGAAGTCATCGCGATAGCCACGCTCGCGTATCAGTCCCTCCAGTTGTTGTACGGCTATTGGGTTGTCGAGCCACGTGTAATGCTCGTCCCACTGGTCGATGACACGCCGCCACGAAGCCCACCCCCAGATGCTGAAGTTCGTGGTGAAGAAATAGTCGCCTTGTGCGTCGGTAGTCTGTTCCTCTACGTTGAAACCGCTAATCATCGTGATGCGCTCGTCGTGTTCGTAGCGGTCGAGCATCTCTTTACAGAAGGCAAAGAAGCTCACGGCGGGTACATCGTCATCCTCCAGCACGACGCATTTATCGGCCTGGCTGAATGCCCATTTCTGCGAGATGTACTCCGAAGGGTCGCAGCCGAAGTTCTTCTCCTGATAGAGTGTTCTTACCTCGCATTCCCAATCCACCTGCGCCACGACCTCGCGGCAAGCCATGATTCCTGGCATGTCCGCCTCGGAGCGCGGGCCGTCCTGATAAAGGAACAGCCGCGACGGACGTGCCTTCTGTACCTGTGTAAAAACCTGACTGAGTTGTTGCGGTCTGTTGAAGAACAGAATGAGCACAGGAATATCAACCAAAGAGGGTTTCATATCTGCAAATTTACACTTTTTCTGCAAACATACCTGTCTGGTAATGAATATAAGTACAAGTATTGTAAAAAAAAACAAGGTAAAGTGTAAAAGATATTAAAATTAGTTGTATATTTGCACGCGGTAGGTTATGTACACTTACGTCACACCTCTAAAAAAACAGCGATGAATTGAGATTCTGCAATAATAACTTAACACATATAAATTTGATGAACAGGCTTTTCCTATTTGTTACGATGTTGATTGTTCTGGTGAGTTGCACAGAACAGATTGACATGTCTTCAAGGTACACTTTTGAGAACAAGACAATCAGTCAGTACCTAAAAGAAAAGGATTACTATAGTGAGTATGTACGTTTGTTAGGGAAAAGGGCTGTAAGCAAGTATTCCGAGACCACATTGTTGCAGCTTTTGTCGGCTCGCGGACATTATACGGTCTTCGCTCCAACAAACGATGCTGTGCAGGCGTATTTGGACTCCCTCTACAAGAAGGGCATCATCACGGAACCGTCTTGGCAGGGATTTGAAGAAGAAAACACCTTGGACAGTATTGAGAAGGTGATAGTCTTCAATAGCATTATGGACGGTGGCGACCAAACCGCTTATGATGTTACCGATTTCCCCGAAAACGAAAAAGAGTTTGGGTTGACAAACCTGAATGACCGTAAGCTTCGCGTCTTTTATGGCGAGGAGGACCTGGACAGTATTAACATAGACGGTGTGGCGGCAGTATCCAAGAAGAACCGAGGCATCATGCTGATTAACGGATATGTGCACCAGGTGGAAGGTGTGATAGCACCGAGCGACAAGCGGTTGGGCGACTTGATACGTCTTTGGTCCTCAAAGCCAGAGAGCGGATACAGTGTAATGTCGCGCCTGTTGCTTGCTTGCAATCTGCAAGACACTCTCAATGCCTATCGCGACGAGGCATGGGAGGAACTTTACTTGACGGGAGGAGTTCAGGACTTGCCTATACATCCTTCTCAAGGGCAGGTGGGAAGCGTTCCGGAACACCGCTACTATGGCTTTACTCTTTTTGCCGAGACAGACCGCTTTTGGGAGAACGAGTTGGGCAAGTCGGCCGATGCAATAACCGTCGAAGACGTATGTAAGTACCTGAAAGATTCAAAACTCTTTGACTACATAAGCGGTACGCTCTACGATGAGAACTACACCAACGAAATGAATGTCCTGAACCAGTTTGTCACGTATCACTTGCTGCCCCAACGTATAGGAAGGGACAAACTGGTGATACACTACAATGAACTGTTGTTTAACTATACTACGTCTAAGGTGCCAACGATTGCCATAATGGACTATTACCAGACGATGGGACTTCCCCGTATGATAAAGACTTACGAGAGTAAGGAGAGTAATGGCATTTATTTGAATCGCTTCCCGTTGCTTAGGAATGGACGTGGACAATTCAGTCCGGCTCGTGCAAACAAGAACGACTATCATGAGAGTGGTCTGTTCCCACCATTGAAAGGTTCCTGCACGACAGCCGACGAGAATCAGGGTATCCGCATACTGATGGCAGCGGAAACGGAAACGGACGCCACCAACATCGCCAATGCTGTCGTATATCCCATAGAACAGTTGCTTGTTTGTACGGAAAATGTCTGCAATCAGATGGTGTCCAACCGTATTCGCATTGATGCAGGATGCGTAATGCCTGAGTTAATGAACAACAACATCCGTTCTCAGCGAAGCTATTTTACAAGCGGAGCTACCAATAACAGGGGCATACCGACGAACTATCCTTACTTGGATAATATCGAGATACGCGAAGGAACGCTCTTCTATTACCTTCCGGGGTATTTGTCCGGCTATCATAATCTTCAGGGTGATGAGTATAATATCATCGGTCGTTATGACTTCACGATGAAACTGCCACCTGTGCCACGTGCTGGACAGTATGAGATACGCTTCGGTGTGGCAAATGGTTCATTTCTGCGTTCTATGGCTCAGGTTTATTTCGGCGTCTCTCGCGACAAGATGCCTGCCGCAGGCATTCCTTTGGATTTGCGTTTGGGCGCTAAGGAATGGAGATATAGGACTGGAAACGGAGCTAGCGGCCAAAGCTTCACGACACCATCTTATGTCGGATGGGAGGAAGACACAGACGACGAAGAGTATAATGACCGTGTGACAAAGACGATGCGCACAAAGGGATTTATGAAGGGTCCAAACTCTTGGTCAAATACTCTTGGCAGCAACGTGTCTGTGCGCACTTACCATTATATTTCACGCCGAATCCTTCTGAGTGCTTACTTGCAGCCTTATCAGAACTATTACATCCGCTTCAAGTCTGTGCTTGACGAAGAGTCCAAGGAGTTTTACATGGACTACTTTGAATATGTAGCCAAGGAAGTCTATGACAATCCGGAGGAGTCGGAGGATATCTGGTAAGCAGTTAGAGTTTCCTTCTTAAAAGGTAAAGGATGGTGGCAGCCAAAGGTTCAGGGCTGCCATCATTGTTATCAGTAGCAAAGAGAGAACAAAAAGAAGGGTAGTAAAAATGCTTTTGGAAAGGGCGAAGTAGTGGGCGATGAGCGGGCTGGCGCTGGCTACGATGAGAGCCATTGTGGTCTTATACTGCGCGGGCTGAAGCATCAGAAAAGCTATCAGCAGCAATGTCTGCGAGACATATATATATAGTATCATGCGCACGCGTATCTTGTCGTCATAGTTGGTGCGCAGATAGTGTATGATGCTGATGATGCTTAGCAGGGCGATGACAGCAAAGGAGAAAATCTCAGCCTCTCCTAACTCTTTCACAAAAGAGAAGGGCTTAAGGTCGTTGAATGGCAATTGGTATTTGAATGCATTGCCTGTCACAAAGCACCAGGCTCCATAGCACCAAAGAGGGACAATCAGGCCGAGAATGCCTGCCCAGAAAGCCTTTTTTGTCAGGGAGCGAAGGAAGAAGACCATGTAGAGGAAGAAGGAAATGGCCATTGGCAGCATGATGGGTGCAAAGAAACTGCCGATGCCAAGCATGAGGAAAGAATGAAAGGCCATCAGTTGAGGCTGGTGATGCTGGTAGCACCGGAAGAGCAGGTAATAGCTACCGCAAAGAAAGGTTGCCGCCACGAGAGGCTCTCCTAATGGGTGCATGAACGAAAGAGATGTGGACAGGACAAGCCAGACGCACGACATCATACGGGTTCGGATGCGGATGATGTGCTGACGGGCATTGGTCTCCATGATGATGTAAGTCGTCAGAATACATAATGCCAATCCCCAGATGTTGGATGTAACGTCACTCCCCTCTGGCCGCCACCACAAGGCGGCCGCCACCACAACACACATTGGCAGCGTCAGTTCGCTTCCTGCTATCTTGTTTTGCAACCGAGGCTTCAAGGCTTCAAGAGGTCAAATTGTCAATAGTAAATCGTCAAATCGTAAATTGTAAATGTTCTATAGGTCTGCCCCGATGTCTCTGCGGAAGTTCTTGCCTTGGAACTTTATGAGCTTGGCATTGGCAAAGCTCTTTTCCAAAGCCTCTTCCTTGTCCTTGCCATAGCTGCTGACGGCAAGGACGCGCCCGCCGTTTGTTACAAGTTGAGCCTCCTCCGTTCCCTCCGAAGGAGGGGCGAAAGCTGTGCCTGCATGGAAAAGGGTGCTGCCCCAGACATCTTCGATACCAGTGATGTGGAAGCCCTTCTCGTACGAGCCAGGATAGCCGCCACTGACCAGCATGACGCAAACGGCAGCCCGCTCGTCGAATTCAACCTTTCGTTCTGCCAGCGTGCCCGTTGCAACGCCTTCGAAGAGGTCAACAAGGTCGCTCTTCAGGCGCAGCATCACGGTCTCGGTTTCAGGATCGCCCATGCGGACATTGTACTCTATCACTTTCGGTTCTCTTGTTTCTTGTTCCTTGCCCCCTGCTCCTTGCCCCTTATTCCGTGCGTTGATGAGGCCAAAGAAGATGAAGCCCTTGTAGTCGATGCCTTCTTCCTTGAGACCTTCAACCGTAGGACGAATGATGCGCTCCTCCACCTTCTTCATCCAATCTTTTGTGGCAAATGGAACAGGACTCACACTGCCCATGCCGCCGGTGTTGAGTCCGGTGTCGCCCTCGCCGATGCGCTTGTAGTCCTTCGCCTCGGGCAGTATCTTGTAGCTGTTGCCGTCGGTCAAGACGAAGACGCTGCACTCGATGCCATCCAGAAACTCCTCGATAACCACGCGGCTGCTGGCTTTGCCGAACATGCCGCCCAGCATCTCCTTAAACTCCTTCTTCGCTTCTTCGAGGGTGGGGAGGATGAGAACACCCTTGCCGGCACAGAGACCGTCGGCCTTCAGGACGTAGGGCGGCTCCAATGTCTCCAGGAAGTCCAGTCCTTCTTGCAGGTGCTCACCGTCGAAAGTCTGATAGCGGGCCGTTGGGATGCCATGCCTTTGCATAAAGCCTTTGGCAAAGTCCTTGCTGCCTTCCAGCACAGCACCCTTCTTGCTTGGGCCAATGACGGGAATGTCCTTCAATTGGGCATCGTCCTTAAAGAAGTCATAGATGCCGTTCACCAAGGGGTCTTCGGGGCCAACGACAACCATCGTAACGCCCTTCTCAAGGCAGAAGTCCTTGATGTCATCGAAGTCATTAACTTTAATGTTGATGTTCTCGCCCACTTCTTTCGTGCCTGCATTACCTGGGGCAATATAGAGTTTCTCGCACTTGGGGCTTTGGGCTATCTTCCAAGCCAAGGCGTGTTCACGCCCGCCGCTGCCTAACAAAAGTATTCTCATAGGTTCTCAATTTGTCATTTATGCTGCAAAGATACGAAAAAGCGGGCGAACCACCATGTGATTCGTCCGCTTTTTTTATGGTCATGCCGCAGCTTATATCTTTTTGAGTTGGCGGACAGGATAGCTCGTATCGTATGTGTACGACACGCTGCTCTCGCCCGAAACA
Source organism: uncultured Prevotellaceae bacterium (assembly GCA_947304115.1). GTDB lineage: Bacteria > Bacteroidota > Bacteroidia > Bacteroidales > Bacteroidaceae > Physcousia. Next base: position 82,630 of record CAMZAE010000003.1, on the reverse strand, counting down.
GGGTCGTAATTGTAAACGGGTTTCAACTTACGCCATTGCATCTGTGTCTTGGCATCGTTGACGATGCACTCCCATATATCGCCTTCGCCCTGCTCTACATACTCGTTCCAAGAGTTGTAGTTGTTCTGCCAGTTGATATAGGGGCCGAGGATGGCGGCACGACCTTTGTCGTACCAGGCAGACCAATCGTCAGAAGCCTTGACGCGGGCGCGGCGGATGTAGAGGCGCAGCGTGCTGCCCTGCAGCTTGAACTGGCCTTCCACCTGCACTTGCCATGCGTATGTCGTCTCATACTCTTCCTTGGAGAAGTCGGCCACTTTGCCCGTTCCGATGTTCTGGAAGGTGTAGTCCTCGCGGATGGTGCCCATGTCGTCGTCCTGCTCGTACTCGTAGCGCCATTGTTTGTGCCGATGTCGCCGCCGAAGGTCTGGACGGCCTGGCTGTATGTGGTCGTAATGTCGCCGCTCTTGGTACGACCTTTCACCTGTATCTTCATGGTGTTGGGAGCTTTTGAGCCAAATTTCACAGGGATTGTGTAGCTGAACTTTCCTGCACGTGAGTTTGCGGGAACATATTCCATATAGCCCGATATCCCTTCCACGCCCACAAAGAAGCGGTCGTATTCCTCGTCGGAGGTGATGTCGATGGTGGCTGTCTCGCCTTGGCTGCTGATGTTGATTCCGCTGATGGGTTGATTTGTGGTAGAACTGGGCATAGCCGAATTGTGGTACGTTCCGTCGGTTACGCTGAAGTACTGTTCGACAAAGTCCTTCTGGTTGATGATTTCATCATCGTCGTCGCCGCCGCAGGAACTGAATGTGAACAGTCCCAAAGCGAGCAGAGCCATTGCTGAAAGCTTGAAAAGATTGCGTGTTTTGTTCATGTTGTTACTGTTAATTAAATGAAGAAATTGTTTGTTACTTCAGGTAGTCCTCGAAGTATTGTGTGATTCTCTCGTGCAAGTGGACACTCTTATGCCCGGCCATGTTGTGGCCTTCGCCCGGGTAGGCGAAGAAGTCGGGCTGTGTGCCAGCTTCCGCACAGGCATTGAGGAACTGCAGGGAGTGCTGCGGTACGCACGTCGGATCGTTCATGCCGATGATGATTTGCAGCTTGCCCTTCAGGTTCTTTGCCTTGTTGATGCAGCTTGTCAGCTCGTAGCCCTCTGGATTCTGTTCGGGCGTGTCCATATAGCGCTCGCCGTACATCACCTCGTACCACTTCCAGTCGATGACGGGGCCGCCTGCCACGCCCACCTTGAAGACATCGGGATAGTTGAGCATCAGCGATGTTGTCATAAAGCCGCCGAAGCTCCAGCCGTGTACGCCAAGCCTGTTGCTATCGACGTATGGCAGTGTCTTCAGGAACTCCACGCCACACATTTGGTCTTTCATCTCTTCCTGACCGAGGCGGCGGAAGGTGGCCTGCTCGAAGTCCCTGCCTCTGTCCTCGCTTCCTCTGTTGTCGAGGATGAAGAGGATATAGCCTTTCTGTGCCATGTAGGTTTCCCAGGAGCGGCTGCCCCAGTGCCAGGAAGCTTCCACGTTATGGGCATGAGGTCCGCCATAGACATAGACGACGGTCGGGTACTTCTTTGATGCGTCGAAATCCATCGGCTTCACCATGCGCCAATAGAGCGTTGTCTCGCCGTCGGCAGCAAGAACTGTTCCTTGTTCAAAGATGGGCTGGTACCAGCCTTCCCAAGGATCTTTTGCCGTGCGAAGCAAGGTCTGTTTGCCTGTCTTTGTGTCGGTCACGGCACAGGCGCGTGGCAGGTCAGGCTCTTGCCAAGTGTCGATGAGGTAACGTCCGTCGGCAGAAAGCCGTGCGGAATGGCAGCCGCGTCCGTTGTCGAGCGGGGTGCGCTTCTTTGTCTTGATGTTGAGGCTGTAGATGTTGCGCTGCAAGTCGCCCGCTTCCTTTGTAATGATGATGGCACTCTTTGTGGCAGGGCAGAAGCCGACAATCTCCTTCACCTCCCACTTGCCGCTGGTCAGTTGGCCAAGTTCGCGGCCTTCTGTGTCCATGAGGTAGAGGTGCGTGTAGCCGTCTTTCCAGCTCCAGTAGATGAACTTCGTGTTGTCCCAGGGCAGGAAGGTGATAGGGTGTAGTGGCTCTACATATTTTTCGGAGCGTTCCTCGTAGAGGGTGCGCAACTTTAGGCCAGTTGAAGTATCGTATGCTTCGAGCATCGTATGGTTTTGGTCGCGGTTGAGTTCGTAGAGATAGAGCGTCTTTCCGTCGGGTGCCCAGGCGATGTTGGTAAAGTAGCGGTCTGTGGGGTCGCCCAGGTCGAGGTAGATGGTCTGTTCCTTTTGCAGGGAGAAGATGCCGACGGTGACTTTGTGCGATGTCATGCCAGCCATCGGATACTTGTCCGGGGCGAGTGTTGCCTCGCGTTCAAAGGTGTTGACCTGCGGATAGTCCGCCACCATGCTTTGGTCCATGCGGTAGAAAGCCAGTTGCAGGCCGTCGGGACTCCAGAAGGTGCCCTTGTAGATGCCGAACTCGTCGCGGTGGACGCTCTTGCCATACACGATTTCGCGTGAACCGTCTCTCGACAGTTGGTGCTCTGTGCCGTTGGCAGAAGCAACCCAAAGGTCATGGCCTTTCAGGAAAGCAACGGCACCAGAGGCTTTGCAAAACTCCAACTCGCCATCGTGTTTCAAGCGGCTCTTTGCATTGAGATCTATGGTCTCGCCTTCGATTGTCTTGCCGGTCTTGCGGTCAATGACCACGGCTGCCGCCTTATCGACAGCATCGATGAGCTTGTTGTCTTCCCATTGCAGTTGCCATCGCTCTGGATAGAACTTCGAGGCATTTTTTCCGCCGAAGTTGAGTTCTTCGAGCGTAAAGAGCTTTTGGGCAAAGAGGGAACCGGTTTCCATGAGCGTAAAAAGTAGGAGAAGCAAATACTTAGTTTTCATCTTGTCATTTACCATTTATTGTTTTTGTTGTTGCTTTTGCTTTTGTTGAAGGGCTTGCGCTCGCCGCCTCGCTTGAAGTCGCGCCGCTCACTGTCTCGTTTGAAGTCGCGTCGTTCCTCGTCGCGGCTGCCTTTCTTCTTGAATTCGCGGTGTTTGAAGTCCTCGCGGTCATCTTTTCTTCTGAAGCGCTCGCGTGGGTTATCCTCAACTTTATCCTTGAACTCGCGATGCTGCTTGAAGCGCTTGCGGTCGGCCATCATGCGGCGTTCCTGGGCCGTCTTTATGTCACCGCCTTTGGCTCGCATCTCGTCGAACTTGCCGCTGAACATCTGGTATTTGCGCAGCTCGCATTCCAGACTGCCGTTGTAGAGCGGTGTGCGGAGCGACGGCTTGAGGCCTATCTGGTCGAAGCATTCCTCGCGATAGCTGAGCACCCATGCGTCGTTTCCTGCAAAGTCGTGTTTGAACTTTGAGCCAATCATCTTGTAGAGGCCAAGAAGGTCGGGCGCAGAGATGCGCTCGCCGTAGGGCGGATTGGTGATGATGACGGACTTCTCTTGGGGCTGCTTGAAATCGGCAAAGTCTTGTTGCGCGATGCTTATCTCTTTGCTGAGGCCGGCAGCCTTGACGTTGTTCTGGGCGATGGCGACAGCATTGCGGTTGATGTCGTAGCCGTAGATGTGATGCGCAAAGTCGTGTTCTCGGGAATCGTCCTCGTAAATGCTGTCGAAGAGTTCTTGGTCGAAGTCTGGCCATTTCTCGAAGGCGTACTCTTTGCGATAGACGCCAGGTGCGATGCCTCTGGCTATGAGGGCAGCTTCGATGGGAATGGTGCCGCTGCCGCACATCGGGTCGATGAGGTCGCACTGTCCTTTCCAGCCTGTGAGCATGATGATGCCTGCTGCAAGCACTTCGTTCAGAGGTGCCTCGACGCTCTCCTGGCGGTATCCGCGGCGGTGCAGGCTCTCGCCGCTACTGTCGAGCGAAAGGGTGCAGTCGAACTCTGCAATATGGATGTGTAGCTGCAGGTCGGGGTTGGTGACGCGGATGTTCGGGCGCTCGCCTGTCTTTTCCCGCATCTGGTCAACGATGGCATCCTTCACCTTGTAGGCCACGAACTTCGAGTGGCGGAACTCCGTGCTGAACACTACGCTGTCAACGGCAAAGGTTGTCTCGTTGGTCAGGTACTGCGTCCAGTCAATCTCCTGCACCGCGCTATAGACCTCGTCGGCACTGGTGGCATGGAAGTGTTTGATGGGTTTCAGTATCTTTATGGCTGTGCGCAACTGGAAGTTGGCACGATAGAGCATCTCCTTGTTGCCGGTGAAGCTGACCATGCGGCGTCCTATTTGTATATTGTTGGCACCAAGGTCTATAAGTTCCGTTGCCAGCACTGTTTCCAAGCCCTGAAAGGTCTTGGCAATCATTTCAAATTCTTCTCCTCTCATCGTGGCGGAGGTCTGCCAATTTGGTTTTTCCATGTATGGCGTTTAACTTTTAACTTTTTAACTTTTTAACTCTTTAACTTTTCCCTTTTCAGCCTTCTACAAGCATCCAAAGTCTTCGGGGCGGACAATCTGGCTTTTGCGTTGTTTTGCCTGTACCAGTTGCTCTCCGGGCTTGGTGCTTTCCGTTACCCAGACGTTGCCGCCGATGACGGTGCCTTTGGCTAATGTGATGCGGCCGAGCACCGTCGCATTACTGTAAACAATCACATTGTCCTCGAGTATCGGATGGCGCGGAATGTTCTTCATGGGGTTGCCGTTTTCGTCCAACGGGAAGCTCTTGGCACCCAGAGTGACACCTTGATAGAGTTTCACATAGTTACCGATGATGCAGGTGGCGCCGATGACGACGCCCGTGCCGTGGTCGATAGTGAAGTGGTGGCCTATTTGCGCCCCTGGATGTATGTCAATGCCCGTCTCGCTGTGTGCCATTTCGGTGATGATGCGGGGGATGAGGGGCACGCCCAGGACTAATAGTTCATGGGCAATGCGGTATCCGGTGATGGCCTTGATGACGGGATAGCAACTGATAATCTCGCCGTACGATTCTGCCGCAGGATCGCCATTGTAGGTGGCTTCCACGTCTGTGGCAAGGATGCGGCGTAGTTCAGGCAAACGGCTTATGAACTCGGCAACAATGGCCTGAGCCTTGTCTGTCAGTTCGCATGTCTGAACCTTTTCTGAGTGTTGAAAGCAGAGGCCGGCGATGACCTGCCCTATGAGCAGATGGCTGAGACGGTCAAGGCTGACACCGATGTGATAGGGTAGGGTTTTGCTGCTCAAGGTCGATTTCCCGTAGAAACCTGGAAAGAGGATGGCTCGACAAAGGTCGATAATTTCGGTAAGTGCAGGAGCAGATGGCAGCGGGTCGCCGTCGGCATGTTTGTAGAAAAGCCCGTACATAGAGTCTGGCTCTGCCAGATGTCTTGCTGTCTGTTCCAGCACCTCATTGAGTTCTTGTGGACTCATGTCAAAGTAATGTTATCAGTAATATGGGTACAAATTTACATAAATTACACGAAATATATGCCAGTCTAATAAAGAAAAAATATCCCTCCTTGGCTAAATGTCTTCTATTGTATGTTTTTTCTTTGCAACACAGTCTGCGTTTGTACAAACGCAACTTGCGATTTAAGTAATCCCGCGTTACTCTGTGTGATGTGAGTAGCGCGGGATTATCAATTCCGAATGGAGTAGTATTCGGATTAGTTTTTAGAAGTCGTCGCCAAAGTGGTATTCCTTGACGGAGAACTCACCATTATATTCGTCATCCGTGAGCGTAATGCTTTGCTCGTCACTGGTAACATCAAGTTTACTTGCGGCAAGCAGCATTTCGCATTCGGCGTACTCGACCTTGGTCTGAGGTTGGATAGATGTCTTTTCCATATTACTTAAGGATCTTTTTGCCGTTAATGATGTTAATGCCTTTCTGCATCTTTTGGATGCGCTGACCGGCCAGGTTGTAGATATTCTCGCCCTTTAAGGGAGAGTCAGAGAGGGTATTTATGCCCACCTCAATGTCACCGAAGCGAAGTGCCTTCACTGCGTTTGCCTGCGCCAAAGAAGCCTTCTACGTCGCTGATGGCGAAGGGCAGGCATACGGTGTTCCAACCCTCGGTGAAGGTGCGCTTCAGGGTTACATAGTCGTAAGTGCCTGCTACGACGGCATCGGAAGATTTCACATCTTCCATATCTGTAGCACCTACGGTAATCTCAGAGGAAAGATTGCCAATCGTCGTGGCAGCCATCGTGATGGTCACTTCTGCACTCTCGTCTGCTGCAAGGCTTGTGGGAGCACCACTGATGGCAAAGATGCTGCTGTTGGAAGAGGTTACACTGATGCCTTCTAACGTAGCCTTGCCTGTGTTGGCAATAGTAAAGGTCTTGGTGGTTGCCTCTGTGATTACACCATAATCAAGAGACTCCGGCTGTGTCACAACCATCTTCGCAACCTTTGGCAGCTCGCCGCCGTAGAAATTACGAACACTTGCGTATGCTGTGTGCAATGCGATATAATTTATAATAATGTGTATGGTTAATTACATAAAGCGACGCAGCGCTGGATTGTCAGCGCTGCGTCGCTCTTTGTGTGTTAAGTTTTTATTGGGGAATGTCTTACTTCTTCTCTGGCTCCTCTACGATATTCTTGCCTCTGGTGAGGTAAGCTGTGGGAGCGGCCACGAAGACGGACGACAGCGTGCCGAACACAACACCCAGAATCATTGCGAAGGCGAAGCTGCGGATGCTGGCACCGCCCAGGCAGAAGATGACTGCCAATACGATGAACGTAGAGACAGAGGTGTTGATGGTACGGTTCAAGGTGCTGTTCAGCGAGGTGTTGAAGAGTTCCTGCTTGTCGCGCTTCGGGTGCAGGTGGAGGAACTCGCGGATGCGGTCGAAGACAACCACCTTGTCGTTGATAGAATAACCGATAGCAGTCAGCACGGCACCGATGAACGTCTGGTCAATCTCAAGTGAGAATGGCATCCAGCCCCAGCAGATGCTGTACATACCCAGAATGAGGATGATATCCACAATCAGAGCGGTGATGGCACCGATGGAGAACGACAGGTTGCGGAAGCGGATGAAGATATAGACGAAGATGGCGATGAAGGCCAGGATGACGCTCCAGATGGCACCGTTTGTGATGTCTTCTGCAACGGAAGGTCCTACCTTCTGGCTGCTGATGATGGAGCCGCCGGCACGCTCGTCGCGGTTGATGAAGTTCTCCAGTGTGAGGTCTTCTGCCAGCAGGTTGCCGCCCTTCAGTGTTTCGAAGAGTTTTTCCTCTATCTCGCTGTCAACCTCGATGCCGTCCTCTTCAATGCGGTAGTTCGTGGAGATGCGGATGGTCTTGCCCTCTGTGCCCAGTGCGATGGCGCTGGTGTTGCTTTCGGGGAAGGCTTCTGCCAGGAGGCCGCGAACCGTCTCAGGCTGCACCTCGTTCTCGAACAGAACCACGAAGTTGCGGCCGCCGGTGAAGTCGATGCTCTTGCTGAAGCCGCGTGTGAGCATGAAGCAGATGCTGATGACTGCCAGAGTGCCGAAGATGGCGAAGCTCTTCTTGTAGGCGCTCATAAACTTGAACGTGGGGTTCTGGAAAGAGATTTTGTCGCCGATGGCGGTGCGGAAGGTGAGGCCGAGCCACTTGTCCTTCTCCATCACTTGTGTATAGATAACACGTGTCAGGAACACTGCGGTGAAGAAGCTTACGCAGATACCGATGAGCAATGTCGTTGCGAAGCCGCGGATTGGACCTGTACCGAAGTAGTAGAGGATGATGGCCGTGATGACGGATGTCAGGTTCGAGTCGAAGATGGCGCTGAAGGCGTTGCTGTAACCGGCGGAGAGTGCCTCGCGAACCTTCTTGCCAGCCTTCATCTCTTCTTTCGTGCGCTCGTAGATGAGCACGTTGGCATCGACGGCCATACCCAGCGACAGCACCATACCGGCGATACCGCTCATGGTCAGGGCTGCCTGGAAGCTTGTCAGGACACCGATGGTGAAGAAGAGGTTGAGTACGAGGGCGCAGTTGGCGACCATGCCGGGGATGAAGCCGTACATCGTAATCATGTAGAACATGAGGATGACGAAGGCGATGACGCAGCTCCAGATACCCTGACGGATGGACTCGGCACCGAGAGACGGGCCTACGATTTCCTCACTCACGATTTTTGCAGGAGCAGGCATCTTGCCGGACTTCAGCACGTTGGCGAGGTCGCGGGTGTCTTCTGCGGTGAAATGGCCGGTAATCTCAGAGTTACCGCCTGTTATCTCGCTCTGTACGGTGGGTGCGCTATAGACGTTGTCGTCGAGCACGATGGCAACGCTGCGCCTGAGGTTGGCCTTTGTGAGGGCTGCCCAGCGGCGTGCACCGTCAACGTTCATCTTCATGCTGACGCAGGGACGACCTGACTGGTCGAAGGAGTCGCTGGCGTCGGTCACAACGTCACCTTCGAGAGGAGCACGGCCGTTGCGCTCTGTCACCTTGATGGCATACAGTTCGTAGATGTTGGCGCCGGCACCTTCACCCATGCCCTTCACGCCCCATTTGAGGCGGAGGTCGGAGGGAAGCACTTCCTTAGCCTCGGGAGAGGCGAGGAGTTCGTCGATGTCGTCCATGTCGCGCTTGCTGGCAAAGCCCACTACGCAGCCATAGGCACCCTGTGCAAGCTGCAAGCGGCTCAGCAGGGGATGTGCCTTGTGTGCCTTTTCGATGTCGGCAGCAGAAAGGGAACTTGCCGTTGTTTCCACATCGCTGTTCTCGGCGACGGCGGCAGCGAGGTCGGCAGCCTTGGCAGTATCGGCAGGAGCCTCTTCTGCTTCAACAAGCTCGGTAGCCTCGATGGTGTCGGCAGGAGCTTCCTCCTTGATGCCGCTCAGCACGGAAGCAAGCTTGGTGTCAAGGTTGATGAGGAAGGGCACGACCTCCTGGGTGTTGTAGGTCTCCCAGAATTCGAGGTTGGCACTGCCCTGGAGGAGTTTGCGCACGCGCTCGGGTTCCTTCACGCCAGGCATTTCCACCATGATACGGCCTTCCTGACCTTCAAGTGCCTGGATGTTGGGCTGTACGACGCCAAAGCGGTCGATACGGGTGCGGAGCACGTTGTAAGAGTTGTCGATGGCACTCTTCACCTCGGCACGCAGCACGCTTTCCACTTCCTTGTCGGTGCTCTTTGTGGTCACTTTGTCGCGCAACTGTTGCGTGGCAAAGAGTTCGGCGAGCGCCTTGTCCGGCTCCAGAGCCTTGTAGTCCTTGATGAATAAGGTAATAAAGTCACTTTGGCTGGCAGCAGCCTCTTTTGTCGCCTGTTCAACGGCTTGACGGAAGTTTTCGTCGGTCTCCTCCTTGTGGTCGGCCAGTGCCTTGACAACGTCAGGCACGCTGACTTCGAGAATGACGTTCATGCCGCCCTTGAGGTCAAGACCTAAGCCAATGCCCATTTCGCGGCATTCCTTCAATGTCCACACATTGCAGTACACCTTGTTGTTGAGCAGAGAATCCAAGTAGCGGTCGGCAGCGGCCTGACCTTCTGTCTGTGCGATGGCTTCAGCCTTGCTCTCGAAGTGATTTGTCACAACAGAGAAGCTCAAATAGAAGAGGCACACCAGTGTCAGCAGAACCGCGAAAACCTTTACAAATCCTTTGTTTTGCATTGTTAGTAAAATTATTTAATATTATAAATAGCGTGCAAAGATACATCTTTTTCCTTAAACTCAAGAGAAAAAGGCAGATTTTTATGTGAAAAAGGCAGATTAACGTACTTTCTTGCGCAATCGCACGACGAGGGGATAGTGGTCAGACAACAAAACGGTGTGGTCTATGCGACATGATGTGCATGTCCAGTCCTCGGAGAAAAAGAGGTGGTCTATGCGCACAGGGAAGGAGCGTCGGGTGTAGGAGATGCCTATGCCGCAGCCTGCCTGACGATAGGCCGACGTGAGGCGGCGGGCAAGTCTTTGGTAGGTGTAGGAGATGGGTGTGTCGTTGAAGTCGCCGCAGACGATGACGGGATGGTCCGCATAGCGTTCCATGAGCGAGCAAATGCTGTCTGTCTGTACACTCCGGTAGGCGGCTGCTTCGCTCAGTTTGCTAAGGAGCATTTTCGAACTGCTCTTGATGGCCTCACGGTTCGGTTCTATGATGGCATTGGTGTAGTCGTCCTTTTCCTCCGGACTTAAGCCGTTGCTCTCCAAATGGTTGCTGATGATGAAAAGGCTGTCTCCGAAGCAGCTTATCCAGCAAGCCATACTGTGATTGTGGCGGGTGGGATAGTCGATGTGTATGGTGTCGCTCAGGAAGGGCAGGCGCGAGAGGATGATCTCGCTGCCGCTTTGTATGGAATGAAAGGACAAAGAGTCAAACTTTGCTTTGTGATGGGTGATGAGGTTTTTGTCGCTTTCTTGCAGGCAGACGATGTCGGCATCGCTTGTCTTGATGAATTGGACGAGTTCTTCCCTTTGCTCGTCTGTCTTCAGGTAGCCGACATTGTAGGAAATGATGCAAATGGTGCTGTCGGAGGCTGGGGCGCTGTTGCGGTCGAAGTTCAGAGGGCAATAGTCGAGGACGTAGCCCCCTACAAGCAGTGCTCCCAGAATGGGTACCCAGACAAGGCGTACATAAAAGAGCAGCCAGAACACGATGAAGAGCAGGTCGGCAACGAGGAGGATGGGGAATGCCAGCGTAAGGAGCGACAGGCGCGGGATGATGTCTGACGGGACAAAGGTCAGTCCTACGCACAGCCACAGCAACAGTATGGTGCAGAGGTTGGCACCGAGAAAGAGGCTCACCGATATGCGCTTGAAGCCCCCCGCCAACCTCCCCCCAGGGAGGGAGGCTTTTTGATTTTCTCTCTTGTTCATACAGGTTTCCCCTCTTCTCGGAGAGGGGTTAGGGGTGAGGCTTTGTGATGTCGAAGAGCCGTCTCTTTTCCTCTGGTGTGAGGCCCTCGTAGCCGTTCTTCTTCACTTTGTCGAGGATGCGGTTGAGTTCTTCCTCCTGCTCCTTTTTCTGCTGGCGATAGGCAGCCTCCTGTCCGTAGCGTCCGCCGTAGGTGACATCGATGTGCGGTTCCCGTTTCTTGAACAGCGAAACGAACCATTGGCGGAAACCGTCCCACGAACCGCTGTCCCGCCTGTAGCTTCTGTAGCCGCCCCGTCGGTTGCCGCCATTCCCGCCGCGCCAGTACAGGAGCAACAGCAGGCCGACGAGCATGCCGCCCAGGTGTGCCATGTGTGCCACGCCGTCGCCTTTCTGCGAGAGGGCGGAGAGGAGTTCTATGACAGCATAGCCCATGACGAAGTATTTGGCCCTGATGGGTATGGGTATGGGGAAGATGAACATGCGCTCATCGGGATACGTCATGCCGAAGGAAAGCAGGATGCCATAGACGGCGCCCGATGCGCCGACCGTGTTCCAGCGGTTCAGGTAGTCTGCCATCGCCACGATGCCGTCGCCCATAGCCACCTGCTCGTAGCTGCCGAAGCCGTAGTACCAGTACTCGGCCAGTTGCACCAATTCTTGTGCCAGTCCTGCGCCGAGACCGCAGGTGAGGTAATAGAAGAGGAAACGGTTCCTGCCCATTGTCTGCTCCATGATGCGTCCGAACATCCAGACGGCGAACATGTTGAAGAAAAGGTGCTGCCAACTGGCGTGCATGAACATATAGGTGAAGAGCTGCCAGGGACGGAAATGGCTGGCGAGTATGAAATGCAGGCCGAACAGTTCGTCAACATCTATGCCGTGCGATGCAAAGGCAAGACTTGCGAAGAAGCACAGCACATTGATGATGAGCAGGTTCTTTGTGATAGGAGGCATTGTGTTCATTGCTGATGGACAAAATGTTATATTTTGGGTGCAAAGGTACGAAAAATAGGCGTATTAAGGGGCGAAAAAAGGCTTTATATAAAGATTTTTCACTATTTATAGCATTTTTTTTGCGAAAAGCTTTGTGGTTCAGCCAACTTTGCCTAAATTTGTCTTGAAAATCTGAAGAAATAGCACATTTTTCAAAAACCTTATTACAAACAAATTAACAAATTAATTATGAACAAGACTGAATTAGTTGCCAAGATCGCCGAGGGCGCTGGCATGAGCAAGGTTGACGCAAAGAAGGCTCTGGATGCAACTCTGGACGCTATCAAGGGCGCAGTGAAGAAGGGTGAGAAGGTGGTTCTCGTGGGCTTCGGTACTTTCTCTGTTGCAAAGCGTGACGCACGCAAGGGCATCAACCCCGCAACCAAGGAGGCTATCACCATCCCTGCAAAGAAGGTGGTTAAGTTCAAGGCTGGTTCTGAGCTGGCATTCTAAAGGAAACCGCTCTCCTACAGCCCTTCTCCGCATAAGAGAAGGGCTTTTTTTGTGTCCTTTCCACACCCGCGCAAGGGGGTGTCATAAAACGCCCTGTGGAGAGATGCCAAACGCCCTGTGGAGAGATGGCCAACGCCGCACGCGGCGTTGGCCATCTCTCCACAGGGCGTTTCTATACACGCGCAAGCGTGCGTCCGCGTGCGCCTGCGCATAATAAATATATAATGAAGGGAAGCATTTTTTTTGCAACAGAGGATGAAAAAATCCACTCCAGGGGTTAACAAATGACAGGTTGGACTGTATATAATAACAGAAGCGCTTCTAAAAACGATTAACAACCATTATTAACACCCCAAAAACAAAAGCTATGATTAACTACAGTATCGCAATCATGTCAACCACCCCTGGAACCAAGAAGGCAAACATCACCGAGACCAAGGCCTACGGTGTGGCACAAGTGAATGAGGTCATCGACATCAATGCCTTTGCCAAGCACGTCGCCAGCCACGGCAGCGTCTATAAGAAGGGCGACATCGTCGGACTCCTGACCATCGCTGTCAGTTGCCTTCGCGAACTCATGCTCGAGGGCAAGCGCGTCAAGCTTGGCGAACTTGGCGACTTCCAGCCACGCCTCAAGACCGAAGGGGCAAAGACCACCGACGGGTTCTCTGCCAACAACATCAAGGAAGTGAATGTCAGTTGGAAGCCAGGCAAGGCCTTCGAGAACCTCCGAAGCGAAGCAACCTTCCAGCTTGTTCCCAGCAGAGAAGCCCAGGCTGATGCCATCGACATCGTCCGCAACGAGGAAACTATCCAGGGAATGGAGTAAAGCCATGACACGAGGACTACGCAACTGCAACCCGCTGAACATTCGGCGGGTTGCTGCTACCAACTGGATAGGACAATCGGCATTGCAGGCCGACAGAAAGTTTGTACAGTTTGAGAAGACAGAGTGGGGGCTTCGCGCCGCCTTCTGCATCCTCCGCACCTACGCCCGCCGCTACAAGGCTGTCTGCGTAAGGCACATCGTCAGCCGCTGGGCACCGTCCACCGAAAACAACACCGAACAGTACATCCGCAACGTCTGCCTCTTGACAGGCTTCGGCGCCATGCAACGCCTCACCGAAGGCGACTGGCCCCTGCTCGTCAAGGCGATGGCAAGGCAGGAATGCGGTGTGCTGCTCGACGATGCAACAATCATCAGAGGTTTCAGCCTCTATAAACTAATCTAACCTTTTAACCACGGATTAAACGGATTAAAAGCAAATCTGTTTAATCCGTTCAATCCGTGTTCAAAAAAACAGACACTATGAACAAGAATAAAATCGTAGAGCTTGTGGCGAAGGTGTTAGTAGCCGCGCTCACCGCCTTCCTTACCGCACTGACCACTACAAGTTGCATGGGCTTCGGCCCCTTCTAAACCACAGATTAAACGGATTGAACGGATTGACTCGCCTGTCATGGTATTTCATTCGGATTTAGCAGATTGCCTCGGCAAGGGGAATCTGTTAAATCCGAAACAAATTAGAGACAAATCCGTTTAATCCGTTAAATCCGTTGTTTACAAGAAAAAGAAGACTGTTAGAACAATCTGTACGAGACTGTCACCGACAGGTTGGGATAGACCTTTAACTTGGAGATGGTGTTGACCATGTCGCCCACCTTGCCAGGGATGTCGTGCAGGTCATGCACCATATCAACATGGTCCAGCAGTTCTCCGCTATACATGTAGCCTTCTTCCCCGGTTTCCGCATCATAGAAATGACGCACAATGTCACCATAGTAACAGTCGTCAATATCAAAGCCAATACCTCCGTGGTCAATCTTGTCCACCACCCAACCATAATCGTCATAGATATATTCTATGTCTAAGGGTTTCGCGTCAATCTTGTACACATTGTCAACATAGACGCTGGGCGAGCCGCAAAGGAACAGAACGCCTGCATCGACGTTAAGCTTCCATTTCCTGTTACGGGACAAGTGGGTGTTGTAGCCGAGGCCCAGATAGGGACGGAACTTGCTGACACGCATGTCGGCACGCACCGTGGCATCCTTGCCTGGCACCATCATGGCCTTGGTGCCGTCGGCAAACGTGCCAAGGTTGAAGCCTGCCAAGCCAAACTTGAAGAAGGGATCGTCCTTTGCATTGCCGTCGGAATGCAAAAAAGCTCCATTGATGCCCTTGGCGGGATAGTCTCTGTAAATGGCGTTATACGTATTGATGCCCTCCAGGATAAGTGTCTCCTTTTCCAGGTTGCAGGCATCGCCCACGTCGGGCGGCCCTATGAAGAAGCCGGCCGTGAAGCTCCAATGCTTGTTGTTCTTGAAAGGCAACACATCTACCAGGAACTTGAACTGGTGCAAGTTGGGCTTAAGGCCCATCGTTACGTAATCGCGCTGCTCAAGCTTGCTGAATTTATCGTACATCGCCTGATATTCCTCTAAGCCTGGGCTGTTCAAGTCAAGGTTGTACTCGGCAAGCTTGTCGTTAATTTTGTCAACTTTCGATAAGAGATTACTAAAACTGCCGTTGCTCGTCTCAATGTTGAAGTCTGAGTGGAGCGTGAAGCGTGGCATATAGTTGTAGCCGGCACGGATGCGGACATAGTCTGTGACGGGCACTGCCAAGTCGATGCCTATGCCCAAAGTGCCCACACTGATGCCAACGTCCATGTGGTTCAGGATGCCTTCTTTCTTGTCCAGCGTAAATGTCCCTTCGCCTATAAACTGGGCTGAAACGACTGTCGCCAGCATCAAAAAGGAAAAGAATATGCCAAGCTTCTTCATCGTTATCTTCTTTTTTGAAATAATGTGTTATTTTCTCCTCCTTTGGAGGGGGTAGGGGAGGCTTTTATTTAATGGCGACTTTTACTCCACCCACGATATACAGTCCTGCGGGCAAGCCCTGAACATCGTTTGTGGCGCGGAGTTGTGTGCCGCTGAGCGTATAGACGCCTTTCGCAGACTTCTCTGTCTGATTGGCGATAATGTCCTCAATGCCCACTGCCTCGAATTTGATCTCAAGAACATCGGGCGTGCCAGCGTCTGCTTTAAGGTAGCAAGTGTTGGCGGGAATGCACGCAATCTCGATATCGTCTTCGTCTTCCGAATCCCAGTCTGTGACTTCTATCTGTTCTAAGACTTGCGAGTTAAGCAAGCTTGTTTCGTTGTTGCTTAGGATAAGTTGACCGTTGGCTGGCGTGAGGACGCGCATCGTAGAGGCATCGAAACGCTTGTACGCATTCACAGATTTCCAGTCGCGTTCACCGTTGCAGAAATAAACGCCTACCAGCTTGTTACCATTGATTGCGGCGGGTTGGGATGTGAGAAGCTCTAAGCGGTTGTTGGATGGGTCGGCTGAAGCACATTCGATGATGACAGGTGTGCTGGCCGGTATATTGCCTTCTATTTCTTTCAATGTTGCCTTGTTACCAGAAACCTTGCTGACATAATAGACATGCATACCGGTAGAAGCTGTCCTGAATGGGAAAGCGGCATAGAATGGATGGTAGTATTTGCCGTTCAACGTGATGGTTGGCTTGATGCCAAAGTAGTTGGTGGCACTGTTCGTTTCAATCTTATCAACAATCCATTTGCGGTACTTTTCTTGATTGTTGTTTGTTCCCAACTTGCCTTGATTCCCTGATGTTGTCCTTTCTTCGGCAAGATATACAGTTGTATTCTTCTCTGTGGCAAAAACCTTGTATGTCCCATCGGACAACCTGTTGCTTATTTGGACAGCATGGCCCGTAAGCTCTAATACACCTGTGCCTTGAGCCTGAAGGTTGTAATGTCCGTTTTCGTACCTGTGTATTAAGATAACGCTGGCAGGGTCGTAGATTGTTTTGCTTGCATCCTTCCATAACTCGATAGCCTGGAAGTCGGCTTTCTGACGAAAGATGTCAGAATCGTCAAAGTCGTCCCTGACATAGACATAGCGGTCTGAGCCAAAATTGCGGACACGATAGTAATTATCGCCATCAACAAGTCCAGATCCCCTGCCCTGTGCTGTTGCATACGATATGTTGAGCAAGGCAAGAATAAATAATGTGTAGAGTCTTCTCATCGTCCTTTGATAATTATTCCCCCCGCCACTACGCCTGTAACGGAATGACGGGGGGAAGTGTGTTGTTTATGAGATTTTGTTAGTTGTTATTCTGCAATGCAGATGGTAACGCGGTTGAGGTCGTTCTGCTCGTAGGGCTGAACGGTGTCGCCCTTGCTGTCAACCATAATGCGGCTGCTGGAAATGCCGAATTTGTTTGTCAGCAGGTTGGCAATAACCTGGGCACGCTTCTGGGCATAACCGACGTTGATTCTGGGATTGCCAGTGTTTTTGTCTGCATAGCCGGTAACGGACACCTTGGCTTCGGGATACTTGTTGAGGTAAGCCACAACGTCCTCCACCTTGGCCATCTCGGTTCTGCTAACCTCTGAGCCACGGAGTGTGAAGAAGATGTCACGGCGCAACGGCTCGCGCTGCGGTGCCTCTGGCTCCTTATAGACAATCTTCTCAACGGGCTTCTCGACGATCTTCTCGACGATTTTCTCAATGACAATAGGCTCTGCTGCGGACTTCTTGGCGAGCTTGCCAAGCTTAACCTTTACACCTGCCAATGCATTGAAGTACCAGTCGGCATTGCCTGCCTTCTTGGAGTTGTAGTGGTCGGATGTGGCGTTGCAGTTCACCTCAAGACCGAGGGCAACGCGACGGCTCACCTTGAAGTCGAGGTAAGCGCCGAAGCGACCTACGAAGCGTGTCTTTGTGCCGTCCCAAAGCAGAGACATGGTGTGTGCCGGATCCATGGCTGCGCCGCCTGTGGCGAAGATGAGATTTCTTACGCTTGCTGCTTCATCGTTGTTCCATCCGATGTTAGCGCCCATACCTGCCAACAGACCGAAGTTGCAGACGCGGTCGGGATTGTAGCCGTAAATCCAGTTGGTCAGGTCGCAGGTAACGTCAAGTGTGGGAGCAATGAAGTTGTACTTCCATTTCTGTGTGCCAAGGCCGAGGTAGCCAAGGTCTGTACCGCCCTTGCTCTGCCAAGAATCAATAGCCAAACGCAAACCCCATACGGGAGAGAAGTTGTAGCCAACAGCAGCCTGGAAGTTACCAGAGAGCAGGTCTCCGAAGTCCACTTCACCAAGTGTGTACTGTCCGCCTATCTGAGCCTGAACATACCAATGGGGATTGAATGCCTCACAGGTATTCTCCGCAGCCTTTGCATCTGTCTGCGGCGCAGTCTGCGTCTGCTGCGCGGATGCAGTGACGCATCCGGCAAGCAGAACAACTGACATGAATATATTCCTTAGTTTCATAATCATTATATTTATTTAGTTCAGAAAGAGGGGTTATTTAATCTTGATGTAGGTCTTTCTGGTTGAGATGTTGCCTTCGAAGTCGAGAACAGAGTAAGCAACCTCGTAAGTGTAGCCGCTTACCATGCCGTTAACTTCAATCATGCGCTGAGTACCGTCGATGACTTTGTTCATGTCGCCAGTGTTGGCAGCTTTCAGCTTGGCAAGACAATCGGCATCACCAGCCTGAGCACTTGCAGCACCCTTGAAGACGTTGGTAACTGCTACGTGCTTCCTTGCGAAAGGACAGAAGATTTCCATGTTCTTCGAGGTGGGATAGAGCTTCAAATCTCTCTTTGACATAACAGTAGGCATTGTCTTTTCAACGCTCAGCACCTTGAAGCCCTTAACATCATCTGCTACAATGTAGGGACCGAGCTGCCAGTTGATACCATTCACGAAGTTGACAATGATACTGTTAATCTTGTCCAGATAGTCATGGAGCTTGCCATCTGTTCCAAAGTAGTTGTTTACAAGGTTGGTGTACTTACCCTCGTATGTTACCATCAGTTCTCTGAGCTTCAAAGCATCTTCAATGAGTTCATTGAGCTGGTCAAGAATATCGTTAACGTCGCCGATGGCTTCACCAACTTGATTCTCCCAAAGATCCTTGATGGCATCACTGAAGTCAACTTTCTTATAATACGTGAATGTCTTACCTGAGAATAAGAATGAGTAGTTGAGTTGGTCAATGTTCACGTTCTGAGTGTAACCTGCTGTAACAACGCTGCCGCCTGATACCATGGCAATGCCAGTACCATCAAACTGAATCTCTCCAGAGACGACATCAACAGGAGTAGCTAATGGGAACTTCGTGAAGCCTTGAATTGTACCAGCTTGGTCGTTTACGGGAACAACGAGTACGCTTGTAACGCCGCCTGTAGCATCATCCTCTGTGATAACAACAGTGGGCTTTGTAACCTGTGCCTTAACCTTGTTAAAGAGTTCGTTCTTTTCGTTTACGGCGATGTTCTCATCGAAGTATGCGAGGTCAACTCTTTCTGCTTCTTCGACGTTAAGACGTGTGCCACCAATGGTCAAATTCTTAGCATACTTAACAGGAACCCATACATTTACGGGCAATACCAGGTCGTATCTTACGTCATCAATGGTGAATGAAGTATTGATTTCTACCGCAAATTGGGCAAGGTATGCATCACTCAGCTCGTTCAAAGTAACGTGCTTGATGTTGAGTCCTTCAAGGTCGCGGAACAATTTGCTGATTTCTCTATTACCTTCAATTGATGTGACAACGCCAGTCAGTTTGTCGCAGAGTTTCTTAAGCATCTTTTCTGCCTTCTCATAGCCAGGAACAGTCACATAGTTGAATGATTTACCCCACTCTAAGCTGAGAGGCTTGAGGGCTGTGGCTGCAAGATTGTACTGAGAGTAAACAGCCTGTTCGTTTCCATTGATGTCCTTGAACGGGCACTTCAAACCGCTTCTGTCGAGTCTCAGGGTGCGGACAACCTCATAAACCTTAGTTGCCAGGTTATCCAAGGCTGTGTTTCCAGGAGCCAGAGCGTTCTTCACAATCTGCTCAAGATCGTTCTGTGCTTCTTTAGCCAAATCCTTTATAGCCTGTTCGTTGAATGGCCTTTCCACATCGTCCAGGTCTTTCTTCTCTACATAAGCCTCAGCCTCGTAGAAGCCATTGTCGGCACGGCTGTAGCCAAACTCTAACTTGTCATAGCTCTTCTTAAGCTCTGTCAGTTTGAAGAGAGAAGCTTCGTCCTGTGTATTGATGATGTCCAGTTTCAAACCAGCAACATTTGCAGATGTCGGGTTAACGGTAACATAGACCTTACCGGCATAAGCCTTGCCGTTTGTGCCCTCGTTGATGAGAACCTTTTTAGCCTTCTGTGTGAAAGCGATGTCATCACCGCCAATCATTTCCCAATCCTTGTCGGTGAGAACCTCATCCTTGCGGACGTAGCTTGCATCGTCGGTGGTGGGGAACTCAATCTTGTTGTCGGGCCTGCCATAGTAGGCAACGAGAACGTTGGACTGGATGTTTGCAGGAATACTGAATGTACCGAACATTGGGTTGGTTGTGCCCTGGATGGTAATGCCAGTCACCTGCTGTGCAAGATATGACTGAATCTTGGCGACATCATTTGTGAGAGCCTCAACCTTTGGCTCAACGGCAGCAAGTCTGTCTTTGGCTTCCTGCAAGCCTGTCTTCAGGTCTCTGATGTCGTTCTCCATTGTCGGGATCTTCCCGTTGATTGCGGTAACGGCATCCTGAATGGTGCCAATCTTGGTGTTGGCATCGGCAATGGCATCGGCAATGGCATCTTTGAGAGCCTGCTTGTCAAGCTCGTAGTCGCCAATCTTGACGGTTCCTTCTTCGAGAGCCAGTATGCGAGCTTCCTGTTCAGCGATATCTTCAACGGCTTTTGCGAACTCTTCAGCATCAGCCTTGCCGTTAATCAGTTCTGTCAGGGCTTCCTCAAGTGCGGTGAGGGCACTCTTCTTTGCATAGTCGTCAAGGTCGCTCTTCTTTGCATAATCTGAGAGGTCGTCCTCTGTGATGAAGTTAAATTCGCTGCCTTCGAGTGTGTTTGTGATAATGTCGGGAAGCAGTTCAACGAGGTCGTCCTTAATCTCGTCCTTCAAAACTTGGATGTTGATTTCAGCACCGCCACCGGCAGCAATCTTTGCATTCAAAGTCTTGTAAAGGTTTTGAAGCCAAGCCATGATGGTCTCGCGGTTCACGAATCTTGCATCCATGTCGTTGAATCTCTCATGCATTGTCTGGAGAACCTTGTCGATGTCTTCGAGGTGCTGTGTGTTGGCGGCAACCTGCTGTGCCAGTTCGTAAATCTTGTCGTCAATAGCCTTGTCGCCAGCATCCATATCCTTATAGAGTTGGATAATCTTATCATAGAAGTCAGTGCTGAGATTGCTGAGGTCGCCCTGCAAACCGCTGATGTCACTCTGAAGTTCGCTCTTCACTCTGTCAAGGTCGTTCTGGGTGGCAATGCCGCTCAGTTGTGCAAGGATTTCGTTTTTCAGATTGTCCAAATCACTCTTGGAAGCAACATCCTTCAAATCTTCCTTCAGGCTGTTGAGTTCTTCCTGAGATACAAGGCCATTCAGCTGGCTCAAAATGCTGCTCAATTCATCCTTGGAGGCAAGATTCTTCAGTTCGTCTTTCAGACTGTTCAGCTCACTCACGGTGGCGACACCGTTCAGGTCGGATGCCTTTGCATAGGCTTCCAGAATCTTGTTGATGTCGTCCTTGTCGTAGTAGTTGTTGAGTTCATCAGTAATCTTCTGAACAACAGTAGCCGTAAGGGTAGCAATCTCAGTGTCAACATAGCTCTTTGCCTCACGGAAGTTGTTTGCACATTCTGACTTGGCTTCGGCGAGTTCTGTCCTCAGGTCGCTTAATTGACCTTTCAGTTCGTCGTACTTTTCGTCCAAAGCCTCCAGATCGTCATTGATACCGTCAACTGCTGCAGACAGGTTTTCGATAGCGGTTGTGTTAGCGCCCACCTGAGCCATCTTTTCCTTGAGGTCATCAACAGCCTCTTTCAGGTCATTGGTAGAACCTTGGAGGGTTTCAATGTTTGCTTTGTTTACATCCACTGTAGCCTTCAAGTCAGAGATGCTCCTTTCGTTGTCATCTGCCTTAGTCTTAGCGCTGACTGCCTCTTGGTAAGCCTGGTTAGCTTTCTCGCTTGCCAAAGTCAGGTTTGTGTCGATAGTCTGCAAATCACTCTTAATTTTTTCGATTGCAGTGGCATTAGCTTGAATGTCTTTAGCGTTCTGTGCGATGTCTTTGGCGTTCTGTTCAATGAGGCCAGCGTTCTGGATTAAGGTGTTGTTGAGTTCGGTGATTTTGCTGGTGACTTCGCTGATTTTAGTCTCAAGCTTGCCATCAAGGTTGTCAATCTTGCCCTGGAATGCGTCCTTCAGCTCACCCATTTTGGTCTGGATTTCGCTCTGGAGGTCATTAACCTTGGTTGTGAGGTCGTTGTTAACCTTGTTGATGGCTTCCTGGAGCTTGTCCTTGTTCTCAGAAATTTGGGAGCTAAGTGACTGTGTCTGCTGTTGTAAAGCTTTGATGGCCTCATCGTTTGTGTTTGTGCCAACTTGGCCTTCCAGCGTTGCAACCTTAATGGCGAGGGCGTTAACTTGGTTGGCAGTTTCGTATGCTCTTGCTGCGAGTGCATAAGCCAAGTCGGCAGCATTCTGTGCAGCTTGAGCAGCCTGCTGTGCAGCGGTGGCATCACTTTGAGCATTGTCAGCGGCAGCCTGGGCTGCATTTGCCAGACCTTCTACCCTCTGTGCGTTTTGCCATGCCAATTGGGCATTGGTGTTGGCAGTGTTGGCAAGTGCCAATGCGTTGTCAGCAGTTGTCTGAGCGGCTGTGATATCACCAGTGATGTCTTCCAACTGCTGATCCAACCAGGCCTTGTTATTGCTGATTGCCTGCTCGGCAGCAGTGAGTCTTTGGAGAATGTCAGCAAAAGTGCCATCCGGGGCCTGTAGGCTTGTGAGTGTACTTTCCAAGCTTGCGATTCTGGTCTCCAGGCCGTCCTGAAGCGCCTTGTTCGTATTGATTTTGTCAATCAGGTTTTGGTTCTGTAAAGCTTGGAGACCACTCTGAATGCCTTGAATCTGTGTGTTCAGTCCATTAATGATTGCATCAAAAGTTCCTTGTTCAACCTTTCCTGCAAGTGCGGTTTGCAGGTTGCTAATGATGCCCTGGATAATAGGAATTTCAGCGTTATACTTTGCTGACAGCCATGCAAGGTCTGCATTGTCTGCCTTGCCGCTTAATGAGGTCTGAAGTGCGGTGAGTGCGGTCCTAAGTCCGCTGATGTCATCAATGTCCAGACCAGCAAGGTCGGTTATGAGCGTTGCCACTTGGCCTTGAAGCGTTGCAACATCGCCCTGAAGCGTTGCAACATCTGTGCCAAGGCCGTTAATCTGAGCCTGCATTGCAGCTTCGTTGCAAGTACAAGAGTTAATCGCATTCACTGTCGTGAGTAGAGTGTTGTACTTTGCGAGAAGGGCTGCGATGTCTTGTGTGTGCTGGTCAAGGGCACTTTGCAGACTGGCATCCCTGCTGATTACCTGTGTACGCAATTCGTTGTACAAATCTTCGTTGGTATCCTTACAAGATACGAACGCTCCCACGCTTACTGCAGCTACCAGTAGCATGAGAATTTGAAAGAGTTTCTTTTTCATTTGTTAAAGGTATTAATAAATATAATTATGTATTTCATTATTGCATAATACGCCCCTGCGTATAAAACTGCGCACAAAGGTACGACAACAGATATGAATAACGATAGGGTAAGAACAGGGATTTAAGCAAAATTAACACCATGTGTGCCATGTTTAGTAAAATTAACACGCTCTCTTGGCATTTTTGCCTAAGGGGGCGTGTTTTTTGTTTCCTTCCATTGGGCTGTAGAATTTCCAGAAAATGGTCGTCAGAACAAGGCAAAAGATGCCGGAAAGTGCAGCGAAGGCATAAGCATAGGTTGTGCTGCCGAACCAATCGGCAAGAGAGAGGTCTTGGATGTCTTCGCCATAGAGGTAAAGCAGTGTGGCAACGACACCGTTGTTGATGATGTGGAGCAGGGAAGATATGACGACATTGCCGGTCTTGTAGTAGATGATGCCGAACAATATGCCAAGCGGGAGGGCATAGATGCCTTGTGCGAGGTTGAGGTGTACGGTGCTGAAAGCCAGGGATGAGGCGAGGATTGCAGTCCAGGGACGGGCGCCTCTGCGCAACATTTCGCCCTCGATGGCTTCGCGGAAAAGGAGTTCTTCTGTAACAGGGCCGATGAAAACGATGCAGAGCAACCCTAAGGCATTGTGCGACATGGCAAGGGACATCTGTTGCATCATGTCGGGGAGTTCGATGCTTTCAGTCAGGGGAGACATACCCGCCGCTCCGAAGACGCCTCCCGCAATGCCCGACAAGCCTATGCGCCAATTGATGGACGAGACATCGTCTGTCGTGAGGGCACGGATGTTGTGCAGGAAGAAGTGGCAAGCCAGCACTGCGAGGATGTTCGCAACCATCATTGTGAGCGAGATGGCAGTGACTTCCATCCCCACGAAAAGGAGCAGGACGGAGCCTAATCCTTGTGCAAAGAAAAAGACGAGCAGGGTATGGATGGCAGGAGAGAGCGTGCGCCAGTTCATCGTCAGTACTCAATCTTGTCCGCTTTCTCCTCCCAGTTGCGGAAAGCCTCGAGTGCTTCGTCGCGCATGAATTGTTCGGTGGGAATGCTGCGTTTGTTTGCCGGGCGCTCTATCTCTTCATAGATGAACTTGTCGCCGAAGTTGATGTTCTCTGCGTCCTGTTTCGTGTTGGCAAAGCAGATGCGGCTCAGTCCTGCCCAGTAGATGGCGCTCAGGCACATGGGGCATGGTTCGCAGGAAGTGTAGATGGTGCAGCCTTCCAGCTTGAATGAGCCTTCTTTCTGGCAGGCGGCGCGGATGGCGGATACTTCGGCATGGGCCGTCGGATCGTTGTTTGCGGTGACGCGGTTGACACCAGTGGCGACCACCTTGCCGTCTCTGACGATGACGGCACCGAAAGGTCCGCCGCCGTTTGCCACGTTCTCGATGCTCAGGTCGATGGCCTGGCGCATGAATTGTTTGTCTGTTGAGGTCATGGGGCTTATAAGTTATTTCTTTCCGGAGCGGGTGGGCGGTTCTTTGCCGTCCTCGATGGCTTGCTGGCGGATGGCTTCGTCAAGGAGTTCCTCGAAGGTCTTGACGCGGCCAAGCTGCTCGTACTCTTCCAGTATCTTGCGGTCGCGGGCGTGCTTCTTGTCGCGCTTGCGGTCCTTGACTGCGAAAGGATGCAGTATTTTGTCCGTTACTTTGGAACCAATCACATCGCTCACATTAAGCGTGCCTATGCGGGCAGCCTTCTCTCTCTCAATCGTTTGGCGGATGGCCGCATTGATGCGCAGGATGGAATCGGCACGCACCTCCACCATGCGCAGGGTGTCAACGTCCAGGGAATCGCGCATCTGGGCAGGAAATGCCCGAACAGGCGAAAGCGCGAGCAAGAGTATAAAAAGGTGTTTCATGTGTCTCATGGTCTTTCGGCTATAAAAAGTAGGCTGTTTTTCGTAAACAGCAAGATAAAGTATGCGATTTGTGAGACAAAGGTACAGAAAAGTTGTGAAACATATGGCATGTTTCCCAAAAATAATGCAAAAAAGATGTTGTAATTTTGAGTTTTTTATGGCTCCAGCCCACATATTTATATAATTGCGCAGATAAGGGAAAAAATACGAAGGCGAACCGTACAAGTTATGCTTTTTTTTCATACATTTGCACGCAAAATTTTATTATAAGATTATGGTATCATTTATTGCAGAGAAAATTGTAATGGACGGTCTTACCTATGACGATGTCCTGTTGGTTCCCGCCTATTCCGAGGTGCTTCCGCGCACAGTGGCGCTCGATACGCACTTCTCGCGCCACATCGAACTGAAGATACCCTTCGTGACGGCAGCGATGGACACCGTCACAGAGGCTCCGATGGCGATTGCCATTGCCCGAGAGGGTGGCATTGGCGTTATCCACAAGAACATGAGTATAGAGGAACAGGCCCGCCAGGTGGCCATCGTGAAGCGTGCCGAGAACGGCATGATATACGATCCTATCACCATCAAGCGCGGCAGTAGCGTCCGTGCTGCCCTTGAACTGATGGCGGAGTACCACATTGGCGGCATTCCTGTTGTCGATGACGAGCGCCACCTTGTGGGTATCGTCACGAACCGTGACCTCCGCTTTGAACAGAATGTTGAAAGGCCCGTTGACGACGTGATGACAAGCCGAAACCTTGTCACCACACATCTCCAGACCGACCTCGGCGCTGCTGCGAAGATTCTTCAGGAAAACAAGATAGAGAAGCTCCCCGTTTTGGACGATGAAAACAAGCTCATCGGCCTGATTACCTACAAGGACATCACGAAGGCAAAGGACAAGCCGATGGCCTGCAAGGACGAGAAAGGACGTCTGCGCGTGGCAGCCGGAGTAGGTGTCACGCCCGACACGCTCGACCGCATCAAGGCTCTTGTTGAGGCCGATGTGGATGCCATTGTCATTGACACGGCACACGGTCACAGCAAGTTCGTCGTCGAGAAGCTCAAGGAAGCCAAGAAGCTGTTCCCCAGTGTGGATATCGTAGTGGGCAACGTCGCTACCGGCGAAGCAGCAAAGATGCTCGTCGAGGCAGGAGCCGACGGTGTCAAAGTGGGCATCGGTCCCGGCAGCATCTGCACCACACGCGTCGTAGCAGGTGTCGGTGTGCCACAACTCAGTGCCGTCTATGACGTGGCCTGTGCCCTCAAGGGAACAGGTGTGCCCCTCATTGCCGACGGCGGCTTGCGCTACAGCGGCGATGTGGTAAAGGCATTGGCCGCAGGCGGCTACAGCGTGATGATAGGCTCCCTTGTGGCAGGCACAGAGGAAAGTCCGGGCGACACCATCATCTATAACGGCCGTAAGTTCAAGAGCTATCGCGGCATGGGTTCGCTCGAAGCGATGGAGTGCGGCAGCAAGGACCGCTATTTCCAAGGCAATGTCAAGGACACGAAGAAACTCGTGCCCGAGGGCATCGCCGGCCGCGTCCCCTACAAAGGCTCAGTGCAGGAGGTCATCTATCAGCTCATAGGCGGCCTTCGCAGCGGCATGGGCTATTGCGGAGCAGCCACCATCAGGGACCTCCACAACGCCAAGTTTGTCCGCATTACGAATGCCGGCGTACAGGAAAGCCATCCGCACGACGTGACTATCACCAGCGAGGCCCCCAACTACAGCAGACCACAATAGCCCCCTCCCGACTTCCCACAGGGGGAGGAGAATAAAAATGATATAATCGTAAATAAATAGTAAATCGTTAAATTGTAAATGAAAAGGATATTTATCACGCTTGCGCTGGCTGCAGCAGCATTCACAGCCAGAGCGCAGGAAGACCCCATTGTGATGCGCATCAACGGAATGCCTGTCACACGTAGCGAGTTTGAGTATAACTACAACAAGAACAACTCAGAAGGCGTTATCGACAAGAAGAATGTCGAGGAGTACGTAGAACTTTTTGTCAACTACAAACTCAAGGTGCTTGCCGCTTTGGACGACCGCCTCGACACCCTCAGCAGCTACCAAAAGGAGTTCCGCCAGTATCGCGACCAGCAGATACGTCCGCTCCTTGTGCAGGATGGCGCTACAGAGAAAGAATACAGGGCATACTACGACGGCATGATTGCCCGTCTTGAAGGCAAGCAACTTCTGCAACCAGCACACATTCTGATCCATCTGAGACAAGATGCCACAGAAGAACAACGCGCAGCAGCCAAAGCGAGGATAGATTCTGTCTATCAGGCACTCAAGGATGGTGCTGATTTTGCCGAACTTGCCAAACAGGTGTCGCAAGATCCGGGTTCTGCAGGTCGCGGCGGCGTGTTGCCATGGATAGGCCCCAATCAGGTGGTGAAGGAATTTGAGGATGTGGCCTATTCGCTCGAGGTGGACGAGATAAGCGAGCCTTTCCTCATGTCTTTCGGCTACGACATCATCAAGCTCATGGGCAAGAAGGACCTTGAACCATATGAGGAACTGCACGACATGATTAAGAAGTATCTCGACGGCCAAGGCATAGAAAACCATATCGCCCAGCAGGTGCTCGACTCCATCGCCAGCCAGGACCAGAAGAGTATTGAGCAGATTCTCGACGAGAAGACAGAGGAGTTCTGTGCCAAGGACGACGAACTGAAGTATTTGGTACAGGAGTATCACGACGGCTTGCTGCTTTTTGAAGAATGCAACCAGAAAGTGTGGGAACCGGCAGCAAAAGACACCTTGGCGCTGACTGCCTACTTCAAGAAGCACAAGAAACATTATGCATGGAAAGAACCGCATTTCAGTGGAATGGTTTACTACTGCAAGCAGGCCGGCGATGTCGAAGCCGTGAAGAAACTCGTCAAAAAGCTGCCCCAGGACAAGTGGATGACTGCCATTCGCGAAACCTTCAACAAAGACAGTGTAATGGTTCGCATGGAGCGTCGCGTATTCAAGAAGGGCGACAATCCCAACGTTGACAGTTTGGCCTTCAAGGACAAGAGCGCAGAATTGAAACCCGTCAAGAATTATCCAAATGTAGGCATCTTCGGTAAGGTTCTCAAGAAAGGGCCAGCCGTGTGGACCGATGTAAGCAGCCAGGTGGTCAGCGACTATCAACGCCTCAAAGAAAACGAGTTCGTGGCAGAGCTTCGCAAGCGCTACACTGTAGAAATAGACGAAGAGGTGCTGAAGACAATAAACAACCATTAACCCCCTTAGACTTATATGACCTGTAAGACCTATAGGACTTATGAAGCCATGAAGCGGGCCGCGCTCTGCCTCTTTGCCATGCTCTGCAGCTTGACCTGCGCGGCACAGAAGAATGTCATAGACGAAGTGGTATGGGTTGTAGGCGACGATGCCATCCTTCGGTCGGACGTCGAGAGACGCCGCTTAGAGTATGGTGCCCAGGTGAAGGGTAATCCCTATTGCGTCATCCCTGAACAGTTGGCTTTGCAAAAGCTCTTCCTTCATCAGGCGGTCATCGACAGTATCAGCGTCACAGATGCCGAAGTCAATCAGTATGTCGAGCAGGACATCAATGAGAAAATCCTGATGGCAGGCTCGAAGGAGAAGCTGGAGGAGTATATGAAACTCCCTATGGTGCAGATACGCGAGGAACTCTTCGACCAATACAAGAACGAATTGACGGCACAACGTATGCGCAGCCATCTGACAGAAGATGTCAAAGTGACACCAGCAGAGGTGCGCCGTTATTTCAAGGACATGCCAGAGGACAGCCTGCCCCTCATTCCCACTCAGGTGGAGGTGCAGCTACTTGTGATTCAGCCCCATATCCCGCAGTCAGAGATAGACCGCATCAAAGGCCTGCTGCGCGACTATGCAGAGCGCGTGAACAACGGCTCTACATCCTTCTCTACATTGGCACGCCTCTACAGCGAGGACCCCGGCTCTGCCAGGCAGGGCGGCGAGATGCCCTACATGGGTAAAGCCGAACTTGACCCTGGCTTCGCCAATGTCGCCTTCGGCCTGACAGACACAAAGAAGGTGAGCAAGATAGCACAAAGCGAGTTCGGATACCATATCATACAGCTTATTGACAAGCGCGGCGACAAGATGAAATGTCGCCATATACTGAAACGCCCCGAAGTGGCACAAGAGGACATCGACAGCACTCTGACAGTCCTGGACTCTATCACAAGCGATATCCGCAGCGAGAAAATCTCGTTTGAGGATGCTGTACGCTATGTTTCGGACGACAAGGACACACGCAACAACCGCGGCATCCTTTCCAACAACAAGGAGACAGGCGAAACGACAACAAGGTTCGAGATGAGCGAGCTTTCCGCCTTCTCTTCAGAACTGGCCCGTGTGGTTGAGAAGCTTGAGGTGGGCGAACTGTCGAAACCCTTCACGATGATTAATACAAAAGGCAAAACCGTCTGTGCCATCGCACGCCTCAAGAGCCGCACCCTAACGCATCGCGCCAATGTCACAGAGGACTTTCAGGTGCTGAAGGGCATTGTAGAGAACAAGAAAGGAGAGGAAGTTATCCTAAATTGGATAAAGGACAAGCAAAAGAGTACCTACATTCGCATAAATCCAGATTGGAGAGACTGCGAATTCCAATATGAGGGCTGGGTGAAGTGAAGCGTCGTCGGCTATATATACTTTGGGCATCTCTCTTCTTCTGCCTAAGCCTGATGATGGCTGTGACATCGAATACCAAGACGGGCGGAAAGAAACGGACACCTTCAGACAGCAAGGTGCATCTCTTGCATGCCGACCGTCTCTTCTTCGACGAAAGGGTGCACCGCACGGCACAGATTCTGGTGGGCAACGTCAAGTTCAGCCACGACGGTGTGCTTCTGGACTGTGACAGTGCCCTTTATTACGAGGCCACCAACTCATTCGACGCCTTTGGCAATGTCCACATGAACCAAGGCGACACACTCCTGCTCGACAGCGAGGTGCTCTATTACAACGGACTCGACCAACTGGCACGGGCACGCTATGATGTAGTGCTCAAGCATGGCACCATGACCATCTATACCGACAGTCTGGACTATGACCGCCTTTACGACCTCGGCTATTTCTTCGAGGGGGGACGGGTGCTCGACCACGACAACCAACTGACCAGCGACTGGGGCGAGTACAGCCCATCCAAACACGAGTCCGTCTTCAACTATAATGTCCGCCTGGTCAACCCTGCTCCACCGGCCAAGCCTGAAACTGTACTTATCTCCGACACACTTCACTACAACACAGAGACAGCCATTGCCCACATTGTCGGTCCGTCCAATATCGAGAACGGCGAAAACCACATTTATTCCGAACTCGGTTACTACGACACGCAGGCCAAGCATTCACATCTGTTGGATCGCAGCATACTAACAAACAACGGAAAGCGTCTTGTCGGCGACAGCGTTGTATGGAATGACGATGTCGCAATTGCCGAAGCATTTGGAAATGTTGTGTACACGGATGTCGTCAACAAGAACATGTTCACAGGGGAGTACTGCTACTACGAAGACATGACAGGCTATGTGATGGCGACAGACAGTGCCGTGGCAATCGACTATAGCCAGCAGGACACGATGTATGCCCATGCCGACACCTTCAAGGTCTTTACATACAATATCGACACGGACTCAACTTACCGCATCGTGCATGCCTACTACCATATGCGGGCCTTT
Source organism: uncultured Prevotellaceae bacterium (assembly GCA_947304115.1). Taxonomy (GTDB): domain Bacteria; phylum Bacteroidota; class Bacteroidia; order Bacteroidales; family Bacteroidaceae; genus Physcousia. The sequence goes on along the minus strand of CAMZAE010000003.1, from coordinate 52,260 downwards.
CGGCGTGATGTTCAGGCAGTCTGTGATTCGATGATTTACGACACACGCGACAGCATCCTCATCATGTATCGCGACCCAATCCTATGGCAGGAAGGGCAGCAGCAGTTGGGCGAGGAGATAAGAATCTTCTTCAGCGGTAGCGATATTGACAGTGTGCAAGTGTTGCGACAGGCTCTTTCTGTGGAAAAGATAGACAGCATTCACTACAATCAAGTGTCAGGACATGAGATGCACTCCTATTTCAGGGGGGGCGAACTGTATCTCTCCACATCCGAAGGCAATGTTTTTGTCAACTATTATCCTTTCGACGAAGACAGCATCATGGTCGAACTGAATCATACCGAAACATCCCTGCTGAAAATGTATGTGAAGGAAAGGAAGGTGGACCACATCTGGATGCCTGCTGCAACGGGCATAATGTATCCCATCCCGCTTATTCCTCCCGAAGCACTGTATTTGCAAAACTTCGCATGGTTCGACTATGTGCGGCCGCGTGACAGGTTTGACATTTTCGAGTGGCGTCCGAAGAAAGCAGGCACAGAGCTTAAGAAGAGCGTGCGCCACTTGGCACCAAAGCAAAAGCTCAGCGACATTAGGAAACAGAGAGGAATAGATGTTCCCAAGCCTTCCGATAATCCGGAAAAGGCAGATAATCCAGAACAACCAGGACAAGACAACAATTAAGGAGATGAGACTGTTCAATACAAGGAAGCCACGTCGCTTCCGCCGGGTAAGTATTTATACGGATGAGGCGCAGGAGCGCCTGAAGAAACTTGTTGACGAAGTGAAGCGAGAGCAGGGTGATACACCAAAAAGCGATGCTCCTTACGACTCAGATAAATTCCGGGGCACTTTCATCAACTACACGCCTCGCGCCCAAAAGTATAAGGAGAATGGTTCAAAGTTCGGCTGGCCTATTGTCATTGCACTCATCTTCGCATTGTTAATCCTCTGGCGCTTCCTGCTCACGGGGATAAGATGAGTGTCGTGTAACGATATAACTAAATAATGTCATAACGAAAAGCAAAAGCAAATTGGACATCATACACCTTCTTCCCGATTCTGTTGCCAATCAGATTGCCGCAGGCGAGGTTGTGCAACGTCCGGCATCCGTCATCAAAGAACTGATGGAGAATGCCGTTGATGCTGGCGCGTCAACGATTGACGTGCTGGTGCAAGATGCGGGAAGGACATCCATACAAGTCATCGACGATGGCAAGGGAATGAGCGAGACGGATGCCCGAATGGCTTTTGAGCGCCATGCTACGTCCAAGATTGCAAAAGCCGAGGATCTCTTCACGCTTCGCACAATGGGCTTCCGTGGCGAGGCTCTACCATCCATCGCTGCAGTGTCACAGGTTAAACTTACGACTCGTATGGCAGAGCAGGACTTGGGCGTGCAATTATGTCTCGAAGGTTCGCGCATTGTCTCGCAGGAAGTATGCTCATGTCCTGTCGGTGCCAATTTTGAGGTTAGCAACCTGTTCTTTAATGTGCCGGCGCGACGGAAGTTCCTCAAATCGAACCAGACGGAATTGAACAATATCATTCAGGATTTCGAACGCATCGCCCTGGTCAATCCTTCTGTTGCGTTCACCCTTTCGAGCAACACAAACAAACTTATGCAATTGCCGGCAGGAAGTACCCTGCAACGCATCGTTGGTATCTTTGGCAAGAAAATGGGTGAACAATTGCTGCCGGTTCAAGCGGAAACCTCTTTGGTAAAGATAAGCGGTTTTGTTGGTAAGCCAGAGGCGGCACGCAAGAAGAACTCGTCGCAGTATCTCTTCGTCAATGGCCGTTTCATGCGTCATCCGCGTTTTCACTATGCAGTGATGGAAGCCTTCGCCCATCTCATCCCCGATGGCGACCAAGTGCCATACTTTATTTTCTTCGAGGTGGATCCCGCCAACATAGATGTCAATATACATCCGACAAAGACGGAGATTAAGTTCGAAAATGAGCAGGAGATATGGAGCATCATTGTGGCCGCTGTGCGCGATGCCTTAGGGAAGTTCAATGCTGTGCCTACCATTGATTTCGATGTAGAGGGGCGTCCCGACATCCCGACCTATGATGCAAGTGGGCTTGGCAATGTCAAGGTGCCTCGTGTGCAAGTGAATCTCAGCTATAATCCTTTTAGCGGACAGGGCGAGAACCGCAAACCTGCACGACAATGGGAGAAACTTTTTCAGGGAGCAGGGGGCAAGGAGCAAGGGGCAAAAGGATACGTGGGGAATCTATCCAACCAAGACAATCCTCCTGCCTCTTGCTCCTTGCCCCCTGTCTCCTCTCTCTTTTCTGGAGAGCATGAGATGAGTTCCCAGCACTACCAATACAAGGGCCAGTACATACTGACAGCCGTGCAGTCTGGTTTGATGATGGTTGATCAGCGCCGTGCCCATATCCGCATTCTTTACGAACGCTACATGAAGCAGATGCAGGAGCCAAGCGCAGCCACCCAAGGCCTTCTCTTTCCTGAATTGTTGGAACTGTCGCCTTCAGATGCCGCTTTGCTCACCGGAATAATAGATGATGTACGGGCACTCGGCTTCGACATCTCGCCACTTGGCGGCAATGCCTTCTCCATTGTTGGCACACCTCCAGGGCAGAGCAATCCTGTGGCTGTCGTGCAGCAGATGGTGGAGTCTGTCAAGCAGCATGACAGTATCCATTCCGAAGCGTTGCACCACCAACTGGCTCTCGTCTTGGCTCGCAACAATGCCATAGAAAGAGGCGAGGTGCTTACCTCTGTGCAAATGGAAACGCTCATCGGCGACCTTTTCCTTTGTGACAATCCCAACCTTTCTCCAAGTGGCAAAACAATCCTTACCATCCTCCAGCAAGAAGCAATAGATAAAATGTTTAATTAAAATCACCCATAAGTCCTATATAAAATGAAAAAGATTATCCTTACAGGCGACCGTCCAACAGGCAAGCTACATATCGGCCATTATGTAGGCTCACTGCGCCGCCGCGTCGAACTGCAGAACTCTGGCCTCTACGACAAGATATTTGTCTTTGAGGCAGATGCACAGGCATTAACCGACAACATTGAGAACCCTGAGAAGGTGCGTCAGAACGTCATAGAAGTTGCCCTCGACTATCTTGCCGCAGGTCTCGATCCGACGAAGAGCACGCTTTTCATCCAAAGCCAGATACCTGAACTTTGCGAACTTTCGTTCTATTTCATGGACCTTGTCAGTGTATCCCGTCTGCAGCGCAACCCGACCGTCAAGACAGAGATACAGATGCGTGGCTTCAGCGGCGAAAGTATTCCTGTCGGCTTCTTCACTTATCCCATCAGTCAGGCTGCCGACATAACGATGTTCAAAGCAACGACAGTGCCAGTTGGCGAGGATCAGGAACCGATGCTTGAGCAGTGCCGCGAGATTGTGCGTCGCTTTAACAATATCTATGGCGAGACGCTTGTAGAACCGAACATCCTATTGCCAGAGAACGCAGCCTGCCTGCGTTTGCCTGGGACCGACGGTAAGGCAAAAATGAGCAAGAGTCTGGGAAATTGTATCTATCTGAGCGATTCTGCCGACGAAGTTAACAAGAAAGTCAAAACGATGTACACCGACCCCTTGCACCTGCAGGTCAGCGATCCTGGGCACCTGGAAGGGAACACCGTATTCACATACCTCGATGCTTTCGCCACAGACGAACAGGTGGCACGTCTGACGACCGACTACGCCACCCTGCAGGAGATGAAGGACCATTATACTCGTGGGGGCTTAGGCGATGTGAAGTGCAAGAAACTCCTGATGGCTGTGCTGCAGGAGACACTTGAACCCATCCGACAGCGTCGTGCCGAATACGAGAAGGACATCCCTGCTGTCTATGAGATACTGCGCAAGGGATGCGAGGTGGCACGTGCCGCAGCCTGTGAGACGATGGATCAAGTGCGTCGCGCCATGAAGATCAACTACTTCGACGACCGTGCTTTGATTGAGGAGCAGTCTCGTCGCTTCCAGAAGTAAACGCTCGTATATTAGTTCTTTGCCCTGATATGAAAGATTTTGTAGAACTGGGGCTTGCAGAACCGCTCTTGCAAGCCATCGAAGAACTTGGCTACGAACATCCGATGCCCGTACAAGAGGAAGTTATTCCCCATCTGCTGGAGAATGACACAGATCTTGTCGCTTTGGCCCAGACAGGCACGGGAAAGACCGCGGCCTACGGCTTGCCCTTGTTGCAACTGTTGTCGGAAACAGATAACATGGGACAAGATAAGCCGTGTGCTGTCATACTGAGTCCAACACGTGAACTCTGCTTGCAGATAGCAGACGACATGGAAGGCTTCAGTAAGTATCTGCCAGATATGCGCATCCTTGCTGTTTACGGAGGAACAAACATTGAGCCGCAGATACGCGCATTGAAACATGGCACAGACATCATTATCGCTACGCCTGGGCGACTCATGGACTTGATGAAGCGTGACGTGGCAGACCTCTCCCAGGTGCGTTATGTCGTGCTTGACGAGGCAGACGAGATGCTTTCTATGGGCTTCCAGGAAGACCTTGACAGCATCCTTGAGGGCATTCCAAGTGAGCATCGCACACTACTATTCAGTGCCACAATGAGCCGCGAGATTGAACGTATTGCCCAGAGCTATCTGACAAATGCCAAACAAATTCAGGTGGGCAGCCGTAACGAAGGCGCAGAGAACGTCAACCATATATATTATATGGTACATGCGCGCGACAAGTATCTTGCCCTTAAACGCGTGGTGGATTACTATCCTCGTATCTATGCCATCATCTTCTGCCGCACACGCATGGAGACACAGGAGGTGGCAGATAACCTTATCCGTGACGGTTACAATGCCGATGCACTTCATGGTGAATTGTCTCAGCAACAGCGCGAGCTTACGATGCAAAAGTTTCGTCGTCACCGCATACAACTCCTTGTGGCAACGGACGTGGCGGCACGTGGTCTTGATGTCGATGACCTGACGCATGTCATTAATTATGGTATGCCTGATGATGTGGAGTACTATACGCATCGCTCTGGCCGAACCGGACGTGCCGGAAAGAAAGGCACGAGCATCTGCATCATTGGTATGCGTGAACGCTCTAAGATAAAACAGATTGAAAAGGAGATACAGAAGACTTTTGAGCAAGGCACATTGCCCGAACCGCGTGACATCTGTACGAAGCAACTCTATCACGTCATCGATGACATAGAACGTATTGAGGTTGACGAAGAGGAGATTGCGCCTTTCATGGAAGAAGTGCAGAAACGTTGGGAATGGCTTGACAAAGACGACCTCATCCGTCGCGTACTTTCCCGTGAGTTCGGGCGCTTCCTGCAATACTATGCCAATGCTCCAGAGATAGAGGTTCCCGTTAATAACAAGGAGCAAGGAGCAAGGAGCAAGGGGCAAGGCAAGAGGGACAAGTCCCATCAGGCAGAAGAAGGCTATGTTCGCCTTTTTCTCAATGTCGGTAAGATAGATGGAATGTATGCCCGTGAGATAATAGGTCTTCTCAACAAGAACGTGCAAGGCGACAAGGTTGCCGTCGGGCGCATCGACCTAATGAAAAACTTTTCTTTCATCGAGGTGAAGCAGGAAGACCAGAATCGTGTTCTAAGGGGCTTGAAGCATGGTGTTACGGTGAAAGGGCGTAGCGTGGTTTGCGACATCTCGACAGACGAGCCGCAGCAAAAGGAACACAAGCCGGAGCGCAAAGAGAAACAGACCAACTTCCGCAAGGAAAAACCTGTGACTCTTCCGCATCGTGAGAAGCCCTCTCGCGAAGAACGTGGTTACACAGAACCTCGCGGCAAGAAATATAAGAAGGAGGACTGGATGAAGTTCCTTCATCCCGACAAGCCCACCAAGAAGAGCCTAAAGCTGAAAGGCGAAATCCCCGACTTCAGCGAAGAGGGCTGGGCAAGGAGAAAACCGAAGAAGAAATAGTAATAACAATCAGAATAACCAGAGTATTCAGAATAATCAGAAAGACCTATGAAGAAACTCTTTCTTTGCGCCTTGTGCGCTATTTCACTCCTTTCCCGTGCCGACGAAGGCATGTGGATGTTGAACCGTATTGATGAAAAGACTGCCGCAGCGATGCAAAGCCTCGGTTTGAAGCTTACACCAGACCAGCTTTACAGCACAGAACACGCCAGCCTCAAGGACTGTGTGGTGGATTTCTGCGACTTTTGTTCGGGTGTTGTTGTGAGCAAAGACGGTCTGGTCTTTACCAATCATCATTGTGGCTATGGTGCCATTCAGAGCCTTTCGACACCGGAGGACGACATCCTTACAAATGGCTTTGTGGCTCGCTCGCACGAAGAAGAACGTCCGGCAGAAGGACTCTTCGTGAAGTTCTTGCAGCGGACAGAAGACTGCACCAGCCGTGTCATGCGTGCGCTCAACGATATTTATGAAGCATATCCTGGCAAGTCAACAGCGGAACTTGACAAGCAATATACCGACAGCATCATGGGAGCTGTGGAGAAAGAGTTGCGGGATGCCAATCCAGGTCTTGACTGCGTGGTCAAGGCTTATTACGAGAACAATGCTTTCTACGTAAGCTATTATAAAGTCTATCGCGACATTCGTCTCGTCTTCACGGCTACGGAGACGATGGGCAAGTTTGGCGGAGACACAGACAACTGGATGTGGCCGCGCCAGACGTGCGACTTCAGTGTGTTCCGCATCTATGCAGGAAAGGACGGAGAACCAGCCGAATACAGCAAGAAGAACGTACCGCTTCGCTGCAAGAACTATGCCCCCATAGCAATGGACGGTTATAGGAATGGCGACTTCTGCATGACGGTGGGCTATCCTGGCAGCACAAGCCGCTACCTCAGTTCGTGGGGCATTGACGAGCGTGTGAATTCAAGCAATGTTAGTGTCATACAGGTGCGTGGAAAAAAGCAGGAGGTGTGGAAACGATTTATGGATGCCGACCGTGCCGTAGGTATCAAGTATGCCAGCAAATGGGCTGGCAGCAGCAACTATTGGAAGAATAGCATCGGTATGAACAAAGCCATTGCCGAACTCGGTGTCATCGGGCAGAAACAGCAGCTTGAGGAGAAGATACGCCAATGGTATGGCGACAGAAAAGATCTCTCAGACCGCTTTGGAGGCATGTTTGCAAGGCTTAAGGATGCGTATGGAAAGCGACGTGATGATGTCTATGCCATGGGTTTCTTCCGCGAGACATTCGTGCGTGGCATTGAACTCTACCGCGTAGCCCACATGCTCAACAGTATGCCGCAGGACGCGGACAGCGCAGAGATTGCCCGTGTACGAAGCAATATGGATACCTTTTTCAAGGACTATGACGCGAACCTTGACGAAGCCACGATGACAGCTCTGCTGCGCAACTACCGTGAGCAGGTGCCGGAGCGTCGCTACTGGCCAGAGTGTTATGCAACCATCGACAGCCTCTATGGTGGCGATGAGGCAGCTTACGCCCACGATGTCTTTGTCAAGACAATATGTAAGGACGCTTCTGCTTTGGACAAGCTGCTTGCCGACAGCACGTTGCGCGACACAGACCTTGGCTTGCTTTATGCACAGGACATTCCGATAAAGATTCAGGAGATTGTTGGCCGCAGCCGCGAAGCTTCGACGATTATCGACTATAACGAGCACATGCTGACGCAGGCTTTGCTCGAAATGGAGCAGGAGTCACCACACTACAGCGACGCGAACTTCACGATGCGACTGTCCTATGGCTATATCCAAGACTATACTGCTAACGGACAGCACTATCAGTATTATACCAACGCCCAAAGTCTTCTTGACAAGGCAGCCAAGCAGGGTGAGATAGAAGACTACAAGCTGGAGGACGACATCGTAGCCCTAATGAATGATGGCAAATGGGGACGCTATGCCGACCGCATGACGGGTGACATGCACCTCTGCTTCCTTTCCAACAACGATATCACGGGCGGCAATTCCGGCTCACCAATGTTCAATGGCAAGGGTGAATTGTTGGGTTTGGCATTCGATGGCAACTGGGAAGCCATGTCGGGCGACATCTCCTTCGACAGCAACTTACAGCGCTGCATAGGCGTTGATGTCCGCTACATGCTTTTCGTCATCGACAAATGGGGCAAAGCAAAGAACTTAATTAAGGAACTGCTGCCTTAATTTATCTTTTCACTACAGCTTGCCGCCATATGCCAAGTCGCCTGCGTCGCCAAGTCCTGGTACGATGTGGCTGCGCTCGTTGAGGACAGGATCGATGGCAGCACACCATAGTTCAACATCCTCGCGGTCGCCGAAGCGTTTTACAATGTGGTCAACGCCTTCCTGAGCAGCAATGACACTTGCCAGGATGATGCGGTGCGGCGTTCCATTCTTGAGGAAGGCATCCACGGCAAGCTCTAAGCTGTAGCCCTTAGCGAGCATCGGATCAACGATGATGAGCGTTTTGCCCTTCAGGTCGGGCGATGCCATGTACTCCACATGCACGCCAACTTCGCGGCATTCCTTGTCTTTGTAATAGCGGTAGGCACTCACAAAGGCATTCTCCGCTTTGTCGAACACATTCAGGAAGCCCTGATGTAGCGGCAATCCCGCACGGAAGATGGTGGCAAGCACAATGCTCTCCGACAGGCACTGGCACTTGCAAGGAGCCAGAGGCGTCTGTACTGTTGTTTCCTTATAGTTTAGTCCTTTACTGATTTCGTATGCCTGAAACTCACCAATACGTTCCAGATTCCTGCGGAAACGCATACGGTCTTGCTGGATGTCTGCATCCCGAAGCTCACTCAAATACTGGTTGATGACGCTCGGCCTCTCGCTCATGTTCACTACTTTCATTGCTCCTATAAGCTTATATGTTCTTGCTTGCAAAGGTACAAAATCAATACATAAATGCCAACTTTGCTTGGCAAAAAGGAGAGCAAAGGCAAAAACTTTCAACTTTCAACTTTCAACTTTCAACTTTTTTTGTATCTTTGCACCCGTTAAGGAGATATAACGCATAAATTTTAATCATCATATCAACAACATCAACAACATGGCAAAATTAGATTTGACAAAGTACGGCATCATCGGCAGCACCGTGATTGCCCACAACCCTTCCTATGAGTTCCTCTTTGAGGAGGAGACAAAGGCTGGCCTGACCGGTTTCGACAAAGGTCAGAACACAGAACTCGACGCAGTCAATGTGATGACAGGCATCTATACTGGCCGCAGCCCCAAGGACAAGTACATTGTGAAGGATGCACAGAGCCAGGACAAGGTTTGGTGGACCACCGACGAGTACAAGAACGACAACCACCCCATGAGCGAGGAGGTTTGGGCAAAGGTGAAGGACATCGCCATTAAAGAGTTGTCCGGCAAGAAGCTTTATGTCGTTGACGCTTTCTGCGGTGCCAACGAGGCCACACGCCTGGCTGTACGCTTCATCGTTGAGGTCGCTTGGCAGGCACACTTCGTGAAGAATATGTTCATCCAGCCCACAGAAGAGGAACTGGAGAAGTTCGAGCCTAACTTTGTTATCTATAACGCTTCTAAAGCAAAGGTTGAGAACTATAAGGAGCTCGGCCTCAACAGCGAGACTTGCGTAGCCTTCAACACCACCAGCCGCGAACAGTGCATCATCAACACATGGTACGGCGGCGAGATGAAGAAGGGTATGTTCTCCATGCAAAACTACTACCTCCCCCTGCAGGGCATCGCTTCTATGCACTGCTCCGCAAATACAGATATGCAGGGCAAGAATACAGCTATCTTCTTCGGTCTCTCCGGCACAGGTAAGACCACCCTTTCAACTGATCCGAAGCGTCTCCTGATTGGTGACGACGAGCACGGATGGGACGACGAGGGCGTATTCAACCTCGAAGGTGGTTGCTATGCAAAGGTCATCAACCTCTCTAAGGAGAACGAACCCGACATCTACGGTGCCATCAAGCGCAATGCACTTCTTGAGAACGTGACCGTTGCAGCAGACGGCAAGATTGACTTCGCCGACAAGAGCGTCACCGAGAACACCCGCGTCAGCTATCCTATCGACCACATCGAGAAGATTGCCCAGAAGGTGAACGGCAAGAGCGCAGGTCCTGATGCCAAGAACGTCATCTTCCTCAGTGCCGACGCATTCGGCGTGCTGCCTCCCGTTTCTATCCTGACTCCTGAGCAGACGAAGTACTACTTCCTCTCTGGCTTCACGGCAAAGCTGGCTGGCACAGAGCGCGGCATCACTGAGCCTACTCCCACTTTCTCTGCTTGCTTCGGCCAGGCATTCCTCGAACTGCATCCCACAAAGTATGCTGAGGAACTCGTGAAGAAGATGGAGAAGAGCGGCGCAAAGGCTTACCTCGTCAACACAGGTTGGAACGGCACAGGCAAGCGCATCTCTATTCCCGACACACGCGGCATCATCGATGCCATCCTCGACGGCAGCATCCTGAAGGCTCCCACAAAGAAGATTCCTTTCTTCGACTTTGAGGTTCCCACAGAACTGCCCAACGTCAATCCCGCCATCCTCGATCCTCGTGACACCTATGCTGACGCAAGCATCTGGGAAGAGAAGGCAAAGGATCTTGCTGCTCGCTTCATCAAGAACTTCGGCAAGTACACCACCAACGAAGCCGGCAAGGCTCTCGTCGCCGCAGGTCCGAAGCTCTAAAGGAGCAAGACCGAAGGCAACGAACTCTTAGAAAGAGTTTTCGTCGCCGCAGGTCCGAAGCTCTAAGACAATTAATCTAAAGTTCATCAAGGCCTCTTCGCGCATGGCGGAGAGGCCTTTTTTCTTTTCATTTAGAGAAAGAGTGTTAAGAAAATCTCCGAATTGCTTGGCAGTTCGGAGTTTTCTTTTTACCTTTGCAATGTGTTTCGCAAGAGACACGATAGATATGTTATATACTATATTATGAAACGCGAAATAGGCAAATGGTTCCTGGATATCGCGAAGTACATCGTCACAGCAGTTATCCTGAAAGAGCTATTCGGCGGCCTCGAAGAAAAGTCTATTGTGGTGAGCGTTGCCACTTTCACAGCCCTTTTTGCTTTCATCGCGGGTATCATCATCCTTCGAAACGAGGATAAGAAGAAAGAGAGTCAAGTAACATTAGATTCAAACACAGGCTCTGTAGAGGTCAAGCCAAAACAGAGTTCGCAAAAGAAGAAAGGAAACAAAAAATGAATGGAGCAATAGTAATGTTTCTGTTAGTAGATGTGTTGGCAGTGACCATGCTACTCTATTTCCACTTCGAAGACAAGAAGCAGCAGCATAGTGTCAGAATGTAGCTTGACATCCAAAGCATCATATAGAATTATGACATAGAAAACAATCATTGGCAGATAAGCCTTAAGTAAATTGGGATTGCTGCCACAACATATCTTATTTGCTCAAATTCCCAGTCGAATCAGCACCTCGTCACGGAGTTTATACGAGCAAAATCTACATACATTTGGAGTACGCACTTAGAGTGTGTTCTTCCATAGTATGTAGGGGCTGTGCTGAGCCTGACTGGGATATGGCAGGAGCGCACTCTTTTCATATCCGAAAGTAAGTGCTAACTTGTTGAACGAAAAGGAATGTGAGTACTAACTTAAAAGCAAATAAGATGAAACAGTTATTAGCTCTTTTGTTGTTCCTGTGCTCAGTCGGCGTTATGGCACAGGACGTGATTGTGAAGAAGGATGGCTCGACCATTGTCTGCCGCGTGGAGAAGGTCAGCGAAACAGATGTCACCTACAAGCTGTGGAGCGACCTGAAAGGCTCAAGCTATGTAATGGACAAGTCACTCGTCTCAGCCATCAACTATGAGAATGGGAAGAAGGAAACATTTGGCGAAACACAGAGTCTATATCTGCCGAACAATCAGAATGATGGTGTACAGGCAGTGAATGACAAGGCTCTGCTGAAAATGGATTGGGCAGCGAACAAACCCTACAAAAAAGTGAAGAGGCTTAAGACATGGGGATGGATAGTAGGAGGTGCTTTGATGGCAGGAGGCGGAGGCCTTTTGGCATATGGACTAATCGAGGATGGTATAGAAGAACCCACGTCTGTTGCCGGACTAGTTTCCGCGGGTTTGGGTGTTTGCCTTACAACTACTTGTCTTCTGGTCGCCCACAAGCAGAAGAAACGGTTAGATGCTTTGCAAACGTCTGCCCTTTACCGATATGACATTCCCCTTTCCAACGGCTCTTCCCTTTCTATGGGTGCAGATCTGCTGAACGACCGCATTATGGACAAGAGAACAGTCGGTCTTGGCCTTAGGTATAACTTCTAATAACACTTAACACAAAATGAAACACACATTATATATATTAGCTTTCGTAGCCATTATCATAACGATAGTATCTTCTTGTGGCAGTATCAGTTCTGGCGCTGGCGGCACAAATACTGGTGTTGGCGTCTATGCAACAGGACGTAGCGCCAACTATTACGACTTAGTTCCTGTTGGCGACCGCATCACCTATACCATTGACATTTCCACGCCCGAAGGCAAGCAGAAGCTGGATGGCATTTCGCTTGCTGATGCCAAACAACTTGCCGAAGTTGAGGCTTCGCGCAAATACAACTGCGACCGCCTCATCGACCCGCGCTTCGACTACCTAAAGAAAAGCAAGCGCATCCTCCGTATCACTGTCGATGGTCGCCCTGGCAACTACAGAACGAAGGAAGATAAATAGGATCTGAAGACCCGACAGGAAATAGACCTCAACATCAGACGATAGACAGATACAGAAGTCCTGCCTGCGCTTGAGGCTTTATTGGAAGAAGGAGAAGTTGACGCTGCCGTAGGCGCGGTGCTCGACGAAGCGGGGGTGATGGGAGAAGTCGTTGGTCTTGCCGTGCTCAAGGACGAAGAGGCCGTCGGGCTTTAACAATCCGCGGGAAAGGATGATGTCGGGGAGTTCAGGTAGCTGCGGCAAAGTGTATGGCGGGTCGGCAAAGATGAAGTCGAACTGCTCGCGGCACTTGGCGACGAACTGAAAGGCATCGCCGCGAATGGGGAGTGCCGATGTGTCTTGAAGCTTGTCAAGGAACTGCTTGATGAGGCGATGGTGACGCACGTCAAGCTCCACGCTGATGACACGACTGCAGCCGCGGCTGACGAGTTCCAACGTAATGCTGCCCGTGCCGGAGAAGAGGTCGAGTGCTGTCGGTTCCTCGCTAAAGTCGATATAACCTTGCAGGACGTTGAAAAGGTTCTCCTTCGCAAAGTCCGTCGTGGGGCGTGCCGAGAAGTTGCGTGGTATCTCGAAATGTCTGCCTTTGTATTTGCCGGTGATGATTCTCATAGGCCCTCTCTAATTCGCCCCTAAAGGGGGAGGAACAAAACTATTCGATATTAAGAATATACTCGCCTAACGTCTTCTTCAAATCCTTTGATGCGCCTTCCAGATGGAGGGTGTCGCGCTGGGCTTGCAGGTCAAGTGCTTTCCAGATGCCAAGGAGGAGGAAGGTGCGGTTGTCGTCGTTGTCTGCTGTTTGGGAAGCTGCATAAAGGAGCTTGCTGCGACGGAAGGCGGCGACGAAGAAACGCCGGGCTTCGACGTGGAGATACACGTCGCACTGCGGCTCTGCATCTGGGGCAGGTCGTTTCTCCTGCAAGGCTGCGAAGTGTTCCAGGTGCTGGGCATCTGTGCAGCACACCTTTACGTCGGGATAGCACTCCTGCACGATGTGTAGAAGGTTTTGGTCGAGACGGAATATCATCACAGCCTCGACGGGCGAAAGTATCTGGTACTGCATATCGGCAATGCTCGCCTGTTGCCCAGGGAAGCAGAATCGGTAGAAGGCCAGCATATCGCTCTTGTTGAATTGCTCCAAAGGGACAATGGTGCTTGATGAGTCTGTCACAAATTCGACACTTTGGAAGCGATAGTCCATCAGATAAGGTTTCTGCAAGGCCTGTCGCAGGACGTCCGCAGCAACCGATGGCTCGGAAACGGGGAAACGGTCTGTCTGTACTGTCGCCCGACCGAAGGTGTTAAGCACAGAAAAAGAAAATCCATCCGCACCGAAGCGGATGGATAGTCTGTAGCCGGTGAATGATTTATTCCCAGTTGCCGGCATTGTTGTTCCAGTTGTTGCCGGCATCTCCTATCTTGAGGCCAGCGTATGCGCCCTTGGCATTTGCTTCTTCGGCACGATTGTAGATGAGGCGTTTGCCAGCCTTGCCCATACCTTTGAGGAAGCTGCTGTCGGGAGCGTTGCACTCCATCACCTGGATGATGCTGCCAGAGCGTGTCGTGTTGGGACAAGCGATGAGTTCGAAGGTGTCGCCCTGAGAGAAGGGGATGTAGCGCAAAGAGTCTGCCACGAAGCCCTCTTCCTTATAAAGCGAGTCTATCAGCGAAACCCAAATAGTGTCGCGACGGAAACCCTGCAGACCATTTGCGGCAATGGCAGCCAGGTCTCCGCTATTGACGATGGCTGCGGCCTTGCTTTCGGTCAGGCCCTTGTTCATCTGGTCTTCTGTGAGCAGGCCTTGTTTCATAATGACTGGCAGTTTGCCGTCCTTTACAAAGTTGATAAGCACGGACCAGTCTGCGCAATACTCGCCTTCGTGCTGAGCCTTGTAAGCTTCCTCGGCACTGCGAATCTCCATAAGTCGAGCCTTAACTACGTTTTCTCTGGCTTCGACGGTTGCGTCGAAGTCTTCGGTATCACGAATGCTGCGCCAGCAAATGAAAAGCAAACCGACGACGCAGATACCCAAAATAACATTTATTCCCTTTTTCATAACGTTATATGTGAATTATTTTGTAATTTCGCATCGCAAAAGTAAGCATATTTATTTATAATTCCGACAAAACTGTCTTTTTTTTGTAAAAGAATGGCAATAAGTGAAGATTTAGGTACGCTTATAAGGGGGAACTTTGCCCATAATCCGACAAAAGAGCAGGAAAAAGTCATTTCTTTGCTCTCCGACTTCCTTCTTTCGCGAGAGCGCGATTCGGTTTTCCTGCTCAAAGGGTATGCCGGCACAGGCAAGACGTCGCTTCTGGCCGCTTTGGTACGCACAATGCAGCAGTTGGAGCAGCGCATCATGCTGCTTGCTCCGACAGGACGTGCCGCAAAAGTGCTGTCTTCTTACGCGGGTGCCCCGGCCTTTACGATACACCGGAAGATATACCGTCAGAAGTCAATCACCGACATGGATGTCTTCCAGAACGATGTCAACCTGCGTCAGGACACGCTTTTCATCGTGGACGAGGCCTCGATGATTGCCAATGAAGCTCACGACCGCACCGTTTTCGGTACCGGACGCCTGCTTGACGACCTCGTGCACTATGTCTATTCCTGCGAAGGGTGCCGCCTGATACTTGTGGGCGACACGGCACAACTGCCGCCCGTTGGCGAAATGGAAAGCCCTGCCTTGAACCGCACGATGCTGGAGGGCTATGGCATGGAAGTGACGGAATTTTGCCTGACACAGGTCGTGCGTCAACTCGACGAGTCGGGCATCCTGTGGAATGCCACCATGCTGCGGCGCCTCATTCAGGACGACGGGATGTCTGTCTTCCCGAAGCTCAGAGGCAAAAGTTTTCCCGATGTCCGCGTGCTCCCAGGCGACGAACTCATAGAAGCACTTTCCGACAGTTATCGTCGGCACGGCACGGACGGCACCATCGTGGTGACGCGAAGCAACAAACGCGCCAACATCTTCAATGGTGGCATCCGCACCCGCATCCTTGACTATGAAGAGGAACTCTCAGGCGGAGACCTCATCATGGTGGCGAAGAACAATTATTATTGGACGGAGGCAAGGGGCAAGGGGCAAGGAGCAAGGAGCGAGGAGCAAGTCAATCCTCTTGCCCCCTGCCCCTTGCCCCCTGCTCCTTTTTCTTTCATCGCCAACGGCGACGTGGCGCTTGTCCGCCGTATCCGAAACGAGCGGTCGTTCTACGGTTTCCGCTTTGCCGACGCCACGATAGTGTTCCCCGACTACGACCGCACGGAGATGGACGTCACTGTGCTGCTCGACACCTTGCAGAGCGACGCACCTGCTCTGACGCGACAACAGCAGGAGGCGCTTTTCCAAGGCGTTTGGGACGACTATCCAGAACTGACGAACAAGCGCGACCGCATGAAGAAATTGCGAGAGGATATTTATTACAACGCCCTGCAAATCAAGTATGCCTATGCCGTCACCTGCCATAAGGCACAGGGCGGACAGTGGGAGCACGTCTATATTGACCAGGGGTACATCACAGAGGAGATGCTCGCACCCGACTACTTCCGCTGGCTCTACACAGCCATCACCCGAGCAACAGAGCAAGTCTGTCTCGTCAACTGGCCGGACGCAGCACTTAGCGATGCCTGAACCGGCATAATCACATACGTGACTTTTCGGTATTGATTCATTGCTCTTACATGAATGAGCAATTGCTTGTACATGTAAGAGCAATTGCTTGTACATGAAGAAGCAATGATTTTGTCTGCTTTGCCCGTTTTTTGCTCTATGTCTTTTTTGCTGCCTTTGAGTTTTGTTTTTACTATTCTTATGCAGACAAAGCAAAAAAAAAAGGCTTTTGGCATATTGTTTAATTATTTTTAACTATCTTTGTACGCGGAACAGAATGTATTAGCCGGAATGAATATACTTGTAACAGGTGCAAACGGGCAGTTGGGTAACGAGATGCGCATCGTCGCAAAAGGCTCGTCAGACAGTTATGTCTTCACAGATGTGAGCCAGCAGGAAGGTGTTGAAACCACCTATTTGGACATCACCGACCTGGAGGCTGTTCGGGCTATGGTGAAGGCGTATGACGTGCAGGCCATCGTGAACTGCGCCGCCTGGACAAACGTCGATGCTGCCGAGGCTCCCGAGAACCGTGCTTTGGTCGAGAAACTTAACGCCACTGCGCCGGAGAACCTGGCAAAGGCGATGAAGGAAGTGGGCGGCTGGCTCGTACAAATCTCCACCGATTACGTCTTTGGCGCAGAGCCGTACAACACCCCCTGCCGTCCCGACCAAAAGGGAACACCGACAGGCGTGTATGGGGAGACAAAGAAACAGGGAGAGGAACGCATCAAGAATGTTTTCTCCCCCTCGGGGGAGTCAGAGGGGGGCTTCATCATCATCCGCACGGCATGGCTTTACAGCGAGTTCGGCAAGAACTTCTGCAAGACAATGCTCCAGCTCACAGCCACCAAGCCACAACTCAAGGTCGTGTTCGACCAGTGCGGCACGCCGACGTATGCCCTCGACCTGGCACGCGCCATCCAAGTCATCCTCAAGAAGCCCGTACAAGGCATCTACCACTTCTCCAATGAAGGCGTCTGCTCTTGGTACGACTTCACACAGATGATTGCCCGCATCGCAGGGCACAAGGATTGCGACATTCAGCCCTGCTACTCAAGCGAGTATCCAAGCCCCGTGAAGCGTCCCGCCTATTCCGTGCTTGACAAGCGCAGCATCCGCGAAACCTTTGGCGTGGAAGTGCCCTATTGGGTTGACTCTTTAGAGAAGTGCATAGCAAATATAAAGGGGCAAGGAGCAAGAGGCAGGGAGCGAGAGAATACAATCTGCCCAAACAATCCTCTTGCCCCTTGCTCCTCGCCCCTTGCCCCATAACAGAAGAAAAGAAATATGGAAGTAATCAAGACAGCCATAGAAGGCTTAGTAATCATAGAACCCAAGGTGTTCAAGGATGCCCGTGGCTACTTCTTCGAGTCCTTCTCGCAGAGGGAGTTCGAGGAGAAGGTGTGCCCTATCAATTTCGTACAGGACAACGAGAGCATGTCATCGTATGGCGTGATGCGCGGCCTGCATTTCCAGCGTCCGCCCTACACGCAGAGCAAGCTCGTCCGCTGCGTGAAAGGCGCAGTGCTCGATGTGGCCGTTGATATTAGAAAAGGCTCGCCGACCTACGGACAGCACGTCGCAGTGGAGCTGACAGAGGACAATCACCGGCAGTTCTTCATCCCGAAAGGCTTTGCCCATGGCTTTGCCGTGCTGAGCGAGACGGCCGTCTTCCAGTACAAGTGCGACGAGTTCTATCATCCCGAAGCCGACGCAGGCATCAGCATCCTCGACGAGAGCCTTGGCATCGACTGGCGCATCCCAACAGACAAAGCCATCCTCAGCGAGAAGGACACAAAACACGCTCTGCTCAAAGAATTTGAAACGCCATTCACGGCATGACTCTAATTGCTAAATGACCAAATCGTAAATAAATAGTAATTTCTAAATCGTTAAATCGTAAATAATGGGACGTAACATAGTCATTACCGGCGGAGCCGGCTTTATCGGAAGCCACGTTGTGCGGCTCTTCGTCAACAAATACCCTGAGTACAACATCATCAACCTCGACAAGTTGACCTATGCCGGCAACCTCGCGAACCTGAAGGACATCGAGGACAAGCCCAACTATAAGTTCGTGAAGATGGACATTTGTGACTTCGATGCCTTCTACAAGCTGATGCAGGACGAGAAGATAGACGGCATCATCCACCTGGCGGCAGAGAGCCATGTGGACCGCAGCATCAAGGACCCCTTCACTTTCGCCCGCACCAACGTCATGGGCACACTCTCCCTTCTGCAGGCTGCCAAGCTCTATTGGGAAAGCCTGCCGGAGAAGTACGAGGGCAAACGCTTCTATCACATTTCGACCGATGAAGTGTATGGTGCACTTGAAATGACCAATCCCGAAGGCATCGAGCCGCCATTCACCACGACAGCCAGCAGTTCAGAGCACCACCTGGCATACGGCAAGGACTTCTTCTATGAAACCACGAAGTACAATCCCCATAGTCCTTATTCTGCAAGCAAGGCTTCCAGCGACCACTTCGTCCGTGCCTACCACGACACCTACGGAATGCCTACCATCGTCACAAACTGCTCGAACAACTACGGGCCTTATCAGTTCCCCGAAAAGCTGATACCGCTCTTCATCAACAACATACGCCATCGCAAACCGCTCCCCGTCTATGGAAAGGGCGAGAACGTGCGCGACTGGCTCTACGTTGAGGACCACGCTCGTGCCATCGACACCATCTTCCATCGCGGCACCATTGCCGAGACCTATAACATAGGCGGCTTCAACGAATGGAAGAACATTGATATCATCAAGACAGTCATCAAGACCGTTGACCGCATCCTTGGCCGTCCCGAAGGAGCCGACCTCGACCTAATCACTTACGTCACCGACCGCCTCGGTCACGACGCCCGCTATGCCATCGACTCCACAAAGCTGCAGAAGGAACTCGGCTGGGAACCCTCGCTGCAGTTCGAGGAAGGCATTGAAAAGACCGTCAAGTGGTATCTCGACAACGAAGCGTGGATGGACAACATCACCAGCGGCGACTACGAGAAGTACTACGACGACATGTACAAAAACCGATAAATAAAACATAAAAACAAATAAATATGAAAACAATGATGACACGTGTTCAAACACGACTGATGGCAGTGCTGACGGCAATGCTGCTCACAACAGCTTTCTCCTTGCGTGCAGAGGAAGCACCGGAAAACTATGTTCCCTATCCTTATGCCTTTATCGGCTTACAGGGAGGTGGCCAGACCACTCTCACAGATTACAACATGTGGAAGCTGGGCACGCCTACCGGAAGCGTTTATGTAGGTGTGCAGTTCACACCCGTAGTAGGCGCAAGGTTGCATGTTAATGGCATTTGGAATAAAAATGCCATATGCAGCAACGGCGCAGGTGTCAAATACAAGTACAAGTATGCGACCTCAGACCTTGACCTTATGATAAACATGGTCAATCTCCTGTCAAAAAGGAAATACAATCCGATAAACGTGTTCCTTATCGGCGGTGTAGGTATCAATTATGCATGGGACAACGAGGAGGTGCCAGCCTTGAATCAGTTCGTCTCAACACGCGACTGCAGAAGTCGTTTGAGCCACAACTTCCGTGTCGGTGCCATGTTTGATGTGAAGGTCGCCCGCAACTGGAGCGTTAATCTCGAAGTGGATGCCAACAGCCTCAGCGATCATTATAATAGCCAATACAACGGCGGCGATGACTGGCAGCTTACGGCCCAAGTAGGTTTGACATACAAGTTCGGCCTGCCCCACAAGGTCAAAGGCTCCCACAAGGATTCTGACACTTCCGGCGGTTCCGACATCTCCGACATGACCACAGACGCATCGATTGCCAACACTAACGTGGGAATTACCAAGAACAATGAAGTCCTCCCTGCAATCCAAGAACCAGAGCCAACTCCTCCTGCTGTCTTGACAAAGATCAACAACCGCCGCGATGTGTTCTTCACGATTCGCCAGACAGAAGTTTCTTCCGTGGAAATGCCAAAGGTTAAGGAGATGGCAGACTGGCTCAAGGCACATCCTTCAGCCAAAGTCGTTGTGACGGGATATGCAGACAAGGGCACAGGCACTTCTGAAAACAATGCACGATTTGCAAGAGAGCGTGCCGAGTCTGTCACGAAACTCCTGACGAAGAAGTTTGGCATCGAGCCAAGCCGCATCACAACAGACTCGAAGGGCGACACAATACAGCCCTATCCGAACAACAACGACCAGAACCGTGTCACCATCATGATTGCCGAAGGTGAGGAGTAATAGTTATCTATGCAACGAGTCAAGAATATCTTTTTCACGGTATTGAAAACCACCTTCTGCCCGAGGCGGGTGGCTGCTACGCTATTGGCATTCGCGTTGCTTGCCTTCTTTCGTGCCATAGCTCTCCACTTTGATGTCTTCAATCCTGTGGCGCAGGCAATGAAGGGCTTTTCCACCACAGACATCTTCTACGACATGATGCAGGCAACACCTGCAGACACCTGCGGCACCATCGTCATTGTGGACATAACCCGACTGCACGACCGTGACGCCATAGCCACAGTACTTGAGGAGATTGATGCGCTTGAACCCGCAGCGATAGATATAGATGTCGTCTTCGAGTACCCGAAGGAACCCGTTGGAGACGCTCATCTCTTCAACGTGGTTGCGACACTCTCCAATGCCGTATTCTCATTCAAGATGATGGATCCTGATCGCGAAAAGAAAGAGTTTACACGAGATGTACACTCTTTCTTCGCGTCAGATTTGGGAGTGAAGGAAGGCTTTGTCAATGTTGACCGCAGCATGATACGCGACATACCCCTCTGTCTCGAAATGCGTGGCAAGAAGTACCCCTCTGTCATCGCACGTATGATGGAAGTGGTTCAGGGCGAGCCATTCGACTATCAAAACCACCCCAAACAACCAATCAATTATGAGCCTACAGTCTTCCGTACCATACCATATGATTCCATACAACACTATGCCCAATACATTACCGGACACATCGTCATGTTCGGAGGTGCCTATGAAAGCGTTGATGTGTTGTACACGCCGTTAGGACAGATGCATGGCATAAATGTGTTGTGCTATGCAATGAAGACGATGCTTGAGACGAGGCAGCAAAACGATTGTACGGGAAGGCCTTTCTGGGTGTTGACATTCTTGCTTGCTTATATAGCCGTCTGCTGCATTATGAGTTACAAGGAAATGGTCCTCGCGAGGAAAGACGGATTGGTAAGCGACCTGTTGCGTACCACGCTCGTCACCTCGCTCGTGGTCTTTGCCTTTATGACAATATATATCATCATTGCCTTCTGGCTCTTTGTCAAGTGGCACTTCAACTTCGACCTTACGCCTACGCTGTCGGTAATGGCCCTTACCACCACGTCCGGCGACCTCGTCCGAATCTTTATCAAGCACACAAAAGGACTTTTCAAACAATAACAACCATCCTTTTGACATATTATATATATATTGATTAAAAAGCTTTTCAATATGAAACTCACAAATCTTAAAAGTTCTATTTTAGTTCTGCTGTTCGCATGCGCAGCCAACATGTTTGGTCAGAATCCGCCAAAAGAGAAATTCCTCGTAGGTGAAGTCAGCAAGTCTGTCATCCTTTATCAAGGTAAAAAGAAACTGGCTGTCACTCCTGGTGACGAGTTGCCACTCTGCGCCATGCTCACTATCCCAGAGAAAGGCCGACTGGTTGTTTACAGCGAGGCCAGGATGCGCCAGTACACCATTTTGCAGGCTGGCACCTTCTCCTTGGCAGAATTGCTGAACAACAGCCGTAAGAAAAATGTACCCGAAAAAGCCTTTAAGGGCATTATCAAGCTTGTCACCTCAAGCGACAATTTACCTGACGGTCAAGCCACCATCGACAGGGAAATACATGTCAATATAGACTCCATCAAAGCTTGTGAAGAATAAGAGATGAAGCGCCACCTGTCTTTTTTGTCTCTTGTACTTTTCTGTCTGCTTCTCTCCGCACAGGTGCAGAGACAGCAGTACGAAAGGGACAAAATCTGGAATAAGTTCACCAAGGCCATAAAGGAAGGACGGCAGCAAGAAGCTTCTGCCTTAGCCGACGATTATCTTTCTGCCTGTACCAGTGAAAACTCTCGTTATGACATGCATTATGCCGAGGTCAAACATGTCAAGGCAAAAGAGGCCGCAGCCGAAGGTAACTATTCTAAGGCGCAGAAGATAATGGACGAAGTTATCAATGCGCTGCTTGACAAGCGTGTCAAGCATCCCAGCTTAGAACACATTGGAGATGCTTTCTTTGAACGCGGAGAATACTACTTCAAGCTGAGAAACAGGAATCAGGCTATAGCAGATATGCAGGAAGCAGCCGATGCCTATCGGAACGCGAAGAATCACTCAAATTGTGCCGCAGCACTATGCCAGAAGGCGCACTATTGTAATCTTCGTGGGGCACCAGGAGATGCGGAGGAGAAGGCAAAATGCTACAAGGAGGCGTTAAGAAAAGCGGAAAAGGGTACGAGATGTTACTTTTCTGCTGCAGCATGGAAGGTGCATGAGTACATTGAGTCTGGCGAGACTCGCAAGGCAGACAAATTATTACAGAGGATGGCCAAGGAGGGTGAAAAGAAGCACCCTGTTCCTTATGCCGATTTCCTGTATTTGGTTTCTGAATACGAAGCATTGGCAAGAAACTATACGAGTGCTCTGACACATGCCAATAAAGCGTTTGCCATTTACGAGGAAGAAGGAAAGACCAGCAGTCGCAACTATGCCTGTCTGCTCAAGAATGCCGGTGATTGCAATTTCAACCTGCAGATATTCGAAAGGGCACTCTTATATTATACACAGGCAGAGCCAATTCTCCTAAATTATGACGGCGTGGGCGGAAAGGTTTATGAGGCTTGCAAACGTCAGATAAATGCCTGCAATGTGTGGCTTGGGAAGGTGGATTTGGTGCAGAATTACCAGCAGGAATTGGAGAACCAGATAAACACTGCCTCCGACACAACGACTTTTGTCTTCGCCAGGAAGTTGGAGGAACTGGCAAAAGGCAAAGCCGGAATAGGCATCTACAAAGAGGCTGTGGTATGGGGAGAACGTGCGTTGCGACGGTTTGAAGCGCTTGGCGAATCACAAGGGCAAGTTCAGATGCTTTATGCCTTGAGTAACTATTATCTGAAGCTTGATGAGCTACAGCGTGCGGAAGAGTACAACGAACTCACTTTGAAAAAGAGCCACGAGAGTTATTTCTTTGAAGAGGAGGCAAATGCACTGCATCAAAAGGCGAAGATGCTTTGCAAGAAGAGACAGTATGAGCAAGCCGACGAAGTGTGCGGCCAGGCGCTTGCATTGCTTCGCAAATCTAACATGTCAAATTCTACGACATTTGCCAGCACTCTCGGCACCCGTGCCTATGTTCAAGACAATCTCAAAGGTTACGAGACGGCCGTGAACCTCACACGCGAGGCACTCAACCTGCAGACGAAAATCCTTGGCCCCAAGCATGGCAACAATGTTGTATTGCTCTTCAATCTTGCCATTTACTATCATAAGCTTGGACAGATGGATAGCGTGGCACATTATTATCACGATGCCATTGAGTTGCAGACAGAGTTGGTGCGCAACAATTTCTCTTTCCAATCCACCGTACAGCGTGAATACTATTGGCAGCAAAAGAACTATCTTTACCAGACGGCACCTCTCTTTGCCTCTATACCAGAGATAGCACCGGCAAGCTTGTTGACTGACATCTACAATGCGCAGTTGTTCACAAAGGGTATTCTGCTCAACAGCGAGAGTGAATTCCTGCGCATCCTTTTGAAGTCTGGCAACGAGGAACTCCTCAGCCAGTACAACGAGTGGCAAATGAAATGTGCCGAACTGCAGAAACACTACGATTCTCAAGCCGGCAAAGAAGGTGGGGGCATCAAACAACTGCAGGACCGGATAAAGCGTTTGGAGTACGACATTGTTCGCAAGTGTAAGGAGTTTGGCGACTTTACACAGAATCTCAAGTTGAATTCTGACTCTGTTCGCCGAGCCTTGCAACCGCATGAAGCCGCTGTAGAGTTTGTTGAATCAGATGTAACGCTTAACGACAAGCCAGACCACGTCTATCTCGCGCTCATCTTGCGTCCCGGCTGGGATGCGCCGCACGCATGCCAGTTGTTTTTTCGCAGCGATGTGGAGGGACTTGGTTATCCTATAGGCACACCTCTCAGTTTGTTGCTCACCGACAAGGGTTATCAAAACAAAATCTACAATGACGGCAGGCTGGGCCAACTTGTCTGGGGCGAACTGCTCAAGAATCTGGATGGTGCCACCGACATTTATTTTGCCCCCTCCGGCATATTCCATCAATGGGGCATTGAGTATATGCCATGCGATTCTGTCAGCGGCATCCGCATTTCCGATACTTTGAACGTTTACAGGCTTTCCTCTACCAAGCTTCTGGCGCAGCGCAGCGGTACATCCCAAACGCTTGGCGACGGAGAGGCGGTTATCTATGGCGGACTGGAGTATGAAAACATGACCGTTGCCCAGATGCGTGAATACCACGATATGAAGAATAACGAGGTGGAGGACGATGAAGACTATGTCTTGGCACTTTCCATCGAACAGGAGATGGAAGATTCCGTTGCCATATATGCTATGGCAGAACGCGGCACTTCAGTCAGGAATTTGCCTGCCACAAAGAAAGAAGTCGATGACATAGAACTCCTATTTTATGAAGCGGGAAAGAAATGCCATACTTACAAAGGATTTGAAGGAACAGAAGAGTCTTTCAAGCAACTTAGTGGCCGCAACATCTCATTTCTGCACATTGCAGCCCACGGCTTCTCATATTCTGTTATGGAACGGGACAACCCGGAACTTGATTGGCTTAGCCCCTCAGCATCTTCCATAAGGTCCACGGACCCTCTTAGTTATTCCGGACTGCTCTTTTCTGGCTGTAATAACAAGCTGCAAGCGCCGTCGGACTTCCCTTCTGACATCGAAGACGGCATTCTTACGGCTCAGGAGATAGCCCAGCTCAACCTTCATGACCTTCAACTCACCGTCCTTTCCGCTTGTCAAACAGGCATGGGAGTGTTGCGTGAGGATGGTGTGTTCGGTGTGCAGCGAGGCTTTAAGAAGGCAGGGGCACATACATTGGTGATGAGTCTCTGGAGTGTCAACGATGCCGCCACGCAAAAGATGATGACATCTTTCTATGAGGCTTTGTTCAGAGGGCTTTCGCGGCACGATGCTTTCTTGGAGGCACAGAAGGCTGTGCGCGAAGAGTACCCGGAGCCACACTTCTGGGCACCATTCATCATGCTCGACGATATTTAAGAAACAAGGCTTCGAAGTTTTCTTCGAAGCCTTGTTCTTTTTTCTCTACTTTATTATGCTGTGAGCAGTTCAATAAGCTTTTCTACAGCAGCATGTAGTCCGTCGAGGTTCTTGCCGCCTGCTGTGGCGAAGTGAGGCTGGCCGCCTCCGCCGCCCTGCATAAGCTGTGCAGCCTCGTGGATGTTCTTGCCGATATTTATGCCTGCTGCGACGGCACTGTCTGAAGCCGCTGCCGTGAGAAGAGGCTTGCCGCCTGCCACGGAACCAATCACGATGAGGCTGTTCTCCACCTCTGCACGGAGCTGGAATGCGATGTCCTTCACAAACTCGGCACCCAAGGGCGTGATGGCCTTTAAGACCGTTATGCCGTTCTTTACCTTCTGCTCTGCGAGCATCTCCTTCTTGAGTTCGGCAGCCCTCTCATGCATGACGTCTTCCACCTGCTTACGGAGTTCGGCGTTGTCGCTGATGGCCTTCTGGATGGTGCCTACCAGGTCGGGGGCGTTGTTGAAGAGGCTGCGGAGGCCTGTTATCATGTCTTGCAGCTTGTCCATCTGTTCCTCGACAGCCTTGCCTGTGATGGCTTCTATGCGACGCACACCTGCAGCCACGCTGCTTTCGGACATGATGCGAACCATGCCTATGCAGCCTGTGCTCTTTGCGTGACAGCCGCCGCAGAACTCTACGCTTGTGCCGAACTGTATGACGCGCACCTTGTCGCCGTACTTCTCTCCGAAGAGGGCTATGGCACCCAGCTTCTTGGCTTCCTCAATAGGGGTGTCGCGATACTCCTGGAGGGGCAGGTTCTGACGAATACGCTCGTTTACAAGATGTTCCACCTCGCGAATCTGTTCGGCAGACACCTTCTCGAAGTGGGAGAAGTCGAAGCGCAGATAGTCGGGTGTCACGAGCGAGCCTTTCTGCTCCACATGGTCGCCGAGCACTTCCTTCAGAGCTTGGTCAAGGAGGTGGGTACAAGAGTGGTTGGCTTCGATGGCTCGACGACGCTCCACATCGACGCAAGCCATGAACTCAGCCTCTGGGTTGTCGGGGATGCGGTCAAGGATATGGATGCTCACACCGTTCTCCTTCTTCGTGTCGAGCACCTTGATGGTCTCGGCCTCGTTCACGAGAACGCCGCGGTCGCCGACCTCGCCGCCCATCTCTCCATAGAAGGGCGTTTGGTCGAGAATCGCTTCATAGACGACACCCTTCTTCTGCTTGACTTCGCGATACTTCACGATGTGGCAAGTGTATTCGGTGAAGTCGTAGCCTACGAACTGCTGCTCCATCTGGTCGCTGACAATAATCCAGTCGCCAGCCTCCACCTGTGCGGCATTGCGGGCACGCTCCTTCTGCTTCTGCATCTCGACATTGAAGCCTGCTTCATCGACCGTTAGGCCGTTCTCGCGGCAGATTAGCTCTGTGAGGTCGAGAGGGAAGCCGTAGGTGTCGAAGAGTGTAAAGGCTTTCTCGCCGGCGATTTCTGTCTGACCGGCTGCCTTAGCCTCCTTCATTATGCCATCCAATAGCTTGATGCCGGTTTCGAGCGTCCGCAGGAAACTCTCTTCCTCTTCCTTCATCACTTTTGTAATGAGTTCACGTTGGCCTTCCAGTTCGGGATAGGTGGCTCCCATCTCGCGGATGAGGACAGGCAGCAGGCGGTACATGAAGGCATCCTTTTGTCCGAGGAACGTATATGCGTAGCGGACGGCACGGCGAAGAATGCGGCGGATGACGTATCCCGCCTTTGCGTTGCCTGGCAACTGACCGTCGGCGATGGAGAATGCAATGGTGCGCAGGTGGTCGGCCACCACGCGCATGGCGACGTCCGTCTCCTCCTTCTCCCCATAGCGATAGCTGCTCATGTCGCCGATGGCTTTGATGATGGGCTGGAAGACGTCGGTGTCGTAGTTGGAGTGCTTGCCTTGAATGGCGCGGACGAGGCGCTCGAAGCCCATGCCCGTGTCGATGACATTCATGCCAAGCGGTTCCAGATGACCGTCGGCCTTGCGCTCGTACTGCATGAAGACAATGTTCCAAATCTCGATGACCTGCGGATCGTCTTTGTTGACAAGCTCGCGCCCAGGCACTTTTGCCTTTTCTTCAGGCGTGCGGCTGTCAAGATGGATTTCCGAGCAAGGTCCGCAGGGGCCGGTGTCGCCCATTTCCCAGAAGTTGTCGTGCTTGTTGCCGTTGATGATATGGTCGGCGGGGACGTGCTTCAGCCAATAGCTGGCTGCTTCGTCATCGCGGACAAGGCCTTCTTCTGGACTTCCTTCGAACACAGTGACATAAAGGTCCTTGGGGTTAAGCTTCAACACATCTACCAGATATTCCCAAGCCATGTCGATGGCACCTTCCTTGAAGTAGTCGCCGAAACTCCAGTTGCCCAGCATCTCGAACATGGTGTGGTGGTAGGTGTCGTGCCCCACTTCCTCCAGGTCGTTGTGCTTTCCACTGACGCGCAGGCACTTCTGGCTGTCGGCGCGGCGGCGCGGCTCCGGATCGCGGGTGCCCAGAATGATGTCCTTCCACTGGTTCATGCCTGCATTGGTGAACATCAGTGTCGGATCGTCCTTCACCACCATAGGTGCAGAAGGCACAATCTTATGTCCCTTAGACTCGAAGTATTTCAGGAACGAACTGCGTATCTCATTTGCTGTCATCATATCATGTACAATTTGACGATTTACGATTTACTATTTAATGTTGTTGGCTAAAATGTGTGCAAATGTACGAAATTATTCTTAATTCTTCTTTCTTCATTCCTATTTTATTTGTACTTTTGCACAAAAATACATTCAATCCCTAATCTCTAATCCTTAATCCCTAATCCATTTGTCATGGCCTACAATCCGAACAAAGAGCTTAAGAAATACTATGGTATTGCCGAAGTTGCAGAGCAATTTGGTGTGGCAGAGTCGCTTTTGCGTTATTGGGAGAAGGAGTTCCCCAACATCAAGCCCCGCAAGAGCGGTCGTGGTGTGCGTCAATATACAAAGGAGGACATTGAGGAGGTTCGCATCGTGTATAACCTGCTCAAGGTGCGTGGCATGAAAATCGCAGCGGCAAAGTCCGTCCTGAACAAGAATCGCAAGGCTGCCAGCGATACCTCTCAGATTATCGACCGCCTGCAATCCATACGTTCCGAGTTGCAGGAAATAAGCCGCGAACTTGGGGAGTTGTAAACACTCTGTAGAGGCATGTAAAACTCTCCACGCGGCGTTGGCCAACTCTCCACGTGGCGTTTGCCATCTCTCCACGCGGCGTTTGTAAACCCTCCACGCGGCGTTGAAAACAACAAAGAAGCGAAGTCTTTCGACCTCGCTTCTTTTGTGGGCGCTGAGGGATTCGAACCCCCGACCCTCTGCTTGTAAGGCAGACGCTCTGAACCAGCTGAGCTAAGCGCCCAAAAACGATGCTTGTTCCGTTTTTGCGCTGCAAAGGTACGACAATCCAACGACTCCTGCAAACTTTTTACAAAAAAAATGAAATCTCTTGGCATGAAGCGTTAAGAAAAACACAATTTGTGAACAGCGAACTATGAACTATAAACTATTTTTCGTACCTTTGCACGGAATTTACACATCTTTTATATATAAGGAAACGAAATGAAACATTTCAGACTGATTGACAATCTGATGGGGTGGCTCACCTTTGCCATTGCTGCCTATGTCTATTGCAGCACAGTGGAGCCAACGGCAAGCTTTTGGGACTGCCCCGAGTTCATTACCACAGCCTATAAGCTGGAAGTCGGCCACCCGCCTGGGGCACCGTTCTTCATGCTTACTGCCAACCTGTTCACGCAGTTTGTGAACGATTCCACAAAGGTTGCGCTTATGGTCAACATGATGAGTGCCCTCTTCAGTGCCGCCTGCATCATGTTCCTTTTCTGGAGCATCAGCCACCTGGCACGCAAGCTTGTAGGGGAGAAGGGTAGGGTACAGACGCTTGCCCAACTCATCACGGTGGAGGCAAGCGCGTTGACAGGTGCCTTGGTCTATACCTTCAGCGACACCTTCTGGTTCAGTGCCGTCGAAGGTGAGGTCTATGCCTATAGCAGCCTCTTCACGGCAGTCGTGTTCTGGCTCATGCTCAAGTGGGAAGACCATGCCGACGAGCCGGGCAGCGACCGTTGGCTTATCCTCATTGCCTACCTGACCGGTCTGAGCATTGGCGTTCACCTGCTGAACCTGCTCTGCCTGCCTGCCCTTGTGCTTATCTTCTACTATCGGAAGGTCAAGAATGCCACGACCAGGGGAGCGATGCTTTCGTTAGCAGGTAGCGGACTGCTCATAGCGGCAGTGCTCTATGGCATTGTGCCGGGCATCGTTAAGGTGGGCGGATGGTTCGAACTCCTCTTTGTCAACTCCCTCGACATGCCTTTCAACACAGGCGTCATTGTGTATATTGCCCTGCTCGTCAGCATTGTGCTTTGGAGCATTTGGGAAACCATAAAGCAAAAGAGCCGCATCCGCATGTCCCTCTCCTACCTGTTGAGCGTCGGCATGTTGGGCATTCCCTTCTACGGCTACGGATGGAAGAGCGTCGTTTGTGGCGTAGTGGTATTGGTGTTGCTTTATATCGCCTTGCAATGGAAGCGCGAGGGCAAGAATATCGTCTCTGCCCGACTAATGAACACCTCGTTGCTCTGTATGCTGATGATAATGATTGGCTACAGCTCTTACGCCGTCATCGTCATCCGCAGCTCTGCCAACACACCGATGGACCAGAACTCGCCGGAGGACATCTTCACGCTGGGCACCTATCTGAGCCGTGAGCAGTACGGAGACCGCCCCTTGCTTTACGGTCCTGCCTACACGAGCCAGGTCCTGCTCAAGCCCGACGGCAACTACTGCGTGCCTGTCAGCGAACAGGGTGCTCCCGTCTATCAGCGCAAGGAGAAGAAAACGGCCGACGAACCCGACCGCTACGAGATACAGCGCTACAAGACAGACTATGTCTATCAGCAGAACATGTTCTTCCCCCGCATGTACAGCGAGGCCCACTCCAGTGCCTACGAAAGTTGGATGGGCGGCGTGAAGGGAACCGTCAAGAGTTACGAGCGCTGTGGTGATATGGTGCAGGTCAAGACACCCACCCAGCTTGAGAACCTCCGCTTCTTCCTCAGCTATCAGGTCAACTTCATGTACTGGCGTTACTTCATGTGGAACTTTGCAGGCCGCCAGAACGACCAGCAAGGCAACGGCGAATGGGAGCACGGCAACTGGATTACCGGCATTCCGTTCCTTGACAATATGCGCCTTGGCGACCAAAGCAAACTGCCCAGCGAACTGCGCGAGAACAAGGGCCGCAATGTCTTCTACTGCCTGCCTCTCCTGCTCGGCCTCATGGGTATTCTTTGGCAGCTTTTCAAGAACGACGAGAAGAACCAAGGCGAGGGCGAGAAGCAGTTTGGCATCGTCTTCTTCCTCTTCTTTATGACAGGTCTCGCCATCGTGCTTTACCTCAACCAGACACCAATGCAGCCCCGTGAGCGCGACTATGCCTACGCCGGCTCCTTCTATGCCTACGCCATCTGGGTTGGGCTTGGCGTTGCAGGCATTGCCTATTACCTGCAGAAGCTTCTCAAGAACGAGACGGTGTGCGCAGCCCTTAGCTGCCTCTGCATCCTTGTGCCCATACAGATGGCAGGGCAGACGTGGGACGACCACGACCGCAGCGGACGCTACACCTGCCGCGACTTCGGACGCAACTACCTCGAATCGCTCGACAAGACAGGCTTCCCCATCATCTACACCAATGGCGACAACGACACCTTCCCCCTCTGGTATGCACAGGAGACGGAAGGCTTCCGCACCGATGCCCGCGTCTGCAACCTCTCCTATCTGCAGACCGACTGGTACATCGACCAGATGAAGCGGCCTGCTTACGACTCGCCGGCTGTGCCCATCCATTGGAGCCGTCTGCAATACGTGGCAGGCACCCGCGAAGGTGTCACCATTCGCCCAGGCACTTTGGAGCGAATCATAGAGTCCTATAAAGACGACCCCGAGACGCTTCACGACATTCTTGGCGATGATCCATACGAACTCAACAGCATCATCGACAACTGGGTGCTCAACGACAATCCAGACCTGCGCTTCATCCCCACCGACAGCATTGTCCTCACCATTGACAAGGAAGCTGTTCGTCGCAGTGGCATGATGATGGCGGCCGACAGCATCCCCGACAAGATGTTTATTTCGCTCAAAGGCAAGCGTGCCGTCTATAAGAGCGAGATGATGATGTACGAGATGATTGCCCAATGCAATTGGGAACGTCCGCTCTACGTTGCCATGACCGTCAGCAAGGACAGCTATGGCCACATCAACGACTACTTCGTCCAGGAAGGCCTTGCCTACCGTATCACGCCCTTCAACACGACGAAGAGTGGCAAGACCATCGACACGGAGAAGATGTACGAGAACCTGATGACACGCTTTACCTTTGGCGGCATTGACAAGCCGGGTATCTATCTCGACGAGACCGTGATGCGCATGTGCAGCACCCATCGTCGCATCTTTGCGCAACTGGCTTCTCAGCTTGTCAGGGAAGGCAAACTCGACAAGGCCGCCCGTGTTGTGGAAAAGGCAGAACAAGCCATACCGCCAACCACCGTTCCCCACAGCTATGCCAGCGGCTCGCTTGAGTTGGCTCGGGCATGGAACGCTGTTGGCAAGAAGAAGGAGGCTGGCGATATTGCCTATCCTGTGGCTACTCAGGCTGCCGAGTATCTCGAATGGTACATGAGCTTGCCGGCAAAGATGCTCCTGCTCAGCGAAAGGGACTGCATGTACTACCTCTATCAGATGCACAGCGCACTGAGCGTCATGGAGAGTGCCGGCAGCGACAAGGTGACGGAACTCACCAAACGACTCGACATCTACAACAAGCTTCTCCAGGCCCGTCTTTATGGCGAAGCCGGCTTGGATGAAGAATACGAAGAGGAAGAAGAATAAGTCGTGTTCATCGAGCAACCACCTAAAATCTTCCGTTGGTTCTATCCCCACGCCCTGTGGCGGATAGAACCGGACAGGAGGGTTGTCTTCCTGACTTTCGACGACGGACCAATCCCCGAGGCAACGCCTTTTATCCTCGACACACTGGACCGCTTCGGAGCCAAAGCCACATTCTTCATGGTGGGCGACAATGCTGCAAAGTACCCTCATCTTGTAGAGGAGGTGCGGCAGCGAGGACACGGCATAGGCAACCACACCTACAACCACATCTCTGGAGCGCGGCACAGACCTTGGACCTACCTCGCCAACATCAAGAAAGCCAACGACATCCTCCACACCAATCTCTTCCGGCCACCACACGGATGGATTGGCATGGTGCAGTACCGAGTGCTGCGGTATGTCGGCATCAAGGTGGTGATGTGGGATGTCGTGACGCGCGACTACAGCCGACTCCTTACAGCCGACGATGTTGTCAACAACGTCAAGCGCTACACCCGCAACGGCAGCATCGTCACGCTCCACGACTCCCTCAAGAGCATCGACAAGCTCAAACACGCACTGCCGGAGATACTCGCCTGGCTGAAGCAAGAAGGATATGAGTTCGGCGTTATTGAATAGCAAAGACATAAAAGCCCAGGCCTCGCGCTTGGGCTTTGTCGCATGTGGCTTTGCCAAAGCAGAACCTGTGGAGGACGGCTTTGCCGCCCACTTCCGCCGCTGGCTCGACCTGGACTATTGTGCCGACATGGACTACATGCGCCGCAATGTGGAGATGCGCCTGCAGCCCGACCTGCTTGTGCCGGGCGTACGCACCATCGTCAGCCTTGCCATGAACTTTATGCCCCAGAGCCGACAGCCTGCCATTAGTCTCTATGCACAAGGGAAGGACTATCACGACGTGATGCGACAGCGTATGCGGCAACTCATGGAGGACTGCGGACTCGAAGGCCGCTGCTTTGTCGATACCGCACCCGTCATGGAGCGTTACTGGGCTTGGCGTAGCGGCATTGGCATCATCACGCAGGAAGGCGGTTTCATCAGCATACCAGGTTACGGGCCGACAGTCTTCCTCGGCGAACTTTTCCTTACACAAGAGTCCGACCGGTACGATAGCCCCCTCCCCAAAAAGGAGAGCGGGAGGGGGGCTGTCTGCCCAGCCCTCACCCCCGACGGCCTCGACGCCCGCCGCTGCATCAGCTACTTGACCATCGAGCATCGCGGGCCGCTGCCCGACAGCCTCCGCCTCGGCGCCACCTTCTATGGCTGCGACCGCTGCCTGCGGGCCACACCGCAATTTGCCGAGTCCAAGCCTACCGCCGAGCCTGCCTTCCAGCCCTCTGAAGCACTCTTGCAGATGACACCCAACGACTGGCGCGAACTCACAGAAGAGCAATACCGAAGTCTCTTCAAAGGCTCTGCCGTCAAGCGTGCCAAGTACGACGGCCTCAAGCGCAACATCGGGCGTTGGCTTAAATAAAGCAGAGCAAGATTCTTGCCTACGCTTGGATGTGTTTTAGGAAGCGGTCGGCATCATAGTTCATAATGAGGTTGTCGGGGAAGTCTGTCTCCTGTAGGAGCGGCCAGATGAAGCCGTAATTGGCAATATCGTAGCTGATGTGGGCATCGCTGCCGAGGATGACAGGCACTTCATATTGCTTGCAAAGGCGCAGTATCTCAAGGTTGTTCTTGAGGGCTGCGTCTTTTTTGCGTTGTGGGTTGAGGCTGCTGTTGTTGATTTCGAGCAAGGTCTTTGTTTCTTTGGCTGCCAACACAATCGGTTCAAAAAGGAGGTCGGCGGTGCCGTCGCCAGGATGGGAGATGATTTGTGTCCAGGGATTGCGTATGGCAGCTATCATGCCGTCGGTGTTCTCCTCGATGGTGCCGCCTTCCCAGCAGAGGAGATGTATGCCAGCGATGCGAAGGTCAAGCTGTTTGTAATAGAATTCATCGAGGTCGAGCGTGCCTTTGGTGTCGAGGATGTTCAGTTCTGCGCCAAGCAAGAGACGCAGGTTCCCCATCTGTCTCGGCACAACATGAAGGTTGCGGAAATAGATAGGATTGCACGTGCCAGGAATGCCTGGGGCATGTTCCGTTATGCCGAGGATGTCGAGCTTCTTCTGTTGGGCAGCCGTCACCATCTCCTGCAAAGTGCTGTAGGCATGGCCGCTCATAATGGTGTGGGTGTGGACGTCAAGGGATATCTTCATAGTCTTCAAATTTGGCCCCCTCTAAATCTCCCCGAGGAGAGATTTCCTGGTTTTGGCCCTCCCCCTTGGGGGAGATGGAGGGGGGCTTTGTCTCTATTGTGATGCTGTAAGCGTGGAGCATGAGCCTTTCGGCAGGCTTCCCATAGAGGCGGTCGCCGACAATGGGATTGTTAAGGCCAAGGGGATGGGCGCAGTGGACGCGAAGTTGATGGGTGCGGCCTGTTATTGGTCGCAACTCCAGCAAGGCATGGCCGTCTCTGTTCTCAAGCACGCGGTAATGTGTCTGCGCAGCCTTTCCGTGCTTCTTGTCAACCATCTGGCGAGGACGGTCGTCGAAGTCGGGGCGCAAGGGCAGGCTGATGTCACCTTCTTGTCCGACAGGCATCTCATGCTCCAGCAAGGCATGATATACTTTGTGGATGCGCCTTTCGAGAAAGAGTCGCTGCAACTCGTGGTATTTCTCTTCGGTCAATGCAATGAGCATCAATCCGCTGGTGTCCATGTCGAGGCGGTGCACGATGAGCGGCCCTGTGGCCTGCGGAAACATCTGCCTCGTAGCTTCCTGTACGCTGGGCTGGTCGTCCTTGCCGGGCACGGAAAGCAGTCCTGCGGGCTTGCTGACGACAGCCATATCCTCATTATTATATATAATGTGTGGAGCAAGGGGCTGGGGGCAAGGGGCATGAAGCAAGGGGTTGGGTTCGACGTTAAGCCCCTTGAGCATGTGGCGGAGGATAGGACGGCATTTGCTGTTGCAGGCAGGATAGAAGTGCCCGTCGTGTCTAATTTCGTTGGCAGGCGAGTTGCCTACCCAGAACTCTGCCATACAGAGGGGTTGCAAGCCTTCCCTATAAGCCGCTTGTAGGAGCTTCGGCGCACAACACTCGCCAGCACCGGAAGGAGGCGTGGCAGGGGCAAAGAGTTCGGGCAAAGCTTTCTCCTCGCCCAAGGCATTGAGGAAGACGAACTGGCGGAATAGCCATTGCTGCAGGGCAATACTGCGCTCGTGTCGTTCCTTTTGAAGCTGCTCTATCAGTTGCTGGCATTCCCGAAGAGGTTTTTCGGCGACAAAGATGCGTTGTTCCCAAGCCTGTTTCAGACGACGATACTCTGCTTTCTCGTGCTGACTCTGGCGAATGAGCTGCCCCTTTGCATCCTCCTCCAAGGAGGAGTTTTGTCGCAGGAAATCCCGCTCGGCTTTATGTTGCCGCATTTGTTCCTTATAAGAAGCAAGCTCCTCTTCCATCTCCTTGCGGAGCGGACTTGGGCGGAGGGAAGCCTGCAATGCCGCTATCCTTCGGTTGATGGCGCTGATTGCAGCTTCTTCCTCTTGAAAGTAGCAGCCGGGAGCCATGAGGTCGAAGACAGGCGGCACGAAGTATGGGTGCTGCGTCTTGCCGTCGAGCGTGCCGGAGAAGGCGGCGAGGAAAGCCCCCTCCACTATCAGCACCCCAAACATCTTGCCGCGTTGCAGTTCATCGTGCCATTCGGGATGTTGGTCAAGGTAACTGTGAACCTCGTTTGCTGCGGCGATGCAAAGCGAATGAGGTTCGTAGCAGAAGGGGTAGGTGAACATTTCTGGCGGCTGAACTGCCTGAACACAAGAGGGGAGGGGATGTAACGTTACAGCCATAGCACGCCCTCCGGTCCTTCGTTAAAGAGCAAATCCACAATGCTGAGGTCAGGCAGGAAGCCGTGCCGCGAGGCAAAGACCTGGTAATAAACAGACCTTCCCCAACCTCCAAACTCTCCCCAACCCTCCTTTAAGGGGAGGGAGTTAGAGGGGGTATTGGGGAGGGGGCTGTACGTTGCTGTCCTTCTTACAGGTTTCTGGATGTCAAGCAAAGAGGCAACCCAAGCCATTAGTTCCTCGTTGAAGTCAGCAAGGAACGTCCACTTCTTCTCATAGAAAGGGGCGAAGTCGTCGGCATAGTATTCAAAGAAGGGCGATTGGTTGTAGCTGCTTTCGAGGGCTGTCCAATGCTGGTGCCGCCAGTTGCCGTGGTCGCTGATGCGGATGTCGCGCATCAGCGTCTTGCCCTCTGTCTTGACGACAGGAATGGTGAGGGCGAGTGCCCCATTAGGGCTGTCTATGTAACAGCGGTTACGAAGCGTTTGTTTCGTGAAGTGGTCGCAGACCTCAAGGCGCACCTCGTCGGCACGATAGTAGGCGCTATAGTGCGAGACAGGTGCGAGGTAACAACAAGGCAGGATAGTGGCTGCCATTTATTTTATGTTATCGACGAGCGAGAAGAGGCGGTTCCACCGGATGTGGTGTCCGCTCAGCCAAGGACGGTCAACGTCAGTGCTGAGCCAGATGAAGATGGGTTTGCCCACGATATGGTCTTCTGGCACGAAGCCCCAGTAGCGCGAGTCGGCAGAGCAATGGCGGTTGTCGCCCTGCATCCAGTAGTAGTCCATCTTGAAGGTGTATTCTGTTGCCTTCTGTCCGTTGATGATGATGTCGCCTTCGCTTGTTATCTTCAGGTCGTTGCCTTCATAGACACGGATAGGACGCTCGTAGATGGCAATGTTCTCTGGAGTAAGCCCTATGCTTCCGCCTTTTTTCGGTATCCAGATAGGGCCATAGTTGTCGCATGTCCAGCCCGTATAGGCATTCTGCGGATAGAGGCTCTCTGTGTCGTTGTTGACGATGGGCGTTACGCTTGCGACGTATTCCGTGTGCTGTTCCAGAGCTTCCTTTGCCTGCCGTGTCAGGGGGATACAGCCCGTCTGATACATGTCCTGAACGTCCTTCATGCTCAAGCCGAGTTCATAGACGAGGGCTTCAGGCAAGTAGCTCGAGTTCATTTCCACATGGTAATTGAACTGCACGTTCTTGGGCGCAGGGTTCTCTTTGCCGTCGAGATATACGATGCCGTCGCAAATCTCAAGTGTCTGTCCGGGCAGGCCAATGCAACGCTTCACGTAGTTCTCGCGACGGTCAACAGGCCGCCAACCCACTTCGCCGAAATCTTGCGGAGCGAGGCGGACATACTGCCGTCCAAGTTCATAGACGGTGCTGTAGTATTGGCGCTGCTCTGCGGTTGTCATGTCCTCCGGCTGCGGCACCCTACCTGTCTGCTGCTGATAGAGCTGTGAGCCGATGCCATAGCAGAGGGCATAGTATTCGGTCTGGTATTTTGGGTTGCTGACGATGGTATCGCCTGCGGGATAGTTGAATACCACGATGTCGTTGAGTGTGACAGGCTTTGGTGTCACGCGCTTGTACTCCCACTGCGGCCATTCTATGTAGCTCTTGCCGCCGAAGGGTAGCGTGTGCTGGCACAGGGGCATGTGCAAGGGCGTCTGCGGCACGCGGGGGCCATAGCTCATCTTGCTCACCAGCAGATAGTCGCCCACCAGCAGGCTTTTCTCGAGAGAACTCGATGGAATGGTATAGTTTTGGAAGAAGTAGATATTGACGAAATAGACTGCGACAAGGGCAAAGACAATGGCGTCCACCCAACTCATCACGACGCGGACGACAGGGTTTTCTGCATCCTTCCACCATGTCCAGGGAATGCGGCGCGTGACGTAGGCGTCGAAGATAAAGGGAATGACGATGACTCCCCACCAGGCGTCCACCCAGTAGAGGAAGGCGATGTAGAGGGCAATGGCGATAATCGCCTTGATCCAATCCTTTGCCGTTGCTTTGTATGTTTTCTTTTTGGTCATATGGTTTAGAATTTAAACAAGTCTTTCATTGTGAGCAAGCCGGAATGCTTTGCGGTGTATTCGGCGGCGAGGACGGCTCCCATCGCGAAGCCGCGGCGGTTGTGGGCATCGTGGGTGATGGCTATCATGTCCTCCGGAGAGTCGTATGTGATGGTGTGAATGCCGGGCACCTCTTTCTGCCGGATGTCGTCGATACGCAGCACTTCAGGCTTTGTCTCGTGAAGGCCCCAGCGCACCTTGCGGTCGAGGTTCTCTACAATCTGTTCCGCCAGCGTAATGGCTGTGCCTGACGGGGCATCCAGCTTGTGGACGTGGTGCGTTTCCACCAGGTTCACATCGTACTGGTCAAAGCGGTTCATGATTTTTGCAAGATAGGTGTTGACTGCACTGAAGATGGCGACACCCACACTGAAGTTGCTGGCCCAGAAGAGTGTCTTGCCTTCAGCCTCACAAGCCTTGCGCACTTCCGCCTCATGCTCCTTCATCCATCCCGTACTGCCGCTAACGACCTTGACACCGGCTTTCCAAGCCTTGAGGTAATTGTCGTAGGCCGTCCAGGGCGTGGTGAACTCGATGGCGACAT
Source organism: uncultured Prevotellaceae bacterium (assembly GCA_947304115.1). Classification (GTDB taxonomy): domain Bacteria; phylum Bacteroidota; class Bacteroidia; order Bacteroidales; family Bacteroidaceae; genus Physcousia. Next base: position 13,288 of record CAMZAE010000003.1, on the reverse strand, counting down.
CGGCGCTGGCAAAAGCGGGGCTGTCGAACTCCTCTTGATTGTCGATGTCTATGACGCTGACTATCTCATGTCCTCGCGAAAGGGCGATTTCCTCTATCATACGGCCCATCTTGCCGTACCCTATGAGTGCTATTTTCATACGTTATCTGATATTTCTCGTGCAAAAGTAATGCTTTTCGGGCGATTTTGTGTACTTTTGTTTCACAAAATAAGTTAACGGAGCCAAAATAAGGATGGAAAGCCTGCTGCACTATGTCTGGAAGCACAAGATGTTGCCCTTGAAACCGCTTACTGCGGAGGATGGGCAGGAGCTTGAAGTCATCGACTCGGGATTGCATAATCACGACCAAGGCCCTGACTTTTTCAATGCCAAGATACGGTTGGGTGGGACACTTTGGGCAGGCAATGTGGAAGTGCATTTGCGCTCGTCGGACTGGTACAGGCATGGTCACGACACCGATGCCGCCTACAACAGCGTCATCCTGCACGTCGTGGGAGAGATAGACGGCGAGGTCAGGACGCAGGACGGAAAGGTGTTGCCCCAGGTGCGGCTTGACATCCCGGAAGGCATCCGCATGCGTTACGAAGAACTTTGCAAAACGGAGGACTATCCGCGCTGCCACCGCATCATTCCCTCTATTCCTGTAATGAAAGTGCATCAGTGGATGGATGCCTTGCTGGTGGAACGGCTGAAGGAGCGGTCTGAGATGCTGGCGGCGAGGGCGGCGAGGACGGGCGGCGACTGGGAACGCGCTACGTTTGTGACGCTGAGCCGCAGCTTCGGCTTCGGTCTCAACGGTGACGCCTTCGAGCGATGGGCCATGCGGATTCCGCTCTCAGCGGCAGGCAAGCATCGTGACAGCCTCTTCCAGATACAGACGCTCTTCCTCGGAATGGCGGGACTCATCGACGATGTCGAAGCCGACATCGTAGGCCAAGACCTCCCGCTCAAGCAGGAGTTAGAGTTCCTCAGACACAAGTTCGGTCTGGGAGAGCCTATGCAACGCTCCGACTGGCGTTTCCTCCGTACCCGTCCCCAGAACTTCCCGTCGAGACGCATCCTGCAGATAGCTGAACTCTATCACAGCGGTCAGGCGCAGATGAGCAAGCTGCTGGAGGCGGAAAGTGTAGAGGAACTGCACCGATGCCTGACGGTGACGGGGATGACCGCAGCAAGCCGCCGCCTGCTCATCATCAATACGGTGGTGCCCCTGCTCTTTGCCTACGGCCGGCACATCTGCAATGAGGACATCTGCCAGCGAGCCATCCGGCTTCTTGAGGAGTTGCCTGCCGAAAACAACTACATCCTGCGTCAGTGGCAGGCATGTGGACTGAAGGTCGGGACGGCTGCCGACAGTCAGGCACTCATCCAGCTTAAACGCCAATACTGTGACCGCACGGATTGCCTCCGCTGCCGTTTCGGATACGAATACCTAAAGACCAACAGATGAAAGAAAACAAGCGGAAATCATTGCTTGTACATGTATAAGCAATCGCTCATACATGAAGAAGCAATGGATTATACATGAAGAAGCAATCAATACAAAAGGATATGAAATACGTTTATGAACTGAAGATGAAGGTGCGCGACTATGAGTGCGACCTCGAAGGCATTGTCAATAATGCCAACTACCAACACTATATGGAGCACACCCGCCATGAGTTCCTGCTTCAGGCCGGCATCAGCTTTGCCGACATGCACAGCCGAGGCATAGATGCTGTAGTGGCGCGTATCAGCATTGCCTACAAATCGCCGCTACGCAGTCGCGACGAATTCCTTTCTTGTCTCAATATCAGGCAGGAAGGCGTCCGTTATGTTTTCAGCCAAGACATCTATCGCCTCAGCGACATGAAACTGGCAGCCCGAGGCAAGGTCGATACCGTCTGTCTCGTGGACGGCAAGCTGAGCCGCTGTCCGGAACTGGAGGAGAAGCTGATTCCTTATTATTCGGAAACATGACCGACCAGGAAACCTTATACATGATGGCACTGACGCAAGTGCCTTCGTTGAGCCTCGCCAACCTGCATTTGCTCGTCGAAGAGCTGGGAGCGCCTTCCGTTATCTATGAGAACCGCAAGTCGCTCAAGGAACTCCTGCCTGCCGCTTCGCAGAAAACGCTGGAGGCGTTGGCCTCTATGGACAGCCACCTGAAACGGGCCGAAGAGGAACTTGCGTTTTGCCAGAAGGGAAAGGTGCAGTGCCTTGGCATCAATGACGAATGCTATCCGCAGCGTCTGAAAGACTGTCCCGATGCACCGATAATACTTTATTATCGCGGCACAGCAGACCTCAATGCCCGGCACATCGTCAGCATGGTCGGAACAAGGCAGATAACCGGTTATGGCAAGGACCTTTGCCGCTCTTTTGTGCGCGACCTGAAACGCCTTTGTCCCGATGTGCTCATTGTGAGCGGTTTGGCCTACGGCGTGGATGTGCATTGTCATCGGGCGGCTTTGGAAGAAGACCTCGATACCGTCGGCGTGCTGGCTCACGGCCTTGATCAGATTTATCCGCGCCATCATCGTGAAACGGCAAAGCAGATGGTCGCACAAGGCGGCTTGATGACGGAGTATATGTCCGGCACAATGATTGACAAGCGGAACTTCGTGCAGCGCAACCGTATCGTGGCAGGCGTGGCCGACAGCGTCATCGTGGTGGAGAGTGCGGCGAGGGGCGGATCGCTCATCACCGCAGACATCGCCCTTAGCTACGACCGTCAGGTCTGGGCTTTCCCTGGCCGCATCTTCGACACCTGTTCGTCGGGATGCAATCGCCTAATAAGCAACAACGTAGCCTCGCTGCTTACAGGGGCAGAGGACTTCTGCCTGGCAATGGGGTGGACCGACGATGTGCGACATCAGAAACAACTCTCCGAGGGCATTCAGCAAGAGCTTTTTGCCGATTTCACCGAGCAGGAGCGTATTGTCCTGCAGGCCCTTTCAAAAGACGAAGGCAAGCAGATAAACATCCTTGCCGTCGAGACGAACATCCCCGTCGGCGAGCTTGGCAGTCTCCTTTTTGCCCTTGAAATGAAAGGGGCAGTGCAGATGCTTGTCGGAGGCAAGTACAAAATACGACGATAAAGCATCGTAGAAACAGGTTTTGAGCAAGAAAAGGTTATTCTTTACACCCGAAAGGACAAAAAATCATGCAAGGCGGTGAATTTTTATGTAAAAAGTTTGCTGTTTGAGAAAATAGTCCTACCTTTGCATCGGTAAAAAATAAAACGGAAGAAGGACAAGGGTTCCGACTTAGGCGGTCGGGATTCTTCTTTTTTTTCGTGTTTTGCAGGAACGGGGAACAGCCTTTAGGCCCCCCTGTCCTGTGCCACCAGAAAAAAGATATAATGTATAACTAAAAACTCATATAAATGGCTTACATGACACAAAAAGGCTACGACGAGCTCGTGGCAAAGTTGCAGCACATGGAAAGCATCGACAGGCCCGCCGCAAGTGCCGCCATCGCAGAGGCACGCGACAAGGGCGACCTTTCGGAGAATGCCGAGTATGACGCTGCAAAGGAATGGCAAGGAAAGCTGGAAACAGAGATTGCCATGCTCAAGAAAACCATCATCGAGGCAAAAATTATCGACACTACCCACCTCGACACCAGTACGGTCCAAATCCTTTCCACCGTTGAACTGCGCAATGTGAAGAACAAGATGAAGATGAAGTACACGATTGTCAGCGCTACGGAGGCAGACCTCCGCAGCGGCAAGATAAGCGTGGAGACACCCATCGCCAAAGGGCTGCTCGGCAAGAAGGTAGGCGACATCGCCGAGATTAATGTGCCTCAGGGAACGATTCAACTCGAAGTGATGAGCATTAACTTTGACTAAAAGACGCGACTCGTCAAATCGTAAATTGTAAATTGTCAAATTGTAAATAGAAATGGCAAGCATCTTTTCCCGTATTGTGGCAGGCGAGATACCGAGCTACAAAATCGCCGAGGACGAGCGTTACTATGCCTTCCTCGACATCAGCCCCCTGCAGAAGGGGCATACCCTTGTGATTCCGAAGCGTGAGGTGGATTATATCTTCGACCTTGAAGACGACGAGCTGGCAGGACTTCAAGTCTTTGCCAAGAAGGTGGCAAAGGCAATAAAGAAGGCCATCCCGTGCGTCAAGGTGGGGCAATGCGTGCTTGGGCTTGAAGTGCCCCACGCCCACATCCATCTCGTCCCCATGCAAAGCGAGGCCGATATGCGCTTTACCAATCCGCATCTCAAGCTCACGCCCGAAGAGTTCGAGCAGATAGCAGAAAGCATCCGAAGGGAATTTTAATTATAATAATAACGATATAACGTCATAACGTCATAACGAAAAAATAATATGAAAACAAGAATCATCACAGCCATTGCTTTGCTCAGCATCGCTCTCGGCACTCAGGCACAGAAACACGAGTTTGCCAACTGGAAGCGCTATGCCAATGCCAACCGTGAGCTTGGCGCTCCTGCCAAGAAAGACAAGCGTGTTGTCTTGATGGGCAACTCCATCACCGACGGCTGGCCAGGCAAGAGGCCTAACTTCTTCAAGGAGAACAAGCTTATCGGCCGCGGCATTGGCGGACAGACCAGCTACCAGTTCCTCCTCCGCTTCCGCGAGGATGTCATCAATCTGCAGCCCAAGGTGGTTGTCATCAACTATGGCACAAACGACATTGCAGAGAACACCGGTGCTTACAATGAAGACCTCACCTACGGGAACGTCCTCTCGATGGTCGAGTTGGCTCGCTACCACAAGTGCAAAGTCATCCTGACCAGTTGCCTGCCTGCCGGCGGTTTCAGTTGGCGTCCAAACATCACCGATGCAATGGACAAAATCCGCAGCCTCAATGCCCGCGTCCAAGCTTATGCCAAGGCAAACAAGATTCCATACGTCGATTACTTCAGCGCTTTGGTGGCTGAGGATGGCAGTGGCATGAAGCCGGAATTTGGCGAGGACACTCCCGCTGTTCATCCCAATGTCAAAGGCTACGAGGTCATGGAGAGCCTCCTGCTTCCTGTCATCCAGAAACTTCGCAAGTAAGTATTATGGCAGACAATAAGTATTGTCTCATCCTGGCCGGAGGCAATGGCAGCCGTCTATGGCCCATCAGTCGCACGGTAAAGCCCAAGCAGTTCCTCGACCTCTTCGGAACGGGACGGACCTTGCTGCAGCAAACCTACGACCGCGTCGCCAAGTTCATTGATCCGGAGCACATCTATGTCAGCACCAATGTGGCGTATCTGCCGCTTGTCTATGAGCAGTTGCCGGAGGTGGATGACATGCACATCCTGGAGGAACCGTTGCGCAGGGGCACATTGGCTGCAGTGGCATGGGGGACGGTCTTCATTGCAAAGCAGAACCCGCAGGCAACGCTTTTCGTTACGCCATCCGACCAGATTATCCTGAAAGAGGAACAGTATCGGCAAGACGTGCTCGACGGGTTGCAATTCGTCAGCGAGAATGACGGGCTTCTCGTCATGGGCATCACGCCGTCGCGTCCAGAGACGGGCTATGGATACATTCAGACGAATGATGACAAACCGCTCTGTCACGACATCTTTCCGGTCAAATCGTTCACGGAGAAACCCGATGCCGAGTTTGCCAATATCTTTATACAAGAGGGAAGCTTCCTGTGGAACACCGGCCTGCTGTGCTTCAACACACGTGTCATGCTCGACAATCTCTTCATGCTTGTGCCGGAATACAGGGTGGAGATACCCCGTATGATGGCAGAGGCAGAGAGCAATGATCCGAAACTGGTGCCGGAGAGCTTCAACGTCCTGCCCAACTACAATATGGACGTCAGCATCCTGGAGCGTAGCGAACATGTCTTTGTGCAGCGCTGCCACTTCGGTTGGGCGGATATAGGCACATGGACAAGCATCGGCGAGGTGGTCCCTGGCGATGAAGAAGGTAATGTGCGGCTCAACACCGATGCTTATCTTTACGAGTGCTCAGGCAATGTCATACGTCTTCCGGAAGGCCATACGGCTGTCATCAAAGGGCTGCATGACTATGTGGTGGCAGAGGAAGGGGAATTTCTGATGATCTGTCCACGTCAGGATGTTGCGGCCATGCGCCGGATGCATACTGACACCAAGTTTGGCGACGCTCAGAATTAAGAGCCGTTTGTTCCGGAATCAGCGCTTAGGCATTATAAGCGTTTAGGACTTCGACAACGCGGGAAACCTCGCTCTCCTCCATGGCTGGAGAAATGGGGAGCGACAGGATTTCACGATGGATAAGCTCGCTGATGGGATAGGAGCGGTCGTTCCATTCGCTATAAGCCCGTTGCTTGTGAGGCGGGACAGGGTAGTGGACATTTGTCTCGATGCCGGCAGCGGACAGATATTCGCGAAGGCGGTCACGTTCTGGGGTGCGTATGGGATAGATGTGCCAGACGTTCTGCAAGGGATTGCCTGTCGGTGTTGGCAAGGTGACAAGCGGATTGGTAATGCCCTCACTATAATCCTGTGCAACCTTGCGGCGTGCTTCGTTGTCGGCATCCAGACGTTTTAATTTTAGACACAAAACGGCAGCCTGAATCTCGTCCATGCGGCTGTTCAGCCCCTTCATCTCGTTGAAATACTTCTTCCGGCTGCCATAGTTGCTCAGGGCTTGAACATATTCGGCCAGAACCTCGTCATCGGTCGTAATGCAACCGGCATCACCCAAAGCACCGAGGTTCTTCCCTGGATAGAAGCTGATGCCTGCCGCATCGCAGAGATGACCAGAACGGACACCTTCATAGGCGGCTCCCTGTGCTTGGGCAACATCCTCAACAACCTTGAGACCGTACTTTTGGGCAATTGCCATTATGGGTTTCATATCGCAGACACGTCCGTAGAGATGTACCACCATGATGGCTTTCGTCTTCTCCGTGATGAGAGCTTCGATGTTGTCGGGGTTGATAAGGTAGTCGCCTAAACGAGGTTCGCAAAGCACAGGCTGCAGGTTCGCTCTGCTTACTGCCAGAATACTGGCAATGTAAGTGTTGGAGGGAACGATGACCTCGGTGTCGTCGTTCCAGCCTAACATCCGCTTATAGGCGACAAGTATCATTGTCAGTGCGTCCAGACCGTTACCTGTCGGTACACAATACTTGGCTCCGCAGAACTCTGAGAACGCTTTGCTGAAACGTCTGTTTTCCTGTCCGAGCAGATACCATCCGCCTTGTACCACACGAGAGACTTCCGCCGTCAGTTCCGGCTCGAAGCTATTGTTGATGCGTTTAAGGTCGAGGTAAGGGATAGCTTGAGGAGCATGGGGCGAGGAGCATGGGGCAAGAGGATTGTTGGGGCAGAAGGCGTTTTCTTGCTCCTTGCCCCTTGCCCCTTGCTCCTCTTCCCTCCCTATAGGAAAGACTTCATATGTGTCATAGCAGACGGCCCTGCCGCCGAAGCCCTCTTTCTGATGAATGAGGCCTTCGTTCAGGTAGTGTCCGTCATTCTCGTTGGACGTACCGAGGTCAAGGTATTCGAATTGTTTGTAGCGCTCGCCGATGAGGTGACGGAACAAAAGGTCAAGTGCACCATAGGCGCGTCCTTCATTGCCACTGGCGATGTACTGGACGTGTGCCACTTTTCGCCATTCAAAGATGATAGAACCAGCGACAATACTTCTTTCGTGCCGGACAATATAGAGACGGATGTTCTTGGGGAACTGGCTCATCAGCAAGGCCATCTCCTGAAAGGTATGCGTAGGATGTGCATTGTGATACGTAGCCAAGACATCTTCCAGAAGTGTCCAGAACTCGCGTAGCGTCTCTGTGTCGCCTTCGGCCATGCGGTCTATGTAGAAGCCATGTTCGACGGCTTTTCTTGCCTGCCGTATGCGAAGTGTGGCCATTTTCATCGGATTGCGTATAGAGACACATGTGCTCACCAACCGTCGCGTCAGTTTTGCTCCGACGCGGAAGAGCGCATATAGGTCTTCGCCAGAAGGGACATTACTATATATATAAGGAATAGGTTTGTAAACAAGACGTTCAGCCTGCATCATGTCGCGGTAGTATTGCAGGATGGCCTGCATCATGTCCAACACCTCTTTCTGCGTCACATCAGGCAGCACAAGCAGCCCGCCGTAAGTCAGTCCCTGGTGCGAATAGACGGTCATGTGCTCCTTGTCCCAATTGGCAGGGAAGACGGCTACAAGGTCTTTCGTGGTAAGGCTTTTCTCCTTGAACTCTTCGTCGGGAGAAATGCCGGAATAGATAAGAAGAGAGCAGTCGAAGAAACGGTCGGAGTGGTAGTCCATGAAGTTGCGCTTGAGCAGGAAGGTGCCGTTCTTGGACATCTCAACAAATGCATCCCACGTCTCCTTGCGGTTTATAGAATAAGGTATGATAGTCATCCCTTCACAAGTCTTTTGAAATCCTCATAATCGTGAATATAATCTTCTGCTCTGTACTCCTCCGAGGCAAGGCTGATACAAGCTGCATCTTTTGTGAAGTTCGTTAAGCGGCACCACACGAGAGGCGGGATGTAAACGCCTAGGCTTGCATCGTCCATGTGCAGGACTTCGTGTCTCTCGCCATCGTCAATTTCAATGTCGAAGCTCCCGCCGATGGGGAACAATACCATCTCGCACGTGCGGTGGGCATGGTCGCCACGCATGTTGCCGTCCTTGATGTCATATGTCCAAAAGACACGTCTGATTTGGAATGGGATGTGCCGTTCTGCCTCTCCGAAAGCCAGACTGCCGCGCAAGTCGGATATCGTCGGCAGTTGCACGAGAAAGCAACCTTTTGGCAAGGGGGCCGTCATGTTACCTGTCATTTGATTATGAATTTTGGCACAAAGTTATAAAAAAATACTGAAATGCTTGCGCAGTTCATAAAAAAACTCTACCTTTGCATCCGCAATTGAGAAAGATATGCAAGAAATCGTTCTCAATGACTGGAAGGAAGTTTGGGTGAGTGGCTGAAACCACCAGTTTGCTAAACTGACGTACGGGTTACCGTACCGGGGGTTCGAATCCCCCAGCTTCCGCAAAAGAATGGCGCTTTCGTCTAGCGGCTAGGACACATGCCTCTCACGCATGGAACACGGGTTCGATTCCCGTAGGCGCTACAAAGGAAAAGGCAGGTAACTCTTCAAAAGATTGCCTGCCTTTTGTCTGTAAAATAGACAATGCTTAATGAATGAAGTACAAAGCCATTATATTTGATTTGGACGGAACGCTGACCGACACGCTCGAAGACCTTTTCCTAAGTACGAACTATGCATTGCGGAGTTGCAGCCTTCCGGAACGGACACTCGAAGAGGTGCGCCGTTTTGTAGGCAATGGTGTAAGGTGTCTCATAGAGCGAGCCGTTCCAGAAGATACAGAGAGTAGAATCATAGAAAAATGCTTTGGGACTTTCCGTGCCCACTACCTTGTTCACTGCCAAGATAACACCCACCTCTATCCGGGCATTGCCGCATTGCTCATGTCGCTACATGCCAAGGGATACCGTCTTGCGGTGGTGAGTAACAAACTACAGAGGGGGGTTGATGATTTGGCGCGGACATTCTTTAACGGCATGATAGACGTGGCAATCGGTGAACAGCCTGGTATCCCGTGCAAGCCAGCCCCCGATATGGTTCAGGCGGCTTTGTCGCAGCTTGGCGTTACGGCTTCGGAGGCAATCTATGTGGGAGATTCGGACGTTGACCTCCAGACTGCTGCCAATGCCGGCCTGCCCTGCATCTCTGTCCTTTGGGGCTTCCGCAACAGAGATTTCCTTGTTGCCCATGGAGCAACCATGTTTGCAGAACAGCCGCATGACATCCTTTCGCTTGTCTGAAATTATAATTGGAGTGGCAAAGGCAAGTTGAATGATAGGGTTTGAGAAAAAGAGAATGAAAATAACTCGTCAAAGTAAAAAATCTTCATTCTTAATGACGTAATTCTTAATTTTTTGTTGTATCTTTGCGCCCAAAATACAAACATATAATTTAATTACGAAATGAAAACATCAAAGTTCCTTTTTGTGGCAGCTACTTCTGCCATTGTGCTGTCATCATGCAGCAAGTTGGGAAATCTTTCCAGCGAAAATTTTACTGTAACTCCCACACCCCTTGAGGTTATTGGCGGCGAAGTTCCTGCTACCATTAATGGCACATTCCCTGTCAAGTACATGAAGAAGAAGGCTGTAGTCACAGTTACTCCTGTGCTTAAGTACGAGGGTGGCGAAACAGCCGGCCAAAGTGCAACTTTCCAGGGCGAAAAGGTAGAAGGCAATGGCACTACCATTCAGTACAAGGTGGGCGGTGTCTATACAATGAAGAACACTTTTGCATATACTGAGCCTATGCTGAACAGCGAACTCTATGCCCGCTTTGATGCAAAGCTTGGCAAGAAGGTTGTCAGCATCCCAGAAGTGAAGATTGGCTACGGCGTAGTCGCTACAAGCCAGCTCCTGAACCGTTGCATTATCAACGGCTCAACGGCTCCCGATGCTTTCCAGCGCATTATAGCACAGAAGCAGGAGGCCAGCATTAAGTTCCTCATCAATCAGGCAAATCTCCGCACCAGCGAACTCAACAATGTTAGCATTAAGGACCTGGGTAACATCCTGCGCGAGATTAACGACAATGAAGAGACACGTGCCCTGCAGAACATTGAAGTTAGCGCCTATGCCAGCCCCGATGGTAAGTACGATTTCAATGAGAAGCTCGCAGAAAAACGTCAGGATGCCAGTGCCGACTACCTTAAGGGTGAGTTGAAAAAGATTCAGATGAATGCCAACATTGATACAAAGTTTACTGCAGAGGATTGGGAAGGTTTCCGCGAGCTTATCAGCAGAAGCAATCTTCAGGACAAAGATGTCATCCTGCGTGTTCTTTCCATGTATCAGGATCCCGAGGAGCGTGAACAGCAAATCCGCAACATGAGCGAAGTCTTCACAGACATTAAGGAGAGCATCCTTCCTGAACTTCGTCGCGCCCGTCTTATCGTCAACTACGAAATCATCGGTCGCAGCGACGAGCAGATTGTAGCCCAGTTCAACAGCGATCCCAGCAAGCTTAGCGTGGAAGAGCTGGTTTATGGAGCCAACAAACTGGCAAGCGATGAAGCAACACGTCAGCAGTGGAACGAAGCCATTGCGCGTCAGTACCCCAGTGATTATCGCGCCCTCAACAACATGGCACAGCAGGCTATCGCCAATGGCCAGACAGAAGTTGCCCAGAGCTACCTCAAGCGTGCTTCCAGCATCAACAAGAATGCTCCTGAGGTTAACACGAACCTGGCTCTGCTCGCCATCAAGGATGGTGATATCGCTGCTGCAGAGAATTATCTGGCTAAGGGTAGTGGCTCCGAGACCTTCAAGGAGGTGTTGGGCAATCTCAATATCGCCAAAGGAAACTATACACAGGCAGCCAGCGACCTGGCAGGCGTGAAGAGCAATAGTGCAGCCCTCGCTCAGATTCTTGCCAAGGATTACACCAGCGCCAAGAACACTCTGGCAAATATCAAGAATGGCGATGCTATCACGAGTTATCTGCAGGCCGTCCTTGCTGCCCGCACGGGTGATGCATCCACTGTGACCAGCGCTTTGGCAAAAGCCATTAAGCAGGATGCTTCTCTCGCCAAGCGTGCTGTCAACGATTGCGAGTTTGAGAAGTATGCCAGCGCAGTCAAGAGTCTGGTAAAATAAATAAAGAAAACAGAAGATTGTAGAAGAAGATAAATGGAGATAGAAGAAGATAAAAGAGGAAGAAATACAGATTATCCTCTTTCTTCGCTGCAGAAGGCAGCATATCTTCTCCTATCTTCTTTTATCCTCTTCTTTTTTATTTCCTGTACGGGACATCCGGAGGAGGTAAGAATCGAAGGAGAATTCGAGCATCTGGAGCAGGGCGAATTCTTTATCTATAGTAGTGACGAGGCATTGGACCGTCTTGACACCCTGCGCATACAAGATGGCTCTTTCTCCTACGTATTGCCTGCCCAGCAGACGGCAACCCTTCATATTCTCTATCCAAATCAGTCGGAGCTTGTGGTCTTTGGCAATCCAGGCGCAGACATTCTCATCAAAGGCGACGCACAGAATCTCAACGAGGTGACAGTATCTGGTTCGGAAGACAACGACTGCTATACAGCATTTCGGCAAGACATCAATGGCAAGTCGAAAGCAGAGGCGAAGGATATAGCCCAGGACTATATCCTTCAGCACCCTACACTTGCTATGAGTCGTTATTTGCTGACCACCTATTTCCTTTTAGACGAAGCCGTTTCTGTCGAAAAGACGACAGAACTTTACGACAGCCTATGTCGTGCTTGTCCGGGAGACCTCGCCCTCTCGAAACTCTCTGCATACATTCGTCCCCTTGGAATGCTACGCGTAGGTTATCCTATGCCCGACTTCTCACTAACCCTCCGTCCGGGACATGGCGGTAACGGTACAGAGAATCGCACGATACAAAAATCCGACTATAAGGACAAGCTTCTGCTCTTTGCCTTTTGGGCAAGTTGGAAGAGCGGAAGCCAAAGCGCAATCTATCGTGCCCGAAGATTGCGTCGTGAATTAAAAGGGAAGGGCAAGGAAGTAGAACTTCTCAGTTATTCTCTCAATGCCGACGAAAAGCAATTATATAGGGTAGAGGAGAATGACAGCATAGACTTCCCCAGCTACTGCGATTTCCAATGCTTTTCCAGTTCTTTAGTCCAGAAGTGGGGCATAAGGGAACTGCCATACTTCATCCTTGTCACACCCGATGGGAACATCGCCGCAGTAGGCTCTGATTGGATGAGGGATATAGAAAAGGCAGCTAAAGAGCTATGAACAATTATAATCTTTGGCCGTATTCTTGTGGCTGCTCCTTTTTCCCAAGGTCTTTGTCGATGAAGGCGATGAGGCGTTCAACGGCTTCTGCCTCTGGAATGTTCTTTTCGATGCACTCCTTGTTCTTGTAGAGAGATACCTTTCCTCGGGCGGCTCCGACATAGCCGTAATCGGCATCTGCCATTTCTCCGGGGCCGTTGACGATGCACCCCATGATGCCAATCTTGAGGGTGCGATAGCGGGCATCCGTCTTGGCTTTCTCCTCAACGGCGACCTTGATGCGGCGAATTGTGTCCTGCAGGTCGTAGAGCGTGCGTCCGCAACCCGGGCAGGAGATGTACTCCGTCTTGTGCATCTGTACGCGAGCTGCCTGAAGGATGCTTTGTGCCACAGGAATCTCGCATTCCGGCTCTTCGCTGAGGCTGACACGAATCGTGTCGCCTATGCCGTCGATGAGCAAAGCACCGATGCCGACGGCGCTCTTCAGCCTGCCGTCCTCGCCCTCGCCAGCCTCGGTCACGCCCAGGTGCA
>CAMZAE010000002.1 GCA_947304115.1 uncultured Prevotellaceae bacterium | reverse complement strand
GAGGAGCGCATTAGAGCCTCACCCGTCCCGAAGGAACGGACAAGCCTCATTTGCGACTGCAAAGGTATGACTTTAATGCTATTTGACAAAACATTCATACAAGTTTTTTCATCAACCAAAACCTTTCATACATATATACATTATATATAATACGCGCGCGTAAAATCAAATCATAAAGCATCTACTTTTGTCCTTTTATAAGGTCGCGTCAAATCGGTTGGCAATTCGGTTCGTTTCGTCTTTCCCTGCACTCTAAACTTTTTATTGATATTCTTTGTCCTTCCAGAATTAATTGTTATCTTTGCAAAGCAAATCAATAATAAACGACTTATGGCATAACCAAAAAGATTTAGACATACATAAAGAAGCGTCCGCTGAGATTCTTGTTTTCCTAAATCGCCAATTGAAGAAAACTGCAAGAGTAAAATGCCCGGATGCTCACGTCGTAAGGCGTGGGCTTTTACTCGTTCAAAGCAGTTTGGTGTTTGGCGATACCAGGAAAACGTAGACGGTGAAGTCCACGTTTTCTTTTTGTACCCTTTTCAAAGCAACTTTAACAACCATTTAACAATAATCATTATGAAAAAGTTTTCTATTCTTATCTTCGTGGCATTGCTGCCATTGATGGCTAATGCCTATGATGCTGAGAGAGACGGCATCTATTACAACTTTAAAGAAGACGAAGCAGAAGTGACCTATTATTCTTCTTTGGCTAACGAAAACAAAGATGCTTATTCTGGTGTTGTGGTTATTCCTAAGAAGGTTACTTATAATAGCAAGACTTATGCAGTGACCAGCATCGGCATCCAGGCTTTCCGTAATTGCCAAAGCTTGACATCAATCACCATCCCAGAAGGTGTGACAAGCATCGGAAACTATGCCTTAGATGGATGCATCCGCCTGACATCCGTCACCATCCCAAACAGCGTGACAAGCATAGGCAACTATGCCTTCAGAAAATGCTACAACCTAACATCCTTCACTATCCCCAACAGCGTGACCAGCATCGGTCAGGGAGCCTTCGATGATTGCAGCCGGCTATCATCCATAACTATCCCCAACAGCGTGATCAGCATCGGAGAGAGTGCATTTGGTAACACTGCATGGTACAAGAATCAGCCAGATGGCGTAGTCTATGCTGGAAAGGTGGCATATAAATACAAAGGAACTATGCCAGAAGGGACGAAGATAGATCTTGAAGAAGGCACCATAGGAATTGCTGGCGGAGCCTTCTCTGGTTGCAGCGGCCTGACTTCCATCACCATACCTGCTTCTGTAACTCATGTCGGAGATTATGCTTTTGGGTCGTGTCTGAATCTCTGTTCCGTTAACCTAACCCCCAATACAGAACTCACGATAGGAGAGTATGCGTTTAGCGGAGCATGGACGTTGGGCCTGCAGTGTAGCGTAAACGTGACAGACTTAGCAGCATGGTGCAGCCTGGATTTTCCAAATGAATCAGCAAGCCCGGCCCGAGGAGGCGACTTGTATGTAAATGGAGAAAAAATAGAAGAACTAATCATCCCAGATGGCGTGGAGAATATCGGCGACTATGCATTGTCAAAATTCAAATTTACAACAAGCGTCACGATCCCGGCTACGGTAAAACATTTTGGACGTGGCACATGGGGGATGTCTGACTTTTTATGGGCAGAATCGTTCATCACGGACTCGGAGGTCATCAGCACTTCTTATCCATCATTAAAGTGTAGCGTCATGTACATCCCTGCAGGTACCAAGGATATATATGCAGATGCTGAGGGATGGAAGGAGATGACTCTGGCAGAGCGAGGCACGGCATGGGTGACAGAAGGGGTGACCATCGTCAATAATACGATTCCTGGCGACCTACGGCTGGAAATGACCATGCTGGATGATGACGACATCAGATACCTTAAGGTTATTGGTCCGATAGATGCCTCGGACATCTCTTATCTCAGGTCAGGAACTGGAAGGATTGCGAATTTAGAACAATTGGACCTCAGTGAAGTGACGCTGGTTCCTGGTGATACTTATTATGCTCAAACAACAAATCCTGATAACATGGGGGAAGTGACCGAGACTTGGTATTTTTACATAGGCGACGAGGATAAAATCATTAAAAAAAGTACGACCAATTCTTTGGGCTGGTCAACCGTGAACTACTATTGTTATAGCACTTGTTTGGCTGGTGCTTTCGCATCAATACCATTCCAGCGTGTCATAATGCCTAATGATATTGACCGAATAGGCTGTTACACTTTCTACAATAGTAAAATTGCTGCTGCCAAAACTGCCAAACCTATTAAGAGCCTTGGCGAGTATGCTTTTAATCGATGCCGTTCCCTTGTTGACATGAACATTTCTGAAGCGGAGGAGATTGGGGCTCGGGCTTTCGCTGGTTGTCCTGCTCTCAACCATGTCGGCAATCTTGGCAAGGCAAAAGTCATCGGACAGGGAGCATTCTCTGGCTGCTCTATGTTGGACTTCGGCGATGAAGGTATGAATCTTGCAAGTGCGGACTCCATATACTATGGAACTTTCGGGAATAACACTCTACTACGTAAGGTAACATTCTCCAAGTCATTGAAATATATTGGAGGAAACTCTATAAGCTCTATGTCTGGATCATTCAGCGGATGTACAAATCTCAATCATATCACATTGCCCGAAGGTTGTGACTTTGTTGGAGAAAGTGCATTCTATGGCTGCACGGCGCTTGATGACGTAACGCTGCCCACAACGTTACTAAATGTCCCCAGTTCTGCTTTCTCAAATACCCCAGTCTATTCAAAAGACCTGCAGGACGGCATTTACTACCTTCAGCATGTCGCACTAGGAATGAATCCTGACATTTTATCCTCACTCTCTACTCTTTCCTTCCGCGAAGGGACGACCACGATTGCCAATGGTTTCCAATCATCCGGCATAAACGTTGCGAGCATCACCTTCCCGGCAACACTACGGCGCATCGGCGACAATGCTTTCAGCAGTCATTACATTGCTAACCCGCCTGAAATTGCAACCATGCAGTTCCCAAATAGTTTGGAGGAAATAGGTGACTACGCATTCCATAAGCTTAAAGGCATCACTACTCTTACGATACCCGAGAGTGTAACATATATTGGTCAAAGCGCTTTCGCTGATTCGGATCTACAGAGAGTGACATACAACTCTCCGATGATTCCGGTTATAAAATTCGGAACAACCCACAATAGCAACATCTTCAGTGGATGTAAGTCGTTGGAGAAGCTTACCATTGGCAGAAAGGTAACGGTTATTCCACAATCTGCTTTCAGTGGTTGCGGACTGGTCATTGTGAATTCAGAGGAACGAACAGACGACACGCCGCTGAATATAGAAGACGGAGCCTTCAGCGGCTGCACCTATTTGCAGCGTCTATCGCTACCTGAGAATGTGGATAGTATAGGGAGTTCTGCCCTCTCTTATACAGCACTGAAATCCTTCACCATCACGGAAAACATGAGGATAAATGCGTATGCTTTCTACGGTTGTGGATCTTTGACATCAGTGACAATTAACACAAAAGAGGTGCGTCCTTGGTTTGGATCTGGATATGGTAATGCAACGACGGGTTCCACCAGCAACGGGTTTAAGGTAGTGCTATGTGAGGGTGTGGAACGAATTGCAGAAGGAGCATTTGAAAACAACAAGGCTTTGAATGAAATCACGTTGAATAGTGGGCTACAGGAGATTGGCAATAGTGCTTTTTCTGGTTGTAGCGGCCTGACATCCATCACCATCCCAAGCAGCGTGACCAGCATTGGCAGAAATGCCTTTTTTGATTGCAGCGGTCTGACAACGGTTATCGTACCAGATATTGCTGCGTGGTGCGGAATTACGTTTTATGATGGCACATCGAATCCCTTGTATTATGTACATCATCTTTTTAGTAATGAGACAACAGAAATCACAGATCTTGTCATTCCTGATGGTGTGACCAGCATCGGAGACGATGCCTTCTATAATTGTAGTAGTCTGACATCTGTCTCCATCCCAAACAGCGTGACCAGCATTGGCAACGGTGCTTTCCTTGGTTGCAGCGGTTTGACATCTATTATTATCCCCGACGGTGTGACCAGCATCGGCAACGGTGCTTTCTGTCGTTGTAGTGGTTTGACTACTATTAGTATTCCCGCTAATGTGAGCAGCATTGGGGACAGTGCTTTTGAAAATTGTAATCTTACTTCCGTGAATATTGAAAGAGCAACTCCCGTTTCCATTACGAAATACACATTCACCAGTGCTGGTAAAGCCACGCTTTATGTCCCTGCCGGGAGCTTGTCGGCATACAAGCGTGCTTCTTATTGGTATAACTTCAAGACAATTGTTGAAAACACATGTGACTATAAGTCAAAGGGGGTATACTATAAGATAAACAAGTACAAAGAGACTGCGGAGGTTACTTCATATCCTGAGGATGATCCTTATTCTGGTAACCAAACAATACAGTCATCTGTAACATATAATGATAAAAATTATAATGTGACAAGCATAGGGGATTATGCATTCTATGTTTGCGAGGATTTGTATTCTGTCACCATTCCAGAAAGTGTGACATCCATCGGCGAAGCAGCTTTTGAATACTGTATCAATTTAAGTTCAATTACCATACCAGAAAGTGTGACATCCATCGGCGAAGAGACATTCCTTGGCTGTGAAGCCTTAACATCTATCACCATTCCCGGTAGCTTAACAACTATCAGTCGAAGTGCATTTTTGAATTGTCGCCACCTGACCTCTGTAACCATTAACGATGGTGTTAAAAACATTGGCGAAAATGCTTTCCGCAATTGCATTAGCATGACAACATTGACTATTCCATGCAGTGTTACAAGTATCGGCGAATATGCTTTCTATCGTTTCCAGGACTTAGAAGATCTAAAAGATGTTTATTGCTATGCTGAGCAACTTCCCTCTGCTCCGGAAACAGCATTTAATAAGGCGTCCATCGCCTCCACTACACTCCACGTCCCTGCTGCTTCCCTTGAATTGTACAAGACCTCTTCTCCTTGGAGCAAGTTTGGAACAATCGTGGCCCTTACGGACGAAGATGGCATTAAAGAAATTAAGAATGAAAGCCTCACCCCAGCCCTCTCCAAAGGCGAGGGAGATTGGTACTCGTTTGATGGCAAGAAGCTCAGCAATCCGCAAAAGGGTGCGAATATTATCCGCTATTCGGATGGGACAACGAGAAAAGTCATGTTAAGGTAAGTCCTCTGACAGGAATACATCTACAGCAGTCACAATCGCACATGGTTGTGGCTGCTGTTTTTGTAGATAGCAAAGGATACCGACACAGAAAACTCCCATTGAATTTGGTTCTTCTCGCATTTTTCTGTATCTTTGCACCGAATTACTCGAAGACAAAACGATACAGACATGATACATTTTATGGAAGTTGCGCCCTTGGCAGCAGGGAAAGAAGTTATTCAAGCTGCTAAAAGCGGACAGGTGGAACAATTGATACAGCAGGTAACGACGATGGGCTTGGAGGCAGGCAAGAGCATTCTGCTCGCAGTCGTAGTGGCTGTCGTGGGACATTACATTGTCAAGTTCATCAACAATCTGGTGGCTCGGATGCTGGAACGCAGGAATGTGGAACCCACGGTAAACTCATTTCTGAAGAGTTTCGTCAACATTCTGCTTGTCACGTTGCTTATTATCACTGTCGTCAGCACGCTTGGCGTGAACACGACCAGCCTTGCAGCCTTGCTCGCATCGGCAGGCTTGGCAGTCGGCATGGCACTGAGCGGAAACATGCAGAACCTGGCAGGCGGCCTCATTTTGCTGTTTTTCAAGCCCTACAAGGTTGGCGACTTCATCGAAGCTCAAGGCGTAAGCGGCATCGTGAAGGCAATCCAGATATTCCATACCGTACTGACTACGCCCGACAATAAGGAGCTATTCATCCCGAATGGCCCGCTTTCGAGTGGCAACATCACTAACTACACAAAGAATGAACTGAGACGAGTGGACTTCACGATAAGTGTAGAATACGGCACAGAGGTCGAGAAGGTGAAAGAAGTTACGCTTAATCTTCTGCAACAAGACGAGCGCATCCAACAGGAGCCTGCTCCTTTCATCGCCCTTAAAGAACTGGGCAATAGCAGCGTAGATTTCACGCTTCGTGTCTGGGCAAAAGCTACCGACTACTGGAATGTCTTCTTTGAAACTAACGAGCACATCTATGCGGAGTTCAACAAACAAGGCATCAAGTTCCCGTTCCCGCAGTTGCAAATACATCAATGATAGAAGGAGATAGAAGAAGTTAGAAGGAGATAGAAGAAGTTAGAAGGAGATAGAAGGAGTTAGAAGGAGATAGAAGAAGTTAGAAGGAGATAGAAGGAGTTAGAAGGAGATAGAAGGAGTTAGAAGGAGATAGAAGAATAATTATGGAGGGCTACATACAGAAGCAATATCAAGGCCAGACGAAGCGCTTTGTTCAGACGCTTACGCTCCGTTCCAACGAGGAAGCCAGGCGAGAATACATCAAGTGGCATTCGGAGGAATACAACTGGAAAGAGATTCGCGACGGCATCCGCGAGGTCGGCATTCTTGAGATGGAGATATACATCCTGGGCAATCTCCTTGTGATGATAGTGGATGCGCCTGCCGACTTCAACTGGGGCGAAACAATGGCACGGCTCGCCACCCTGCCCCGGCAGGCTGAGTGGGAAGCCTTCGTCAGCCAGTTCCAAGGCTGCAATGCCGATGCCACGAGCGACGAGAAGTGGCAGATGATGGAGCGGATGTTCTATTTATATTAAGCCCCCCTCCTAACCTCCCTCCGAGGAGGGAGGAACTATGAATTATGAACTATGAATTATGAATTAAAATGAAGACCATAGAGAAACAATACCTTCTGCCTTTTGCGCTTGTGTCTGTGCTTTTCCTTTTATGGGGATTAGCTAATAATATGACCGACACCTTGCTGGCAGCATTTAAGAAAGTGATGCAGATGAGCGACTCGCAGACCTCGCTCATACAGTTCGCCTTCTACGGCTCCTATTTCTGTTTTGCCTTGCCCGCAGCACTCTTCATTCGGCGTTTCTCCTTCAAGGCCGGTATCATCTTGGGCTTGTTGCTCTATGCTGGCGGAGCAATGCTGTTCTATCCCTCAGCTCTGACCGAGAGTTATTTGTTCTATCTCATTGCAATATACATCCTTGCTGGCGGTTGTTCCGTGCTTGAGACGACAGCTAATCCCTACATCCTTTCAATGGGTTCTCCAGAGACAGCCACCCGAAGGCTGAACATTGCCCAGTCTTTTAATCCGATTGGCAGCATCATGGGCATACTCCTGAGCCAGCAGTTCATCCTCAAGGACATTTCGCTCAACAGCATTTCCGAGACCTACATGGGGCTTGGCTTTGTGCTGATAGCCATTATGGTCGTGATGTTGTTCTCGAAGATGCCAATGGGAAAGGACACAGCAGAAGGCAGCGTCTCAGCTTCCTTTGCCCGACTGCTGAAAAACAAGCGATACGTCTGGGGCGTCATAGCGCAGTTCTTCTACGTTGGAGCGCAGATAGGCGTCTGGTCGTTCACAATCAGACTGGTGATGCAGGAACTCGGCATCGTGGAGAAAGATGCAGCGACCTACTACTTGGCAAGCATCGTCTGCTTCTGCTGCGCACGCTTCTTCTTCACCTGGCTGATGAAGTTCTTTCGTCCAGCACGTCTTATGGCATGGGCCGCTGCAGCCGACATCGTGCTCTGTCTCATGGTGATACTGATGAGCGGCAGTGGCATGTTGGTCGTTGGGGCATTGGTTCTGGTTAGCTTCTTTATGTCGTTGCAGTTCCCCACCATCTACGGCATTGCCCTCGACGGTGTGGGCGACGATGCGAAGATAGGAGCTTCGGGCCTCATCATGGCAATCCTCGGCGGTGCTTTGCTTACGCCGCTTCAGGGCTATGTCAGCGACATGTTCGGCGTTTCAGTGTCGTATGTTGTGCCGCTTGTCTGCTTTGTGGTGGTGTTAGGATATTCAATAGTAAATCGTAAATAATAAATAGAAAATGAAAAAGGTCTTTGTCAGCGGCTGCTATGACCTCCTGCATAGCGGACATGTGGAGTTCTTCCGGCAGGCTGCCCAATACGGCGATTTGTACGTGGGCATCGGCTCGGATGCCACGATATTGAAGTATAAGAACCACCGCACGGTATATCCTGAGCAGGAACGCCTCTTTATGGTGCAGAGCATTCGCTACGTCAAGGAAGCCTACATCAACAAGGGCAGCGGTGTGATGGACTTTGTGCCGACGGTGGAATGGCTCAAGCCCGACCGCTTCGTGGTGAATGCCGACGGAGCGAGCGACGAGAAACGTCGTTTCTGCGAGGAGCGCGGCATTGAGTACATCGTACTGGAACGCACCCCTGCCGAAGGGCTTGAGGCTCGCAGCAGCACCAACGTGAAGGCACAGATTTGTCAGATACCCACACGTCTCGACCTTGCAGGCACTTGGATTGACCAGCCATACGTCAGTTGCTTTGCTCCCGGATGGGCACTCACCATCTCGCTTGTGCCGAACTTTGAGATAAGGGACCGTTGTGGCCTCTCCACCTCCACGCGCAAGCAGATACAGAGAATTTGGCCGATGAAACTGCCCGACATGAATGCCGAGATGCTTGCCAAGCTCGTCTTCTGCTTTGAGAACGATCCCGAAAGAAGCGACGGCATCATCTCAGGAGCACAGGATGCCATCGGAATATGTGTGCCTGGATTATGCCGACACCATTACGACGCACGTTATTGGCCTGACAAGATTGAGCAATGCCAGGACGAAAATGTGCTCCGATGGTTGGAAAGTCATCTGTGCCTCGTGCCGATGTTCCCCCGCAGACCAGGTTGTTCGGTGGTTGACGGCAAGGACATCACGGAGCCGAAGGTAAAGGCTCTTGCCAAGGCGGCGGACGATTGTTGGAATGCCATCATGCGCTGTGACTTGCAGGCCTTCGCCTCAGCCTATCAAGCATCGTTCAACGCACAGATTTCCATGTTCCCAGCCATGATTCAGCCGGGCGTTCAGGAATACATCGACCAATATGCCGTGATGGACGGCGTGCTGGCTTGGAAGATGCCGGGCGCAGGCGGAGGCGGCTACTTGGCACTCGTCCTTTCCGATGCCGAAACATTCTGCAAAGCACACGAAGAAGCCATCCCGCTCACCATCCGCAAATAGGGATACAAACGCGGCACGTGGCGTTTTTATTTAGGCCTTGCGGAGAACCATGATTTTCGTTGGGCAGGCCAGCGTACACTTGCCGCACTTCAGGCAGTCAGGGTGCAGATAGCCAATCTCCTCGCCTCGCGACTCATAAGGCTTGAGCTGCATCGGGCAGACGCGCGAACAACTCTTGCACTTCATCTGACACGTGCTTGCCACATGGATATTGGTGAAGGACGACGGCAGCGGTGCTTTTTTCGGAGCCACCCAACGGGAGATGGTTCCCATCGGGCAGAACGAACACCACGTCCTCGGCGCATAGATGAAGGAGAGGACGATGCCCACGATGGTCGTCATAACGATAATCGTCCAAAACACACGCCCGATGTCACCCCACATGACCAATCCTCCCTCGCTCCATCTGGCTCTGCTAAGTTGGAAGCCGAACATCGAGAAGATGAACAGCACCATGAAGAGCCGGAAGCCAAAGGTGCGGACAAAAGCCGGGATGGGACGGTGGGGCGAGTACTTCGACAGCAGGCGGTCGTACATGTTGCCTCGCGGACAGACATGTCCGCACCACCAGCGTCCCTTCCTGATGCTGGTCACGACTGGACCTATCATGCAGATGATGGCCAACAAACCCACGACGGGAAAGAACCAGCCAAGCACAATGTAGGCAAAGATAATCCAGTAGAGTGGCTGTCCTGGTGTCTCAAAATGACGGAAAAAGCGTTTCTTAGTATTCTTCTCTTCCACGAGGCTTATTATTTTTCTTGGTATTCCGCTGCAAATGTAAAACATTTACTTGACAAATCAAACAAAAAGATATACTTTTGCAGAAGTATTAGGTAATTTCACACATTATGCTACACATCCACGAAGAGGCCGCACGCTGCCTTCTGTGCAAAGATGCTCCCTGCACGAAAGCCTGCATCAATGGAGACCCTGCCCGCGCCATTCGCGCTATTCGTTTTGACAACATCAAGAATGCCAGCAAGTGGATTGCCTTTTGCACGGATGCCGACCTTGAACGCGCGGAACAGGCCTGCATCCACTACGACCAGCCAATCCGCATTAAGGAATTGCTGAGATCTGTCTGTTGCGATGACAACGCAACAAACGAAACAGGCGCAACAGACGAGACGCCCAGCCTCGCCATCACCTTCTGCGGCATTCGATGCGAGAGTCCCTTCTTCCTCGCCTCGTCTGCGGTCTGCACCAACTACGAGATGGTGGCACGCGCCTTCGAGATGGGATGGGCAGGTGTCTTCTACAAGACCATCTGCAAGCAGGACATCAAAGAGGTTTCTCCGCGCTTCGATGCCATTAAGGAAGGCACGTCGTTTGCCGGTTTCCGCAACATGGAACAATTGAGCGAAAACCCCTACGAAGTGGACTTCGACATCCTGAAGCGCCTGAAGCAGAACTACCCGAAGAAGGTTGTCATTGCCAGCATCATGGGACAGTTCGAGGAAGATTGGATTGATTTGGCAAAGATGGCGGAGTTTGCCGGTTGCGACGCTGTGGAGCTGAACTTCTCCTGCCCGCAGATGCGACTTGCAGGCATGGGCAGCGACGTCGGACAAGACCACGAGCTTGTCACAGCTTACACAGCCTACGTCAAGCAACACGTGAAGACTCCCGTCATTCCAAAAATGACGCCCAACATCACGCACATGAAGGAGCCGGCACTGGGCGCGTACTTCGCCGGCGCGGACGCCATATCAGCCATCAACACCATCAAAAGTGTTACTTTTACGCCCGAAGCAGAGGTCAGCGAGAAGAAAACCGTTTCGGGCTATTCGGGACGTGCCGTGAAGCCCATCGCACAGCGCTTCATCCTCGAACTGGCACAGAATCCCATTATGAAGGGGCTGGAGCTAAGCGGCATCGGCGGCATTGAGACATGGCGCGACGCACTGGAATACATACAGATAGGCTGTCGCAACGTACAGGTATGCACCGCCGTCATGCAGTACGGCTACCGCATCATCGACGACCTTATACTGGGTATGCAGACCTATATGGCAGAGCGCGGCATCGAACACATAGAGGACCTCGTGGGCGAACAACTGCCCTCGTTTGTCTTGCCTTCTGAGCTTGACCGCGAGACAATGGTGCTGCCAAAGATTGACCGCGAGAAGTGCATGGGCTGCGGACGCTGCTTTATCTCCTGCACCGACGGCGGGCACCAGGCCATCACTTTCGACGAAGATACGCGCCAGCCGCACATCGTCGGCATGAAATGCGTGGGTTGTCACCTCTGCCGCCTTGTCTGCCCAACAGGAGCCATTGGGAGTTCCAAACGTTTCAACAAGATACAGAATCCAAAATGAAGATAGTTATTCTTGACGGTTATACAGCCAATCCGGGCGACATGTCGTTGGACAGACTTCGGGAATTCGGAGAACTTGTGTCCTTTGACCGCACGGCTCCTGAGCAATTACTTGAAAGGGCAGAAGGAGCCGAAGTGCTGCTGACGAACAAAGTCATCATCGATGCCGATGCTATGTCTGCCCTACCCTCCCTGCGTTACATCGGCGTACTGGCGACGGGGTACAATGTGGTTGATATTGCAGAAGCCCATCATCGGGGCATCGTCGTGACAAACATCCCTGCCTACAGCACGATGTCTGTTGCACAAATGGTGATGGCGCACCTGCTGAACATCACGAACCAGGTGGCACTCCATGCCGAAGCCGTCAGGGAAGGCGAGTGGCAAAGGTGTCCCGACTTCAGTTTCACCAAAGCTTCCCTTATCGAACTGGACGGCCTCACGATGGGCATCGTCGGCCTGGGCAATATCGGAATGCAGGTGGCACGAATGGCACAGGTCATGGGGATGAAGGTCATGGCCGTGAGCAGCAAGCCGGAGGAAAAGCTCCGACAGCTTGGAATACGCAAGGCAAAGAGTTACGAGCAGCTTTTCAGAGAGGCGGATGTCGTGAGCCTGCATTGTCCTCTGACCGATGAGACGCGCCATCTTGTCAATCGCGAGCGCCTTGCCCTGATGAAGCCTACAGCCATCCTCATCAATACCGGCCGCGGCCCCTTGCTCGACGAACAGGCGGTTGCCGATGCGCTTGCCGCAGGAAAACTCTATGCGGTCGGCGTTGATGTCCTGACAGAAGAGCCGCCTCGTTCATCTTGCCCCTTGCTCCATGCCCCTCATTGTTACATCACGCCCCACATTGCCTGGGCTTCTGCATCAGCCCGCCGCCGCCTTATCAGCATTGCCATCGACAATGTCGCCGCCTTCCTGCGTGGCGAAGCACAGAACCGCATCTGATAGTCCACCGATGAACACGCAACGGAAATTAGAGGTTTGCTGTGCCGATTTGCAGAGCGTCTGTGCAGCCAAAGAAGGCGGTGCACACCGTGTGGAACTTTGTCAGGCTCTTGAACTGGACGGCCTTACGCCAACGCCCGACATGATGGAGCAGGCTATCGATTTGGGCATCCCTGTCCAGGTGCTCATCCGTCCTCGCGAAGGCAACTTTGTCTATAGCAAGGACGAGGTTATGAGAATGCTTGAAGACATCCGACTTGCCAAGCGATTGGGTGCAAATGGTGTGGTGATTGGTGCGCTGAAGCCTGATGGCAGTATCGACGAAGGGACTGTCAGCCGTCTTGTTGACGAGGCAGAGGGCCTGAGCATCACCTTCCATCGTGCCTTCGATGTCTGTAGGAATCCCCAAGAAGCTTTGGAACAGATTATCTCCTTGGGTTGCCATCGTCTGCTCACCTCCGGACAGGCACCGACGGCCGAGCAGGGCATTCCTCTTTTAAGGGTGTTGGTGAAGCAGGCAGCCAATCGCATCATCATCATGCCAGGTGCCGGCGTTAGCCCAAAGAATGCCTGCCGCATCCTGTCCGAGACGGGTGCCTGTGAGATACACGGCTCCCTGCGTAAGGAAGGTCATACAGATGCAGGGATTGTGAAGGCAGTCGTTGAAGCCTTTACTTTTGCAGAAGGTTAAGCACTGACTCCCGTCTGTCTTTGCCGGACAGCCTCGAAAAGCAGGATGGCGGCACTGACAGATACGTTCAGAGAGTCCAGTTGGCCGAGCATCGGGATGCGGATATGCGCATCAGCCGCCTTGCGCCACTCGTCGGTCAGTCCCGTTGCCTCTGTCCCCATCACGATGGCCGTTGGGCCTGCCATCGGGGTGTCATAGTAGAGTTTCGAGTCCTGCAGTTGGGCGGTCAATATCCTGATGCCCCTTTCCTTGAAAAAAGCGATACACTCCTCTGTGCTGCAAGCCACGCAGGGAACAGTAAATGCCGCACCCACCGCAGAGCGGATGAGATTGGGATTGTAGAGGTCTGTCAAGGGATCGCAAACCACTACGGCATCGGCTCCTGCGGCATCGGCACTGCGCAGCACCGCCCCGAGGTTGCCAGGCTTCTCCACGCTCTCCAGGACCACAATGAGCGGCGAAGCGGACAGTTTCAAGTCGCGAAGTCCAAGACGTCGCTCCTCCACGACTGCCACAATGCCTTCCGTTCCGCCACGATAGGCGATGCGTTCATAGACGTTGGGAGACACCCTCTCTAACTCCCCCCGCTTAAGGGAGGGTTGGGGAAGGTCTGAGCCTCCAATTTCTTCGCACACAAAGGCTGTGCGAAGTGTGAAGCCTGCCGACAGACAGTGCTCCACCTCGCGTCTCCCTTCCACGACAAACAGCCCTTCTGCTTTTCGTTGCGAAGACTTTTGCTGAAGCAGAAGGAGATGTTTTATTTTTGGATTCTGAGTGCTCGAAATCATTTTGTCCTTCCTGTATAGGCATCAATGCCGGAGGTGTCTATCGTCTGGGAGAAGAACTTCTGGGCAGCCTCGTTCATTGCTCCGTTCCATGGCTGCCTGCCGTTAATCTGCACCACCCACAGCTTCAGTTGTTTCTTGTGCCAGTTCACCATACAGTTTGTTCCCCAGGCGCCTCCGTGACCGAACCACTCGTTCTCGCCATCCTTCTTCGGAGCATTCAAACCGAGAGAATAACCGCCCATGTTGTCGGGACGTGTCGTAACGGCGAGGATGGACTTCACGGTCTCTTCTTTAAGGATACGCACGCCGTTGTCGCCCACCCCAAGATTCATCAGCATTTTGTAGAACTTCAACTGGTCCTTCGCTGTTGTCCAGAGGCCTGCTCCGGCAGAAGCAAAGACATGGTTGTCGTTATATGGACGTTGCTGCTGGTTGTTTTCGAATCGATACACAGCCTGCTGGCCTTCCTTCACATCGTACATCTCAACCTGTTTCTTCAGTTGTTTGTCGGTAGGCCAGAACCACGTTGACTTCATGCCGAGAGGTTCGAGCACTTCCTTCTTCAGGTAGTCCTCCCACTTCATGCCTGTGATGGCCTCCACGATGGCACCGCCAATGTCAATGCCCGTATTGGAGTATCGGTCCTTTGTGCCTGGTTCGAACATGATGGGAGAACCTGCTGCTACGGCTGCCACTTGGCGAAGCGGTGCGCCACCGGACCATCCTCCGCCCCGGACATCGTTGCGCTTCACGCTGGCCTCAAAGGGGAAGCCGCCAGTGTGGTTCATCACCATGCGTACTGTCAGCACATTCTTGGCCTTGTGGAGCGTCTTGACGCCGTCCTTTTCGCTGTCCAGCACCCAGAGTTCCTTGAACTCCGGCAGATACTTCGAGACAGGATCGTCGAGCGAGAGCCTGCCCTCCTCCACCAGTTTGGCGATGGTCACGCCACAGAAGCCCTTCGTCTGAGAGCATTGCATAAAGACATTGTCGAGGCGAATGGGACGCTTCTGCTCGACATTGGCATAGCCAATGCAGCAAGTCTCCTGAACACCGTCGTTGTAGAAGATGCTGATGGCACCCGGCAACTCACCTCTGTCAACGTAAGGCTGCAAAGCTTCCTTGGCAAAGGTCGTCTTGGAGTCGATAATTTTCTTTTGCGCACTTGCCGTCATGCAAAATGCGACAAGCAAAAGGATAAACAGTTTCTTCATAACATATTATATTTATAATGTTACAGCGTCTTTTTCGATGCAAATATATATAAAAATCCTGAATTGTCGGCCAGCCAGAAAAAGAAAAACATTTTATTGTTCAGAAAATCCTCTTTTACCACAAAGAGAAAATACGTTTTACATGGCAAATTCTTTATTTTACGTCGTAAATTGTACGTTTTACGACGTAATTTGTACATTTCACGTCGCAAATTGTACAATTTACGACGCAATTTGAAGTTCCCAACGCTCGGCAATGAAAATAATTATGCTCCGAAAAAGAATTCTTATGCAGGAATCTACAAAATATAATGCATATTATGCCGAAGATTTAGTGTTTATTTGCATAAAATGTTGTACCTTTGCGGCCAGTTCTTCAAATAGAAGAACAATTCATCAATATGGAGAAGCAGGACAAGAAGAAGAGACTTCAGACAATACGAAAAATTGTCAGCAGGGGCAGTCTGGAGAGCCAAGAAGAATTGCTGGCCGCATTAGAAAGGGAGGGATTTGTCAGCACACAGACTACGCTGAGCCGCGACCTCAAGCAATTGCGCATCAGCAAAGTACGTGTGCGTAACGGGCACAGCATCTATGCCCTCCCTCGCGAAGGCCAGTTCGAACTGGTGCCGACGCAGGAGGAGATAAATCAGACGAAGTGGCGTCTGAACTTTTCGGGCAACCTGATGGTGGTGCACACACCTCCAGGCCACGCCAGTATGGTCGCCTACGACATAGACAACATCAAGCATCCCCTCTTTCTGGGCACTGTAGCAGGCGACGACACAGTCATCGTAGTGCTGGCGGAAGGCTTTGACAGAGAGACGGCTGGCAAAATTGTACGCAATCTTATCCCAAAATTGAATTAACATGAAAGACATAAAGATAGAGGACATACGGGTGTTGGTAGCAGATGCCGAACATGAGAAATATGTTGACACCATCATCGACACCATCCGGGAGGCTGCCCGCAAACGCGGCACTGGCATTGCAGAGCGCACCCATGAATATGTGGCCACGAAGATGCGTGAGGGCAAGGCTGTTTTGGCGTTGGACGGCGATACGTTTGTAGGCTTCAGCTACATTGAGACATGGGGCAACAAACATTATGTCACCACTTCCGGCCTTATCGTGCATCCCGACTACCAGGGACTGGGTGTTGCAAAGCGCATCAAGGACTACACCTTCACGCTGGCCCGTCTGCGCTGGCCTCATGCCAAGATATTCAGCCTGACAAGCGGCGATGCCGTGATGAAGATGAACACGGCTCTGGGTTATGTTCCCGTGAGCTTCAACCAACTTACCGACGACGATGCCTTTTGGCACGGCTGTCAAGGCTGTATCAACCACGGCATCCTCGAAGCCAAGAACCGCAAGTTCTGCGTCTGCACGGGTATGCTTTGGGATCCGGAGAAGCACAAGGGCGAGCCTACCTCGCTGGAAGTCATCAAGGATGTGATGAGGACGCTGGTATTACGTGGAATAGAGTAGAAGTCATCAGTAGTTAAAGGAGTTAAGTAGTTAAGTAGTTAACTACAAAAACAGATTATAAATCGTAAATAGTCAAATAGTAAATGAAAAAGGTTGTTGTTGCCTTTAGTGGCGGACTTGATACCAGTTATACGGTGATGTATCTGGCTAAGGAGAAAGGTTATGAAGTGTACGCGGCTTGTGCCAACACGGGCGGGTTCAGCCCAGAGCAGTTGAAGGCCAACGAAGAGAATGCCTACAAGCTGGGCGCGAAGGCGTATGTCACTCTCGACGTGACGCAGGAGTACTACGAGAAGTCGTTGAAGTACATGGTCTTCGGCAATGTGCTCCGTAACAATTGCTATCCCATTTCGGTGAGCAGCGAGCGCATCTTCCAGGCTTTGGCGATTGCAAGATACGCGAAGGAAATAGGAGCTACGGCCATTGCGCACGGCTCGACGGGTGCAGGCAATGACCAAATCCGCTTCGATATGACGTTCCTCGTGATGTGTCCAGGCGTGGAGATTATCACTTTGACGCGCGACGGCAACCTCTCACGCCAGGAGGAAGTGGATTACCTCAACAAGAACGGCTACTTCGCCGACTTCACCAAGCTCAAGTACAGCTACAACGTCGGGCTTTGGGGCACCAGCATCTGTGGCGGCGAGATACTCGACTCGAAGCAAGGCCTGCCAGAGAGTGCCTACCTGAAGCACCCCACAGAGGAAGGGCCGGAACTCCTGAAGATTGGCTTCGAGAAGGGAGAAATCTGCTCGGTCAACGGCGAACACTTCGACGACAAGATAAAGGCCATCCAGAAGGTCGAGGAGATTGGTGCACGCTACGGCATCGGCCGCGACTGTCATGTGGGCGACACCATCATCGGCATCAAGGGGCGCGTGGGCTTCGAAGCAGCAGCACCGATGCTCATCATTGGTGCGCATCGCTATCTGGAGAAGTTCACCCTCTCCAAATGGCAGCAGTACTGGAAGGAACAGGTTGCCAACTGGTACGGAATGTTCCTGCACGAAAGCCAGTACCTGGAGCCGGTCATGCCCGACATCGAGGCGATGCTGACCAGCAGCCAGAGGAATGTGACGGGCGAGGTGACGCTTGAACTGCGTCCGCTCTGCTTCCAGACAGTCGGCGTTGACAGCCCCAACGACCTCGTGAAGAACAAGCTTGGAGAGTACGGCGAGACGGCAAAGGCCTGGACGAGCGAAGATGCCAAGGGCTTCATCAAGGTGACATCAACAGCACTTCGCGCGTACTATCTGGCACATCCCAACGAAAAGAGATAACACCATATAATATAATCAAGACATGGTTAAGAAGTTTTACCTTTCCACCACCGACAAGAAAATAGGTGGTGTCTGCGGTGGTCTGGCAGAGTATTTTGAGATAGACTCTTTGCTTGTTCGCCTGCTGTTCGTGTTCATGTTCTTCAGTTTAGGAGGCGGTTTGCTTCTGTATCTCCTTTTGTGGATACTTGCACCAAAAAAACCGGCGGCATGGTAAGGGTTGGCATCTTAGGTGCTGCCGGCTATACGGGAGGAGAACTCATCCGTGTGCTTCTCGGACACCCGCAGGCAGAAATAGTTTTCGCCAACAGCGAGAGCAATGCCGGCAATCCCGTCAGTGAGGTGCATGA
Organism: uncultured Prevotellaceae bacterium; assembly: GCA_947304115.1. Lineage (GTDB taxonomy): Bacteria > Bacteroidota > Bacteroidia > Bacteroidales > Bacteroidaceae > Physcousia. The sequence continues at coordinate 162,734 of CAMZAE010000002.1, read as the reverse complement.
AGGGTTGATTGGCGAGACAGACCTATGCTTCACCAGCGAAATGCCCTTCGACCAGGTGGACGTGGTGTTCTTTTGCTTCGGGCACGGCAAGAGCGAACAGTTCCTGAAGGAGCATGACATTCCTGCAAACGTCAAGATAATCGACATGGCTCAGGACTTCCGCATAGCAGACAAGCATGACTTCGTCTATGGCTTGCCTGAGACGCATCGTTCAGCTATAAAAGGCTGTCAGCACCTCGCCAATCCCGGTTGCTTTGCCACTTGCATCCAGCTCGCCATGCTGCCTGCTTTGAAGGCTGGCATCATCAGCGGCGACATCCATGTCAATGGCATTACGGGCAGTACGGGAGCGGGACAGAAGCCTGGCGCAACAACGCACTTCTCCTGGCGCAACGACAACATCTCCGTCTATAAGACCTTCACGCACCAGCATCTCCTTGAAATCAACCAGACGGTGCAGGAGCTTTGCCCCGGCTACGAAGGGCGCGTGCTCTTCATTCCTCAGCGGGGCTGCTTCACGAGGGGCATCTTCGTGACGGCTTACGCCAAGTGCGACTTGCCGTTAGAGCAGGTTCGGAAGGTCTATGAGGACTACTACAAGGACGCAGTCTTCACGCATTTCGTCCTGACAAGCCCCGACATGAAGCAGGTCGTGAACACCAACAAGGCCCTCGTGTATGTGGAGAAGTACGAGGACCAGCTGCTTATGGTGAGTTGCATCGATAACCTCTTGAAGGGAGCCGTCGGGCAGGCTGTACAGAACATGAACCTTATGTTTGGCCTCGACGAGAAGGCAGGCCTCAATCTCAAAGCCTCTGCTTTTTAATGGAGATAATCGTGAATAGATTGCCACTGCTTCTGTTTTTTCTGCTTTTGGGATTGCCTATAAAAGCGCAGACGGACAAACGGCATCTGTCCTCCGAAAGTCTGGCGGGTTGTCCTATGGTCAAGATCGAGGCAGAGCGTTTGCCCGACCTGAACATTCCCCGCAGCGGACACAGCCTCTTTATTGTCAATGGTCAGCCCACAGTCATCGGCGGACACACCTCTGGCTTTGTCCTCACTCCCACCGCAGAGTATTACGCCTACGGCCAGTGGCATGTGGTGCCGACCGTCTATCCCCATGATGCAGGCGGCAGCATTTTGTTGAAGTCTGGCAAGATACTCTTGTTTGGCAGCCACGAGAAGAACCTGGGTATCGGGCAGACCTTTGAGGTTGAGATGTACGACCCCGCCGACCATACTTCCGAAGGCTTCGGTTGCCTGGATAGGAAGCGTGTCATGCCTTCTGCCGTCGAGACAGACAGCGGGAAGGTCATCATTGCCGGCAACTGGTATAACGATGATGCCATTGAGATGTACGAAGGGAAAAGCCAGTTCTCCGAAGTCAAGCCAGTTGCCATCGGGCGTGCCCGTCCCTACATGCTTCCTGTCTCCAATGGCGATGTACTCATCTTCGGAGACTGCAACACACATGGCGAAGTCATTACCAGCACCTTTGTGGACCGTCTATGCGGCGATGCCTTCTGCGTGCCGCTGTTTGAGCAGTGGAAGCCTTTCCCGACAGATGCCGTATCGCCTCGTGCCGAGGACTGCTTCATCGGCGACATGACCTATCTGGTTCCTGTTGCTGACAGAAAGACGGGCCAGGCGGCCATTGCCCAGGTGCGCGACACTGTATTCTCGCTCCTGCCTACGGAGGTTCCCGTACCTATGGAAACAAATTGGGGAACTATCCATTACTGTACCGCCATTGTTGCAGACCAGCAGGCAAAACGAGCTTATATGGCAGGCCTCGACATGGGGATGCACCTGTGCATCCTTTCCATAGAATACGATAAGTCGCCCTGTCCTCTCACACTCTACTACACAGACCCTTTGCCTCATCTGGGCCTAACCCATCTGCGGCTCACTCCTGCTGGTAATCTGCTTATTGCCGGAGGTGCCAACGGCATCGATAACGACAACTTTTCGCCCAGCAACCAAGTATGGCTTGTCCCACTAACCAGCAATCAGGATTTTCATAATGCAGCTACAGCATCCTGGCTGTGGTGGCTTGCAGCACTTGTCCTTACCCTTGCAGTAGTTGTTGCCAGCCTGCTATGGCGGCATCACCGAAATAAACAGCCAGAGGCAGAAGAACCAAGTTCGGCAAACGAGAAAGTCGATGAGCAGTTTTGGCAGCGCATCTGTCAGCTGATGGACGAGCAGCAGTTCTTCCTCAACAAGAACCTGAAGCTTGCCGATGTGGCTGCCGCTCTTGATACCAACAGCCGTTACGTCTCTGCCACCATCAAGCAGTATCGCGACTGCACCTTCTCCGATTTCATTGCCGCCTACCGTGTCGGCTATGCCCAGCAGCTTCTGTCGGCCCAGCCCGACAAGAAGATGTCTGCCGTTGCCATTGAGTCGGGCTTCTCTGGCGAATCGTCATTCTTCCGTGCTTTCAAGTCTGTCACAGGATTGACACCGACGGAGTGGCGAAATCGGTAAAGCAGGCCTGAAAAGACTCTCAAATCGTGTAATGACTCCCAGATTCGGAAATTGGGAGTCATTTTTGTATTCCAATAAGGCTTCCTTCTTCACTTTCTTAGTACCTTTGCACCGACAGGACAAACAATAACATTATCAACAAAACAACATGAAGAAACAGTTACTCCTTTTAGTGTTCTCGCTGACGGTCATGACCGCAGCGGCACAGACAAACGACGGCATGTTCTATTATGCTTACGACCATGACACACAGACTGCCACTCTCACCTATCTCGACACTGACAGCAAGGGCGGCACATATGTGGGCGACGTGGTCGTACCCGCCAAGGCTCCCAATGGCTACGACGTGACCGTCATCGGCGGAAATGCTTTCATAAACAGCAACGACATGACCTCGCTCACCATTCCCGCCACCATCGACAGCATCGGTCGCCAGCCGTTTGAGAATTGCTCTGCGCACCTGACGAAAATCATTATCGAGGACGGCGACACACCTTTGCGCTGCCATGTTGAGGATGCTTGGCCCAAAGGCTGCTTCCCTGTCTTCGGGCGTGATATCCAAGTGGAGGAAATGTATATCGGTCGGAATTATCACAGCTTCGTAAGTCGAGGCTGGGTTGAGGCCGTGTATGAAGGTTCATGGTCTCTTATCCGCGAAAGTGAGTACCTCAAGACCGTCACAATGGGCGATGTGTTCACCGAAGTGCCATACGCTATGTTCTATGGCTGCACTCAGCTACAAACCGTAAACGTCAGCCCGAATGTAAAGAGTGTCGGCAAGGAGGCATTCTGGAATTGTGAGTCACTGACCAACATCAATCTGCCAGACGGCGTTGAAGTCATCGATGAGGAAGCATTTGGCCATTGCAAGTCATTGGTGACTTTCGACCTCCCCAGCGCACTGAAGCTTATTGGTGCCAGGGCATTCTTGGACTGCGATATGTTCAGCAGCTTCACTATCCCAGCTTCGGTTGACAGCCTCGGTGTCAGCATATTGGATGATTGTGATAACCTGAAGCGCATAGACATCGCCTATGGCCCGACGCCATTGAAGATGAGCTGTTCCAACCAGTTCAACAACTCCCTGCGCTCGGCACCCATCGACACGCTTTGGACAGACCGCTATATCGATGGCGCTTTCAGCGACAACCACACACTGAAGAAGCTCTATATTGGCTCCAATGTAGAAGCCTTACACGACTATCTCTTCTCTGATTGCTACTCCGTTGACGAAGTCTTCAGCCTGAACGTCGTGCCACCCACTTGCGAAGGAGGCAGTGTGTTCTATTCTGGCACTAAGGAGAACGGCACACTCCATGTGCCCGCTGAAAGCATTGCGGCATATATGCAGGCTTACGTGTGGAAAGACTTCTTCAATATCCTGCCTATCGGCGATTTCGACCCTGGCCTCGACAAAGACGAGGAAGGCAACTACCTCATTGCCTCTGCAAACGACTGGAGAGCTTTCGCCAATCTGACCATAATCGAGCCGTCAGCCAATGCCAAGATGACGGCAGACATTGACCTGGGCGATGACCAGACGACTGTTGGAACACAAGATGTTCCTTATGCTGGCATGTTTGACGGAAATGGACATACATTGACTGTTGCATACAGCCAGAATATTACTGGGCTGGCTCCGTTCCGTTATATTAATGGTGCAACAATCCAGAAAATTCATATTACCGGCACTATCGATACACAAACCGGCAAATGCGCTGCAGGTATTGTCTCATATAGTACAGGAGGAACGACAACTATCAGCGAATGCTGGTCATCGGCAAAGCTCAAAGGGGATGACACGATGGGAGGAATTTGCGCTGTGATACAAGATGGTACAATGAACATTAATGACTGCCTGGTCGATGGTACTATATCAGGAAGTAATGCATATAACGGAGGTTTTATTTCACATCCCGACAATACCGCTACAGTGAACATCAACAATGGTCTTTTCCTGAGATACGCTGATGCTGATGTCTATTGGAGTGGAACATTCTTCAGGAGTGATCAAGACTGGTTCGGTCCTCGCAATCTCTATAATTGTTATTACTTCTACCCATACGGTTATCCACAAGGCATTCAGGCGACTGAAGAAGAGCTCACAGACGGTACATTGGCTGTGGCCTTGCAAGACGGGCGTGAAGAACAGATTTGGGGACAGAACACGGACTTGAACCATCCGGTACCTGGAGTATTCCTAACCCACGTTGCCCATTCCACCGAATACGAGACTAGCTGTGACTATTTTGACTGGCACGGACAGAGATACACCACCAGCGGCACTTATACCTACGAAGAAAAGAACGCTCAGGGCGAGGTGACAGACATCTACACGCTGGAACTGACGATTCATTATTCCACAACGAGCAGTCTTAACATGGACTTATATGTGGGCGACCACTATGCTACCGACATGTATGACTTTACCGTTGAGAAGGATGGAGAGACCACCTATTACTATACAACGACCAATGCTGCCGGTTGTGACTCTGTGATTGTGTTAGGAATAACCATCCTCGAGCCTCAGACATACGAGACGAATGCCACTATCAACGAGGGCGAGTCCTACGAGTGGCGCGGCAACACCTACACCGAGGCCGGCACCTATACCGACGAGGTGCTGACAGAGTATGGCGGCGTCAAGGAAATCTACATCCTCAACCTCACGGTAACAGAAAGTCCCGTTGGTCTGACGCAGAAGCGGCTGATGGCAACGCGCCTGGCCGACATGCACACCGCTCGCATGTGCCACCAGATAATGCCGGTGGATGACGGCGTTGTGGTATTCGGAGGCCATACCACGAACTTCGGCATGACAAAGACAGCCGAGCGCTACAGCTTCGCTAACGACAGTTGGACGCAGATGAATATGCTCTACTATCAGGACTACTCGGCTGGCATCGTCACTGCCGACGGCAAGATGCTTCTGGCCGGCGGCATGAGCGGTGGCGGCGGTTCGGGAGCCAGCAGCCAGTGCGAACTCTACGACCCCTCCACCAATACCTTTGCTTCCACTGGCAGCATGGTACAGGCACGCAGCATGGCTACTGCCACAATGACCGAGAGCGGAAAGATATATGTGAACGGATGCTGGTACAACAGCAGCTATGGCTTGGAGTGTTATGACCCGGAAACCGGAAGCTTCTCGAAGGTTGCCGAAGGCCTGAACGCCTATCATCCCAACCTCCTGGCAATGCGTGGCGAACGTATCGTCATTGCCGACGGCAGTAATATGGTGGTAATCGAAGGCGGCACAACAACTAACGTGGAAAGCGACCTGCTGACGGAGTATCCCGTCCTGAAGTCTTGGGACGAGACGCAGATGACCTACTATCAAGTGGCCGACTACAGCCACATCCTCGTGGGCAAGAAAGGGTCGCAGGCCGTGCTGCTCAACGTCTATGACGATGCCGAGGAGGGTGTCAAGGTGACGAAGGTTGCCGACCTGCCCATGACCTTGCCCGACAACGAAAGCATAGGGATAGGCTATTACGACCAGACAACGCGCATGTTTGTCAACAAGGCCGCACAGAAACTGTATGTGCAGACCAGCATCCTTGGAGACGGGAAAAGTCCTGTCATCGTAGAGTACGCCTATCCCTCGGCACAGCGTCTCGAAGGCGGCAGCATCGTGGTGTATGCTATCGACAAGCCCCTTGGGCAGCAAATAGACAATGCCGCCTGGACAATGCTGGCCGACGGCACCCTGGTTTCCGTTGGCGGCGGCCTAAGCAACTACTCGCCCCACAAGTATTCCTACATCTACTATTTGGATGACGGTAGCGATGACCCGGACGGCATCAATGAAATAGAAAGCCTCACCCCAGCCCTCTCCAAAGGCGAGGGAGCTGTTTATGACCTCTGCGGCCGCAAGCTGTCTGCTGGGTCCAGCACTCCCGGACTCTACATCGTAGGCGGGAAGAAGGTGATGGTGAAGTGAGAAGAAAGCCAAGTGGGATAATATACAAAAAGAAAGCAACTCGTCGGGGTTGCTTTCTTTTTGTCGTTTTATGAAGTGCGGGGAAAAGGGCCAAACTACGCCGAATTTAGCCTTTTTCTATAGGGCATTTGCTGGCGCAACGTGGGGCGTTGGCCATCGCCCCACTAGGTGTTGGCAAATTCAGCAGTGTGTGTTGAACGATTTTCTATAGCCGAAAATGGAGGAAAACACCCTGAAACGCCCTCTTTTTGCAATGTGCAGATGTCATTCTCAACTTTCAACTTTCAATTTTCAACTTCTAATGTCTTGATTATCAGTGCGCATTCGATTTAAGCGCGTCTTTTTGGAAAAGGGTAGAAAAGTGCCACCTTTGGCTTTTTAGGCGATTCTGGCGAGTCTGCCAAAATTCGTGATGTAAGCAAAAACGCTGTTTTCGCTATCATCTTGAAGTTGAAAGATGAAAGTTGAAAACTGAAGGTTGAAAGTTAAGAGTTGTTGCTTTCGCTTGCCTTTCAACTTTCAACTTTCAACTTTCAATTTTTATGTGCGGAACACTTTTCATTCTCCCTTTTTTGTCGTACCTTTGCACGCGATTTGGTCGTTTGGGAGATTAGTCGTTTGGTCGTTTAGGTATATTACCAACAACCATCGGTAACTTTCCCAAACGACTAAACAACCAAACGACTAAAAGACCAAACGACCAAAAGATGACATTATTCGACGTTTACCCCTTGATGGATGTGACCATTGCCCGAGGCAAGGGTTGCACTGTCTGGGACACTGAGGGACAGGAGTACCTCGACCTCTATGGCGGCCATGCCGTCATCAGCGTGGGCCACTGCCATCCACATTATGTGGAGGCCATGACCGCCCAGCTTGCCCGGTTGGGCTTCTACAGCAACTCCGTTCAGAACCCTTTGCAGAAGGAGCTGGCACGGCGGCTGGGCAAAGTCTGCGGCTACGATGACTATTGCCTCTTCCTCATCAACAGCGGTGCTGAGGCCAACGAGAATGCCCTGAAACTTGCATCGTTCTATAATGGCCGCACACGCATCCTTTCTTTGGAGAAGGCTTTCCACGGCCGGACATCTTTGGCTGTCGAAGCAACGAACAATCCCAAGATTATCGCCCCCGTCAATGCCAACGGACACGTCACCTACCTGCCTCTCAACGACATCAAGCCTTGGGAACAGGAGATAGAAAAAGGCGATGTGTGTGCCTGCATCGTGGAGTGCATTCAGGGCGTTGGCGGCATTCGTATGGTTAGTGCCGACTTCATGCAAGCCCTCCACAAGCTTTGCGACGAGCACAATACCGTGCTGATTTGCGACGAGATACAATGCGGCTATGGCAGAAGCGGCAAGTTCTTCGCGCATCAGCATCTTGGTGTGAAACCCGACATCATCACGGTGGCAAAGGGCATCTGCAACGGCTTCCCGATGGGCGCCGTGCTCATCTCTCCCAAGTTCACACCCGTCTATGGTCAGCTTGGCACGACCTTCGGCGGCAATCATCTCGCTTGTGCCGGAGCTATTGCTGTGCTCGACATCATCGAAAGCGAGAGGCTCGTGGAGAATGCTGCTGAAGTGGGCGAGTACTTGATGCAAGCCATTCGCGATGCAAAACTGCCACATGTGGTGGAAGTGCGCGGACGGGGCTTGATGATAGGCATTGAACTTGACATCCCTTACAAGGAAGCCAGGCAGAAGCTCGTCAGCGAACAACATTGCTTCACAGGTTGTTCAGGAACTAATGTCCTTCGTCTGCTGCCCCCTCTTTGCCTGACAAAGGCCGAGGCAGACAGTTTCGTGGAAAGACTTAAAGCAGTATTATAATGAAGATAACAGTTATAGGCGGCGGCAACATGGGCGGTGCCCTCGTGAAAGGTTGGGCAAAGGCTGGCATGGCATCAAGCCTTACCGTTACTGCCCACACACAGCAGACACTTGACCGTCTTGTCGAAACTTGTCCTGGCATTACGGCTATGCTCGACAACAGCAGGGCCGTCAAGGATGCGGATATCGTGGTGCTGGCCGTCAAGCCCTGGCTTGTGGAGCAGGTCATCGCAGAGATAAAGCCCGAACTAAAGGGCAAACTCCTTGTTTCCGTGGCGGCTGGCGTCCGACATGAACGTATTGATGTCTATGTCATGCCCAACATCGCTGCAGAGTTTGGCGAGAGCATGACCTTCATCGAAGAAGCAGCAAAAGCAGAGACGGCAGTAGAACTCTTTGGCAAAGTCGGGCAATGCAAAATTGTTCCCCAACGACTGATGAATGCCGGCATGATGATGGCAGGATGCGGCATTGCCTATGTCATGCGCTTCCTGCGTGCTATGATGGAAGGCGGCGTTGAGATGGGCTTCTATCCCGACGAGGCAAAGACAATTGCCATGCAGACGATGCAGGGTGCCGTCACGATGCTTCGAGAGACAGGCCTTCATCCCGAGGCTGCCATCGACAAGGTGACAACGCCCGGCGGCATCACAATTAAAGGACTGAACGAACTCGACCATGCTGCCTTCAACTCGGCAGTAATACGTTGCCTAAAGGCAGGGATGAAATGAAGAAAAGGATTGTTGTAAAGGTAGGTAGCAACGTGCTTACCACAGAGAAGGGCAAGCTTGACATCACCCGCATGTCAGCGCTCGTTGACCAGATTGCATGGCTGCGCTGGAACAATTATGACGTGGTGCTCGTCACAAGCGGCGCTGTGGCGTGCGGCAGGAAAGAGTTGCAGGTTGACCATGAGCTTGACTCTGTAGAGCAACGCCAACTTTTCTCCGCGATGGGGCAGGTGAAGCTCATCAACCTCTACTATGACCTCTTCCGCGAGTACAATATACATATCGGACAGGTGCTGACGACAAAAGAGAACTTCCAAAGTGAACGTCAATACCAGAACCAGCGGGCTTGCATGGAGGTGATGCTTGAGAACGGCGTGCTGCCCGTCGTGAATGAGAACGACACGGTCAGTATTGAGGAACTCATGTTCACGGACAACGACGAGCTTTCCGGCTTGATTGCCAAGATGGTAGGGGCACAAATGCTTGTCTTGCTGACAGGTGTGGACGGCCTTTACAATGGCAATCCGTCGGAAGCGGGCAGCGAAGTCATCCGTCAGGTTAAGCCAGATGACGACGTGAGCCGTTACATCCTTCCCACCAAAAGCAACGTGGGCAGAGGCGGCATGACATCGAAGTTCAACACGGCTCTTTCGGTGGCTCAGGCAGGCATTCGTGTCATCATAGCCAACGGCAACCGCGAAGGCATCCTGCCTGCACTTATAGAGAAACCTTCGGAAACCATTCATACAGAATTTCAACCATCGTGAAGCAATTGTTCCATAAAGTCAAGGAAGCCAGTCGGGAGTTGATGCTTCTGACAGACGAGCAACGAAACGAGGTGCTCTTGCGTATAGCCGACCGTGCAGAAACAGCCACGAAGCAGCTTGTGGCTGCCAATGCCATCGACTTGCAGAAGCTTGAGCCAAACAATCCGCTTTATGACCGTCTGCTCCTTACGCCAGAACGTATCGCAGGCATTGCAGCCGACCTTCGCAACGTGGCAAGCCTGCCTTCGCCCTTAGGCATTATCAGCAAGGAAAGGACACTTGCCAATGGCCTTTACTTGCGTCGCATCAGTGTCCCGTTTGGTGTAATAGGCGTCATCTTCGAGGCACGTCCCAATGTCTGCTTCGATGTCTTCTCGCTTTGCTTCAAGAGCGGCAACGCATGTCTGTTGAAGGGCAGCCACAGCGCAGAGGAGAGCAATCAGGCCATCGTGTCGCTTATTCACGAAGTGCTTCGCGAAGCAGGCATCAATCCTGATGTGCTTGCCCTGCTGCCACCCACTCACGAAGCCACGGCAGAGTTGCTTGGCGCTGTCGGTTATGTGGACCTCTGCATACCGCGAGGCGGCAGGAAGCTCATTGACTTCGTCCGCGACAATGCCCGCGTGCCAGTCATCGAAACAGGTGCAGGCGTGGTACATGCTTACTTTGACAAGGACGGCGACTTGGAAAAAGGCCGTCGCATCATCCGTAATGCCAAAACGCGGCGTGTCAGCGTCTGCAACGCGCTGGATTGCCTGCTTGTCCATAAAGACAGAGTGAAGGACATCCCTGCCTTGCTTGCTCCGATGGAGGGGCGTGTGGAGATTGTCACAGACGAGGCAACAATGGGAACGGAATGGATGGACTATAAGATGTCTTTGAAGGTTGTTGACAATCTTGATGAGGCTTTGGCACATATTGCCAGATATGGCTCTGGCCACAGCGAGTGCATTATCACAGAGAACAAGGAGACCGCAAGCCGCTTCCAGAAAATGGTCGATGCTGCCTGCGTCTATGTTAATGCCCCCACAAGCTTCACCGACGGCGCACAGTTTGGCTTGGGTGCAGAGATAGGCATCTCAACACAGAAACTTGGTCCTCGCGGCCCAATGGCCCTCGAAGAGATGACAACCTACAAGTGGCTGATAAACGGTAACGGACAAACAAGAGAATAATAATATGATGTTAGAGAAGTTCCTAAAGCAGACAGAGTTCAAGGACTATGCAGACTTCATGGCAAACTTCAAGGTGGAAGTGCCAGAGGACTTTAACTTCGGATATGACGTTGTGGATGCCTATGCAGAGACAGAGCCGGAGAAGGAGGCCATCCTTTGGACGAATGAAAGAGGAGATGTAAAGCACATCAACTATGCTGAGTACAAACGGCTTTCCGACAATGTGGCATCCTATTTCCTGACCTTGGGCATTGAGAGAGGCGACTGTGTGATGCTCATCCTAAAACGCAGGATAGAATGGTGGATAACGATGGTGGCCCTGCACAAGATTGGAGCTGTGGCGATACCTGCCACCCATCTCCTTACCGACAAGGACATTATCTATCGGTGCCATCAGGCAGACATAAAGGCTATTGTGTCTGTGGGTGATACGATTGTGCTCAGGAATATCATCCGCGCCCGTGCCTACTGCCCATCACTGAAGCATTGCATCTCCATAGGGCCTGCCGTTCCGCAGAACTGGCACAACTATTGGCAAGGCGTGATGATGGCACCAAAGTTCAAGAGCCAAAAAGGACAGAACAAGCTGACAGACGACTTCCTGCTGTACTTCACCAGCGGCACCAGCGGCGAGCCAAAGATGGTGATGCACGACTATTCGTACCCCCTTGCCCACATACTAACAGCTAAGTACTGGCACAATGTGGATGAAACATCCCTGCATCTTACCGTCGCAGACACAGGTTGGGGAAAGGCAGTTTGGGGTAAGCTCTATGGCCAGATGATATGTGGAGCGACGGTATTTGTCTATGATTTCGAGGGACACTTCGATGCAGACAAAGTGCTAAACACCATGCAGGACTTTAAGGTGACATCGTTCTGCGCTCCTCCAACTGTCTATCGCTTTATGATACGCAAAGACCTCACGAAGTACGACCTCTCCAGCCTTCGCTATTGTACCACAGCAGGAGAAGCTCTTAATCCGAAGGTCTTTATGGAGTGGAAGAAGAAAACGGGCATTATGATTTACGAGGCTTACGGACAGACAGAGACCACCCTTGTTCTGGGCACCTATCCTTTTGTCGAGCCAAAGCCCGGCTCCATGGGACTGCCCAACCCGCAGTTCCCCGTGGCAGTCATAGACAGCGAGGGCAATCCCTGTAAACCAGGCGAACACGGACAGCTTGTCATCCATACAGAAGCAGGCAAGCCATTGGGACTTTTCAAGGAGTATCACCTTCAGGCAGAACTGACCAAGAAGAACTATAATAACAACATCTATTTCACGAAAGATGTTGTCTATCAAGACGAGGACGGCTATTTCTGGTTCGTGTCGCGTTCCGACGATGTCATCAAGAGCAGCGGCTACCGCATTGGCCCCTTTGAAGTAGAGAGTGCGCTGATGACGCACCCTGCTGTAGTGGAATGTGCCATTACCGGTGCACCAGATGAAGTCAGGGGAATGGTGGTGAAAGCGACCATAGTGCTGGCAGATGCCTACCGCGGCAAGGAGGGGCCGGAACTGATAAAAGAACTCCAGACACATGTGAAGCAGGAAACGGCTCCCTACAAGTATCCCCGCATCATAGAGTTCGTAGATGAACTGCCCAAGACCATCAGCGGCAAGATACGTCGCGTGGAAATAAGAGAGAAAAGTGAAAGAATAAAAGGAAGTTAAGGAAGTTAAAGAAGTTAAAGGACGATAGTTTTTGCATCCAGAATACAGCATCCCGAAGTATTGTCCTTTAACATCTCTGCGAACAAAGCGAGCTAACTTCCTGTAACTTCTTCAACTACCCATTAATAATTTATGAAGAGTTTCCTTAATGTACAAGACTTGGGCGACCTCAAGGAGGCACTCAAGGAAGCAGCCGAGATAAAGGCCGACCGCTATAAATACGACACTCTGGGCAAGAACAAGACCTTGCTTATGGTGTTCTTCAACAACAGCCTTCGCACGCGCCTCAGCACGCAGAAGGCAGCCATGAACCTCGGCATGAACGTCATCGTGCTTGATGTCAATGCCGGTGCCTGGAAGCTTGAGACGGAGCGGGGCGTCATCATGGACGGCGACAAGAGCGAGCATCTTCTGGAGGCCATTCCCGTCATGGGAAGCTATTGCGATGTCATCGGCATCCGTTCTTTTGCAGGCCTTACCGACCGCGAGTACGATTATGCCGAGACCGTCTATAACCAGTTCCTCAAGTACAGCGGCAAGCCTGTCTTTGCAATGGAGACCGCAACGGTGCATCCCTTGCAGGCCTTCGCAGACTTGATAACGATAGAGGAGTATTGGGGGCAAGGAGCAAGGGGCAGGGAGCAAGAGAAAACCAACGGCACCAGCAACCCTCTTGCCCCTTGCTCCCTGTCCCCTTCCCCTAATAAACCCAAGGTTGTCCTCACTTGGGCACCTCATCCACGTGCCCTGCCGCAGGCTGTTCCCAACAGCTTTGCCCAGTGGATGTTGGCAGCCGACGTCGATTTCGTCATCACCCATCCCGAAGGTTACGAGCTTGACACAAAGTTCGTGGCCGGTGCTCATGTGGAGTATGACCAGAAGAAAGCCTTCGAAGGTGCAGACTTTATCTATGCCAAGAACTGGAGTTGCCCGGGCGTGACAAATCCTGACGACTACGGAAAGGTTCTTCACGACTATCATCAGATGATGCACTGGACAGTCGATGCAGAGCACATGAGCTGGACCAACAATGCCCACTTCATGCATTGTCTGCCTGTGCGTCGCAATATGATTGTCACCGACGATGTCATCGAGGCTCCCACCTCTCTTGTCATACCCGAAGCTGCCAACCGAGAGATCTCGGCAACGGTTGTCTTGAAGCGTATTCTGCAAAGCCTGTAGAAAAAAATCACGCTTCCTTTTGCGTTTTCATTGAATTATTGTACCTTTGCCACAGAAACATAAGAAAAGGCTCTTCAAATAGTACATAAAATAACCCTTATGAAAAAAGTCCTCTTTTCCCTGCTAACTCTGTTTGCAGCAACAGCATCTTGGGCGGAAACAGCCTTGTTCGTACACGAGAAGTCTGGTGCTACAGTGGAATTCGCCTTCAGCGAAAAACCTGTTGTCACCTATACCGAAGACTATCTTGTCATTTCGTTTGCCGACGGTTCGGTGATGTACCCGCTCTCCAACATGCAAAAGTTCACCTTTGGCGAGGTTGACGAGTATGTGACACGCATCACTGCTCCTGTGAACGTTGCCCCCCAGCCCACCCAAATCTACAGCTTGGACGGCAAACTCATGCGTACCTTGCAGCCCAGGGAGGATGGCACGACTTCCGCTTCTCTTGAAGGTCTTTCTGCCGGCACTTACGTTATCAAGAACGGCAAGACAAGCTACAAGGTGCTGAAGAAGTAAGCGAAGAGCCTCGGAAGGCTAACCTATTCGGGCGAAGAACTTACGCGTATCGTTTGCAGGACAGGAGAGCAATTCTTGGCAATGCCCTTCTTGTCTGTCGTGCAATTTTGCGGAAGTTCTATCCTTTCAAGTGAAGGGCAATAACAGAAGGGGACAGCACCCAATTTCTGTACAGAGGGGGGAATGCTGATTTGTTGCAGGGACAAGCATTCCAAGAATGCATAGTCGTCTATCTTCTTTGTGTCTGCAGGCAACCGTATGGCATTGAGCGATGAGCATCCGGCAAACATGTATTTGCCAATGATGCTGTCGCTGCAATGGTAATGGACACTATACCTGTTATCGTCTGTACGGGAATAGGATAGTCCGGGCTGGTTTTCGCCTATCTCCTCCTTGAAGCGTTGCCATTGTTCTTCCGTCATCGTCTTGAAGTCATAAGTGGTTTTCTTTTGCTGACGCCCCGTTTTCTCCACGTGTGTCCAGGTTTCTGAGGCAGGCCGCGAATAATAGGGCTGCCGGTCGCTGACGATGGAGGCATTCGTTAGGTCCAGGTATCTCAGCGCCCCACCCCGCCAAGAAAGAATGTCGAAGGGTTCTTCCGTTGCGCCTGCCATCTTACGCAACAGAAGGATGTCTGTGGTATTCAACGGACCACTCACTCTCAGCATCGTCGTGTTTTCCTTTTCCTCCTGCGAAAGTAGTTCTTCAAGTGAACCTGATTCTGACGTGGTGATTTCCTTTATTGTCGGGCTGAAATTTGGCTCAATGCCAAAGATGATGGTCTTCAGCCACAGGAAATTTTTGCCCGATGGCGGCACGAAGTCGCCCAGCGCCAGACGGTAGTAGCCGTTGCACTGGCCGTACCATCCCATGTTGAAGTGGAAGAAGTCTTGCTTGTAGCCATCACAGACGAAGGCATGAGCATCGGAAGCCACTATGCATGGCCTGCCAGCATCAAGTTCCTGACGAAGGATGAAGGTAAGTTGTTGTGCAGAGAGTTCATTCAAAAGGGTGGTTTTACCTGAATAGCAAAGGTTGTTGCACAGCACATGCTTTGCCCGGTTCAAGGCTGCAGAAGTGGCCTTGCTGTTAAACGAGGCATCGATGGCCTTACCTATCGACACAAGCAAGTGCGACAAGCTCTTGATTTCCCCTGTGGTATCTGACTTCTCGTAACGGTCTTTATACCTCTCCCATTGTGGACAGACGGCGCTGAAATCAACCTGATGAAAGCTTCCGCCTGATTGGTAGCAGACATTTGACTGACCTCTCAGCGGCCATTGATGGGCACTCATAACCATGGAAAGAGCCAATGGCAGGCAACCGATAATGGTTTTCTGCCCGTCATTCTTGACGGACGGGGCCAAAAGGTTATATGGTGCGTGTTGCCCCCATCGCCTGTCGCCAAGTATGGGCAGCACAGACCTTTCTTCCTTGTCGCCGAAAGGGACAGAATGGACATTCCCGCTTTGGCTGAGCGCTTCTATCTGATTGCTAAAAGGCTCCAGTATGTCGGCATAATCCTGTCGTCCATTCCCCCGAACAACAAAAAGGTTGTCCACACTGAAGGCCAATATGGGATTACCCAGCAAAGGCCAGTACTGCTTGTTTGCAACCACCGCAAACTTCTCGTGTGTCTTATCGGAAAAAAGCGTGATTGCCTGATTTCTGTGCTCTGCAAACAGGGTAACAGAATCCGGATGGCAACCCTGCCCCACCAACCATTGTTGGGCTGCTGTCATCTCATCGCCACAAATGCTGCTGGGTGTCACAAGGATATGTTTGCCGTCGGCATATACCATCTTTCCGCCAACGGGAATAGCAATACGTGGCAGTTCCATGTCGCCCGTTTTGGAGGTGAATGCCGTTGCCTTGATTTCCATCGTGTGGATGCCGTCATTCGTCGCAATCGTGTAGTTTACGTCGCTCAGCACAAAGCCACAGGTGCTTTTTGGCATTTCCCATTTGTCCCAGTGCCTTGCCACAAGTCTATAGCAGATGCTGAAAGGCTTGCCTTGTTCGGCAGTTTCGGGGGCAACCATTGTAAAACTAACAACACCATTATCACCCTTCTGCGCAAACAGACAGCAGGAAAAACAAAAAAAGGTCGCAAACGAAATTGTCCTCCAAATCATAGTGTTGTTTTTATCGCTTTCAGATTACAAATATAAGACTTATTTCGGAATAACCCCACTCCTCTCTGCACATTTTATATTTTACGTCGTAATTTGTACAATTTACGACGCAAATTGCACATTTCACGACGTAAATTGTACAAATTACGTCGCAAAATGAAGATTTTGATGTTATGTGTGATTTTTCTCCCACTGCAGGATGATATTTCTGGGCGAGAAGAAGGGTAAATGTTTGTAGCTTGGCACCGATTGAGGCCTATGATATCGTTGGAAACACTTTGCCCCGAGAAACAAAACTGAGGCGAAAACTTTTTAACAAAAAGTTAGCAGAACATATCTGTTGATTGATAAAAATTTTGTATCTTTGCGCACGTTATTCGACAAAACATCTTCGAAACACACTTAAAACAACCAAATATGGCAGAAACAAGAACTATCAGACGTGCTCTGGTGTCCGTTTTCCACAAAGACGGACTGGAAGAGATCCTGCACACCCTTCACAAAGAAGGTGTGGAACTGCTCTCCACAGGCGGCACACAGGCTTTCATTGAAAGCCTCGGCATCCCGTGCAAGAAGGTAGAGGACGTGACGACCTACCCCAGCATTCTGGGCGGCAGGGTCAAGACATTGCACCCGAAGGTCTTCGGCGGTATCCTCGGTCGTCGTGAGAACGAAGGCGACCAGCAGCAGATGCAGCAGTACGAAATACCTGCTATCGACCTCGTCATCGTGGACCTCTATCCCTTCGAGGCAACAGTGGCTTCTGGCGCAAGCGAAGCCGACATCATCGAGAAAATCGACATCGGCGGCATCAGCCTCATCCGCGCTGCCGCAAAGAACTTCCGCGACGTCATCATCGTGCCCTCAAAGGCAGAGTACAAGCCTCTGCTCGACCTGCTGAAGAAGCAAGGGGCACAGAGCGAGCTGGCCGACCGCAAATGGTTCGCCACACAAGCCTTTGGCGTGAGCAGCCACTACGACACGGCGATACACAATTGGTTTACAAATTAAGAAAGAAGAATTAAGAATGACCTACAGCAGAGATGAAAAGACATTGCTCCAGGTTCTGGCTTTCTTAATTCTTAACTCTTAATTCTTAACTCTTAATTTCAGATAAAAGATGAACTGGTTTTCCCTTAATAAAGAAATAGCAATGGACCTCGGAACGGCCAACACCATCATCATCTGCGATGGCAAAATTGTCGTTGACGAGCCAAGCGTCGTAGCTCTCGACCGCCGCACGGAGCGCATGATTGCCGTCGGCGACAAGGCTAAGATGATGTATGAAAAGTGCAATCCAGAAATTCGCACTATCCGCCCACTTCGCGATGGCGTGATTGCCGACTTCAACGCTTGCGAGCAAATGATGCGCGGCCTCATCAAGATGGTTCACTCGGGCAACCGCCTCTTCTCGCCTTCGCTGAAGATGGTCATCGGTGTGCCAAGCGGCAGCACAGAGGTGGAGCTTCGTGCCGTCCGCGACAGTGCCGAACACGCTGGCGGGCGCGAGGTGTATCTCATCTTCGAACCGATGGCGGCTGCCATTGGCATCGGGCTTGACGTGCTTGCTCCAGAGGGCAACATGATTGTAGATATTGGCGGCGGAAGCACAGAGATTGCGGTCATCTCCCTTGGCGGCATCGTGGCCGACAAAAGCCTCCGCGTGGCAGGCGACGAACTGACGGCCGACATCCAGGAGTACATGAGCCGCCAGCACAATGTCAAGGTCAGCGAGCGTATGGCAGAGCGTATCAAGATACACGTCGGCGCAGCCCTCACCGACCTTGGCGAGGATGCTCCAGAGGACTATATAGTTCACGGTCCAAACCGCATCACGGCACTCCCGATGGAGGTCCCCGTCTGCTATCAAGAGATTGCACACTGTCTGGAAAAGACCATCGCCAAGATTGAGACAGCCGTTCTCAGTGCTCTTGAAGAAACACCGCCCGAACTTTATGCCGACATCGTGAAGAACGGTATTTGGCTGACTGGCGGCGGCGCACTGCTCAGAGGCCTTGCAAAGCGTCTCACAGACAAAATCAACATCGAGTTCAAGGTCGCCGAAGATCCGTTGCACAGCGTGGCAAAAGGCACAGGCGTAGCACTGAAGAACATTGACAACTTCGCATTCTTAATGTAATCGTGCACGATTTCATCGAGCGCATAACAGCATACGTCCACTGGGCACTCTTCATCATTCTGGAAGTGCTCAGTGGATTCCTGCTTTTCCAATATAACCATTATCAAGGCAGCATTTGGTTTACCCAAGCAAACACCATAGCCGCCCAGGTGCATGAATGGGAAGCAGAGGTGCTCTCGTTCCTGCGTATGCCTGCCGAGAACGCCGCCCTCGTCCGCAGAAATATCGTACTGCAACAGCAAAACGATATATTGAGACACATGGCCCCCGCCATACCTCCCCAAGGGGAGGCTTTCAATTCCTCCCCCTCGGGGGAGTTAGAGGGGGGCTGCCTTTCTCTCATTCCCGCCCAAATCATCGACAACAGCGTCAGGATGCGAGACAACATGATTGTCATCAATGTGGGCAGCAAGGATGGCATCGCTCCGGAAATGGGCGTCGTCAGCGGCACAGGGGTAGTCGGCATCGTCAGTGCCGTCACACCGCATTATGCACTCGTGATGTCCATTCTCAACAGCCACAGCAGCATCAGTTGCAGATTGAGGGGGACAGAATACTTCGGGTACTTGAAGTGGAGAGGCGGCAAGCCCCTAAGAGCTTTTATGGACGACGTGCCGCGCCATGCCCACATCAAGAAAGGCGATGTCGTAGAGACCAGCGGCTTCAGCAACGTCTTTCCAGCAGGCATCTTCCTCGGAAAGGTTGCAGAGGTGAAGAACAGCAGCGACGGCCTCGCCTACGAACTTGAAATCCTCCTGAGCACCGACCTGAGCAACCTCAGACACGTCAACGTCATCAACAATCACGACAAAGCAGAACTCGACTCACTCCGACAACAATGATAATCCCAATACTAAAGCGTTTGGCATGGGCAATGTTACTGCTTCTGGTACAGGTGCTCGTTCTTGACAAGGTACACCCGTGGGGCTATGGTGCGCCCCTTTTGTGCCCGCTCTTCGTCATTACCCTGCCTTTGGGGACCTTGCGAACCGAGGCCATGCTTTGGGGATTTGGCGTAGGCATCGTTGCAGACATCTTCGCAGGCACCCCTGGTATCAGCAGTGCAGCATTGACTTTCATTGCGTTTCTTCAGCCGCCTGTATTAGAACTGATGGCTCCCCGCGACTCGGAAGAAGAACTTCGCCCTTCCTTCTCTGCTATGGGACGCTGGAACTATCTCCAGTTCATCGCAATACTCCTGCTACTTCATCACCTTGTTTATTTCGCACTCGAAGGCTTCTCCTATTTCCATATCACAGACATCGCTATTAGTATGGGAGTGAGTTATGCGGCTTCTCTTTTGATTATCATAATTATAGAACACATCCGTAACCCTAAAAAATAAGTGCCGTTATGGATGGGAAGCAAGGCTCGACGAAAGTCAACTATGAACTTGAGAAGCGCAAATACATCATTGGCGGTGCGGCAGTGATTATCATCATTGTCTATCTGCTCCGCCTCTTTACCCTGCAATTGCTCAGCGAAGACTTCAAGATAAGCGCAGACTCCAACGCCTTCCTCAAGCGCATACAATATCCAGCACGAGGGGCCATCTCCGACCGCAACGGCAAGTTGCTCGTTTACAACCAACCTGCCTACGACGTGATGGTCATTATGAGGGAGCAGGAGGGTGTTGACACGCTCGACCTCTGCGAAAGCCTCGGCATTACACCAGAATGGTATATGCGCAGAATGGAAGAGATAAAGGACCGTAAACGCAATCCCGGCTATAGTTCCTATACACAGCAACTCTTTATGAGCCAACTCTCAATTGAGGAGTTCAGCCGCTTTCAGGAAAAGCTCTTCCGGTTTCCTGGTTTCTACATACAGAAGAGAAGCATCCGGCAGTACAATTACCCTAACGCCGCCCATCTGCTCGGAGACATCGGCGAAGTCAGCCCCGAGGACATCGAAGCCGACCACTATTACCGAAGCGGCGACTACATCGGCAAACTCGGTGTGGAACGCTCCTATGAACAGGTATTGAGGGGAGAAAAGGGCATGGAGATTCTCCTGAGAGACGCGCGGGGACGAATCAAGGGACGATATCAGAACGGCAAGTTCGACGAAGCTCCTATCCCTGGACGCAACCTGACAATGAGCATTGATATCGACCTGCAAGCCCTTGGCGAGCGACTGATGAAAGGCAAACTCGGAAGCATCGTCGCCATTGAGCCAAACACAGGAGAAGTGCTGTGCATGGTATCCAGCCCCACCTACGACCCTCGCATCATGGTTGGCAGACAGCGAGGGAAGAGCCAGAGGGCACTTGCCGCAGATCCCCATAAACCGCTCCTGAATCGTGCCATTATGGGACAATACCCACCTGGCTCAACCTTCAAGACAAGTCAGGCCCTCACTTTCCTGCAAGAAGGCATTATCACACCACAAACTGCCTATCCATGCAGTCACGGCTTTCACTTCAAAGGTCTCAAGGTAGGCTGTCACGGACATGGTTCTCCGCTACCTCTTATTCCCGCCATTGCGACATCCTGCAACGGCTACTTCTGTTGGGGACTCTATTATATGTTCGGCAACAGGAAGAAATACCAGACGGTTCAAGATGCAATGACCACATGGAAGGACTATATGGTCAGCATGGGATTCGGCTACAAACTCGGCATCGACCTCCCCGGCGAGAAACGTGGCATGATTCCCAATGCACCATACTACGACAAAGCCTACCGAGAGAATTGGAGCGGGCTGACTGTCATCAGCATCAGCATCGGACAGGGAGAAGTGAACCTCACACCATTGCAGATTGCCAATCTCGGGGCTACCATCGCCAACAGAGGCTGGTACATCATTCCACATGTCGTCAAAGAAGTGCAGGGGATGCCCCTTGACACACTATACACACGGAAACACCTGACTCGCGTCCAAAAGAAACACTACGAAACAGTTGTTGCAGGAATGCGTCAGGCAGTGCTTGGCGGAACATGTCGCTTGGCAAACACATCCTTCTATGAAGTTTGCGGGAAAACGGGGACAGCACAAAATCCACACGGGCAAGACCACAGCGTATTCATGGGCTTTGCACCTCGCGAGAACCCAAAGATAGCCATTTGCGTCTATGTGGAGAACGGCACCTGGGGAGCAACCTACGGTGTTCCTATCGGTGCGCTTATGATGGAGCAGTACATCAACGGCAAACTTTCCATAGGAAGCAAAGCTCGCGCCGCTGACTTTGAGAACAAGCATCTGTATAGCCTCGTGGAGGCTGGGAGTAAGGATTAGGGATTAAGGATTATGAGCACTAAGACAAAAGGCAAGAAGGCACCGTCGCTGTGGGGTTCTATCGACTGGCTAACTATCTTCATCTACATGGTGCTGCTGACACTGGGATGGATGAGCGTGTGCGGAGCCTGTTACGATTTTGATGATCAGGCAACCAGCATCTTCGCTTTCTCCACACGAAGCGGCATGCAGATTGTCTGGATTGGCAGTTCGCTGCTGCTCGCCTTCCTGATTCTTATGACAGACGACCGACTCATTGAGTCGCTCTCTTACATTATATATATATGTTTCCTTGTCTTGCTTTTTGTCACGCCGCTTTTCGCGCACGACATTAAAGGCTCCATGTCGTGGATTAAGCTGGGCAGCTTCAGCGTACAACCTGCAGAATTCGCAAAATTTGGCGTTTCACTCTGCTTGGCAAAGGTAATAAGCACCCACGGCTTCGATGTCAGGAAATGGCGCGACCTTGTCATCTGCGTCGCATTGATTGCAATTCCTATGGGATTGATAGTCCTGCAAAAAGAAACGGGCAGCGCACTTGTCTATAGCGCACTCTTCCTGATGCTGTACCGCGAAGGGATGCCTGGAGCCTTGCTTTTTACCGGCATTGCAGTTGTCACTTATTTCGTAGTAGGGGTTCGTTTTGCCGATGTCGCCCTTTGGGGAATAGAAGAGATGAGCCTGGGACACGCACTCACCATGCTCCTCATACAAGTCTTCACAATTGGATTAACCAAGGCCATCTCCAACTCTCCCAAGGGAGCAAGTGCGGGAAAGAAAGGCTCCCTCTTAAGTAGAGGTTTTATAGCGTCATTGGCGATTGTCGATATTGCCGCCATTCTCTTTGCCCGCTTCATCTATCCCTGCAATGCCGTGTGGGTAATGGTCTTGGCCTGCGCAATACTGGCACTATATCTGCTCTATCTCTCGTTGCGCGACCGCTCCATTCCTTACGGCCTCATAGCCCTTTTCACGCTGGGGAGCATGGCCTTCTACTATTCCACCGACTTTGTACTGAACAAAGTCTTGGAACCACACCAGCAGACACGAATCCAAGTCCTGTTAGGTTTGAAGGACGATCCACGCGGAGTAGGATACAATGTCATACAGGCCAAGATAGCCATTGGCTCTGGCGGACTTGAAGGCAAAGGCTTCCTCAATGGCACACAGACAAAGCTCAAGTATGTGCCTGAGCAGGATACGGACTTCATCTTCTGCACAGTAGGCGAAGAAGAAGGCTTCATCGGCTGTGCCGTAGTGCTACTGCTTTTCCTTTCGCTCATTCTGCGGCTTTTGCATCTTGCAGAAAGACAACCATATACCTTCGGAAGAGTATATGGATATTGTGTGCTTAGTATCTTCTTCTTCCACATCTTTATCAATGTAGGTATGGTGCTTGGCCTCACCCCTGTCATAGGTATTCCACTGCCATTCTTCAGCTATGGCGGCTCTTCACTCTGGGGGTTTACCATTCTTCTCTTTATTTTCCTTAGAATAGACGCAGGACGCAACAGACTTCTGCACTAATAATGAGAAAAACATAAATTTTTCTTCTATAAAAGGCAAAAAGATAGTCATAGGTGATTAAGGAAAGGAAAAAAAAAGTAAATTTGTGCAAAGAAAACTATAAATAATTGAATTAATTGTCGCAATATCATCAATTATGAAGAAATATCTTTTGTCCGTTTTTACATTTGTGGCGTTAGTGATGGCAGGATGTACAGAAGACATTGACACCTCTGCTCGCTATGTATTCAAAGAAGAAACGATAGCAAGTTATCTCGAAAAGCACGAACAGTACAGCGAGTATTATCGTTTGCTCGGGGAAATGATGGTAAGTGATATCAGCCAGACCAATGTCCTTCAGCTACTATCCGCACGTGGACACTATACAGTGTTTGCGCCAACCAACGATGCCATCCAAGAGTACCTTGCCTCACTCGTAGAGAAAGGGATTATTACAGAACCTAACTGGGAGGCCTTCCCGGATAAGGAAAAACGCGACTCCATTTATCGTGTCATTGTCTTTAACAGCGTCATAGACAGTGGCGATGACTTTTCTTGCTATGAGACAGGGAACTTCCCAACTCCAAATTCAACATCTAAAACTGTTGAAATACCTCTTTCTAATATGAACGACCGCAAGTTATCCGTTCAATATACAGAGATACCCGACAGCATACTTATCAGCAATTGCGTCATCGACAATAACAACAGGAACATACTATGCATAAACGGCATCATTCATGCTATGCATAATGTTATCTCGCCAAGCAATAACACGATGGGGCAGTTACTGAAGAAATACAAAGATGATGAGAATAGCAATTTTGTTGTAGCCGCGAAACTTATTGACGCTTGCGGCCTGATAGACACGCTTACGGCGTATCGTGACGAAGATTATGAATACCTCATCTTGACCAAAAACATACCAGAAAAAAACACAAACAGCGATGAGACGTTCTACACACCTGAACACCGATATTTCGGCTTTACCTTCTTTGCTGAAACCGATGAGTTTTGGACACAGGCCTTAGGGAAAAATGTCAAAGACATCACAATTGAGGATGTGATGGCATACCTTGACAACCAGGGTGTGTATCCAGAATGCAAGCGCGACAACAACTACAAGGCAAAAGACAACTTGCTCTATCAATTTGTCACTTACCACTTGCTGCCTGAAAAATTGAGCACTGACAAACTTGTATATCATTATAATGAAAAAGGATACGACATCAATAAGAAAATCCCCTCTATTGCTGTCATGGAGTTTTATACGACAATGGGCAAGCGCCGGCTTTTGAAGATTTTCGAGAGTAAGGAAAGTAATGGTGTCTATCTCAATCGTTTCCCCAACCTTGCAAATGAACGCAGCGGCTCATTAGCCACTTATCACGAAATTTCATGCGACCCAGATAAAGAAGGCATACACATTGGCGAGCCAAATCTGGAGGGAGAGAACGACATAACCAATGGCATAATATATCCTATCGACAAACTGCTTTACTATAGTCAAGAGACACGCAACAACCTACAGAAGCAACGTATTCGTTGGAGTGTGCCAAGCATGTGGCCTGAGTTTATGAACAACGACATTCGTTGTTCCGAAATTACAGACGAACCGCACAAGGCCGTTTACATACCAACCGACGAAGAATACAAATACCTGGAGGACGTGGACATTTCAAAAGACACTCAATTCTTCTACTGGACCGGGCGAGGTAATGGTTGGCAGAATATGCAGGGTGACGAGATGACTATTCGCGGCATCACAGACTGCATAATGCGCCTGCCACCTGTACCCCAGCGCGGCACTTACGAACTCAGGTATGCCATCCAAAGCGGTGGTAACAGACGTGGAATGGTACAATTCTATTGGGGCAAAAACAAGGAAAAGCTGGCCGCAAAAGGCATTCCCATGGACCTGCGCCAGTCTGCGGATAACAAGCTTCATACTGCCAATGGAGATGTATCAAACGATATCGGTTTTGAAATAGACACGGAAGATGAAGATTATAATGTGGAAATAGACAAGCGTTTGCGCAACAATGGTTTTATGAAAGGATGCAACCAGTATTGTGCTGGAGCGCCAGGTACTTCTACAACCATGCGAGGCTCCACCGTATGTATTCGCCGTATCATCATTCGCGAAACGATGGATCCGGACGAAACGTACTACATAAGATTCAAAACGGTAATGGACGACCCGACTCGTTTCTTCTACATGGACTATATGGAGTACTGCGCCAAGGAAGTTTATGACAATCCTGAGACGCCTGAAGATATCTGGTAGCAGGAACGTTAATATAAAAAGAACGCGACACATAAAGTTTGATAGCTTTATGTGTCGCGCATTTTTTATATTATTATTTCTTTAGTTATCTCTTACGCTTTCCAAAGAGCTTTTCCGACAAACTCTTCTTCTTTTTGCTGTTACCATAGCCGTAACCGTAGCCATAGCCGTAACCATAGCCGTAGCCATAGCCGTAGCCATATTTCTTATTCCTCTTGCGACTATCATTGATGACGATGCAAAGATGGTTGAATTTCTTTTCCTGATGCAGATGCTCAAGTTCTGGCAGATAACGACGGTCAACCTTTGTCTCGCGCAAGACATAGATGGTCAGGTCTGCAACGCGATTGACAATACCAGCATCAGCAACAATCTGGGCAGGTACGTTGTCAATGACGATATAATCATAGTGCTTCTTTAGTTCCTCTATACACTGCTCCAATCGGCTGCTCATCAGCAATTCCGTGGGATTGGGAGCCACAATGCCTGCCGGCAGGATGTCAAGGTTGCATTCCTTGCTCTTTGTTACTATCAGACTCTTTAAGTCATCAACATTGCCAGAGAGGTAAGAGGTAAGGCCTAATTTTGTATCAACGGCAGAAAGTCGGCTTCTTGTACGCTTGCGGATATCAGCATCAACAAGAATTACTTTCTTGCCTGTCAACCCAAGTGTTGCTGCAAAGTTGCCGCTGATGAATGTTTTGCCTTCGCCGGGCATGGTACTTGTGAGCATGATGACACGCGCGTCCTTATTAACAAACGGCATGTTGAAGCGAATCAGTCGGAATGCCTCTGCAATGGAGTCGTCTTTCTTGCCGTCAACAATCAGTTCAGAGTCGCTAATTGCAGCTTGACTATGGGGAACCTCACCGAGAATAGGAATGGTGGTGTACTTCTCAATATCCTTACGGCCATGAACTGTCGTATCAAAGAACTTCCTTAACTGGAAGAAAACGAATGGCACGATAATACCGATGATAAAGGCCATAAGCATAATGACCATTTTGCGAGGCGCAATAGGTGTCCTGCCGCCGAAGGGTTGTTCCACGACACGGATGTTTGCCTCTGTAATGGCAAGCTGCAAAGCTGTTTCCTCGCGCTTGTTGAGCAGATAGGTATATAGCGTTTCCTTGATAGACTGCTGACGTGCGATGTCAATAACCTTCTTCTCCTTCTGAGGTACTGCCTGCAAACTTCCCATAAGCCCTGCTTCTTCCTTCTTTGCTTTTTCCACTTGCAATTTCAAGCTTGAGCTATAGCCCTTGAGCGAAGCAAGGATAGCGGTACGCATCTGTTCAAGGTTCTTGTCGTAGTCAACGATAGTGGGGCTGTTCTCGGAAGTGTTCTCTGCCAGACGGTTACGTTGCAACATTAACTGATTATAGTTGTTAATCTGTGAGGCTATACCCGTGTCGTTGATACCTCCCATCGTCGGGATGAGGTTGCCTGCTGTAACATTCTGGGTAAGGTAATCCACAAGATACTCTATCATCGAGTATTGCGTTTCTGCCTGTATAGTACGCTGGCGTGCCGTATTGCTTTGGGCAATATAAGCTTCGCTGCTGGCCTTGATATCTACCAAGCCACTGCTTTGCTTAAACTCTGCCATTTTACCCTCCACTTCGCTCAACTCACGATGGATAAGTGCTATACGGTCTTCAATGAATTCCGATGTGCTCTTTGCAATCTGGTTCTTGTCCTCGATGATGCTGCGCTTGTAGGCATCAAGCAAACCACTGAGGATATCATCGGCACGCTGTATGTTGGTATCGGTGCACGTGATGCGAACCAAAGTGCTTTCCTTGTCT
This sequence comes from uncultured Prevotellaceae bacterium, assembly GCA_947304115.1. Classification (GTDB taxonomy): domain Bacteria; phylum Bacteroidota; class Bacteroidia; order Bacteroidales; family Bacteroidaceae; genus Physcousia. The sequence goes on along the minus strand of CAMZAE010000002.1, from coordinate 135,298 downwards.
ATCTCACCGCTTGTTACCTTGTTGAACAACATAATAGCAGCCGCTTCTTGGCTGATGTGCTGCACGTTGATCACACTACCTACGAAAGCCTCAAGTTGTTCTTCGTGGGGAGTTATCACAAAATCTCCGAAAGGTGTCTTGACAGCCTTACCCCACTCCACCTTTGCCGTGAAATCAGACTTTGCCATCGGGCTGCCAAAAGTGGCATCTGATATGGTGCCGCCATTTGGGCTGTCAATGGTAAACTTGAAGCTTGCCGGTACGCTGAACTCTGTGATGAAGTTTACTGTGAAAGGACGATTGTCATAAAGCGACACATCGCGCAGGCCTTGACGCATGCTATACATGATATCAAGCTGAAGATTCCTTGCCACCTCCTGAGCAAGCTGGAAGGAATGCAGGATATAAACCTCATTCTTGACACTCGAACCGGCAAGCACACCGTTGAGCTGCATCAATGCGTCAGTGCTTATGTTGGAGCGGCGGCTACCACTCTGACCACTGTCGTCCTTGACAAGCATTACGGCCTGTCGCTGATAGACATTAGACTTCGTGGCGAGATATAGGCGTGCAACTGCCAAACAAATGATTACGGAAATGAGAAACCATATCCAGTTACCGACAAATGTGTCAAAAATATCACGCAATGACAATGCTTCCTCGGCACTTGTATTTCTGCGACGACGGTTGCTGGCTGTTGTGATGTTTGCTTCCATATAATTCATTTACTTTTTAAGTGCTACAATAAGAGATACCACACTGACCACCATACCCACTACAGTGCTGCCGACGGACAACCAAGTATAACTTGTGCTGCCCTTCACACGCTGGCTCTTGTTGGGCTGTACATAGATGACGTCATTCTGTTGCAGATAATAGGCGGGCGAATTGAACACGGCCTGATTGTCGAGCAGATTGACTTCGTATGCTTTTCTCTCACCGTTCTCTTCGCGAATGACGAGAACATTGTTGCGGTAAGCACTGTTCGTCAGGTCGCCAGCCTTGCCGAGAGCCTCCAGAATGGTGAGACGCTCGCCCTGATAAGTCTGTGTGCCCGGGGTTTTGACATCGCCCATGACGGTCACTTTGAAACTCATAATCTTCGTGTTAACAACGGCATCGTTGATATAACCCTCATCAATCATTCGCTTCTGTATCAATGCCGAAATCTCACCTGTTGTCATGCCACCGACATGGATGGTGCCAAAGATCGGGAACTCGATGTTACCTTCTTTGTTCACACGGAAATAGGATACGCCAGAAGACACATTGATCGAATTGGAACCTGTCTGCGAGTTATTGCCACCGCCAATGAGCGTGTTGTTGTTGAAACGGGCTAACAACTCGGCATCTTTACTTGAAACAGAGATTGCGAGCTGGTCATCGGGCTGCACTTGCAACTCGGAATAGTTGTCGATTGCCTTGGGAGCTGCATAAGACTGTGTTGCACCCTGCAAGTATATCATCTTCTTGTTGGAAATGCAAGAAGTCATCACACCCATGCACAATGCACAGGCCAATAGTGGTAATGTTGTCCTTTTCATTATTATTATATTATATTTTTGCGTGCAAAAGTACGAAAAATTTATCAGACATACGCATCTTAATAAAAAAAAACTCCTTATTATGGCATTTATTACAAAGAAATGGGTAAATTGCAGGCTGAAAATGAGACAAAAGGATATAAGATAGGGGAATAATCTATGAGAAGACTGCTTTCATTCCTATTCCTTGCATCCATTTCCTTAACAGGGGGGAAAAGCCAGGAAGCAGGAAGCCTTATTATGGGCAAAGCATCATACTATGCCGACAGGTTTCACGGGCGCCGGACAGCTAGCGGAGAGATTTACAACAAAGACAGCATGACCTGTGCACACCTGAAATATCCATTCGGAACTCTGCTGAAGGTGCGCAACCCCATCAACGACCGCACCGTCATTGTGCGTGTCACCGACAGGGGACCATATTCCAAGCGGTTTATCATTGACTTAAGTCGTGCGGCAGCTCGGGAACTGGACATCATCACTGCGGGCTTCTGTCAAGTGGAAATTACTCCTTACCATCCGAATACGGTTCCTTACGTCATAAAAGACGACAGCCTTCAAGAAACGCCGGACCTTGAACTTCAGTACACGCCTGCCGCCACTTATCCAGATCCTATCTGGCAACAAGAGACGAAAGAAAAAGAATGACCATAGAGAAAGGACGACAATGCTTTTGACCGTCATCATTCCTGTCTATAAGACTGAACAAACGCTGAATCGTTGTATCGAAAGTGTGATTTTACAAGACGTTTCGGACGGCATGGAGATTATTCTCGTTGACGACGGCTCGCCCGACCATTGTCCTCTATTGTGCGACGAATGGGCGAAGCGCGATGAGCGCATTCGCGTTATCCATCAAAAGAATCAAGGTTTGGGGGCGGCACGCAATGCGGGAATTGCCTTAGCCAACGGCAAATACATTACTTTCGTTGACAGCGACGACTATCTCGCGGCAGACACCTATCCCAAACTATTACAGAGGTTTGAAGAACATCCTGAATTTGATGTCCTGGAGTATGAGTTCTGTCAAGAAAAGGGCACGTCAGAACACTTTTGCTTTCAGGATTTTGTCTATCCCGATGCCCGCCAGTATTGGTTGCAGACGCGAGCATGGTGGCACAGCTATGCCTGGAACAAAATCTACCGCCGCACGCTTTTTGATGAAGTTCGCTATGCCGACAACATCTTCTGCGAAGACATGTTGTTATTGGTACAATTGTTGGAACGGAATCCTGTCGTTGCGACAGCTCACTTGGGCACATATCTATATATATGGAACGAAGAAGGACTCACAGCGAATGTCACAGCAGAGAAGACGCGCCAGCTCCTCGAAACGCTAATCTATGCTAAGCGAGCCTTGCGGATGTCTGTCTTTACCCCAGAAGGACTGGATTTCCATCGCACCCTGCTTTATCGCCAGATAGACCTCTACCGCGCTTCGGGCGAGGTGCTGCTCCATTGGCCCTTCATACGCCTGATATGCTGGTTGCATCGGCGATTCAAGAAATAAATTCCAACGTCCTTCAGAGCACAAAAAAACGCCACGTGCGGCGTTGCCCAACGCCGCACGCGGAAATGGTCAACGCCGCGTGCGGAGATTGCAATCCCCGCACGCGGCGTTTTTAACTCCCTTATGGGACATTAGTATTCGTTCCAACTCTTGATGCTGAGGTCCTCTATAGAAAGTGTGCAGAAAGCCTCGATGAAAGCACTCGCAAGGCGGGCATTCGTGATGAGCGGGATGTTGTGGTCAATGGCTCCGCGACGGATCTTATAACCATTGGTGAGTTCCCTGCTGGTGCGGTTCTTGGGGATGTTGACCACGAGGTCGAACTTGTGCTCGGCAATCATCTTCATCACGTTCTCCATGCCTGGTTTGTCCTCGTCCGGCCAACTGACGGCAATGGCCTTCGCGCCGTTCTCGTTGAGGAACTTGGCCGTGCCTTCGCTTGCATAGATGGTGTAGCCTGCTTTAGAAAGCATACGTGCGCCGTCAAGCATAGCAACTTTCTCCTTAGTGCCGCCACTGCTAATCATCACGCCTTTGTCCTTTCGCGGAATCTTGTAGCCTGTGGCAATCATGCTGTTCAGCAGAGCCTCCTCGAAGCTGTCGCCAAGGCAACCGACTTCGCCCGTTGAACTCATGTCAACACCAAGAATGGGGTCTGCGTTCTGCAGGCGGGCAAACGAGAATTGGCTGCACTTCACGCCGATATGATCGATGTCGAAGGCACTCTTGTCGGGTTTTGAATAGGGAGCATCGAGCATGATGCGTGTGGCCGTCTCGATGAAGTTGCGTTTCAGCACCTTGCTGACAAATGGGAAAGAACGGCTGGCCCGAAGGTTGCACTCGATGACTTTCACATCGCGTCCCTTCGCAAGATACTGGATGTTAAAAGGTCCGCTGATGTTCAGTTCCTTGGCGATGGCACGGCTCATCTTCTTAATCTGCCGGGCTGTTGCAAAGCTGAGTTGCTGGGCGGGGAACACCATCGTGGCGTCACCGGAGTGAACGCCGGCATATTCGACATGCTCCGAGATGGCGTACTCCACAATCTCGCCGTTTGTGGCCACTGCATCAAACTCCACCTCGTTTGTCTCTGTCATAAACTTGCTTATGACGACAGGGAACTCCTTGCTCACCTCGCTTGCCATCTTGAGGAAGCGTTCCAGCTCGTCATCGGAATAGCATACGTTCATGGCTGCGCCCGAAAGGACATATGAAGGCCGCACAAGGACGGGATAGCCCACTTCGTCGATGAACTGCTTCACGTCCTCCATGCTTGTCAAGGCACTCCATCGCGGCTGGTCGATGCCAAGCTTGTCGAGCATGGCGGAGAACTTGCCACGATTCTCGGCGCGGTCGATGCTGACGGGCGACGTGCCGAGGATGGGCACGCTCTGCCGATAGAGTTTCATGGCGAGATTGTTGGGTATCTGTCCTCCTGTGGAGACTATGACACCGCGAGGCGATTCGAGGTCGATGACGTCGAGCACCCTTTCAAACGACAACTCGTCGAAGTACAGGCGGTCGCACATGTCGTAGTCCGTCGAGACAGTCTCGGGGTTGTAGTTTATCATAATGCTCTTGTAGCCGAGCTTGCGGGCAGTCTGTATGGCATTGACCGAACACCAGTCGAACTCCACGCTCGAACCGATGCGGTACGCGCCGCTGCCAAGCACGATGACCGACTTCTCGTTCTTGTAGAAGTTGATGTCGTGCCCTTCCACAGCATAGGTCATGTAGAGGTAGTTGGTAAGGTCGGGATGTTCGCTGGCAACCGTCGGGATGCGCTTCACTGTAGGCAGGATGCCGAGCTTCTTCCTGTAGGCACGCACGGCGAGGTTCTCCTTCTCCATGTTGCCAGCGTGCACCTTCAGTACGCACCTCGCTATCTGGAAGTCGCTGAAGCCAAGCCTCTTTGCATTGCTGAGGACTTCGGCAGGAAGTTCCTCGATGCTGCCAAACGTCTGTAGCTTGTGTTCAAAATCGACAATGTTCTTCATCCTTTCGATGAACCATTTGTCTATCTTCGTCAACTGCTCGATGCGCTCCACAGTATAGCCCTCCTCCAATGCCTGGGCAAGGGCGAAGATGCGCAGGTCGGTCGGGTTAGTAAGTTCCTCGTCGAGGTTCTCGAACTTCACATGGTCGTTGCAGACGAAGCCGTGCATCCCTTGGCCTATCATGCGCAAGCCCTTTTGCAGCATCTCCTCGAAGCTGCGGCCGATGCTCATAATCTCGCCTACCGACTTCATGCTGGAGCCTATCTTGCGGCTCACGCCTGTGAACTTCGTCAAGTCCCAGCGCGGTATCTTGCAGATAAGGTAGTCGAGCGAGGGAGCGACGTATGCGCTGTTCGTCGTACCCATCTCTCCAATCTGGTCGAGGGTGTAGCCAAGCGCGATTTTCGCTGCGACAAAAGCGAGAGGATAGCCCGTTGCCTTGCTTGCCAGAGCAGAGGAGCGCGACAAGCGTGCATTGATTTCGATGATGCGATAGTCGTTAGTCTCGGCATTGAAGGCGAACTGTATATTACATTCGCCCACGATGTTCAGATGACGCACGCACTTGATGGTGATATCTTGCAGCATCTTCACCTGTTCGTCCTTCAAGGAACAGGTCGGCGCAACGACGATACTCTCGCCGGTGTGTATGCCGAGGGGATCGAAGTTTTCCATCGATGCTACCGTGAAGCAATGGTCGTTGGCATCGCGGATGCACTCGAACTCTATTTCCTTCCAACCCTTGAGGCTCTCTTCCACAAGTACCTGAGGCGCAAAGGTGAAGGCACTCTCTGCTATCTCCTTGAAAGTCTTCTCGTCGGGACACACACCGCTGCCCAAACCGCCCAAGGCGTATGCCGAGCGAATCATAATGGGATAGCCAATGCGACGTGCCGTGGCAATGGCCTCGTCTAATGTTTCGCAGGCATGGCTTGTGGGCACCTTGAGGTTCACCTTGCCAAGTTCTTTCACAAAAAGGTCGCGGTCCTCAGTGTTCATAATCGCCTCAACGCTGGTTCCAAGCACCTTGACACCATATTTCTCAAGCACGCCATTCTGATAGAGCGCTGTGCCGACATTAAGTCCTGTCTGTCCACCCCAAGCCAGCATGATGCCGTCCGGTCGCTCCTTCTTGATAATTTCTTCTATGAAATAGGGTGTGACGGGCAGGAAATAGACCTTGTCCGCAATACCCTCACTGGTTTGGATGGTAGCGACATTAGGATTGACAAGCACCGAGAAGATGCCTTCCTCACGCAGAGCTTTGAGTGCCTGACTGCCGGAATAGTCAAACTCACCGGCCTGACCAATCTTCAAGGCACCGCTGCCTAATACGAGAACTTTCTTCATCTGCATAATAATTATCTGTTATTGTTATTGTCATCTTGCAAATTAAGCCGCTGTGTCACAGACGCTTTTCTGCTTCCACGATGGGCATGAGAAAACCATTTAAGGATTTCCCCTGCAAAGGTACGAATAAGTAAACAAAATACAAAAGAAATAAACCTTTATTTCTAAACAATCATCCACCTCTATAGCCAGCCTTCCTGACGATACCAGAGGATGCTGGCTTCTACGCCTTGCTCGAGAGTCCATTGCGGAGCGTAGCCGAAGTCGGCGATGGCAGGCTCTATCTCGCACTGCCAGTTGCGTTGCGAGAGGATGTGGAACTTGTCGTCGTTCAAGGCATTCATCTTGCCGGTCAGTCGGCTTATCTTTCCGCTTACCCAACAGACGGCTCTCAACAGGCAAAGTGGCAGCTTCAGATGCAGTACCCAGGGATTGCCCAGATGTTGCTGCACGAGGTCGCTGTACCGGCGGCTGTTATAGACATGCCCGTCACTCAGGAAGTAGGCTTTGCCCTCTGCTTTCGGTGCTTCCATACTCTTGAAGACCGCCTGAACCACATCGAGGACATAGACAAAGGTAATCTCCTGCGGCGTAAGGCCTGCGGCAATGTCAATGTGCTGCTTAATGCTCTGTGCCATAAGGAAGTAGTCACGTTCACGAGGCCCATATACACCCGTCGGTCGCAGAATGGTATAGGGGAAGTCCTTCTGCTCAGTGAGGTAGTGCTCGGCGGCCAGCTTGCTCTCTCCGTAAGCGGTGTTGGGCTTGGGCTTGTCAGAGAGCAGGATAGGCGCATACACCCAAGGATTGTCATCTGTGGGCTTTCGGACAGGCTGCTCACGAATGGCACCGAAGATGCTAAGGCTGCTCAGGAACACAAAGCGGCGAGGCACCATGTCTGCCTCCAGAAGGGCATCAATAAGGTTCTTTGTGCCATTGGTATTAGTACGGAAGAAGTCTTCACGATGCAGGCACTTCGTAGCTCCAGCAGCATGGATGACATAATCCCATCCCTCTCCGCCCATCTCAGCCTTATAAGCGAGGAGTTGCTTTTGAAGTTCCCCCGGATGCTGCATATCGAGTTGTGCAAAGTGGATGCGCTCGTCCTGTAAGTATTTGCGGCTGCTCGTGCCTCGAACACCCGCCCACGTCTCGAAGCCCCGCTTCAAAGCTTCCTCTACGATAAAACTGCCAATGAAACCGCTGGCACCGGTAATGAGGATTTTATGGTTCATAGTTTTATATTCAATGAAAGTCTTGTTGTTGCAACATAGAAGTCCTTACGCGAATGCAAATTTGGGGGCATAAAGTTCTGCTTTTACTCTTTTTCGTGCCAAGTCCGCATATTGTTCCATCAGTTCAATTCCGATGTAATTCCTGTTGGCTTCAATCGCAGCAAGAGCAGTTGTCCCGCTTCCAAGGAATGGGTCGAGCACGATGTCACCCTCGTCAGTATAGAGCTTTATGACACGATATGCCAATTCTATGGGGAACATTGCTTGATGTATATCATTTGCGCGGACACTCGGAATCGTCCAAACCTGTCGGAGTCCCCATTCTTTCCATTCGTAAGGCGTAAGGCGGTCCCTGTTCACCACATAATCGCCTGGCTTCCAGAAGACATAGAGGTCTTCCGTCTCGCTAACTGCCTTTAGGGTGCTTGTCGTCCATTTGCTATTAGCCCAAGCTGGGTCTTTCTGCCAAATTCGTTTGTCATAGAGATAAAGGCCTGCCTGGTAAGCATATTCTTCAAGTTGACCTCCTACAAGTTTTACATGAGTTCCCACTGCATGTTTTCCACCACGGATATTATTCCCGTTAAGTCTTCTGTCAACAGTCTGTTCGCTGCAATGGAGGTATGCGGCCAGTTGGTCTCGATTATACTCAGGATGGAGTCTTTTTGCTTCCATAACCATTTCGCGCGTTACGGAGCATTTCTTGTTTGAAGGATTGTCGGCCTGTATGCGCGGCATCCTTTCGTCTTGGAATGCCAGGATGTCAGCAATGTTTATTACCATGAAGCCGCCAGGTTTGAGGATGTCATAATGCAAAGTGATAACTTCCTTGAGCATATCCTGCCATTGTTCGTATGTCACGCCTTGCTCATAGTCCTTGCCAAGGAAGTAAGGAGGCGACCAAAATGACAAAGCAAGCGAATTAGGCTCGATTTGTTTCAGGAGTTCACGGGAATCTCCACAATATATTTCGTTTGGCTCTAACATGGTTATTATACTTCAATTTCATTGATTCTCCAGTCTGCAATTTCCCTTAATAGGCTGAAAGATATACGGGCACGCATCTTGCGCCTGTCTTTGGATTGGTCGTCTTTGCCCGGAAAGAAAAGGCCAGGATATTTCTTGTTGTAGTTTGGATTCTTCGTCAGCAATATACCGTTAGGAATACTTGCCAACTTTATCTTGGATAGAGGCTGACCAATTGTCTTTTCTGTTCCTGGTTCTTTCACCATTTCATAAACCGGCTTGATAACGAAAGTCAGAAGTGGCGCAACCGTTCCGTCACTCAGCACATAGATAGGTGAGAGTGAGCAGAAAAAATCATGAGTGGCAATTCTTCCTTCTGCTTTGATTGGATTATTCTTCATGCCGTCCTCTATCTTTATCCAGTTTCCAGAGCCTGAAATCTGGTATGGCGACATGACAGCGTGGTCTGATTCGTCTCTCGGTCCTTCAGTTTTAATATCAATGAACACCCAAACGGAATCCGTTATTCCAAGTATCTGCCGGATGCGTTCGCTTGATATGATGCAACGGTCATCGGCTCCAGACGGCAAACCAGAATCCTTTACAGAGAAATTGGCATTGAAGTGGCGCTGGAGTTTATTTCCAAAGACCTGTTCTCCGACTTCAATCCAAGGATACTGGTCACCTTTCGGCGCTCTGCCTCGGTCAAGTGGTGGATAATTCTTCCAAAAAGAATAAAGATAGGACGCTTCGTCATAATCGCGTTTAATCTCTGGCTGATGTATGTCAATGAAATGAATAATCTCATCCATGACAAACTTCTCAGCCTCAATCAATCGTTGAGGATTTTGCTTGAAGAATGCAAAAGCCTCGTTATATGCTCTATACTGTGATTCTGCGTATTGCGTAAACATTATATAAAGTTTTTAGTGTTCTAATGTTGCAAATTTACAAAAATATCGTATAACGCAAAGGCAAATTTGTTTTTTTATTTGTCTCGTTATTCTTTTGGAATAGCATCGTAGTGATATTTCTTAGAGGGTGTCTTGGTTCAGTATTCTTGTGATGGCGTCTGCGAGTTGCCTTGTCTTCTCGGGCGACTGGAGTATGTCCCGGAGGGAGGAAAGGAAGGTAGCGACAGCCCCTTCTGAATCTCCCCGAGGGGAGACTTCCGGGTTCTCGTGTTCTTCAAAGTCTTTAGGGCTGTTCTCTTCCCCTCGGGAGAGAAGGAGGGGGGCAGAAAGGCTGCTCATAAAGCTCCTGAACTTGTCGTCGCTGAGGAAGATGGTGTCGTCGCCGCCGTCGAGTGCGCCTTCAAACATCGATTGCTTGAATTTCAAGCGGTCAATCATACCTTCCTCAATGGAGTCCTTCGAGACGAGGCTCAGCACCTGGACGGGCACTTCCTGCCCGATACGGTAGATGCGCCCGATGCGTTGCTCCAATACGGCTGGGTTCCAAGGGAGGTCGAGGTTGATGAGGATGCTGGCAACCTGTAGGTTGAGTCCTGTGGAACCTGCGTCGGTAGATAGGAAAATGCGGCAGTCGTGCTCGTTTGTGAAGCGCTCAATGAGTTCGCTCCGCTTCTGTGCTGGCACACTGCCATGCAAGAACTCATAATGGATGCCACGTACGTCAAGTTCCATCGCTACCACCCGTGCCATGCGTTCCCATTCGCTGAAAACGACAATCTTTGCCGTGCCGCCGTTCAAGGCATCGTCGAGAATGTTCATTACTTCGCCGACCTTTACGTCGTGCCGGTTATCCTTGTCCTGGTCGATGATGAATGTGCTGTCGGCAAGCATTCGCATCTGTCCAAGCATAAGCAGCAAGCGTCGTCGTTCTTCCTCGCTGAGATTGCCCGCTCGCGACCATTTGCTCACCAATCGTGCAACGGCATTCCGCAGTTCCTCGTGCCTGCTAATTTGCTCTGGTGTCATGGGAACGATGAGGAACTGGTCGGTTCTCTTCGGCAGTTGCAGTTGCACACTCTGCTTCGTCCGCCTGATGAGTGTGTCTTTCAGGCGGTCCTTGATATCATTAAGGTTCTTGTAGCCGATGGCTTTTCCGGAGGCTTGGTCGGTGATGATATGGTCGTAACGGAAGCGATAGAGCGGTGCAAGACAATATGGATTGGCAAGCTGTACGATGGATACGAGTTCGTCAAGCTTGTTCTCAAGTGGTGTGCCGGAAAGCAGGATGCTGTAGTGAGCGTCGATTCGGCGGACAGCCTGCGCCAATTGTGTGTTCCAGTTCTTGAGCCGCTGCACTTCGTCTATGATTAGCACATCGGTGGAGAGGCGATCAAGTGCCTTGATGTCGTTGGCCAAAGACTGATAAGAGACAATTTTATAAGACACAGGAGCCTTGTAGAGTTCAAGCCGTTTGGAGGCATAGCCTTCCACAATAAGCACTTCCTTTGCTCCTTGCTCCTTGCCCCCTGCGTCTGTAAATCTCTCTATTTCCCGTTTCCATTGATACTTTAGCGAGGTGGGGCATACGATAAGCACGCTTTCTGCCATCTTTTCGCGAAGGTATATCTCTGCACAACAGATGGCCTGCACTGTCTTTCCAAGTCCCATTTCATCGGCAATGATGGCTTTCCCTGCTTTGACAGCAAAGCGCACACCTTCTTTCTGATAAGGATAGAGTTTCGTTGTGAGCAAGGCATCCAGGGCTTCATCCGTATAGACACGTTCCATGAGAGTTGCCCTTTGCAGTCGCTCGCGCTGGCTAATCACTTCTTCCAAGGCATCTGGATAGCAACGGAAGGATGGCTCGATGCTTCGTGCCTTCTCGATGAACGTATCGAAGCGTGCATATGCATCAGGGCGAAGGACAAATGCCTGGTCGAAGTAATTCTGTGCCAGCGCAGCAAGTTCCTTGCGGTGGCTCTCTCCTATACGAATCCGAATGCTCCGCTCGCCATGATAATCCATATATATAGATGTGTATTCGGGTTCTTCCCGATGTACCTCTTTGCCTTCAGCCTGCAACCATAGCTTGACACCTTCAACATGTTTGCATGTTCCAAGCCCGGATGTCCTGAAATCTGGGCACGAGCAATAGTTCCAAGGACTATAGGCACCCCTGTATATCACCTTGTATTGACGGCGCGACCTAGGATTGCGGACACAGTATTCTCCTGGACAGAACTGTTCGTTTGGTTCACTGATGGCAAAATGTTCATGCTGTGCCTGCTGCCTTCTTAGTGCCACCTGCCACTCCTCAAGTCCCATCTCGGCGGGCTTTATGATATTGCTCAGCCGTCGCTGAGAGCTTTGATTGTTTTCCATTGTTTGCTTTTTTTGCAAAGATACAAAAAATATGAAGAATGAAGAAAGAAGAATGAAGATTTTTCGTATCTTTGCACCCAGACACACACATATATATTATATTATGATTGACCTGAACAAAATAGCCATCATTGCCGGCGAACATTATGTGACATATAGTGAGTTCCTGCAGCGTGTGGCGGAGTTCGCACAAAAGACGCCAAAGGGCAAAGAGACAAAAACGGTGATTTTCAGCGAGAACAGAGAGGGCTGGGCATATGCATTCTTCTCTGTCTGGATGAACGAAGGCATCGCTGTCCCTGTGGATGCTTCAAGCACAGCAAGCGATGTGGCCTATATCCTAAACGACTGCAAACCTGATGCTGTATGGGTGTCGAGAGAAAGGGAAGCGGTGCTGAGAGAAAGCCTCAGCCTAACCCACCCCAAAGGAGGAGGGACTCTTCCAGACATCTTCATTATCGACGATTATGAATGCCTCTCGTCAAAAAACGAACAGCCCTGCTCCTTTCTTCCTTGGTCAGCTCTCAGCGAACCGGACAACGATGATACGGCAGTCATTATCTACACCTCTGGCACGACCGGCTCTCCGAAGGGCGTCATGCTCAGTTATGCCAACCTGAAAGCTAATGTACACAGCGTCTCTTACGACGTTCCCATTTTCACCGACAAGCGACGCGCACTTGTCTTATTGCCGCTGCATCACGTGTTGCCTTTGATGGGTTCCCTCATTGCTCCGCTATACATGGGAGGCGGCATTGCCATCAGTCCTTCTCTCTCTGGTCCGGACATCATGGACACACTTCAGCGCGGGCAGGTGGGCATTATGATTGGCGTGCCACGTCTTTGGCAGACGCTTTATGTCGGCATAAAAAAGAAAATTGACGAATCGGCTGCCGGCCGTATGCTTTTCGCAATATGCAGTACCTTGAAGTGCAGGTGGCTCAGCCGTCTTGTGTTTCGTTCTGTAAGGGAAAAGATGGGCGGACACATCGACTATTGTGTCAGCGGAGGTGCTGCCTTGGACAAAGAGATTGGCGAAGGCTTGCGCGCCATCGGCCTTGATGTCCTCGAAGGATATGGCATGACCGAAACGGCACCTATCATTTCCTTTACTCGCCCAGGCGATTACATTCCCGGATGCTCTGGCTTGCCCCTCCCCGGCGTTGAGTGCAAACTGGTGAATGGCGAACTATGCGTGAAAGGGCCAAACCTGATGAAAGGCTATTATAATCGTCCCGAAGAGACACAGGAGGTGATAGACAGCGACGGCTATCTGCACACTGGTGATTTGGCTTCTTTCGATTCCGTCGGACGCATCACTATTACGGGCCGCACGAAGGAAATCATCGTCCTGAGCAACGGCAAGAACGTTCAGCCAAGCGAAATAGAATACAAGCTTGAAAAGTTCGACAAGTTTGTCAAGGAAGCAGCAGTTGTACAGGACGGTGACATGCTTCGTGCCATCATCGTACCCCAGCCATTGTGGGCTATGAGCAAAGCCGACGACGAAATTGCCATAGCATTGAAACGCGAGGTGCTGGAACCATACAATATGACTGTCTCTGCCTATAAAAAGATAATGAATGTACTTGTCTATCGTGGCGAGTTGCCTCGCACGAGGCTCGACAAATTGCAGCGCTACAAGCTTGGTGCTATCTTGAAAGAGGAGCAGGGGGCAAGGAGCAAGGAGCACGAGCGGGTGCCCGAGCCAGACTTCGAGGAATACCTCCTGCTTAAAGCCTTCATAGAGTCGGAGAAAGGAGTTAAGGTACATGCTGCCGACCATATAGAGACGGACCTTGCCCTTGATTCCCTTGACAAGGTCAGCCTTCAGGACTTCATAGAAAAGACCTTTGGGACTTCTGTCAGCGTAGATGAGATGCCAGGCTTCCCTAATATAGAGGCTTTGGCACGCCATGTGGCAGCAGAGAAGACTAAGATAGAAGCAGAGGAGGTTGACTGGCATCAGCTCCTTCTCAGCCCTATTGACGAACTGCCCTTGCCAACGGCAGGCTTGTCCTATCGTATCGTCTCGCGCATCTTCAAGGGGGTATTCTGTTTATACAACAGTCTTACGATAAAAGGCCAGAAGAACATTCCCTCAAAAGGTGCCTGCATTCTTGCACCCAACCACCAAAGTTTTATGGACGGACCACTGGCACTCGCCGGTTTGCCATGGAGCACACTTGGCGAATACTTCTTCTATGCCACAGAGGAACATGTGCGAGGTGAATCACGCCGCAACATGGCAGCAAAGAGCAACGTCATTGTTATGGAACGTGCCAATCTGAAGAACTCCATTCTGAAGCTTGCAAAAGTGCTCAGGGAAGGGCATCGTGTCATCATCTTCCCCGAAGGGGCACGCACCCACGACGGCGGGACTGTTCCATTCAAAAAGACATTCGCAATACTTGCAAAGGAACTGGATGTGCCTATTGTGCCTGTTTGCATAAAAGGCGCCTTCGAAGCTTTGCCGCGCGGCAGTAGTTTTATGAGGCCAAAGCATATCGAAGTAACTTATCTTCCTGCCATCATACCATCCGCAGAACAGACTTACGAGGAACTGACGCGAAAGACTCAAAATGCTATCGAAGACGTTTTGGCCTAAGAAGGCCGAATGTGGCAACACATGGACACATCTGGCCGGGGCGGTCTTTGCCTTGAGCAGCATTTGGTTTGTGCGGCTGGCTGCCGATATTAGCTGGCAGATGGCCTTCGGTGTCATTTGCTTTCTCTTCGGCATGTTCTTCATGTTCCTCAGCAGCACCGTATATCACTGGGTGAGAGAGGGGCGCGTGAAGAATGCGTTGCGCAAATGCGACCACATCAGCATCTATGTGATGATAGCATGTTCCTATACACCCATCCTAATTGGTGTTATAGGCGGCTGGCTCGGCTGGATGGTGTTCGCGCTACAATGGACTGTTGTCATTGTCGGCGCGATATATAAAATAACGAGTTTAGGCCGCTGGCCGCGACTCTCGCTTGCCATCTATCTCATTATGGGATGGAGCATCGTCTTCATTGCAGAGCCTGTGATTAAGGCTTTGACACCTGTAACGATGCTACTTCTTCTGGCAGAAGGCATTGCCTACACAGCAGGCACTTATTTCTTTGCCCACGACGACCGCCCTCACTATCATGCCGTTTGGCATGTGTTTGTCCTGCTTGGAGCCATCGCTCACTGGGGAGTTGTCTTGTCTCTGCTGATATAGTGCTCGCTGCTATTATTCAGCACCGCCGCCAAGAGCCTGATAAAGGTCTATGGTTGCTTTGATGGCATCCATGCGGTTGCTGATTTGGCTCATTTGAGCAGAAAGCAGAGAGTTCTGTGCTGTGATGACGTTCAGATAGTTTGTGCCACTGCTGGCATAGAGCTTTTCTGTAGCATCGAGTGCCTTCGTGAGCGCCTCCACCTGCTTATCGACAAGCTCTCGCATTTCGCGGGCGACATAGATGTCGTCCATCGCCAGATTAACCTCATTGCCAGCCTTAATGACCGCTTGCTGGAAGTCGTTTGTCGCAATCTCCAGTTCAGCCTTCGATATCTTGTATTGCGCACGGATACGGCCATTGTCAAAGAGCGGTTGGGCAAGACTTGCCACTGCTGCGCCGATGAACACGCCAGGGTTGACAACACCTGCCCCCAGACTGTTGGTGAACTGGCCGTTGGCAGAGATGTTGAGTTGGGGGAAGAAACTGCTCTTTGCGATATTCTTGTCGTAGAAGGCCGCAGCCAGCTTCAGTTCTGCATCACGGACATCAGGCCGACGGTCGAGGATGGTGATAGGCATTCCTGTGGCACATATTGCAGGTGTCTGGAAAGAAGCCAGCGAACCACGTTGGACCTCGCCCTGCGTCTCGCCAAGAAGAGTGGCAAGGGCGTTCTCGATGGCATGAATGCTATTCTGTATGGAGATAATGGATGTAGAGATGCTATAGTATGTGGCCTCGATACTTGCCACTGCTGCAATGTTGCTTTGTCCGGCATCCATAAGCTGCTTCTGCATATCGAGATACTTTCCCCAGTTCTGTTCCGTCTGCTTTGTGAGGAGGAGTTGCTCGTCGAGCATCGAGAGATTGTAGTACATGGAAGCGATGCCTGCCACAAGTTGTGCCTGTATTGCTTGCTTGGCATTGCGTAGCTGCTCGCGCGTCACCTCTGCCTTTTTCTTGTTGTTACGCAGATAACCGATGCTTCCAATCTGCCAACTTGCGGAGACGGGCAGAGAATAGGTCTTGCCAGTAGCGTAGCTGTTACGGTCGTAAGGATCCCATACCTTGCTGATGGTTCCGCTGGGATTGAAATAGAAGCTTGGAATATAGGCCAATTTAGCGCATTTCAAAGCATAGTCCGCCTCTTTGATGCGTAGCTCGGCATTCTTCATGTCGCTGTTCTGTTTGAGACCGCGCTCGATGAGTGCCTGCAGGGTTGCGTCGGTGAAGATGTCACGCCAACCGAGGTCGCCCAGGGAGTTGTCGCCGGCTGTCTGCATATCACCATAAATGCCGTCGGTAATGATGTCGGAGGGGCGCTCATAGTTCTTGTAGAGCGAGCAACTGCTCATCAGAACCGCAGCCAGAACAATGGGAAATATCTTGTATGCCTTCATGTCACTTATTTGTTTAATTCGTTAGCTTCTTTCTTTTCTCTCTGTGAACGCTCTCTTTCCTTGAGGAACTGCTGGTCGGCCTCTTCTTGCATGACGGGGCGAATGCGTTCTTGCAACCACTCGAAGATAATAAAGAAGAGGGGAACGGTGATAAGGATAGCGATGGTACCGACAGTCATGCCACCGATGACACCGAGGCCGATGGTGCGGTTGCCGTTAGCGCCTGCGCCTGTGGCGAGGGCAAGGGGGATCATGCCGAATATCATGGTGAGCACCGTCATCAGGATGGGGCGCAGACGCGCCTCGGCAGCGGCATACGCTGCCTCGACAATGCCCATTCCCTTACGGCGACGCTCCAAAGCAAACTCTGTGATAAGTATGGCTGTCTTGCCAAGCAAGCCTATGAGCATGATGACACCTGTCTGCAGGTATATGTTGTTCTCTATCTGTCCGAGGAAGATAAATGGCAGTGCAGCATAGCCCTGGTTCCAAAGCCATGCAAAGCCGAAGCTGCCCATCAGACCTGCCGGCACAGAGAAGATGACAGCGAAGGGAATGAGGAAGCTCTCGTAGAGGCAAGAGAGGATGAGGAAGATGAGCAACACACAGACACCATATATAAGATATGTGTCGATGCTGCCTATGGTTTGTGCCTCTTCACGGGACATACCTCCGTACTCATAGTCATAGCCTGTCGGGAACACCTCGTCCTTCGTTTCCTTGATGGCCTGCATGACCTGCGTATTGCTGTAGCCTGTGCCTGCAACGACATTGACCGTTATGGAACTGAAGAGGTTGAAACGGGTGTCAACCTCTGGACCGACGATCTGCTCCAACTTTACAAACTGACTCAAGGGAGCCATCTGGCTGCCATTCCTGACAAACATGTTTGCCAAATCAGCTTCCGTCATACGGTATTCGGGAGCAGACTGCAGCATGACGCGATAGACCTTCGAGAACTGGTTCATGTTGCTGACGTAAGAGCCGCCGCAATAACTGCCGAGAGCACTGAGAACCGAAGCCGGACTGATACCGGCCCGCTTGCACTGTGCGGCATCTACGGTAACGCGATACTGCGGGAAATTTCGGGCATAGGTGCTTACGGCTCGTCCTACTTCGGGACGCTCACTGAGCTTGGCGAGGAACTGCTGTGTGTAGTCGTAGAATACTTGCTTGTCTGCTGTGCCTGTCTTGTCTTGCAACTGCAACTCTATGCCGCCCATGCCATAGCCGGGAATCATGCCTGGCTCAAAGACAAAGCACTGGGCATCGGGTATCTCTTTCATCAGTCGGGCATTGAGCTTGGCATTAGCTACCATCGTGGAAGTTGACAGGAAGTTGTCCACTGGGTGCCAGAAGCCATAGCGACGCTCGCCCCAAGGCTTCAGCCTCATAATCATCATGCCGTAGCTGGTGCCCTGTCCGGACATGAACCCATAGCCGGCCACCTTGTTATAGCGCGACACCTCTGGTATTTCCTTCACGATAGCTTCTGCACGGTCCAGCACGCTGGTCGTCGATGCCACATTATTGCCGGGGACACCGCTGACGTTCATCATGCAGACACCCTGGTCCTCACTCGGAACAAGGCCCTTCGGGAGGTGGTTGGCGAAGAAGAGCACACCGATGGCGGCAATTATGAGAGCACCGAAGCTGACGACATAACGGTTGCGACGGCCTACAAGACGGCGGAGCAAGTGCCCGTACTTGGTCAGCATTGCAGTGTATGTGGCTTCGTATGCCAGACGTGTACGATAGTTAATGGCACCGAAGAAGCCTTTGCGTCGCTCCTCGCTGGCAGGGCGCATCATCAAGGCGCAGAGGGCGGGACAGAGCACAAGGGCGCTGATACAAGAGATGCCGACAGAGGTTGCCAAGGTGACACCGAACTGCGTATAGAACACACCGGACGTGCCGGGCATGAAGCTCACAGGAATAAACACCGCCATAAAGACGAAGGTACACGAGATGACAGCCATCGTCACGTCGCTCATTGCGTCCTTGGTGGCTTCGTAGGGACTTGTATAGCCTGCATCGAACTTGGCCTGCACAGCTTCCACCACGACGATGGCATCATCGACCACCGTACCGATGGCAAGCACCAGGGCGAAGAGCGTCAGCAGGTTGAGCGTGAAGCCGGCAAGCGCCATACATGCAAAGGTGCCGATGAGCGAGACGATAATGGATATCGAAGGGATGATGGTGGCGCGGAAGTCCTGCAGGAAGAAATACACCACCAGGATAACCAGGAAGATGGCGACGATGAGCGTCTCCTCTACGTTGCTGATGGAGGCCAGCAGAAAGTCGTTGCTGGACATCATGTTGACGAACTCCAGACCTTCGGGGAGGTCTTCAGAAAGTTTGTCAAGCAGGTTCGTGATGCGGTCGTTTGTCTCCTTGGCATTCGCTCCAGAGAGCTGGAAGCAGAGGAACTGCACACCTGGGTTGCCGTTTGTTTCTCCATGGAACGCATAGCTCACCGCACCGAGTTCGACGGTGGCGACATCCTTCAGTCGCAACACTGTACCGTCATCGTTGGCACGGATGACGATATCCTCAAACTCTGTGACTTCCTTCAGACGCCCCTTGTACTTGAGCATGTACTGGAAGACGTTCTCCACACCCGCTCCGTTGTTGCCATTGACAGGCTTCTCGCCGAGCTGACCTGCAGGAGCTTCAAGGTTCTGTTCTGCAAGAGCTGCCGAGATGTCTTCGGGCACAACCTGATACTGCGCCATCACGTCGGGCTTCATCCAGATGCGCAGCGAATAAGTGCCGCCCAAGAGCGTCACATCACCCACGCCCTCCAGACGCTTCACCTGTGGAATGACGTTGATGTCGAGGTAGTTGGCGATGAAGTTCTCGTCGTACTGACCGTTGACACACGTCAGCGCATCAATCTGGAGGAAAGATGTCTGGCGCTTCATTGTCTGTACGCCTACCCTCGTCACATCCGACGGCAACAGGCCTTGTGCCTTCGAGACACGGTTCTGCACATTGACGGCTGCCATGTCGGGATTGGTGCCTTGCTTGAAATAGACGTTGATGGTGGCAGAACCGGCATTGGTGGCTGTGGAGGTCATGTAGAGCATATTTTCCACACCGTTGATGCTCTCCTCCAAAGGTTGGATGACGGCGTTCATCACGGCATCGGCACTGGCACCCGTATAGGTTGTATAGACGCTGACCGTCGGCGGAGCGATGTCGGGGTACGACTCCAACGGCAGGGAGAAATAGCTGATTGCGCCGATAAAGACTATCATAATGGCAATGGAGATTGCCATCACAGGGCGCTTTATGAAGATATTGCCTTTCATTCTTTATTTAATTGACAAGTTAACAAGTTGAAGATTTGTTAGTTCTCCCCTCCTTTGGAGGGGTCGGGGGAAGCTGTCACCTTTTGTCCTTCTTTCACCATTCCTGCGCCTTCCAGGACAATTTCCTCGCTGCCGTCGAGACCGGCACTAACGATGTATTCCTTGCCGTTTGTCTGAGGCTGTACACTTACAATCTGACTATGGGCAACGCCTTCATTGTCAACCACAAAGACTTTGTACTTGTCCTGCAACTGCACTGTTGCCACCGTCGGAATGACAAGCACGTCCTTGTAATCAACCGGCAGTATGATATTGCCCGTGGAGCCGGAGTGAAGAATGTGGCCAGGATTGGCGAAGACGGCACGAAGCTGGACAGAACCTGTGTTCCTGTCAACCACACCGCTGGCAGATTCAACTTTTCCTTTGACCTCGTACTCGCTGCCATCCACCAGTTGAAGCGTCAACTCCGGCATGGCAGCAATGGCATTCTCCACGTTCTCGCCCGCACGGACCATTTGGAGGAACTGCGCCTCGGAAATGGAGAAATAGACATACATCTCGTTGTTGTCGGAAACAGTCGTCAAAGGCTGGGGCATGGCACTGCTCACCAAAGCACCCTGACGGTAGGGCAACGTGCCAACCACACCATTTGCGGGGCTTTTCACAACCGTATAGCCCAGGCTGTTGCGGGCATTCACCACCTGTGCGTCGGCCTGTGCCAACTGGGCCTTGGCCGTGAGAAGAGCATTTTGGGCCGTCTGCAGCTCGACATCGCTGATAACCTGCTGGTCGAAAAGTTTCTTCTTGCTGTCGTATGTGAGTTGAGCCGTTGCAAGTCCGGCAGCCGCAGCCTTCTGAGCGGCCTCTGCTGTGTTCAAGGCTGCCTGATAGGGCACCTGGTCGATGATGAAGAGCGTCTGGCCCTTAACGACTTTCTGGCCCTCTGTCACACACAGTTTTTGCAGCGTACCACCGACCTGAGGATAAACATCAATGTCCTGCCGGCCGCGAATCGTGGCAGAATACTTCTGCGTGAGGGTTATGTCCTTTTTCTCCGCCTTGCCTGTCTTGAAGACGGGTGTCGGCATACTTTGTTGTTTTTTACTGCCGCCGCATGCGCTTAAAAGCGTCATTACAACCAAGGCAAGAGTAACGATAAGTGCAGATTTGACTTTCATGTTGTGTATAGAATTTAATTTTTGAGCCTTATTATGAATTGCGCGGCAAAGGTACGAAAAAATAACCAAACCGAAAGAAGTCGTTGGTCTAAAAGGCAGACATAATTGTTCAAATTCACCTATTTTATATGATTTTTAAGATAAATTAAGTGATTTTACACGAAGAGAACCTTTCTGCTGGCAGTTGAGTTTTTTCTTTCCCACAAAGGAATTCTCTATTTTACGACGTAAATTGTACAAATTACGACGTGAATTGTACGTTTTACGACGTAAAATATACAATTCACGTCGTAAAATAAAGAACTTGTAACGGTGCGACAAGTTTCTCACCAGACGGCAATGGGTTTCTTCTCGCGGGGCAAGGGAAATAGTTCCAAAAAATGAAAATGAGGCTGTCTGCCTGCACAAGGCAATGGTTTTTAGAGCATCTGTTGACGGGAAACGGATAATTTTCCGACTTCGGCTTTTGGATTTCAACTTTTTGTCGTAACTTTGCACCGCAAAAAATAGCAGCACTAACATTCGGGGCTGACTGGATTTGACAGCAGGATGAGGTGTTGTGTAAGCACGCAGAGAGCTGGTTGTTACTCTCTATAATCTCTGACTTCCGACAATTTAATTGGCGCAAACAACTACGCTCTCGCTGCCTAACCGAAGCACAGTAGGTTACTGGCTTTATCTCTTCACAAGGTGTTGAGACGAGACATCGCTCAAAAGCTGTTGTTCCGAAGCGTTTGATAAAGCGGTGCTAAAAAATCGGGAATAGTCATGGGAGACGTTTCTATCCCAAGGCGAAGTTCATAGAAACTAAGGCGGCGGTTGGTGGTCCAGGTCTTGCCGGCGCACGAAAACGAAGGCTGGAATAAGCGTGTAGAAAGCACAGGACGTCCCTGTTTGGACGAGGGTTCAATCCCCTCCAGCTCCACTATTTACTTTGGCACCACACCTTAGCCTTGAAGGACACTCAAGTGAACGAGTTCTATCTTTGTGGTGCTTTTCTTTGTGACCTTAAACTCCCAGTGACCGAAGCGAATGGGTTCGTTGAGCTTGGGGAAGTTCTGGAAATGGTGAAGGATGAGTCCGCCTACCGTGAGATACTCGTCGCTCTCCGGCAAATCGAGGTCGAGAAGCTCGTTGGCCTGCGCTATCTCCAAACGTCCGGAAAGCAGATATTCGCCTGGAGCTGTCTGCCGTGCCACATAGTTGTTGCTGTCGTGCTCGTCTTCTATCTCCCCGAAAATCTCCTCAACGAGGTCTTCCATGGTGACGATTCCGCTGGTGCCGCCAAATTCATCTACAATAACGGCAAGGGAACGCTTCTGGTTGATGAAGATGCCAAGCAGCTTTTGGGCATTCATTGTCTCGGGCACGATGGAGACCTCCCTGATGTGCTTTGTCCAATCCTCATTTTCCTTGAGACGGAACATCTCAGCCGTGTGGATGTATCCCACGATGTTGTCTATATCCTCTTTATAGACAATGATTTTACTGTGGCCGCTCTCCACAAACTGGAGACGCAGTTCGGGAAGGGATGTGTTGATTGAGACGGCAGTAATTTCGGTGCGAGGCACGATGCAGTCGCGCACTTTGACAGAACTGAAATCAAGGGCGTTTTGGAAAATCTTCACTTCGTCGTCAATGTCCTCGTCATCGACAGCCTTTTCGATATTGCTTTGGATAAGGTAGTCGAGGTCCTCGCGGGTAAAGGTCTTTTCAAGTGTTGCCTTTTTCACCTTCATGCCCACCATCCGAAGCAGAAGCTTACCGAGCGAACTCGCAAACTTGCTGATGGGCCATAATATAATATAGAATATGTAGGCGGGAAGCGCGAAGATACGCATCATGCGATTTGGATTGATGCGAAAAAGCGTCTTGGGCAGGAACTCGCCCGTGACGAGCACAATGAACGTGGCAAGAATCGTCTGCAAGAAGAGGCAAAGTGCCTCATTGGGACAATCGTCATCCGGCTTATGAATGCCAAGGGGAATGAGTATGAGGGCATTCACTATCTTTGCCATTAGGATGCCATAGATGACCAATGCGATGTTGTTCCCGACCAACAAAGTAGAAATAAAACTGTTGGGATGGCGATAGAACGTATCTATGAGGCGAGCCGAAAAGCCCTGTTCCTCCCTGTCCATCTCAAAACGCAGCTTGCTGCTTGACACAAAGGCAATCTCCATTCCCGAGAAAAAGCCCGAGAACAGGAGAACAACAATCGTGGCAATAATCAATTCATAGTCCATGTGAAAAATATCTAAGTCATTCAGACGACGAGGAAGAAGGCTGACGGTCTCCTCCTGAACCCACTTCTTCATTTACGGGGAAGATGCCCGTGGAGTTGCGCACGGAATAGCGTGTCATCTGTTCGTTGCTGCGGAACTCCGTCCCCTCCAACTCGCGCTCCGGAGTCGTGATGTGCATGTACTGATGGTTCCACATCTCATGGGTGTCCAAATCCCAAAAGAGTTCCTCTGTATGGAACACATCGCCATTGACGTTGCGCACCACTACCCTGCCTCGCAACTCCCACAACTGCTGTCTGTGCAAATAGGCGGTGTCCGACTGCACGAAGAGGTCAACATGGAACTTCTCGTCGAACCGCTCCATGAGCATTCCCTTCAAGAACTTCCATGTAGGCTGTTCACCATTCGCACCGTTGTAGATGTCCCATTCCTCGACAACCATGTGATACCGCATCACACCACTATCGCTGATAAACGTGTTGACGCCAACAGAGTGCATGAAAAGAAGGGAGTCCTTCGCCGGAATGGGTTCTGCGACATGTTCCACCTCGCCAGAACAACCGAATGGAAGAAGCAGGAGCAATAGGAGCGAAGCGTGAAGAGTAAAGTTCTTCATTCAATTTTGTATTTCAAGAACCATCGCTCGTTGAATGTCATACCAAGGTTGATGAGCAGATAGTCCTCTTTTATCATGCCGGCGGCACTTGGTGAACGTCTCAGCCACTGCAAGCCGACGTTGACAACAGAGCGGTTATTGATTTTGTTCGTGATAGGCAAGCCTGCCCCTATGTTCAGGGAAAACTCTTTGGGACCATTGGCACCATTCACCTTGAGATAAGGTGTTGTATAGCTGAAGCCCGCACGATACTGAATGCGCTCCAAGTATTTGCCATAAGGGTCTGGTGTCCACTGTGTACCCAGAGCTATCTTTGTCCTGTTATTGTAATAGCCTTTCATGGGCACGTAACCCTCTGCCGTCTCAATAGGCATATGGCATGACGACCAAAGCTCCTGATGAACATCGGCTGCCACCATGAGTGTGTTCTTGTGCTGCCATGATGCACCTATGCCAAAGCTATATGGAAGGTCGAAAGGCGATTTGGCAACGGATGTTGAATCGCCGATTGTAAGCTCAGCGTCTTGGGCTATCTTGTGTCCTAAGCCAAAGGTCGCACCAAGGTTAAGCCAGTCTTGTCGAGTCAACTGCACAGGATACTGTGCGCCAAAATCCAACTTATATGTCTTTAACGATGCTGTGTAGTACTTGGCTATGGTATTGAAGGAACTGCTGCTGACACCGCCTTCAGAGAACTGCTGCACAAGAATGTTGCTATACTCGCCCCACACAAAGCTTATGTTGGCTCCAATGGAGATGTTGCGGAAAGCCTTCCAGCCCAAACCGATGTATGCTTGGTTCAGGCCGCCCTCTCCTGTGTATATGCTGTTGCCTTTGATGGACTGCATGGTCTGGCTGTTGTAGAAGGTTTCCACCCCGTCCCGTGAGAAACTATGGCCGATGCTGGTGAAAGGCATGAAACCGACGGCAAGGCCCAATCTCTTCGCGACATGCATACCGACATGGACATAGTCCAGCGTCGCACTCTTGACGTTTACTTTCGTCGTCCCCTGCCTCATCTGCCCAAAAGAAGCACTCATGCCAACGTCGAAAAGCAGACTAAGAGAATCTATGGCAGAATAGGAAGCAGGATTGGTGGTATTAATACGGTTGCCTACGCGCACACCAAGACCTACGCCGCCCATTGACTTGTTGAACCCCTGCGACTGGTCGTTAAGCAATCCAAGGCCAAAACAAGAATAGGGAGATAGCGTCCTGCTCACCTGTGCCAAAGCCATGGGACTTTGGGCAAGGAACAGAAGGGCAAGGAACAGCCCGATTTCCAACCTCCTCTTGAGCAGGGAGGCGAATTTATGATGTCTATGTATTTTGTCGTTCATTTTAATGGGTATCTCCCTCTCGGCTTTGCAGAAGGGAAGTATTAAAATCCAATATCTTGTTAAGTCCTCTGGGTACGATATATTTATCAGTATAAATAATGTTCTTGATGTTCGTGTCGAAATTGATGTGGTCGCCACCCGTCAAGAAGACAAGCAAATGAGGGAACTTGGCTCTCAGAGACTTGATATAACCCTCTATCTCGTACTTCATGCCACGTAACACGCCACTTCGGATAGCCGTCTCTGTGTCATAGCCCATACCTGGGACAAGGCCTTCTGCTTCGACGAGCGGAAGACGAGCCGTGAACTCATGCAATGCTTTCAACCGCATCTGCATACCAGGTGCTATATTGCCACCCCAATAGTTGCCTCGCGCATCAATGACTTCATAAGTGATACATGTTCCGGCATCAATTATCAGCAAGTCCTTCCCCGGCTTGAGCGACCTGGCTCCGACAACAGCCGCCAAACGGTCGCTGCCCAATGTCTCCGGCGTACGATAACGGTTTGTGATCGGGACAGGGGTGTCCGAAGAGAAACGCAACAGGGGAAAAGGCAGACGAGAGAGTGCTTCCTCTTCTTTTGCAGTGCAGGCACGCACTGTGCCAACAATGCCACTACGGAAACGATATTGGGCCACAAAAGCGTCAAGGCCAGAGAGCATACCATCCTCTGCCCTTATCTCATCGACCGGCTCTTCACCACGGAAAGCAACCATCTTCACAACGGTGTTTCCTATGTCTATTATCAATTTCACGGGTGCAAAGTTATATAAAATTCCCAAATTATCAGCCTGCCCTTTGAAGAATTTTGCTAAAGCATGGATTTTTAGACATTTTTTAAGCTTAAATACAGAAAAGCATCAACACATTGCATACATAATTGCGGACAGAGACACATGGCATTGCCCTCCCTGCTTGGGAATAAACAAAAAAACTTAGGGTTTCTTTTGTATTTCACTTGTTTTTTTGTACCTTTGTGGCCGCAATAACATAAGTATGGCAATAAAGTTTCAATACAATAAAACCTCGTTGCAGCAGATTGAGAAGGCCTTGAAAATGCGTCAGCGCACATTGCCTATCATCAAGAACAAGGAAACTGCTCTGCGACTTGAGGTAAAAAAATGCAAGGAAGAGGCAGAAGAACTGGAACGGAAGCTGCAAAGCCAGATTGAAGGCTATGAGAGGATGTATGCCCTTTGGGGAGAGTTCGACACTTCGCTCGTCAGCTTGGACGATGTGAAGTTAAGCGTCAAGAAGGTTGCCGGAGTGCGCGTCCCTGTGCTTGACAACATCAGCCTCAAGGTAAAACCCTTCGGTTTGTTCAGTGCCCCGAAGTGGTACTTCGACGGCATCAAGCTCCTGCAAGGGCTTGCAAAGACTGCCGTGGAACGTGAATTCGTCTTTGCCAAGCTTCATCTCTTAGACCATGCCAGAAGGAAGACAACCCAAAAGGTGAATCTCTTCGAAAAGGTACAGATACCAGGTTATCAAGAAGCCGTGCGTAAAATAAAGCGCTTTATGGAGGACGAGGAAAACCTCTCCAAGTCATCTCAGAAAATTCTAAAGTCACTTCAGGAGAAAAGGAAGGAGGAAATCGCATGATTGAAAGAATGAAGAAACTCACCTTCCTGGTGACTCAGAAGGAATACGACGGCTTCATTGCCGGTCTTCGAGAGCAAGGAGTGGTGCACGTCCAGCAACTGAAGCAAGGACAGACAAGCCCTGCCCTGCAAAAGGCAATTGACGAAAGAGTTCGCTATCAGCAGGCCCTCGAATATCTCAACATTTCACTGAAAGCTTGGGAGAAAGAAGGAGCAGGGAACAAGGAGCAGGGAGCAGGAGAATACAATAGCTCCCAACAATCCGCTTGCTCTTTGCTTGAGCAAGTTGAAACCCTTCGTGCTCAGGAAGTCTCCATTCGTCATGAGATAGACGAGGCAGAGAAGAACATCCAGAAACTTGAACCTTGGGGCAATTTCGATTGGGAAAGCATCAAGCGTCTTCAGCAGGAAACGGGTTTGAAGGTCTTTTTCTATGCTTGCGCCGCAAAGTCTTTCCTTTCGGAATGGACAGAGAAATACTTCGCCACACCTATCGACGAATACCGCAAGCGCACTTACTTCCTGGCATTTGCAAGCGAAGAACCGGACATCAAGGCAGAACGTCTTGAATTGCCTGGTGGCACGCTTGAGCATTATAAGCAGGCAGTGGCAAATGCCAAGAAAGCCCTCCAAGAAAATCACGACACGACTTGCCAGATTGCCCGTCAGTATCGAGAGCTGCTTGAAGAAGGTCTAAAGCAGGCTCAGGGCGATATACATCTCCGACAGGTGGAGCTTTCGGATGAAAGCATCGCCAACGGAGCCGTGCGACTGATGGTGGGATGGACGCTGGCAGACAAAGCCGACGATTTGGCCAAGTGGCTCGACGAGAAGCAAGTTTATTACGAGTTAGAGGATCCCGCCTACGAGGATGACGTTCCCGTAAAGATAACCAACGACGGATACACCCGCCTCTTTGAGCCTATCCTCCGCATGTACTCTCTCCCCAATTATCACGACATCGATCCAAGCCTCTTCTTTGCCCCGTTCTTTATGCTTTTCTTCGGACTATGCTTAGGCGACGGTGGCTACGGACTGATTGTCCTGTTGGGCGGTATCTATCTTGCCCTGAAAGGCAGCGAAGATACAAAGAGCTACGGACGGCTCGGCATTTGGCTGGGCTTGGCAACGACCATCTGCGGCCTGCTTACAGGCACCGTCTTCGGCATCGACCTGACGAAACAGGACTGGGCGCTCTTGGCTCCTGTCAAACCCTACTTCCTGAATGATAACGGCATCGGTCTCATCTTCGGTTATTCGCCAATGATGGTCATCTCTGTCATCATCGGCTTCGTGCAAGTTCTATTGGGAATGGTGCTCAAGGCTTGCAAGGCATGGAAGAACTTTGGCTTCGGCTATGCCATCGGCACCTTCTCGTGGGTAGTGGCCTTGCTTTCCGCCATCGCCCTCTTCGGCTTGCCCGCCTGCGGAGTTGCCTTGCCCCAAGCCGCCGTTTACGCTCTTTACGGCATCATCGGATTGAGCGTCGTCGGCATATTCCTATATAATAATCCAGGAGCTTACAAGAACCCGATACTCGGTCCGCTGCTCAACATTGGCGGAGGTGTCTGGGCAACCTATGGCATGGCAACCGGCTTGCTGGGCGACCTGCTCAGCTACATCCGCCTCTTCGCCCTTGGCCTGACCGGTGGCGTGCTTGGTGGCGTGTTCAACTCACTCGCCTACGACCTGACTTCCAGCCTCCCCTGGTTTGTCCGCTGGCTGCCGATGGTGCTCATCCTGCTTGCCGGGCATGGTATCACCTTTGCCCTCAGTATGATAAGTGCTTTCGTCCACCCCATGCGACTTACCTTCGTCGAGTTCTTCAAGAATGCAGACTTCAGTGGCGGCGGCAAGGAGTACACACCCTTCAAAGTGGTGAAGAGTTAAAGAGTTGAAATGTTAAAGAGTTAAAGAGCTAAAGAGTTAAAACAATTGATTCATTAAACCAAATAATTTATTAATCCCTCATAAGACATAGTTCTCCATTCGTAACGAAGCAAGCTGAACCAAAATAACATATAAATATAATAAGGTTGCAAAGCCCGACTCGCTACGCTGCGACGATGAATTAAGAATTATGAATTATGAATTAAAACAACAAACAAAACTTTATGGAAATTTTATTAGCTTATCTGGGCGTAGCACTTTGCGTAGCCCTCTCCGGTATCGGAAGCGCCTATGGCGTAACCATTTGTGGTAATGCCGCAATCGGTGCCTTCAAGAAGAACCCCACAGCCAGCGGCTCTTACATGGGCCTGTCTGCCCTGCCCTCTTCTCAGGGCTTGTACGGTTTCGTCGGCTTCTTCATGCTCAACAACAAAGTGACACCTGAAATCACGATGCCTGCCGCTTGCGCCATCTTCGGCGTTGGTCTTGCTCTCGGCCTCGTGGCTCTTTTCAGCGCCATCCGTCAGGCTAAGGTTTGTGCCAACGGCATCAGTGCCATCGGTGCAGGACACAATGCTTTCGGTACAACCATGGTGCTCGCTGTGTTCCCCGAGCTGTACGCCATCCTCGGCCTGCTCGTGCTCATCCTGACTGCTAACGCTCTCTAAATTTACGGGGAGTTAAAGAAGTTAACTTCATCAACACAAAAACAATACAGACATGAAACCGACACTTTTTCTCCTTGCTGCAGGTATGGGAAGCCGTTATGGTGGCTTGAAGCAGCTCGACACACTCGGTCCTCAAGGACAGAGCATTATGGACTATAGCATCTATGATGCAATTCAAGCCGGATTCGGCAAGATTGTATGGGTTATCCGCCGTGATTTCGAGGAGCAGTTCCGCACACAGATTCTCTCCAGATACGAAGGCCATGTTCCCTGCGAACTCTGCTTCCAAGCTCTCGACGCACTGCCCGAAGGCTTCACCGTTCCTGAAGGCCGTCAGAAGCCTTGGGGCACCAACCATGCCGTTATGATGGGCAAGGATGTTATCAAAGAGCCGTTTGCTGTGCTCAACTGCGATGACTTCTATGACCGCGACGCTTTCCGCGTAATGGCAAAGTTCCTGAGCGAACTGCCCGAAGGCAGCAAAGGCAAGTATGCCATGGTGGGCTTCCGCGTAGATAACACGTTGAGCGAGAGCGGAACCGTAAGCCGCGGCATCTGTGAGAACGACGAGAAGACACATCTCCTCACAGGCGTTGTGGAGCGCACGAAGATAGAGCGTCACGACGGCGTTGTGCAGTACCTCGATGAGGACGACAAGTGGGTAAGCATCCCCGACACCACGCCCGTCAGCATGAACTTCTGGGGCTTCACTCCCGACTACTTCGAGTACAGCGAGGAGTACTTCAAGGTATTCCTCTCCGATCCCAAGAACCAGGCAAACCTCAAGAGCGAATTCTTCATCCCGCTCATGGTTGACCACCTCATCAAGACCGGCAAGGCAACATGTGAAGTGCTCGACACCACCAGCAAGTGGTTCGGCGTGACCTATCCCGAGGACCGTCCCGAGGTAGTTGCCAAGCTCGCTGCCCTGCACGAGGCAGGCCAGTACCCCGACAAGATGTTCTAACCACACACAGCCTCACCCTATACGGGTGGGGCTATTTGTTATTAAATATGTATATCATCGGCATCGCCGGCGGCACAGGTTCCGGCAAGACAACAGTCGTGAAGAAGATACTGGAGACGCTTCCCACAGACGGAGTGGCGCTCATCCCACAGGATTCTTACTACAACGACACCACGCACCTTACACCCGAGGAGCGCAAGCATATCAACTTCGACCATCCCGACGCCTTCGACTGGAAGCTCCTCACTCAGCAGATACAGGCTTTGCGCCAAGGCAAGAGCATCGAACAGCCCACCTACAGCTATATCATCAGCAACCGCCTGCCAGAGACAGTTCATGTGGAACCCTGCGAAGTCATCATCATCGAGGGCATCATGGCATTGTGGAAAAAGCAGTTGCGCGACCTCATGGACTTGAAGATATTCGTCGATGCCGACCCTGACGAGCGCCTCATACGTGTCATTCAGCGCGACACGGTAGAGCGCGGACGCACCACACAGATGGTGCTCGACCGCTACCTTGATGTCTTGAAACCGATGCACGAAGAATTCATCGAACCCACCAAGCGCTATGCCGACCTCATCATCCCGCAGGGCGGCAACAACCAGCAAGCCATCGAGATTATGCGGACGTACATTATCCATCGTATCAAGCCTTGAAGCCCCTCCTTTTTCTCCTTATTCTTCTTGTCGCTTGTACTGGCAAGCAGGAGAAAGACACCTCCGCACTCTTTGCGACAGACACTGAAGAAGCGGACACTTTGCAGTTTTACGACTTGCATGAAATACAGGCAAGCGGCACGATTATTGCCGGCACATTGAGCGGCCCCGACACCTATTATGAATATCACGGGAAGGAGATGGGCTTGCAGTTCCAGCTTGCCGAAGCCTTTGCACAAAGCATCGGCGTCGTGCTTCAAATGGAAATTTCCCCCGACACCACAACCTTATTGAAGAAACTGGAGCAAGGCGACATAGACTTCATCGCACTCGAAATACCGACATGGCAGACACGCAACAAAGAATCCCTGCTTAGGAAGGCGATTGCCGAATGGTGGAACCCCGAGCGCGTTGCACAGATGAAGGAAGCCTCGGCACTTCACACATCATACACCGTACATCGCCACATGCGCCCTGTCATGCAGGATGCAGCACATGGCATCATCTCGGCTTACGACGACCTCTTCCGCCGCCATAGCAGCACAGCCGGTTGGGACTGGCGGCTGCTTGCCGCCCAGTGTTATCAGGAGTCAGGCTTCGATCCGCAGGCCGTCTCGTCAATGGGGGCACTGGGGCTGATGCAATTGCTGCCTTCCACCGCCGACCTCATGGGCGTTCCTTCCGACAAACGCTTCGATCCGGAGCAGAACATCGCGGCTGCGGCACGCTATATCAGAAAAGTCAGCCAGTCCTTCGCCGACATCAAGGATGCCGATGAACGCATCCGCTTCACCCTCGCAGCCTACAATGGCGGCGTCGGACACATTCAAGACGCACAAACACTGGCTCGCAAAAACGGCAGAGACCATCAGGTTTGGCAGGAAGTCGCCCCCTACATTCTGCTCCTCGCACAGCCACGATACTACAGGGACCCCGATGTCCTTCACGGCTATATGCGCGGCAGCGAGACAGAAGCCTACGTCCGCCTCATTATGGAGCGCTGGAACCAATATCGCAGCAGCGCACGTTCCTTCAGCAATGGCAGCACTCCTGCCCCAGCCCGCCGAAGCCTGCAGGACGGCGAATACAAAAGCCAAGTCAAGCCCGCCGAGGAATGGGTGCCAGAAGAACAACAAGAAACGGCCGAAGCCGCAAAATTATAGTTGCTCTATTTTCGCTAATCCACTTCTTCGCCTGTATTGTCAGGCAACAGATAGTCGCTTGCTTTAGCAGACGAAATGACCGAGCGACCAGTTTGGGCTTCCAATTCCTTTCGAGCATCGCCCGCTATTTCCCCTCCCATGCGAGCAACCTCAGCACTTTGTCAGAATCCTTTGGGATTTTGTGCCTTACTGATTTCTGTTGTTGAAGCCTCAGCCAGGATGTTCAGCGCAAGCTCGATGTTTGTCATATTGTCACGCAGGCTCTCCTTCTTCAGACCTTTGTGCTGTTTATACTGCCTTGTGGTCTTTCCGCTCCAGGCTCGGGTAATAATGTCAGTCAATGAGGCATACTGCTGATTCTCTGTCACGCCAGCGCGGTTCCATTCGTCTGTCAACTCCTTTCGTACCTCAATGCTCTTCAGTCGTTGATTTATCCACTTGTCTGAGTAACCCAGCCGACGATAATCCGCATAAGCCTGTTCAAAGTTCAGTTCGGGGTCTTGCATTTGGTCAAGGCGCTGGCTAGCGACCTTTGCCATCCATTGTTTGAATGGCTCCGCCTTTGGAGAAGGAATTGATTGAATAAGGCGGAATAGTTGCTCCGTATCAGCCACATCCGTCAATCGCATCTTACCATCGGCTGCACGCAGTTTCAAAGCGTGACAATTTGTCACGGTTTCATTTCCTTCTTCTTTCAGGCGTTGTTTTAATTTTCGCCAATAGGCAGTTGCATCCTTACTATCTGTAAGTACCTCACAAACATCTACTATTGAGAAGTACCATTTCTCTTTCTCATCGTCCCATACTGTACGAACTTTCTTTGCCTCGAATAGTTTTATTTCTTGTTTCTTCGTCATAGCACTTAGTTAATGTCAATTACCAAAAACGTCTTTACCTTTGCAGCGTAAGTCCCCCTTGTCTCTAATCTTTTATAGTTTTGTTTTGCAAATTTACGAAAAAGAGATGGAAACGCAAGGGGAATGGTATCTTTTCTGTTCTGCACGACATAACCTTGCCGTCAAATACAGTTCTGCAAAACAGACGCCATTAAAGTTCACTGTCATTTTACATTTTTGAATTTTTCCCTTTCGCTACATAACATCGTCACTCCAACATAGGGAGAAAGTCGAAGCGGACAGACAAGTTCTTCGTTTTACGTCGCAAATTGCACATTTTACGACGTAAATTGTACGTTTCACGTCGTAATTTGTACAATTTACGACGTGAAATATAAAACCTGGCGTTCTGCAAGCATCTTCTCCGCAGCAGGCGATGGGGTTCTCCCCATGCAGCGAAAGGATTTTCCAAACTCGTTTTTTACTTTCCCTATAAACATTTTATCGAAAGTCCTTGTGTATATTGAAGAATTCACTAATTTTGCAAAGTGATAACACATAAGAGAAAAAGACTCCTAATATGTTCACATATGAATAAATCTACTTTCCTCAAGGTTCTATTATTTGTTTTTTCTGTTGAATTTGTCCATGCAGAATCTCTTGACGAGGACCAAGCACGTTATGCTGCCGCTGAATTTTTCAGCCCGTCGTCACCAAGTACGAGGCTGCGTGCCAAGGGGCAACAAATGAAACTGCGTTCCCAAGGACATGAAGATGGTTATTACGTCTTCGACAGGCCCGAAGGAGGTGTTGTGTTTGTTGCTGACGATGATGCCATCGGGCGCACCGTGCTGGGCTATACCAATCAAGGCTGTTATGACAAGGAGACTCTTCCTTTGGGCCTTCAAGACTGGCTTGCTCAGGTGAAAGTGCTTATGAATGCCGTCCATGAAGGGAAAATAAACAGAGAGAATGTGCAGCGAAAAGCTGGAGAGATTGTTGTCGATACCCTTATCCAGACGAAATGGAATCAAAGTGGGCCATATAATAACCTGTGTCCCTTATCCGATGGGAAAAGATGCCTTACTGGTTGTACTGCTACAGCAATGGCACAGGTGATGAAGTATTGGGAATGGCCAAGACACGGCTATCTTTCTGTTTCCTATGAAGATTCGAGTTGCAAGCAGACTTTAAGCCAAGATCTCTCTTCCAACTATTATGATTGGGACAACATGCTTGACACCTATCGGTCCGGATATACAGATGTGCAAGCTGCTGCTGTAGCTACTCTGATGCGGGATTGTGGCTATTCCGTCCACATGAGCTATACACCTTATGCAAGTAGCGGAGCTGTTAGTGTCAGCACGATGCGTGATTACTTCCACTATAGTGCAGAGGCCAAGTTAAGACGTTCTGCAGACGGAATCAGCGAGAAAGCGTGGCACGAGTTCATCCGCCAGGACCTTATGTCAGGCCGTCCTGTACTATATTCTGGATACTCAATGGCGGGAAGTGGTCATCAGTTTATCCTTGACGGCTTTGACACAAATGGTTATTATCATGTCAATTGGGGCTGGGGAGGCAATGGCAACGGATGGTTCATGCTTACCAACCTCCTTGACTACAATCAAAACCAAATGATGATAAACAATTTGGAGCCTGATTACAGTGAGAATGATAAATTTTCTTGTACCCTCACATTGGACGGCATCCTCACCATCAATTGCACAGGCGATATGCCCTTATATAATAATCTCCCTTGGCTTAAAGAACGTAACAGAATCCGTAAGGTTGTCTTCGGTGAAGGCATTACCAGCATCAGTGTTAATGCTTTTCGAGAATGTCTTTCACTTACTTCAATCACTATTCCAGAGAGTGTGACCAGCATCGGCGACGATGCCTTTTATGATTGCTTTTTTGCATTAGACTCGCTCGACAACAGGTCTGCATTAACGAGTGCCGATGCATGGGGAGCATTCCTGTGTGACGAGGAGACAGAGGATGGACTTTTGATAGATGGTCACGAGATTTTACTGTGTAGGCCACTGGCAACTTCTGTCACGATTCCCAAAAGTGTGACACGCATCGACGATTATTATGGCTTCAGCGAGTGTAGCCATCTGACATCCCTAAAAGTACAAGACGGCAATACAGTCTATGATTCCCGGGACAATTGTAATGCCATTATAGAAACGGGAAGCAACACATTGGTTGTTGGCTGCCAAAACACCAAGATTCCAAACAATGTTACAAGCATTGGAGAGTTTGCCTTCTATCAGCGTATCGGCCTGACATCTGTTACTATTCCTAATAGCGTGACCAGCATCGGTAGATATGCTTTTGACACCTCATGGTTGAAGAAAGTCAAATGTTATGCGGAAACAATTCCCGAAACAGGATATCATACATTTTCTTCCTGCAATCGCTCATCTGCCATACTCCTGGTGCCAAGGATGTCTATGGACATTTATAAAGCAACCTATCCCTGGAGTGAATTTGGGGCTGTAATGGCTATTGAAGACACAGAGTCAAACATTCAGTTTGCCGATTCTAAAACAAAAGCGATTTGTGTTGACAATTGGGACACGGACGGGGATGGAGAACTGTCGAAATTTGAGGCTGCCATTGTTTCCGATATTGGACAGCAGTTCAGAGGAAGCGAAATAACATCGTTCAATGAGTTACAATACTTCACAGGCCTGACCGAAATTTCGTATTATGCCTTCTCTGATTGTAGCAGCCTGACCTCCATTAACATCCCAGAAGGCGTAACCGACATTCTCTTTGGTGCTTTCAAGAGATGCCGTAGCCTGACAGCCATTAACATCCCAGAAGGTGTGACAAGCATCAACGGTTATACTTTCTATGGTTGCAGTAATCTGACATCTGCTAACATTGGTAGCGGGGTGACTGAAATAGGTCCCTACGCCTTCGGAGATTGTAGCAGTCTAACCTCTATTAACATCCCAGAAGGCGTGACAAACATAGGAGATTGTTCTTTCTATGGCTGCAGCAGCCTAACAGCCATTCACTTTCCTGAAAGCGTCACATACATAGGAAACTCTGTTTTCCAAGGTTGCAGCGGCCTGACTTTCATTAACTTCCCCGAAAGCGTGACAACCATCGGTTACTCTGCCTTCCTTTGTTGCAGTGGTCTGACTGCCATTAACATCCCCAAGGGCGTGACAACTATCGACGGTTATACTTTCTATGGTTGCAGCAGCCTGACATCCGTTACCATCCCAGAGAGTGTGACCAGCATCGGGAACTCTGCCTTCGATGGCTGTCACAGTCTGAAAGAGATATTCTGCAATGCCAGGGAAACACCAACAGTAACTGAGGCTTCCTTCGGAAGAGTAAATGTCGCAGCCGTTACTCTAATCGTTCCTGATGATGCCATTGAACAATACAAGGCTCATTCTGTGTGGGGCCTGTTCCTTGTCGATACAGCGGATGGCATACGTCCCGCTTGGACAGGATGTGAGAATACACCGATTGATTCCTACGACCTGAACGGACAGCGTAACACCGTCCGGCAACATGGCATCAACATCATCCGCTACTCCGACGGCACGACAAAGAAAGTTATGGTGAAGTAATAACCTTCCTAAATTGATGCGATAGTTCATCATTAACACTGAAAATGGACAGGCGGCAGTCACTAAATACGAGTGGTTGCCGCTTTTTCTTCTTGTTTCTGACATAAAATTTGGTATTTCACTTACTTATTTGTACTTTTGTACCCATAAACAACTCTAACACTTAGTAATTATGACAAGAAGATTATTTTCCGTGTTGTTCGCAACGCTGTTCTGCGGCACGCTTTGCCTCATGGCACAAGACTTCAATCCCAACCAAGGCTACCGCTTGGAGATAGGCGACGGGCTGGCACTCGACAACCTGAGCGGCACCATTACCTTCTCGCCTGTCAACAAGAAATCTCAGACACAGGTGTGGCGCATCGTGAAGTCCGACAAACAGGGCTACTGGTGCCTCTACAGCCCAAGCGCTAACGTGGCGCTCGACAACGGCAATCATGGCTCCGCCGAGGGCGAAGTGCTTACTTGGCAACTGGAGACAAAGAATGCCAACCAGCAATGGCTCATCGAAGCCTCACCTCTGCCCTCCACAAAAGGAGAGGGAGAAATGGTTGTATTGACCTGCGCCGCAGGCGGCCTGAAACTCGGCTACAACGACACCTGTCAGCCGGGCGGACACGTCTGGCAGATGAAAGGCACGAATACAAGCGAATACGTTCAGTGGCGGCTTGTCAAGACAAACCTTGAAGTCAAGAACTCCGAACAAGGGACGGAGAGCAAGAACGACTGGGAGAACGAAACCATCTTCGGCATCAACAAGGAGCCGGGACGCGCCACGATGCTCCTCTATGCCAGCGAAAAGGAGATGAAGGCCGACGCTGCCTATGAGAAGCCTTGGCTCTGGCCGGAGAGTTCCCTTAGGTTGATGCTCAACGGACAATGGCAGTTCAACTGGGTGCCAAAGCCCGATGAGCGCCCCATCGACTTCTACAAGACGACCTTCGACGCCTCTTCGTGGAAGACCATCCCCGTGCCCTCCTGCTGGGAAATGCTGGGCTATGGCACACCCATCTATACCAACGTCACCTATCCCATCAAGAACCAGCCGCCCTTCATCCGCGGTCAGGAAGGCTATACCGTACTCAACGAGCCGAATGCCGTAGGCAGCTACCGCCGTACCATCAAGGTTCCTGCAGAATGGAAGGGCAGAGAAATCTATCTCCACTTCAATGGACTATACAGTGCCGCCTACGTCTGGGTAAACGGACAGAAGGTGGGCTATACGCAAGGCCCGAACAACGATGCAGAGTTTGATGTGACAAGCTACTTGAAACTCGGCAAGGAAAACCTTGTCTGTGTGGAAGTCTATCGCTGGAGCGACGGCTCGTACATCGAGGACCAGGACATGTTCCGCATGAGCGGCATACATCGTGACGTTTATTTCGAAGCACGCCAGAAGCTGCACGTGCAGGATGTGAAGCTCTCCTCTGCAATGGAAGAGCCATACCGCCGTGCTAAGCTCAACATCGACATCGCTCTTCAGAACCTTAGCAAGAAAGCAGCCAATGCACGCATAGACGTAGAGTTGGTCGGTCCTTCTGGAAAGACCATTCAGACAGCCAACCTGCAAGTTACGGGCATGAAGAAGGGCATTCAGCCCCGCAACCTTCAGTTTGAAGTGCAGAACCCCGAACTTTGGAGCGCAGAGAAACCCAATCTCTATACCGTCAACATTGCCGTAGGCGGCGACATCTACACGCAGAAGTATGGCTTCCGCAAGATTGAGAACCGCGACGGACGTGTCTTCATCAACGGCAAGCGCATCATGTTCAAGGGCGTCAACCGCCACGACACACATCCCGTCTATGGCAAGGCTGTTCCTGTGGAAAGCATGATAGAGGACGTCCTGATGATGAAACGCAACAACATCAACACTGTGCGCACTTGTCACTACCCCAACGATCCGCGCATGTATGCCCTTCTCGACTACTACGGCATCTATACGATGGACGAGGCCGATGTGGAGTGTCATGGCAACCACAGCCTGAGCAAGACACCAAGCTGGCAGGCACAGTACATTGACAGACAGGTTCGCATGGTGCTTCGCGACCGCAACCATCCCAGCGTCATCTTCTGGAGCATGGGCAACGAAAGCGGAGGTGGCGATAATTTCGTGGCATGCAAGAAAGCCATCCAGGAGCTTGACGACCGCCTCATCCACTACGAAGGCATGAACCCCGTGGCAGACATGGACAGCCGCATGTATCCGAGAATGGACAACATGATCAAGCAAGACCAGGAGGCAGACAAGCAGAACCGTCCTTTCTTCCTCTGTGAATACGCCCACGCAATGGGCAACTCCATTGGCAACCTGCAAGAGTATTGGGACTACATTGAGTTCAAGAGCCAGCGCATGATAGGCGGCTGCATCTGGGACTGGGTGGACCAAAGCCTCTGCAAGTGGGGCGAGCCGACCACCAACATGTACTACGGTGGCGGCTTCGGCGACTATCCCAACGACCAGGACTTCTGCTGCAACGGCATCGTCACAGCAGACCGTCACGCCACGCCCAAGCTTCAGGAAGTGAAGAAGGTCTATCAGTATATTGACTTCCGCATGACCGACGAGGGCAAGATTCGCATCCGCAACCGCTATTGCTTCCAAAACCTCAACGCTTACAACCTCAAGTTCGAACTACTGCGCGACGGCCGTTCCATCAGCAACGTCATAACAAGTATGCGTGATGTCCTGCCTGGTGACAGCATTGACATGGACATTCCCGTAAAGGTGCCCGACATGGAAGGCATGTACCACCTGAACCTCTCGCTTGAGCTGAAGGAGGCCACCGTCTGGGCTGACGCAGGCCACGTTGTGGCGCGTGAGCAGATTCTGCTTCGCGACGGCAAGCCCACAATCTCTGCCGCCGCCACTACAGCAGGAACATTCTCGGTCAAGGAAGACAACCAAATCTGTGTCACAGGTGAGAGCTTCACCTTCGCTGTCAGCAAACAGACTGGTGCTGTGACGGAACTTGCATACAATGGCAAACCGGTTATCATCGCAGGCGACAAGATGCCTTTCGGCAACATGACCTTCAACGGCTATCGCAGCATCAGCAACGACCGCCGAAACAACTTCAAGAGCGACATCGTCTCGCCCATGGTCACATTGCGACAGGAAGGAAACAAGGCAATCATCACGGTCCGTTATGACGTCAAGTCAGGTCGCGACGGCCAGACCACCGTGCCTGTCGAGACAACCTATACCGTCAACAGCAACGGCAGCATTGCCGTCGAGAGCAGTTTCGGAAACGAAAGCAACAAGGACTTCAGCAGACTTGGCCTCATCACAGCTCTTGAGCCGCGCCTTGGCAATGTACAATGGTTGGGCCGTGGCCCTCACGAGAACTATCCCGACCGCAAGACCTCGGCATTCATGGGTATATGGGACGGCACTGTGGAAGGCATGGCCGAAGAGTATGAAAGGCCTCAAAGCATGGGCGAGCGCTGCGACGTGCAGTGGGTTACTTTCACCGACAACAACGGCGAAGGCATCCGCATCCGCAAGACAGAAGGCGAACTCTCCTTCAGTGCCCTGCACTATATGGACGAAGAGCTTTGGCAGACAAAGTACCTGCATGAACTGAAGAAGATATACCGCCCAGAAATTATCCTGCACCTCGACGCAGCTATGCGCGGCCTCGGCAACGCCAGTTGTGGCCCAGGCCCGCTGCCTAAATACGAGATCAGCGAGAAGAGCTACAGCTATGGCTTCGTCATAGAACCAATAAAATAAAAAGGTGAAAGGGTGAAAAGAGAAGAGCTTTCCCTTGAGGAACAGGTGGAACGCATCCGCAGGAAACGGGAGCATCACCTTGACAAAGACAAAGCCAAGATGGTGCTCAACACCCTGTTCCTCATCCTGGCTGCAATAGGGCTTGCCATGTACTTCTTCGGCGAAGCCAATCATGTGCCGGCACTCATTGTCATAGCGGCAGGCATGGTGCTCAAGGTGGTAGAATTCATATTGCGTCTATCTTGAATGATGTATAAAAGGCTCGTCATATTCATGCTCCTTGCCCCTTGCTCCTTGCTCCTTCTGGCACAGGTGCATCGTGTCAACAAGGATGGAAGCAGCGCATCCCTCTACGATGACGGAGACGGTTATCTGGTGGATACACAGAGCGGCACCATTATAGACGGTGCTGGCAACCGCACCACCTGGGGGCGCGACACGACAAGGCACAAAGGCAAGAAAGACATACCCATCGGGCAGTTCCAGTGGGCATTGGAGCCACGCCTTGGCACCGTCATTGACGCAGAGAACAACGACACCGTTGTACACGATTTCCAAAAGTGGAATGCCACAGATGGCTACACCGGCGAATACAACTACCTTGGCAACATCGGCTCGCCACGTCTGAGCCGTCTTTACTTCAACCGCGACAACACTTCCGACGAGTTTCTGTTCCTCCAGCCACTCAGCTTCTTCCGGGGTTCGTTGCAGGACTTCCGCTTCACCAACACAAAAAGCCCCATTACGAACCTTGCCTATCATTCGTGCGGCAACAGACAGACGGGCGAGGACCGCGTCCGAGGCTATTTTGCCACCAACATCAACAAGCTGGCAGGCTTGGGCTTTAAGTTAGACTACTGCTATGGCGTAGGCTATTATCCTTCGCAACCCAACAGCATGTTCGGCAGCACCTTCTATGGCTACTATCGCGGTGAACGCTACAACATTCACGCATACATCGGCATCAACCACATGAAGATGGGCGAGAACGGAGGCATAGAAGACGACCGATATATCGAAGACCCTTTGAGCCTTGGGCAGAACAACTCAGGTATCATACCGACGCTTCTCACCCAGACCTGGAACCGAAACCATGAGCAGCACTTCTACCTGACGCACCGTTACAACATCGGCTTTAACCGCGATATAGAAATACCTGACTCGCTAAAGCCTGTCCCGCCGTCCGCCGCATCACTTCTTTTGGAACTGCCAGACAGCCTACAGAAAGCACTTCGCGAAGACTCGGTGGCACGTAAGATAATGGTTGACTCGCTCCTGCAGGTATGGCACAATGAACACTCTGTGCCCAAGGAGTTCGTTCCCGTCACGAGCATCATACACACCTTCGAGCTAAGCAATCTCAAACATGAGTATCTGGCCCACAACACACGCGACGACTACTACACCAACAACTACTATGGGGACGGGAATGCAATAGCCGACCTGACACGAGCGCTCTCTGTGCGCAACACCTTTGGCATTGCTCTTCGCGAAGGCTTCAACAAATGGGCACAAATGGGCATTACGCTCTTTGGAACCCACAGGCTGCGCTCTTATAAACTTCCAGACGGGCAAGGCGACATGATGCGCTACACGGAAAGCGATGTTTCGGTAGGCGGAGAACTGGCTCGCACACAAGGCTCCCGCTTCCACTACAACACCTCTGCCGAGGTTTGGCTCATAGG
This sequence comes from uncultured Prevotellaceae bacterium, assembly GCA_947304115.1. Classification (GTDB taxonomy): domain Bacteria; phylum Bacteroidota; class Bacteroidia; order Bacteroidales; family Bacteroidaceae; genus Physcousia. Next base: position 93,284 of record CAMZAE010000002.1, on the reverse strand, counting down.
CGAACACATTGGCGACCTGAACATCGACGGCAAAACGGACTTGAAGCTGCGCCTCGGTCGCGACACCCTTCTCGCCGATGTGCATGCAAACTTCATGCACCGCAAGCCGTCCTTCTTCTTCCGCCACTATCACTCGCAATGTGCCTGGTGGGATAACAACGACCTCAGCCGAGAAGTGCGCTTCAAGATTGACGGCACTTTGCGTCTGCAAAAGTTTGGGACAAAGCTGCAGGTCGGCTTCGAGAATGTCTCGAACTATACCTACTTCGGTATGCAGAACACGTTACACGACGACGCAAAAGCGGGTAGCATCCTGCCAACGGACTACAGCCATGCGGTCGGAGTTATGCAGGCAAGCAGTGTACAGGTCTTCGGTGCCACCCTTAGCCAGAACCTCAAATGGAAGGCTATTCATTGGGACAACCAATTAAGCTACCAGACAAGCACCAATCAGGATGCCTTGCCGCTGCCTAAACTCAACATCTACACCAACCTCTATTTGGTCTTCCGCATGGGCATTGCCAAGGTCCTGCGAGTGCAGATAGGTGGTGACATGCGCTTCTTCACCTCCTACGATGCTCCCGACTACAGCCCAGCCATCCAGCAGTTTGCCGTGCAGGACGCACGCTATGAACGGACAAAGATAGGCAGTTACCCCATTGTCGGTGCCTACGCGAATATGCATCTGAAGCATTGCCGCTTCTATGTTTCAGCGCGTCATGTCAATGCAGGCTCCGGCCACTCCTTCCTCGTACCTCATTATCCCATCAATTCCCTGACAATCCACTTGGGCTTGAGTTGGAACTTCTTTAACTAAAACTATGAACTATAGCAAAGAAATTCGCTGGGGCTTCATCGGATGCGGCGAAGTGACAGAAAAGAAAAGCGGTCCCGCATTCAATCTTGTGCCAGGTTCGCGCATACAGGCCGTGATGAGCCGCAGCAAGGAAAAGGCCAGTTCATACGCAGAACGGCACAACATCCCCCGATGGTACACCGATGCCCAGCAACTCATCAACGACACGGATGTCAACGCCATCTACATTGCCACCCCACCCTCTTCCCACGCCACCTACGCAATTATGGCGATGAAGGCCGGCAAGCCTGTCTATGTGGAGAAGCCTCTCGCAAGCAGCTACCTCGACTGCCAGCGCATCAACCGCATCAGCGAACAGACACACGTCCCCTGCTTCGTGGCTTATTACAGGCGTTACCTGCCTTATTTCCAAAAGATAAAGGAGCTGGTAGAGAACGGAGCCATCGGCAAAGTCACGTCCGTGCAGATACGCTTTGCCTGCCCGCCGCGCCTGCTCGACTACAACAGCACAGCCCTTCCCTGGCGCGTGCAGCGGGACATTGCGGGCGGCGGCTACTTCTACGACCTCGCACCACATCAGATAGACCTGCTTCAGGAGATATTCGGCCCGATAGTCAGAGCGAAAGGCTTCAGCAGCAATCGTGGCGGACTTTACGAAACGGAAGACACCGTGAGTGCTGCGTTCCAATTTGCCGACGGCCTGCCTGGTAGCGGCTCATGGTGCTTTGTCAGCCACGAGAGTGCCCGCACCGACCGCATAGAACTTATTGGTGAACGCGGACAGATATGTTTCTCCGTCTTCACCTACGAACCCATTGCCCTCCACACAGAGCAAGGGCGGCAGGAACTCCGCATCGATAACCCCGAACACGTCCAGTTGCCCCTCATTCAAAGCGTTGTGGAGCACCTGCAACAAAACGGCATCTGCACAGCCGACAACATCAGTGCCACCAGCGTCAACTGGGTGATGGACCGCATCCTCGGCAAGCTATGAAAGCAGCGATTGCTTAGCTAACGTTATCGCTTCCCCACTTTCATCAGCATGATGCCGATAAAGATCCAGATGATTTCGCGGACGCGGCAGATGATGCTCACGAAGATGCCGAGGGCATTGGACAAGCCCATTGCTGCAATGGAAAGGACGAAGCCGCCCTCCTGCACGCCGAGCTGCATGGGCAGGAAGCCTATCAGGTTGGCAAAAAGAGAGGTGAAAGCTGTAATCAGAATAGAATGGAGGAAAGTCAGCGCGATGCCGTCTATGCCACCGCCGCAGTCAACGCCAAAGAGCAACAGCATGAAAAGCACCTCTGTACTCTGCACGATGCGCGACAGATACTCCAAACCCAATGCTGCATAGAAATGACGGCGGCTCTGCTGATGCAGGGCGGCTATCTGTGCATCCACATTATGCAACGCCTCGGCATGAGCCGTAAGGAACCTGTCGCTCCATCCCTTGAGGCGAGGCAGATGCCCAATCCATCGGATAAGCCTCACGACAAGTCCGTAGCGGTATCCTCTCGAAAAAAGATAGAACGCTATCAGGCAGAATACAATAATCAGTCCCAGCACAATGCCCACAGTGATGTCAAACGGCAGGTCGCCTGCGGCGGCAAGGGCAAGGTAGAGGAATACGGATGTGAACCAGAACCAGAAGTGGGCGAAGACGTGCATCATGGCATAGAGGATGACGGATGATGTGGCGTGTTGCTTCGACATGTCCTTGCTGAGTTCCATGATGCGATAGGGTTCGCCGCCCAAACCGCCTACAGGAGTTGCATAGTTGAGCGCATAGCCTGTTATTGTCAGCTTATAGATTCTCCAAAAGCCCACATGCTCGTCTTTGTCGGTGTTGCCGCGAATGACGCTCATCCATGACAATGCATTGACACCATATATAATCGCCCAGACACCGACAATGGGGAAGAGCCAATAGCCAGCCCGACAAATATGTTCCCAAAGTTCGATGAAGCTGACGTCGAAGGTGAAGAGCATCACCACCACGGCAGCCAAGCCAAGGACGAAAAAGATGTTATTCCAATTCATATCTTCATTCTTATGCTTCTGCAACGTGCCTCGTGGTGGCGAATGATGCAATATGTGAGGAGTCCCATGCCAATAATCTCAAAGAGGAAGTTGCCGACGGGCAGGTCAATAAGGCAGAAGAGGAAGAACATGGCGGAACGGAAGTTGAAGGTGAGCATGGCATTCCAAGGCATGATGCGCCGCGACTCCTGAAGCAGTTCGCCGCGTATCTCGTCTGGCATGTTGCCCGCACTTCCGTACTTCTGGCGCAGGGCAGCCATGAGTTTCTGGAACTCCGGCGTATCCTTTTCCTGCTTGCGTGTGTAGTCAACGTATGTCTTGAGGAAGTACTTCCAGAGGCGGTTGCCTTCGCTGGGTGTCTCGTCGTAGGTTTTCTGCTGCTGCTCGGAGGTGTCCAGCTCGCTGCCCTTTTCGCCCTTGAGCATGAAGAGGTGTATCTGTATGTAGTAGTCGGCCACCCGCTGCTGAGGGCCCATGCAGACAAACCCCGAATAGAGGGCCAGTGCCGTGACGACAGCCGTGGCAATGAGGGCATTCTGTTCCGTATCGGGGATACCCAGCAGTCCGAACTCCAGCGAATGGTAGTGATAGAAGCGCACCATCAGGAGGACATAGATGGGAATGAACCATGTGAAGCCAGCCATGCCGTCGAGGATGCGCCCCAGGCGGCTCTTCTTTCCCGTCAGGCGTGCCAACTGCCCGTCGGTGCAGTCGAACAAGTCTGCCACGCAAAGCAGCAGGACACCAATGACGTTGAGCCAAAAGCCGGACCAACCCTCGTAGTAGAAACTGCCATGCATGAAAAAGACACTGCTGGCGGCTCCGATGAACATGGAGGCGATGGTGACGGTGTTGGGATGTATGTTCAGTTTGGCGAAAATCACTGCCAGGAAATAGCAGAGGGGGCGCACTACGCGGTAATCAAGCCAATCCTCTGTCTCCGAGGACTTCAGTGTGGCTTTGTATTTCTTTTTAAGGTCTTTGAACATGGTATTATCTTTTATCATCTATTTCTATATTGCAAAAGTACAACAACTTTTCCAATAATGGCGCATCTTCCCCCCTTTTTTTTCTTTTTCCTTTGCCGTTCAAGAGAAAAGTCGTAACTTTGCAAATGGAAACATAACACAGAAAAACATGAACTATCTTGACAGAAACGAATTTAATTTCGAGCCTTCAGAGAAGGTCATCGAAGCCATAAAGAACTTTGATCCGCGTACACTCTGCTTCTACACCCGCATCTACGACCAGGGAAAGAAGAGTGTCATCAGTGTCCGCCTGAGCGAAATCTACGGCGTTCCCGAAGAACAGGTGCTGCTGGGCTACGGCGGCGAGGAGATGCTCAAAAACGCCATCCACTACTTCCTCATGGAGGGGGACAACAAGACCATCCTCATTCCTGAGTTCTCCTGGTGGTATTACAACCGTGTTGCCGGCGAGTGTGGCGGCTCTTTCGAGATGTATCCGCTCTATGAGACAGGCGACACGTTTGCCTACAACGTTGATGAGGTCATCTCCTACACCAACCGCATTCACCCCCGAATGCTGCTCCTGGCCTCGCCCAACAACCCAACGGGCAACAGCCTGACGAGCGAGGAAATCGGCCGCATCATGGAGAACATCCCCTCCGACACCATGGTGCTCGTCGATGAGGCATACGCTTCCTTCATCACCAGCGACGTGGACTACATCGCACCGCTCGTCAACAAGTACAACAACCTCATCATCTCACGCACCCTCTCGAAGTTCTACGGACTGCCAGGCCTGCGTGTCGGCTTCGCTTTCATCGGTGCAGGTCACGACCAGTTCCTGAGCTACTGCAACAAGTATCTTGGCTATAACCGCTTCTCGGAGGCAGTTGCTTTGGCTGCTTTGGAAAGCGACGAGCACTATCGCCGTGTGGCAGACGAGATGGAATGGGATCGTCAACTCTTCTACAAGGAATTTGGCAACAAGCCCGGCTTCAAGGTCTATAAGAGCGTGGCGAACTTCATCCTCATCAAGTACCCGACAGTCATCAAGGAGAAGCTGCAGAAGGCACTTGCCGACCAGAACTACAAAATCAAGTTTATGACGGACAAGGGGTTGGAGGACTGCCTGCGCATCACCCTCGGCCGCCGCGAACAGATACAGACCGTCGTGGACACTATCAAAAGTTGTCTCTAAGAGATGAAAGCCATTATCCTTGCTGCGGGCACAGCATCGCGCCTCCGTCCGCTTACGCTCCACACGCCGAAGTGCCTCCTGAAGGTAGGCGAGCGTACACTTTTAGGGCGCTCAATGGATGCTCTTATCAGTAACGGCATCCGGGAGTTCGTCATCGTGACAGGCTACCTGCACGAACAGATTGAGGACTTCGTGCAACAGACATACGGCAACAGCATCAGCGTCCGCTTCATCCACAACAAGGACTACGAGACAACCAACAACATCTACTCCCTTTGGCTGGCTCGTCCCGAAGCAGAAGGGAAGGAAGTGCTGCTCCTCGACAGCGACCTGCTCTATGATGCAGAGATTGTGAAGCGCGTCTTGGCGGACAAACACGAAAATGTGCTTACCCTTATCCGCCACGAGCTTGGCGAAGAGGAGATGAAGGTCGTCATGGACAAGGATGGAGCCATCACCGAAATCAGCAAGACTTGCAACCCTGCCCTTGCCGCAGGCGAAAGCCTCGGCATAGAGCGCATGGGACAGTCCTACACCACCGCTCTCTACAAGGAGCTGGAGACGATGATGGAGAAAGAACATCTCGAGAACACCTTCTACGAACTCGCCTTCCTGCGCCTCATCGCCAAGGGCAGCACATTCTTCGTGCTCGACGTCACAGACCTCTTCTCCTGCGAACTCGATACGGTCGAGGACTTCGAGAACGCAAAAGAGCGCATCCCCGCACATCTTTTCTGACGGGACAACGCTTCCCATCGGACAACGAGACACACCAACATCTCGAAAAACACGCGTTCCATTCATTGCTCATACATGAAGAAGCAATTGCTTGTACATGTATGAGCAATTGCTTCTTCATGTATGAGCAATGTCCTCGCACAATGACAAAAGAAAAGAGAGTGCGTCAAATTGACACACTCTCTCAATGTTACCAGAGACCGTTAAGTCTCTTATCCGCCATGCACTATTAAAGTTCAGCGAAGTACTTGATGGTGCGAACCATCTGGCTGGTGTAGCTGTTCTCGTTGTCGTACCAGCTAACAACCTGTACCAGAGAGTTGCCGTCGCCCATCTTGCTGACCATTGTCTGGTTGGCGTCGAAGAGAGAACCGAACCTCATGCCGATGATGTCGCTGCTGACGAGCTTCTCCTCGGTGTAGCCAAAGCTCTCGTTGGTGGCAGCCTTCATAGCAGCGTTGATGCCTTCAACTGTTACCTCACCCTTAACAACAGCGTGCAGGATGGTGGTAGAACCTGTGAAGGTGGGAACGCGCTGTGCAGCACCGATGAGCTTGCCGTTGAGTTCAGGAATTACCAGACCGATAGCCTTGGCAGCACCTGTGCTGTTGGGCACGATGTTGGCAGCACCTGCACGGGCACGCTGCAAGTCACCCTTGCGCTGAGGACCGTCGAGAATCATCTGGTCGCCAGTGTAAGCGTGTACGGTTGTCATAATACCGCTCTGGATGGGAGCATAGTCGTTGAGAGCCTTCGTCATGGGAGCAAGGCAGTTTGTGGTGCAAGAAGCAGCGCTGATGACGGTGTCTTCCTTCTTCAAGGTCTTGTGGTTCACGTTGTAAACGATGGTGGGGAGGTCGTTGCCTGCGGGAGCAGAGATGACAACCTTCTTGGCACCAGCGGTGATGTGAGCAGAAGCCTTCTCCTTAGATGTGTAGAAACCGGTGCACTCCAGAACTACGTCAACACCAATCTTGCCCCAAGGCAGCTCAGCGGCATTGGGAACTGCATAGATGGTAATCTCTTTGCCATCGACGATGATAGAGTTGTCGGTAGCCTCCACAGTGTGCTTGTTCTCGCCGAACTTGCCACAGAAACCGCCCTGAGCGGTGTCGTACTTGAGGAGGTGAGCCAGCATCTTGGGGCTGGTCAGGTCGTTGATAGCGACTACTTCATAACCTTCAGCCTCGAACATCTGACGGAAAGCGAGGCGACCGATACGGCCGAAACCGTTAATAGCGACTTTTACGTTTGCCATTTTCTTTTGATTTAATTAAAGGGTTAATATAATTTACTATTTACAATTTCTTTTTCTCCCCTCTCCCCGGAGAGGGGTCGTGGTGAGGCTTTTCATCCGCAATTGCAGTAGTGCGCCGACTTGCATGCCACGACAATGAGTGTCAAAAGCAGGCAAACAGATACGAAAATAAATCTTTTCTTCACTTTTTCCTTCCTTTGCGCTGCAAAATTACAAAATTCTTTTTAATTTCGCACTCGATAACATATAAAAAAACACTAAAACATCAAAATTGCCAAATCAAAATTCCATTTTCATAAACTCATAAGGCTTAAACCATTAAACTTTTTAACCATTAAACATTTATTATTATGTCATTTATTCAAGATTTCAAAGCCTTTGCGCTTAAAGGCAATGTAGTGGACATGGCTGTCGGTGTCATCATCGGCGGCGCATTCGGTAAAATTGTGACCAGCGTTGTCAACAACATCATCATGCCTCCCATCGGTGTGCTGACCGGCGGTGTTGACTTCACCGACCTCAAGCTCGTCATCAAGGAAGCGGAAGGCGAGGCAGAAGCCGTGACACTCAACTACGGCCAGTTCATTCAGGACGTTGTCGATTTCCTCATCATCGCATTCTGTATCTTCCTCATGGTGAAGGGTATTGCCGCCCTGAACCGCAAGAAGGACAAAGAAGAGGCTGCAGCACCCGCTCCTGCCCCAGAACCAAGTGCTGAGGAGAAGCTTCTCACGGAAATACGCGACCTGCTCAAGAAATAAAAGAGCCTCTTTTTGTCCATGGTATGCAGCGTCTATCTCGTCCTCGATGCCGCCAGCGGCGTCAAGGAACTGCGCATCGGCGCAGGCGGCACTGTCGTGGGCGTAGATGAAGTATCCACAGACGAACCGACAGGCCCGACCTACGACCTCAGCGGCCGCTGTGTCAGCGCGGATGCAAATTCTTCATTCTTCATTTAAGAGGGGCATCGCAGCAGACGCCTGTCAGAGCTTCTTCAACTGCCAGACGTAGGCACGCTCCTCGCTGTAGTCGGCTTCGGGCTGTCCGTCGCCGTTGAGGTCACAGACTGTCCAATAGAGTCCTGCTCCACAGCTTACAAAGGAAACATTGGTAGCACGGATGGCATAGCAACCACCCGTGCCAAGGAAAAGCACCTTGTTCTGCCAACTTCTGCCCGTTGCTGCATCAACACGCAGATGGCCGATACTGGGAACGTATCTGTCTGCCTCCAAATACGGGCAACTGAAGGTGGTTCCGGCAGCATCTCCGTCTTGTGGAGCTTTTGTTTGCCACACAATCCGCCATGCCGGCAGACGGTAAGGCACTGTCTCTTCCTCTTTCTTTTCTACCAACTGAATATCAAACAGACACGAGTCTGTCAGCGTTTCTGTCAGATAGCCGTCTGCCCGAAGATAATAGCGAGAAGAATCGGAGGCTTCCGTATAGATTGCATAACGTCCAGGGGTGAAGGCCTTCAGCGCCGCAGTGTATTCAGGATTCGGCTCCTGCATCATCGCCAACGCTTCTGTGGGGTCGAAGTCGCCCGCCTCCTCCAGCATGAACAGGTTGCCCTCGTCGAACATCCTGTTGACGGTGCCGTAGTCTGTGACCATCGGACCATAGGCGCTGTTGACGTTCAGCGAGCACACCGTCTTGCAGCACTTGAAGTCGATGACAAAGCAACTGTCGGCCTCCTGGTGGATGTCGAGGGCGCAGTCGCTCACGCCCTCTTTGGCCAGAGGTGCATCGTGCTCCTGGATACTCACCTCTATGAAGCTGCGGTCTTTCACGCTGTACAGGTAGTATGAGCCTTCATACTGTATGATGGCAAATGGGCTGGCCTCTTCGCACCGGTTCTTTGCCGCCTGCGTATAGGTTGTGGCCAAGTGGCGCCCTGCCACGCCCAGCGAACCGCGTTTCCCGTGTTTCGTGTGGATGAGATATTGCTTGGCGTTGCTCAATTGTGTCAGGTCTGTGACATAGACAGGCTTGGGCGGCTGCGCCAGCCACTTCCACAGCAACACCCCCACCAGGCAGGCCGCCACTATTGCTATGCCCCACCATAGCCCGCCATGTCTCTTTCCTTTCGTTTCCGTCGGAGAGGGAGTCGCTTCCTTCACCACGTTTTTCTCCTCGGCATTGGCTTCTGGGGAGAGGGGACTTTGTTTCTGCATGAAGTCGTCGAAGCCCATATAGCCGATGCCGCGTGCCACGATGTCGAGCGTCACCTTGCGCGGCGTACCTCCCGGCACATAACCCCAGAGACGCATCAAGGTCGTGGCACTCAGATGTTCCTTCGTACGCTGTTCTATTTTCTGTGAGAGCCATTTGAAGTCCGAGGGTGCAGTAAAGGAGCGGTGCATGTCCTGCTCCACTGCCTGTAAAAGCAATCGATAATCTGTCTTGTTTTCCATGTTAATCATTTTCGCGTGCAAAGATACAAAAAAAAAGCATGAAACTCTGCCCACATCCCACGCAAAACACGCCCAAGGCACGAGAAAACGGTCAATTGGCATTAAATGGCATTAAAAGGAGTAGGCTAATGGAAATGGAATTGCAAAAGAAATCAAAGGTATTTGCGAGGGCGGCAAACATCTTTTAACTTTGTGCTGTCAAAAAAGACTTATCTTATTATTATAAACATTATTATAAACAAATTCAATGTATCGATGAAAAAAATTTCTTCTTTGGCAGTACTACTGCTGTTTACGTTTCAAGCCATGTATGCCCAGTTCAGCGGCTCTGGATCGGGAACCGAGAGTGACCCTTACAAAATCTTCTATGCCGACCAACTGAATCAAGTGCGTAACTTTACCAATCAAACTGGCGTTGTGTTCAAGTTGATGAACGACTTGAATCTCTCCGACTGGCTGACCACGAACTATCCTGACCAGGGATGGCAACCCATTGGCTCGACCAGCGAACCTTTCAAAGGTGTGTTTGACGGGAACGGTAAAACTATCTCAGGCTTCAACATCACCCGTACTTCAACAGATTATGTTGGTCTGTTTGCTGCGGTGGATGGAGCAAACATCAAAAATTTCACCCTTAAAGGTGATATCAAGGGTAAGGCTTACGTTGGGTCGCTTATCGGCAGCGGCTCTGCCACAGTAACAAATTATACTTTTGAGGGTACCGTAACGGGGACGAACGATTATGTTGGCGGTGTCGGCGGCAACCAGGGCACTGCTTCTTCCACCTTAACCGTTAACGCGACGGTGAATGGTGCCAGCTATACTGGAGGCATATATGGCGCAGGAAAAGGCCTGACCTCTGCTTCTTTTACAGGCCAGGTTACAGGCACGTCCTATGTTGGCGGCCTTGAGGGACAAAGTTCAGGAACTTTAACCTCTTGCACAGTTAACGCTCCTGTGAAAGGAACATCGGAATACATTGGCGGTTTGGTGGGATTCGCCTCCTCTACAATTACGATCATGAATAGCAATCAACAGGGCAATGTAATGGGATTAAATTATACAGGTGGCATAGTTGGTAAAACAGGTGCTTCTGTCTCTGCATCCAATTGCAAACATGAAGGGAACGTAGATGGCAGAGAAAATACTGGTGGCATCATAGGCTCCGGGTATGAAACTTTGACTTTAACATCCTGTTATGCTAAAGGCGACATCACCGGCACGACATCCGTAGGCGGCATTTGTGGTATGATTGAAAGTCTAGGCAGTTCAAGTATTAACGCATGCAATTTATGGGGAAACATTTCTGGTACAAGCCAATTAGGCGGAATAGTTGGACAAATAAAAATGTCCACCAATACTAGTAATATAGATAATACAGAATTCGAGGCAACGACAATAGCTGGTTATAAGTATTATGCTAGTAGTAAATATAGTTATAGTAATACCGCTTGTTTTTACAACACTGAAAACCCAGAATTACTCGCAAATTCCAGCGGTGGTTATATTGTTTCTTCAAGCTCAATTGCAACAGATATTAATGAATGGAGGATAGGATTTCATTCGGTCACAGCAGGTGGTTCTTCAACTTTTTATGATACTGCAATCTATTCTGTTCACAATAATATTAAAACAAAAATAACTTCTAAGATAAACATCTTCAATTGTTCAGCAGTAGGCAATATTAACGGTACAGGTGCATATATAGGCGGCATCATCGGTGAAGACATTATTAACAACTATGATTATGATTATTATCTATCTAAATCAAAAACAGTCTATTATTTTTCAGGAAAGAACGTAAATACCTCTACAACGGCACTCACCCTAAGGGAATATACCTCTTATTCTACAACAAGCGATATTAGCGAGTCGTATTTCTCTGGCAACTTAACAGGGACTAACTACATTGGTGGCATTGCAGGTAATAAGCAGGGCGGATGCATCAACAAATGTTATGCATCTGGTTCCATTTCCGGCGGACAATATGTGGGTGGCATTGCAGGCTATCTTGCAAAAGAAAGCCTTGATACCAATGAGAACTCCATGAATGCCAATGTGTCGATTAGCACCACGATTACTGGGACATCGAATGTAGGAAAGATTTATGGAGCCAAAGACAACAACTTCTCAGTCGCGGCATTAGGTACCACTAGCGAAAACCGCTCTGTGGCATCCATGCAATTGGTTATCAATGGCGTTTCGCAGACAATCAACGATGATTTGCAAAATGGAACTGCTGTTGGCATTTCTCAGCTACGCTATAAAGCCAACTATGTAGCCTGGGGTTGGGACTTCAACACGAACTGGATGATTCAGGAAACAGAGACCTTCCCCTACAAGATATGGCAAGCAGCACCGCCTACCATCAGCAGCAATCTTGTTTCCGGCAGCACGAGCATCAGCGGCAAGAGCGTTGATGGTGGTACTATTTATATTAAAATAGGTAAGGGTGAAGAACAGTCAGTAGCCTGCACAGGCACAAGTTTCACCCTTTCGGGCATCGAGCCTCTGAAATCTGGAGAGCTGGTAACACTCTATGCCTTGACAAGTGGCAAGGAAGCCTCATACATTAGCCAATACACAGTGGGTTATCCCGGTAGCGGCACAGAGGCCGATCCCTGGCGCGTATATTCTGCCGAAGACATACAGGGCGTCTATAAAGCAGGCTACTACAAGCAGATGAACGACATCGACCTGACTTCATGGATAACAGACAACAGCGCGACAGAAGGCTGGGTTTCTGTAGGCTATAGCGGAAGCGGCACAATAGTCTATGACGGCGACAACCATAAGGTTACAGGCCTTTGGACAAACACAACAGACAGTTTAAAGGGACTATTCTCCAGTATTTCCAGTGGTACTATCAAGAACCTCACGTTACAGCTCAACGCAAAAAAGGTGAAAGGCGGCGACTATACCGGCGCACTCATCGGGAGGATGTATGCAGGATCTATAGAGAACGTCACAGTGACAGGCAATGTGCAAGGTTCAAATTATGTGGGCGGCATCGCAGGGTATACTGTTAATTGTAAATTAAGCCAACTGTCCTATTCGGGTCAAGTGACGGCTTCGGGTGGTGCTGGCGGCATAACGGCCAATGCATCCACTCAGCCTATCACCAATTGTGAGGTGACTGGCTCAACTATTAAAAGTACAGGCGGAAATGTTGGTGGACTGGTTGCCAATGGCAATGTGTCTGTCAGCCTGTGCAAAGTGACGGGGACAACTGTCAGCCAAACAGGGACAGGCAGCGGCATTTATGTGGCTGGCTTGACTGCAAACGTCTCGGGTACAGTAACTCAATGCCTTGCTGACGCAATCGTATTAAATTCAAGTGCTGACGGCTACACAGCCGGACTGGCAGCAAAAAGCAGCTCCACCATCAAGGAATGTTCCGCTACAGGGTCCGTAACCTCAACAGGGTCTAACTCAAAGACAGGCGGTCTCGTAGGAGAGACCGCATCGGGTAGCACCATCATGGATTGTTACAGCACGGCTAACGTCAGCGGCACACAATATACAGCTGGGCTGGTGGGCTACAACTACGGCAAGGTGAACCGCTGCTATGCTTCTGGCGACGTTGCCAGCACCTATTATGGTTCAGGTCTTGTCGGATACAACGATGGAGCAGCAGCTGTTGTTACAAATTGCGTGGCCCTTGGCTCCAAGGTGGAAGTGAGCGACCAGACGGGCTGGGGCATCCGTGTTATCGGCGGCTATACCAATGGTGCCCCCGACCCCGACGAGAGCAACTATGCCTGGAGCGGGATGCAAATCTCGGTGAACGGCGTGCCCAAAACAATACAAGACAATATCCTCGACGGGCAGTCGCTCAACAGCAACGAAATTAAGCTCCGCGACAGCTACGAGGCTCTCTACTGGGACTTTGACGAAGTTTGGGCAATGCCAGCCGATAGCTATCCTGTGCTGAAATGGCAGGCAGGAGCCGAAGAACCTGACGTGAAGAAGGGCGACCTGAATGGCGACGGCAGGGTAAGCATTACCGATATCGTGATGATTATCGATGTCATAGCCGGCACAATTACCAATGCCAACCAGGTGGCTGCCGCCGATGTCAATGGCGACGGCAAAGTTTCCATCACCGACTGTGTTGCAGCAATCGACTTGATTGCTGCCCAAGTCTCCAGTCCCAGCCCAGCAAAGAGAAAGGCACACGTCATGGTCTCCAGCACCGACTTCATCTGTGCCACCATACAAGACAATCTGCTGAACATCAGTCTTGATAATGAGAAACACTACACAGCCTTCCAGATGATTATTAACGTGCCGGCTGGCATGACATTGGGAAAAGCCACGATAGATGGAATGCGGAGTGCAGGTCATCAGATAGCGGTGCGCAACCTTGGCAACAGACAATACCTCATGGCTGGATTCTCTTCAAACAATGATGAACTAATGGGTAACAGCGGAAGACTGTTATCTGTCGTCACCGACGGGCAAGCCACAGGAGACATCCTTATCAGCGACATAGAGCTTGTCACAACACAGGCAGAGACATACCGCCTGGCCGACATCGCCATCAGCAGCACACCGACAGGCATACAATCTGCCTCATTGCCTATGCAAAAAGCAAATGAAGCCTATGACCTGCAAGGCCGCCGCGTCATTAACCCGACGAAGGGCCTCTATATCGTGAATGGGAAAAAAGTTAACCTTAAATAATAAAAGACAATGAACAAGCTTAGAACATTACTGACATGGGGACTACTGGCATCAGTTCCCCATGTTATGAGCATTAACATCACAGTAAACCCCATTGAAATCGAGGCAGGGCAAAGCACCAACCTCATTATCAACCTTGAGAATACAGATAATATCAGCCTCACGGCCTACCAAATGTCGCTATATCTGCCCGATGGTGTGACGGTGCAGAAGAAGGCAAACGGCAAGTACGCCTACACCTTCAATGCAGACCGCCACAACGGGGAGTTCTCCTTCTCGGTAAAGGATGCAACCGACGGCAGCATACTCATCACCTGCTACTCCGCCGACAAGGACATCATCACCGGCACCAGCGGCGAGCTGCTCCGCCTGCCCATCGAAGTGGCTTCCACAGTCACAACCTCACTGCAAGGCAGTATTCGGAACTTTGAGTTCACAGATACGGGCACACAGGCATACAACATCTCCGACGTTAATTTCACAATGACCATGGAGGGAGGCGATGTCATCACAGGCAACGTGACGGTTAGCGTGCCTGATGTAGAGATAACGGCTGGCGGCAGCACCGACCTTGTTATAAATATGGAGACCGACGTGACCAGCTTCACAGCCTACCAGATGTCACTTTATCTGCCCGATGGTGTGACGGTGCAGAAGAAGGCAAACGGCAAGTACGCCTACACCTTCAATGCAGACCGCCACAACGGGGAGTTCTCCTTCTCGGTAAAGGATGCAACCGACGGCAGCATACTCATCACCTGCTACTCCGCCGACAAGGACATCATCACCGGCACCAGCGGCGAGCTGCTCCGCCTGCCCATCGAAGTGGCCTCCACTGCCACTGCCGCTTCCCTGCAAGGCAGCATCAGGAACTTTGAGTTCACAGATACGGGCACACAGGCATACAACGCCGCCGATGCCAGCTTCACCGTAACAATAACAGGCGGAGGTGGCGAAGAGCCCACTGGTTTCATTACCTCCCTCACCGAATTGAGCAACAACAAGATGTATCGCATCCACACACGCAACAAGGCGCGTGGCACGCTGGGCGTGGCAGACGGACACCTTGCTTCCACCAATCCCAAAGCAACAGGCCCTTATGCCATCAGTACCGTCAACGTCAATCTGGACAGTCCGCTTATCACCAGTGCAAGCCAATTATCAAGTCCCTACACAGAACCATCGGAAGGTTCAATCGACGCGCTTATAGACAGCAATACGAACACGTTCTGGCACAGCAACTGGAGCGATGGCGATGCAGAACCTGGCACACACTACCTGCAAGTGGAAACGTCTTACTATGGCGACATGGCCTTCCGCTTCAGCAGAAGGAATGTATACAACGACCATATCACCTCCTGGAGCGTCTATGGCACTAATGACTATAATGCCAGCAAGGAGAATTGCACACTGCTCGCCTACAACCTGTCCACTCCATACGGCAGCTCCTCGGATGTCATCACATCCGATGTGTTCAACAACCCTGGCTATTCGTACCTCCGCTTCTACATAGAGGGCACGACGAATGGTCGCGGCTTCGGTCACATGTCGGAGTTCCAATTGTACCCAGCCACGAGGAACGATGTCGAGGATGCGCTGCATTTCGCCATCCTTCATGATGTTGACGGCGGCTACTATCTCTACAGTGTCGATGCCCAGGCTTTCGTTAGCCCCAAGAACAATGGCGACATGACAGCCTTCCCCTGGCAGAAGGGCGACAACCGTCTGGCTATTGGCAAGTTCGACGATGGCGGCTTCGTGTTCGTATTCCTCGCTTTAGGAAGCAAGACAATCAATGTGAACAACAATCCCGGCATAGAAATCAACGACTGGGGCTTTGGCAACGGCAAATACGACGACGGCAACCTGATGATGATTGAAGAGGTGGGCGACTTCGATCCGACGGAAGCCCTTGCCGCCTTCGACACCTACACGCTGGAGGCGTCGCCAAGCGGACTGACACCGCTCTACGCCTGCCGCGACCTCGTCATCCCCGACGACGATGAGCTGCTGGGTGTCTCCTACGGCAAGCGCATCGAAGACGATGTGCTCTATCTGGGCAAGGTAAGGGACGTCATTCCTAGAGAGACGCCCGTCCTCGTCATGGCAAATCCTGGCACTTACACCTTCACCCGCAGTTATGGCGTGACACCCTCCCTCTCTGGCAACCTGCTCCGCGGTGCCTACACGGACACTGACACAGAAAGCATCAGCGGCACCGTATATGCCTTCGACGGCTCTGGCACGATGCCCTGCTTCTATGCCTTCGAAGAAACAACCCTGCCCGCAGGCAGCGTCTATCTCGTCCTCGATGCCAGCAGCGGCGTCAAGGAACTGCGCATCGGCGCAGGCGGCGGCACCATTGTCGGTGTGGATGAAGTATCCGACGACGAACAGACAGGCATGACCTACGACCTCAGTGGCCGTCAAATTGTCAATCGTCAATCGTCAAATGGCAAATTGCCACGTGGCATCTATGTCCGCAACGGCAAGAAGTTCGTGATTAAGTAAGCCCGAAGCTTCTATTTTTTAAGTATTTTTCCTTTTCGTAAGCCCCGCTGCATCGTGAGATGAGGCGGGGCTTCTTTTAACAAATGTTAAAAAGCAGGCTTCGCGCTAAAATTCTTCATTCTTCATTCTTCATTCTTCATTTTTTTGTCGTACATTTGCACCGCAATTTGAGGCTTACTACAAATCATAAATAGTAAATCGTCAAATAGTAAATAAGTTTGGTGCCTTGGATGAGTGGCTTAGTCAGTGGTCTGCAAAACCATGCACGGCGGTTCGAATCCGCCAGGCACCTCAACAACAAGCCTTCGGTCCCGCAATGGAAAAATCCACTGCGGGACTGTCGTTTTTGTATCTCACTGCACTGACAATCCCAACCTGCCACTCGGAATTCTTCATTTTACGTCGCAATTTGTACAATTTACGACGTAAAATGTAGAAATTACGTCGTAAAACGTACAATTCACGTCGCAAATTAAAGAACTCCGCCTTCGGCATCAGACATCTTCCCTGGCGGGGGAAGAAGAATCTGACTGGTAATGTTCCCGAGCTATTGCAATGGCCTTCTTTAGTTTTTGAGCTAACAGCTCCTTGTCTGGCAATTGCGTATAATACTGCGCAACTTTGATTGGGCTGTTGTCATCAAGCATGAGATATTCTATGTGCTCTGTATTGCCTTCGGAACAAAGGATGAGGCCAATGGGCGAATCTTCCCAATCCTTTCGCTCGTTCTGGTCCAGGAAGCGTAAATACAATAGCATTTGCCCCTCATGCTCCGGTTTGAACTTTCCCAGCTTCAAGTCTATTGCCACCAATCTCCTTAAACCCCGATGGAAGAATAGCAAATCGAGGAAATAGTCTGTAGCGTCTATGGTTATACGCTTCTGCCTTGCCACAAAGGTAAAGTCGGAACCAAGTTCTTGTATGAAAGCCTCGATTTGTGTGACAATTGCACTCTCCAAGTCTTTCTCGGTAAAGATATCAGGCAGGCCAAGCATATCCAGAAAGTAACTGCTGCGAAACACAAGGTCGGGAAAAAGTTGGTTGGCACCGCTCGCCTTAGTCAGTTCCTGCCTGATGACTTGCTCAGGCTTTCGGCTAATGGCTGTCCGCTGATAAAGTTGCTGGTCGATTTTCCTATCAAGTGTACGGGTATCCCAATGTTCCACACTGCATAGGTGCATATAGAACTGACGTTCCAATGGGTCCTTGATATACATGAGACTTTTCAGATGGCTCCAGGTCATTTGTCTCTGCGTGGCGGAGACAATATCCTGCTCCGAGAAAGTCTCCGCACCGCGGATACAATGTCTCAACTTTTTCTCACTCCATCCAGTCCCATATCGTTCAGTGAGTTTCAACGACAAGTTCCTAACCACTTGCTTCCCATATTCCGCCCTTTGGTTGTAGAGGACATCCTCCCTGATGCGTTTGCCCACATACCAGTTCGTCATGCATACTTCCGTGTTCAGATAAGTAGCAATCCTGTTTCTTGCGCCATCGATTATATGACACACATCACCATACAGTGATTCTTCGGCCAAAACCTTTTTCGCATCTATGTCCTTGTCCATATTCACTAATCTGTTTGCATTCATCATGCCGTCAACCCTATTACTCATATTGCCAACATCTTTAACATGGGGCGTTCTGTTACCACAGACCATAGTCCATACCATATTACCCGTAATTTCGGAGCAAAGTTACGAAATGTTTTTGTCTCATGCAAAATTTCTATGTATCTATCGGCTTTACTTTCAGAAATAAAGCGTATCTTTGCAGCCGATTTAGGCGTGTGGAACCCTAAACGACCAAACAACCAAACGACCAAACGACCAAATATATGAAAAAGAATCTTGAGACCATCTGCATTCACGGCGGATGGAAGCCAGGGAAGGGCGAACCTCAGCAACTTCCCATCTATCAGAGTACGACGTTCCGCTATGAGACGAGCGAGCAGATGGCCCGCCTCTTCGACCTCGAAGACAGCGGCTATTTCTACACCCGTCTGGCGAACCCCACCAACGATGCCGTGGCCAAGAAGATTGCCGCCCTGGAAGGTGGCGTCGGGGCCGTGCTCACCAGCAGCGGACAGGCCGCCAACTTCTATGCCATCTTCAACATCTGTCAGGCAGGCGACCACTTCATCACTGCCAACACCATCTACGGCGGCACGTTCAACCTCTTTGGCGTGACACTGAAGAAGCTGGGCATCGAGTGTACGTTTGTCGATCCCGACTGGGACGACGAGCGCATAGAGGCCTGCTTCCGCCCTAACACGAAGTGTTTCTTCGGCGAGACCATCTCCAACCCTGGCTGCAACATCTTCGACATAGAGCGCTTCGCAAAGATGGCGCACAGGCACGGCGTGCCCCTCATCGTGGATAACACCTTTGCCACGCCCATCAACTGCCGCCCCTTCGAATGGGGCTGCGACATCGTGACGCACTCGACTACGAAGTACATGGACGGCCACGCCACGCAAGTGGGCGGCGTGGTGGTCGATAGCGGCAATTTCGACTGGGAGAAGCACGCAGAGAAGTTCCCCTGCCTCTGCACGCCCGACGAGTCCTATCACGGTCTGACCTACACCAAGGCTTTCGGCAAGATGGCCTACACGACAAAGCTCGTTGCACAACTGATGCGCGACCTGGGCAGCATCCCCGCCCCCCAGAATGCCTTCCTCCTGAATCTGGGCCTTGAGACGCTGCACCTGCGTATGCCACGCCACTGCGAGAATGCGCAGAAGGTGGCAGAATGGCTGGAGAAGAACCCCAAGGTGGGTTGGGTGAACTATGCAGGCCTGCCCTCGAACAAATACTATCCTCTGGCACAGAAATACCTGCCCAACGGCACTTGCGGCGTGATTGCCTTCGGCTTGAAAGGCACGAAGGAAGAGGCCATCCGCTTCATGGACAACCTGGACTTCATCAGCATCGTGACGCACGTGGCCGACGCACGTACCTGTGTGCTGCACCCCGCCAGCCATACGCACCGCCAGCTCAGCGACGAACAGCTTCGTGAGGCAGGCATCGCTCCCGACCTCGTCCGCCTCAGTGTCGGCATTGAGAACGTCGAAGACATCATAGCCGACCTCGAACAGGCAATGGCAAAGATGTGACGGACCTCTCCAAACCTCCCCTTAAGGGGAGGCTTTTGGTTAAATAGTCTTAATTATTATTGCCGTTTGATGAAGATTGTATATCTTTGTCATGTCTAAATAGCAAAACGGTGTATAACAAGCTTTACTTTCTGTTTGCAGCCATGTTGCTGACGCTGGCTGCATGCAAAAGCCAATACATGGTGAAGGGTTCTTCCAACGTGGACGAACTCGAAGGTCAGATGCTGACATTGAAGGTCTATGTGGATGGCGAAATGCAGAGCATCGATTCCACAAGGGTGGTGCACGGACGCTTCAACTTCGGGGGCAGCATGGACTCCACCATGCTTGCCAATGTCTTCATGGGCAACTTGAGCCTGATGCCCATCGTTCTGGAAGAGGGCGAAGTGAAGCTCAACATCGGCGAGACACAGCAAACGGCCACAGGTACACCGCTCAACGACACCCTTTCCGGTTTCATACAGAGAAAGACACAGCTTGATGCACAAATGGCTGAGTTGCCGCATCTGGAATCGCAGATGATTATGAACGGAACGGACTACGAGGAAATCATGCGCGAACTGGGCAAACAGTCGCAGCAGTTGATAGAGGAGAACGACCATCTCATCACCCGCTTCATACGCGATAATTATAATAATGTATTAGGCCCTGGCATCTTTATGATACTGACCAGCAGCCTGCCCCACCCCGTCCTTACGCCCCAGATAGAGGAAATACTCACACATGCCACGCCCTACTTCCTCGGACATCCCTATGTCAGGAAGTACATCGAGGAAGCGAAGCAGATTAAAGAATAAGGATTAAGGATTAAGGTTTGATACCATATTCCTTAATTTCAAAGCAACTAAACTTTAATCCATAATCCCCAATCCCCAATCCATGACATACAAGCTCTACCAACTCCTCATTGCCTTGCCGCTTGTTATCATGGCAACTGCTCTGACGGCCATCGTTACCATCATCGGCTGTACCTTTGGCAAGGCCCGGACTTGGGGCTACTATCCCGCGATGGCATGGAGCCGCTTTATGTGCTGGATAATGCTCCTGCCTGTCAAGGTGGAAGGGCGTGAGCTTCTCGACGACAAGCAGTCCTACGTCTTTGTGGCGAACCATCAGGGACCTTACGACATCTTTCTCATCTACGGATTCCTCGGACGCAGCTTCCGCTGGATGATGAAGAAGGAACTACGAGACATCCCCCTTGTAGGCAAGGCTTGCGAGAGTGCCGGGCACATCATGGTCGATAAGAGCGGACCTAAGGCCATACACAGGACCTACGAACAAGGCAGGCAAGTTCTGAAGCATGGCGTGTCTTTAGTGGTTTTCCCAGAGGGAGCGAGAAGCTTCACAGGCCACATGGCAAAGTTCCGCAGAGGCGCCTTCCAACTGGCTGACGAACTACGTCTGCCTGTCGTTCCCGTCACCATCGACGGCAGCTTTGACGTCCTGCCCCGTCAGAAGGGCGTTAATTTCGTCACATGGCACAGGCTCCGTCTCGTCATTCACGCACCCATCATGCCCGAACAAGGGGCAAGGAGCGAGGAGCAGGAAGCAAGAAACGAAGCCGTCCAGCGCACTTTGGAACAAAGCTACGACACCATCATGCGCGACCTGCCCCCTCAGTATCAAGGCTTCGTCGCCAACCCCGACCAATAGGCCTTCCTACTTGTGCTATATTTCTTAATTCTTAATTTGGTTCAAGATGACACTGAAAGATACTTCCTTCGTGGACCTGATGCTCAAACGAGTGTATAACGTCCTGATTGTCGCAAACCCCTACGATGCCTTCATGCTGGAGGATGACGGGCGTGTGGACGAGAAAATCTTTTCCGAGTACGCCAAGCTCGGACTTCGCTTCCCGCCCCGATTCATTCAGGTGACGAATCGCGAAGAGGCAGAGGTGCAGATGCAGGGCGGCGGGATTAACCTCGTCATCTGTATGCCTGCTGCCGAGGACAACTCCGTGTTCGACATCGCGCGAGGCATCAAGCAGGACTATCCCACCATACCCATCGTGGTGCTGACTCCCTTCAGCCACGGCATCACGAAACGTATGCAGAACGAAGACCTGAGTGTCTTCGAATACGTCTTCTGCTGGCTCGGCAACACGGAACTGCTGCTTTCCATCATCAAGCTGATGGAGGACCGTATGAACCTGGAGCACGACATCAAATCGGCTGGCGTTCAGATGCTGCTCGTCGTGGAGGACGGCATCCGTTTCTATTCCAGCATCCTGCCCACACTCTACAAGTTCGTGCTGCAGCAGAGCCTTGAGTTCGCCACCGAAGCCCTCAACACGAGCCTTGAAATGCTGCGAATGCGCGGCCGACCGAAGATTGTCCTTGCTCGCAACTACGAAGAGGCATGGGAACTGTACACCCGCTTTGCCGACAACACCCTGGGTGTCATCAGCGACTGCCGCTTCCCCCTTATTGCAGGAGGAGAGAAAGTCGCAGATGCGGGCTTCAAGCTCCTCAGTGCCATCCGCGCCAATGACCCGTATGTTCCCCTTATCCTCGATTCGAGCGAGACAGACAATGCCAAGCTTGCAAAGGAATGTCATGCCAGCTTCATCGACAAGAACTCCAAGAAGATAGACGTTGACCTGCGCGACCACCTGCGCGACTACTTCGGCTTTGGCGACTTCATCTTCCGAGACCCCGACACGAAGGAGGAGGTGGCTCGGCTGCACAACCTCAAGGACTTGCAGAACAACATTATGACCTTGCCCACGCGAAGCCTGCAATACCATATCTCGCACAACTATGTGAGCCGCTGGCTCGCCAGCCGCGCCCTCTTCCCCATTTCGGAGTTCCTGAAGGGCATCACATGGGAAAGCCTTCAGGACGTGGACGCTCACAGAGCCATCATCCTCGATGCCATCGTCGCCTACCGAAGGATGAAGAACCAAGGCGTGGTGGCTGTTTTCCAGAGGGAACGCTTCGACCAGTACAGCAACTTTGCCCGTATCGGCGAAGGCAGCCTTGGAGGAAAAGGGCGTGGCCTTGCCTTCATCGACCACCTTCTTGGCCGTCACACAGACCTCAACGAGCGGGAGGGCGTCACTGTCTGCATTCCGAAAACCGTCGTGCTCTGTACCGATATCTTCGACGAGTTCATGGACACCAACGACCTCTATCAGTTGGCCCTCAGCGACATCCCCGACGAGGAAATCCTGCAGCACTTCCTCCGCGCACGGCTCCCCATGCGTCTTGTGGGCGACATAGAAGCCTTCCTTGATGTCGTGAGTGGACCTATCGCCATACGTTCTTCAAGTCTGCTCGAGGACTCGCACTACCAGCCCTTCGCTGGTGTCTATAGTACCTATATGATACCTGCCGCACAAGACCGCTACGAGCGTCTCTCCATGCTCTCAGAATCCATCAAAGCCGTGTATGCCAGCGTCTTCTATCGGAACAGCAAGGATTACATGACAGCCACGAGCAACGTCATCGACCAGGAGAAGATGGCTGTCATCCTGCAAGAGGTAGTAGGCGAGGAACATGGCGGCCGCTTCTACCCCGTCATCAGCGGTGTGGCGCGAAGCATCAACTACTATCCAATCGGCGACGAGAAGGCAGAAGAGGGAACCGTCTCGCTAGCAATGGGCCTCGGAAAGTACATCGTCGATGGCGGTACGAGCCTTCGCGTCTGCCCTGCACACCCGCATCAAGTCCTGCAGATGAGCGAGATGGAGATTGCCCTTCGCGACACCCAGACGCACTTCCTCGCCCTTCGTGCCGAAAGCTCGAAGGAGGCAGGAGAAATGAGCGTCAACGATGGCTTCAACCTCATAAAAGTGCCTGTACGCGAGGCAGAAAAGGACGGCACACTGCAATGGATTTGTTCCACCTACGACCCTGTTGACCAGTGCATCTACGATGGCTTCTACGAAGGAAGGAACCGCAAGATTATTTCCTTTGCTGGTGTCCTTCAGAGCGACGTCTTTCCTCTGCCCGAACTGATGCAGAAGGTCTTGAAATACGGCCAGGACGAAATGAAACGCCCTGTTGAGATAGAGTTCGCCGTCAACCTGCACGCCGACCGCACAGGCGAGTTCTGCCTCTTGCAGATTCGCCCGATGGTGGATAACCGCATGGAACTCGACGAAGACCTCACTTTGGTTCCCGACGACGACTGCCTCCTGCGCTCACATTCAGCCATCGGTCACGGCATCTACACCGACATCCAGGACATCGTCTATGTCAAGACCGACGGCTACACCCCAGCTAACAACCCCGCCATCGCAGAGGAAATTGAAAAGATAAACAGAACATTCCTCGACCCCTCCTCCCCCTCTTTCCTCCTCATCGGCCCTGGCCGTTGGGGAAGTTCCGACCCTTGGCTTGGCATCCCCGTGAAGTGGTCACAAATCAGCGCCGCCCAAGTCATCGTCGAGGCAGGGCTTGACAGCTTCCAAGTTGACCCCTCTCAAGGCACCCACTTCTTCCAGAACCTCACCTCGCTTGGTGTCTGCTACCTCACCATCAACGCCTTCCGGGGCGACGGCATCTATCGTCAGGACATCCTCGACAACCTCCCCGCCGTCCAGGAAACCGCCCACGTCCGCCACGTCCGCCTGCCCCAGCCTCTCACTATCAAAGTCGATGGCTGCAAGAAAGAAGCAGTCGTCCTTTTGGAAATGAAAAGCGAAAAAATATAAGCCAACGAATATGATACAACAAATAACCAATAGCAGTCTCTTCTCCGACGTATGCTCTATCATTGAAACTGGACGGACAAAAGCATATTCCTCTGTCAATGCCACCATGATTGAGACATACTGGAACATCGGCAAAAGAATAGTGGAGGAAGAACAGCGAGGGAAAGAAAGAGCCAAGTATGGAGAACACATATTGGAAGGATTGTCAAAGGAATTAACAATAAGATATGGAAAAGGGTTCTCTGCACGTTATCTTCGTTCCTTCCGTAAATTCTATCTCATACTCCCGGATTTTGGAATTTGGAAATCACGATTTCCGAATCTCACATGGACACATATTTTCTATTGTTTGAGAGCAGACACCGATGTTGCCATACGCTGGTATCTTGAGACATCTTCGCAGGAAATGTGGAGTGTGCGCACATTGAATCGCAACATCGGCACACAATACTTCGAGCGACATTTCCGACAGCCACAGCTGCCTATGAAAGAGGAACATCCCAACAAACTTGAAATGCTCAAGAGTCCCATCGTTGCCGAGTTCTTGGGGTTCAAGCAAGACAGCAGTTTCTCTGAACAAGAACTCGAAACCGCCATCATTAGCCATCTGCAAGATTTCATCATGGAGTTGGGACGAGGCTTCGCTTTCATGGCACGCCAGCAACTCATACGCACAGACACGCAAGACTATTTCATTGACCTTGTGTTCTACAACGTAATACTGAAATGTTATGTACTTATTGACCTCAAAGTGGGTACAATAACTCATCAAGACGTGGGACAAATGGATATGTATGTGCGCATGTATGATGAACTGAAACGAACCGATGGCGACAATCCCACCATCGGCATCGTGTTGTGCTCGGAAACGAGCAAGGCCATCGCCAAGTATTCCATACTCAACGACAGCCAACAACTCTTCGCTGCCAAGTATATGCCCTACCTGCCCACAGAGGAGGAATTGCGCCGCGAGATAGAGCAACAGAAAGAACTCTTCCTCCTTCAACAAAAAGAGAAAGAAGCCGTCGTCCTGTCGAATGTTTAGCTGTCCAAACCTTGTTTTTGCATGGTAAGCAAGACATACATTAAATATATTTGGCTCCTGAACACGTTGCTTCGGGAGGAGTTGAGCTTTTGGCAAATAGAAAAACGCTGGAAAGATAATCCCATGCACGAAGGAGGATTGTCGATTCGGACCTTTCATGAGTGGAGAGATGGCATCAAAGAGATGTTTGGAGTGGATATAGAATGTAACAGGTCGAAAGGTAACGTCTATTATGTCAAGAACCCTGAAGTCCTTGACGAGCAGAAGTTGGGAAAGTGGTTGCTTCAGAAATACAGCATTCCTCAGGACTTTATAACCTTCAATAGTATGAAGGACAGTGTTTTGCAGGAAGAGATTCCCCTTGGGACTACATTCCTGAATCCTATCATTGAAGCGATGCAGAAGAATGTTGAGCTGCAAGTTGACTACCAGCGTTATGAAGATGAGCAAGAGGAGCATTTGCAGGAGTTTCATATCCAGCCATACGCCTTGAAGGTTTTCAATCGTCGATGGTATCTGCTTGGGTATATAAAGGAAAAGAATGCTTTGCGTACCATCGCCCTCGACCGTATTCTTGACTTGAAAGTCCTTTCGACCAGCTTTGAAATGCCCGAGGATTTCGATGCGAGGAAACATTTTGCGAATGTTGTTGGCATTTATGTGAATAAAGATTTGCCTGTCACGAAAGTCAAAATCCGTGCTTACGGCATACAGGCAGATTATCTTCGCTCTACTCCGCTCCACAAAAGCCAATCAGAAGTCCGCTCCAAACACGGCGAGTTTGCCGAGTTCACTTATAGATTATGTATAACACCCGAACTGGTAAGCCAACTGCTGGCAATGGGAGAAAAGGTTGAGGTGATAGAGCCACAGGAGTTGAGAGAGGAAATGAAGAAAAGAATTAACAATATGTGTAACATTTATTAATTGTGGAAAATCTTTTAGACGCTTTAAAGAAAGGCCTTCCTGTTAATAAGAGAGGATATTTTTGTTCGTATAGAGAGAATATCTATGGAGGTCAAATGAGTGAACATTTTCAAGATATGTTTGATGAAGGTTCGGGTGGAGAACTGCATTCCAAAGCTGAGGCGGTTCATTCTTCATCAATGCTATCGTATAATTTTTTTCATTGGATAGATGACGAACATCCTTTTGAATGGGAACAAGTCAAATATACTCAAGTGTTTTTCGAGGTCAAGATGAAAACAATTAAGGATAGTCCTGCCCCTGCCAATATGGATGTTGTACTAATAGATAAAGATAAGAAGCATCTCTTATTCATTGAGTCTAAATTTACTGAATATACGGAAACAAAAAAGTTTGAACTAGGTAATAGTTATAGAGAAGAAAATAAATGGTGTAACAAAGATGTTAAATGGGAAAAGATTGTGGGGTATATTCCAGAAAGAGAATATAAATATAAAGAAGGGGTTAAACAACTAATTACCCACCTTTTGGGAATTCATAGCCAATTTGTTGAACTGTGCGATACCTTTAAAAATGTTGGTATTATTGATTTCGGGAAGGTAGAATTGAAGTTTATCACACTCATATTTGAACCTTCCAAGCGTTTCGAAGATGAGCATAAGGCATATGCTAATTATAAAAAACTATTTGAAAATTTCAGAGATAATATTAAAAATGTGGGATTAAAAGTAGTTCCCGAATGGGAATCATATAGCAATCTTTGGGAGATAATGAAAGAACAAATGCCTAAAGATTTAAAGGACTATCTCATGGAACGATATATGAACTTCGCGGAATAAGTGTCATTATATTTAAAAATCTGCCCTCTTTCTGCGGCGTTTTTGCACATTATGTGGCAAAAACGCCGTTTTTTCGTTTATTTCATCGTATAAAGATATATATAATATGGAGGGACATTCCTCTTAACTAAAAACTGTTATGATGAACAAGAAAATGAACACAGAAGAGTTAGTCACAGAGAACCGCCGTTATGTTGAGGCTGTGGCGAAGCAGTATTTGAACCAAGGTCTCACGCTGGAACAACTTATCGAAGAGGGGAACAAAGGGCTTGAGGTGGCAGCAGAAAGGTTCGACCAAGACAAGGGCTGTACCTTTATGAGCTATGCCGTATGGTGGGTAAGGCAAAGCATCCTACAGGCCTTGGTCAATTATTCTTCAGGCGGACAAAGCACACTCTCGGAACGTGAACGCAGCATCCGGAAGGGTATCGATGAAGGTCGTCCTTTGGCAGACATCGCTAAAGAATGGGAAATCACAGAAAAGAGAGTTCAACAAATTTATTGTCGCAGTATCTTTAAGGAGCAGAAACATGAATAAGAAAATGAAAATGACACACGCAGAATTACTTCAAAAGCTTGTATCGACTGGCATGAAAAAGCGTTATGGCGATAATCTCAAGAGCGTAAAGATTAAGCCATCTGTAACACTTTGCAGTATGATACCCGTGAAAATGCTATGGGAAATGAAGCAAATTATCAACGCAGGCTTTGTCGATTACTACATCATGGCCTTTTGGATTTTTAGGAAGTATGCAATGTCGGCAGAGATAAATGTTTGGGCAAGGGGCGCAATGCCTTCCTCTATTGTCTGTTATTGTCTGGGGCTTACGGAGGTTGATCCTATGAAATACGGTCTTCACTCTGCCCGCTTTGTCAACGACGGCCTGCCTAAATTCCAGTTCGACATCGAAGCTTCGCGTTTTGACGAGTTCAAGGAAGAAGCAGAGGCTTTGCTGCAAGCCAACGCCGGAGATTATGACATCGCAGCCATCAGAGAATGCCTGTTCCAGGACTTGTGTCCTTCGACGTATCTAAGCAACAAGCATAAGAGGCCTTTGCCAGAAAACCTCGATGATGAGTTGGCCCGCTATGCCCTCTACTTCCCTCAGACAATGGATTTGTACGAAGCTTATATCCAAGAGCCTTCCACTTTCGGCCGCTTGATTTATCAGGAGCAGATAATGGACCTCCTCCGCGAGACCTTTCATGCAGGCAGCATCAAGGCCAACCAAATTCGTATCGCCATCCAGCGGGGAGAAAAGGAGCAAGTGGAAACTTACAAAAAGGAAGTCTTTGCAGACCTAAATGATATTACTATAGAAGAGGCCGAGACAGCTTGGCAACGCCTCACCAGCAATCCTCGCGCTTTCCTGAAAGCCCATGCCGTCAGTCGGGTAATAGAGAAGTATAAATTCGAAATAAAATAACCAAAAAAAAATTATGGGTGTAAGAATGTATCGTGTAGAATATGGCTTTATGGCAGGAAGATTATGTACTTTGGTTTACACATCGGCAGCATTGATAAGCCTGCATAGCGCAAGTGAAACAGAAGCCTTGGCAAGAGTCAGACAACTTGTTGGTGACAAGCCAAGACGCTATGGCACAGACACACAAATCGTTATCCTGAAACTCGTACCAATGGAATGTCGTTGACATCATCACCGCTAACCAGGTAAGGACAGAAAATTTGTCGTGAACTTGTCATTACCGGCAAAGAGTGGTATCTTTGTAGCAAAATGTCAGGAAAAGTGAAGGCTTTATACAATTTGGGGGCGGTTGATTCGTTTTCATATCAGAAAGAAAAACAAGAGATAGCTACATCAACGGTGAGAAGGTGTATCTGAAAGGTATGGAACCGAAGAAGGACAAAGAATAATCATCCCGATTGGGTTTTTAAAGTTAATAAATTGACGCCACCCGGCTCCTGCGTCGCGAGACGCGGGAGTAACTTCTGTGAATAAGCCTTAATTATTCTGCCTCAATGTCATAAAAAACCATCCAGATTCGTTATATAAGAAAAGTAAAGGAATAATGAACAAGCAAACCATCATCACAATTCTCCTCACCATCTTCGTAGTGACAGGGCAGGGACAGAATTTGAAAACATTAGAGGCAACATTCAATGATTATATTCCTTTGCTTAATGCTAAAGGCTATATGGCCTATAGTTTTGACACAAAGGATTTCAAAGGGAAGCAGCTTGAGACTGTTGTCATGGAATATGTTGACGGAAAAGAGGTGGGAAATTATCTTGACTTTGATGTTTCTTTCCCAGTCGGAGAAAAACTTGTCATCGGATTGGCTCCCTCAGACAATGACTCATTATATGTCTATTCCTTCCAATCCGACAATGATGAAGGCTTTACAGGCAAGCTAATACTCAAGCCCGTTTTTGCTCCAGGAGAACCAAGGATACAGCGGCATTTATATCAATCGCGTCCCATTGAACTTGTTTCCACCTCAGATACGGGGAAATTCATGCCACTCGTCTTGTTCGGCTCTTACTGGTACGATGCTGACAGCGGGGTTTTTCGTTTCTGCGGTGATAAAATTATCAAGTCCGACCTTTCATCAGACATCATCAAATACATACCTCATTTTTATGTCCTGGGCATCAAAATTCGATAATCGATAAAGGAGCAAACCAATCATCACGCTCGCTCTACTACCCGAATTCGCAATTTATTGTGAATTTCCTTTGCCTTTATAATTCTTTTCCTTAACTTTGTGTCTAAATCACAACATATTGTGAAAAAGAATGCAAAGGAAACAGCAATACTACAGGCAGTCCTTTAAGTACCGAGGGAATACCTTATAACAGCATTATAGTTATAGAATTTATGGGCTTTGAATTCTTCAATACGATAAACGATTGGCTTTGGACATACGTGGTCATTACGATGCTGGTGGGGTGTGCGCTTTACTTTACTTGGAACCTCAAGGCGGTGCAGTTCACGATGCTGCCACTTATGCTCCGCAACCTCTTCAAGCCGAGCAAGGACGGCTTCGAAAGCATTGGGAAAAAGAAGATTTCCTCCTTCCAGGCTTTTGCCATTAGTCTCTCGTCGAGAGTAGGGACGGGCAACTTGGCTGGTGTGGCGAGTGCTATCTTCGTGGGCGGCCCTGGAGCGGTCTTTTGGATGTGGGTGATGGCACTGCTTGGGGCAGCCACGGCCTTCATGGAAGCAACGCTGGCACAGCTCTTCAAGCGGCACGGGAAGGAGAGCTTCTACGGCGGGCCAGCCTACTACATGAAGTACGGCCTGAAGCGTCCCTGGATGGGCGTCCTCTTCGCCATCTTCATCATCTACGGCTTCGGACTTGCCAACCAGATTGTACAGAGCAACACCCTTTGCGATGCCATCGGCGAGACGTTCAAGGTGCCGACATCATACGTTGCCATAGCTCTGGCTTTAATGACACTCGTTATCATCTTTGGCGGCATACAGCGCATCGCCCGCTTCTGCGCTATGGTCGTGCCCTTCATGGCTTTAGGGTATATCCTTTTGGCACTCTACATTATGATTGTCAACGTTACGGAGATTCCCGCCATGCTGAGCCTTATCGTGCGAAGTGCTTTCGGATGGGAGCAGGCAGCAGGCGGAGCCGTCGGCATTGCCATCATGCAAGGCGTGAAGCGAGGCCTCTTCTCGAATGAGGCAGGCGAGGGAAGTGCTCCCAATGCTGCTGCGACGGCCACCATACCGCATCCCGTCCAACAGGGTTTGTTGCAAAGTCTGGGCGTCTTTACCGACACGCTTGTCATCTGTACCTGCACGGCTTTCATCATCCTGCTGAGCGGTCTTTATACCAACGACTACGACGGCATTATCCTTACAGGTCATGCGATGGAGCACCACTTAGGCAGTTTCGGCGGGTGGTTCCTGATGGCTGCCATCTTCCTCTTTGCCTATAGCACCATCATCGCCAACTACTTCTATGGCGAGACTAACGTCCGCTATATCACGAGGAAGCCCTGGGCAATAACAGTGTTCCGCCTGCTAAGCGGCGTGGTAGTGCTCATGGGAGGCTTTATGACGCTTCAGCAAGCCTGGAGCATCGTTGACCTCGCTATGGCGCTCATGACCATCCTCAACCTCATTGCAGTTCTAATGTTGAGCCGCTACGCCTTCCGCCTCTTGAAGGACTTCAAGGAGCAACGTCGCAAGGGAACGAAAGAGCCTCGCTTCAACCCAGACCTCTTTCCCGAAGCCGACTTGGAAGGGTGGAGATAAAAGTCCTTCCAAAGACATCCATAGTGACATTGTTGAGATGCTGAAGGAAGACATTATGGAAGTCAGCGGGAAATAACACCTGTTTTAGGGACAGGGACAAAAAAACAATGAAGGGGAGCTGTTTGCTCCCCTTCGCTTGTTTTATTGGCTATTCATTTATTGCTTTCGCACGGGGCGGATGCTAAGACCTTTGTAGCGATCCCAGCCATCGCTTATGCGTGTCGGATGCTGCCAGACCGTATTGTACTGAATACCCCATAAGCTGCAAGCCTGCACAGAATTGTTTGCATGGAGCGAGCGCGTCCAATATGCACAATACCTTTTCTCTGTTCCACTTTCAGAGAAATATTCATAGACTGTTTCACCCTCAATGTAGTTTGCTGCGGGCAGGAATATACGGTTCCCATTGACCTTGCTTGTTATCATTACTCCCAAAATCCCATTAATTATTAAACCAGTATGCTCTGTGTAGACATAGTTATTAAAATCTAATAATTCTTCCATTTGGCCAGCGCTTGGCATTTGCCAGTCTGCTCCCCATCTGACGGTAGCGGCATCATCTTCTGGCTCGAGTTCTGTCCTGTTGTCAATCGTTCCATTGTTAAAGTTTGTGCAGTACTTGGTTATAGTTCCCCATGTAGCATCATAGTACTTATAGGTCTCCCAGCTGAAGTTTGTCTTGCCGCTATTGTAGCCTGTTGTCTCGCCCCATGCGAAGTAGTCACCGTACTCTTCAGGGCTGTTGGCACCGATGTTGCACGTTGCCCACAGCGTGCCAGAGGGCAGGCCGAGGTCAACCCACTCGTGGGTGATTACCGACACCTCGCACGTTGCCTTCACGCCGCTGCCATCCTTGGCAGTACAGGTAATGGTGCAACTGCCGTCGGCTATGGCAGAGACAACTCCGTTAGCATCCACCTTGGCTACATCTTCATTGCTGCTTTTCCATGTCACGGCACGATTGTCAGCATCCTCCGGCATTACCATCGCTGTGAGTTGGTGCGTCTCACCCAATTGTAGCGTGAGAGACTCGTCGCTCAATACAATGGATTTGACATACTGCTTTTGCGGCAAACGGGTTAAATAGCTGAACCCGGTGCTGCCAAGCGAGCTAATAACCAATGTGTCAGCCATCACGTCGTGAACTTTGAGAATACTCTTCGGGACGCCAGTGGAACTATAGATGATGAGCGTACCTTGATAAGGCAGGAATTTATAAGCGCGGGTGCTTCCTGCGATGTAGTTTGTCTTGCCGTTTTCGCCAAACGTCACCGTCTCGGTCTTCGACTTGTACCATGTGCCGACAATCATCTGGTTGACGTGGGTGTAGGGACCAAAGTCCACGTCGCTGCCGATGCCGTCGTAGAACACGATGCTGTCGGTGCGGAGGCTAAACTGCGCCACCGTGCCGTCACTCTTGTACACGCGGAAGCCTTGTGCCCATGTTGTCTGCAGGCCTGCCATCATCAGGAGCAGGGCTGCAATCATACTCTTTACTTTCATTGTATTTGAGTTTGTTTTACATCGCCCTCCAGTACCAAAAGGACAGTTTAATAGTACGCAGAAGCGTGGCACTGATATACCACTTCTTCTGACGGAGGCCGTAGGAATTGCCTTGAATTGAGAAGATGTAACCAGTCCACGCTATGCACGCGAACCGCTCCACTTTCCTTGCAATTCACAGAAGTTTCCTACGTTTCCGTCAGCAAGTCGAGCATAACGCTTCGTTTATTTCCAATAAGATGTTGCTTTCCTTGCGGATTGCTCTGCAAAGGTACGATTTCTTTTTGAAAAGGCAATACTTCGGCCCTGTTTTATCTCAAAAAGAACAAAAAGTGACGTGAAAGGTTCTTTTTCCTCTGAAAGCCTAATCGGGAATAATCTTTACAAAAAAATGAGACGAAAAGCAAGGAGGTTGCCAGTGCGAGACGAGGCGTTTTTCAACGCCGCACTGGGCGTTGGCCAACGCTCCACGTTGCGTTTGCAATTTCCCCGTGCTGCGTTGGGTTGTTCCCTACGTCGAATTTCGGGCAAAATTATGTGGAATTTAGCAGAAATATGTAGGAAATCCATCCTTTCTTTGCTTTGCGCGTCAAAAAGCACTTTTATAACTTGCTGATTATCATTGGCAATTCGTTTTAAGCGATTATTTTGCGTTTGGAGTAGAAAAGTGCCACAAAAGCAAAAAGAGGCCGCCAGAGAGCTTGTCGTTGGGAAGAATTTTTACAAAATCAGCTAAACAAACGGTCACAAGGAAGCACTCCCGTTCAACAATAAAAATAAAAACCGAGGCTTTCCTTTTGCATTGTGCTTGCTTTTTTGTAAATTTGCAGCAGTTATTAAATTAAATTATCTCAACTATGAGAACACACAAACAACTCTTCAAATTCCTTTTGCTTCTGGTGGTTTCATTGGCGCTGATGTCGTTCAAGACAGCCGATGAACGTGCTGCGGAAGCATTGGCACGCAGAGTGATGGGCGGCAAAGCCAAAGCCGTTGTCTTTGAACAAACCAATGAGACAACAGATTCTTACGAACTGCTACAGAAGGGCAAGAAAGTTCTCATCCGAGGCAACAACGCCAACTCTATGGCGGTTGGCCTGAACCGATACATCCAGCAGTATTGTCTTGCCAACGTGAGCTGGTACGACTTCAATCCTGTTGAGCTGCCAAAGAAGATGCCGCGGGTGCCCGAAAAGGTGTCGGGCAAGGTGGAGGTGCCCATCCGATTCTTCCTCAACTACTGCACTTTCGGCTACACGATGCCGTGGTGGAAGTGGCCGCAGTGGGAAAGGTTTATCGACTGGATGGCGCTGAACGGCGTGAACATGCCGCTTGCCATCACAGGGCAGGAAGCCGTTTGGCAAAAGGTGTGGCGCAAGTACGGTATGACCGACGAGCAAATCCGCGCCTATTTCACAGGCCCGGCCCATTTGCCTTGGCAACGCATGATAAACATCGACCGCTGGCAAGGGCCGCTGCCCCAAAGCTGGATTGACGGACAAGCCAAGTTGCAGGAACAAATCTTGAAACGCGAGCGCGAACTGAACATGACACCCGTTCTTCCTGCCTTTGCAGGACACATCCCTGCAGACTTGGAGCAGACACAACCTGGCATCAAGACATCTAAGGTGAACCGCTGGTGCAACTTCGACGAGAAGTACCGCTGCACCTACCTTAATCCCTCCGACCCCATCTTTGCCCGCATCCAGAAAGATTTTCTTGAGGAACAGACAAAGATGTACGGCACCAACCACATCTACGGTGTGGACCTCTTCAACGAAGTTTCGCCCCCATCGTGGGAACCCGACTCGCTGGCGAAGATATCTGCCGGCGTCTATGAATCCCTGACGAATGTCGATCCCGATGCCATTTGGCTCCAAATGGCCTGGCTCTTTATAAGCGACAAGAGATCCTGGACACCAGAGCGCATCAAGGCCTACCTCACAGCCGTGCCGCAAGGCAGGATGATTATGCTCGACTACGAGTGCGACTATACCGAGATATGGCGAATGACGGAACACTTCTACGGCCACAAGTTCATTTGGTGCTACCTCGGCAACTTCGGTGGCATGACGGAGATTGAGGGTGACTACAAACACAACGCCAAGCTGATTGCTGGCGCGAAGAAGGAGGGCGGCAAGGAGTTCGTGGGCATCGGCTCAACGCTCGAAGGCTTTGGTCTCAACGAGCCTGTCTATGAGCATATGCTGGCTCAGGCTTGGGACACAGGCATCGGCTTCGACGCATACATCGACAACATTGCCGACCGCCATCTGGGTCGCGCCGATGCAAACTACAGAGCATATTGGCACACGATGGTCGATAAGGTCTGCACCACTCACACAAGTACAGGTGCGGCAGGCATCATTAACGCTCATCCTAACCTCGAGGGCGAATGGAACTGGACGACTGAACTCCGAAAGGGCTACGACATCAAGAATCTCGACGAAGCGCTGGCTATTTTGGAGAAGGTAGAGGGCACGTCCAACTACCTCAAGTTCGACCTCGCCAACACACGCCGTCAGTCCATCCGCAACAGGGCTTTGGCCGTAAGGAAGCGCTTCGCCGATGCTTATAAGGCAGGAGACAGAGCAGGCATGGTAGCGGCCTCGCAGGAGTTCCTCGGCATGTGCGACAAGATGGTTGCGGAGCTGAAGACCTGCAAGGAGTTCTCGCTCGACGACTGGGTTCGCGATGCCCGTGCCTGGGGCGAGACTGAGGCGGAGAAAGACTACTTCGAGATGAACGCCCGTACCATAATCACCGTCTGGGGCGACACCTATCACCTCGCCGACTATGCCAACCGCGACTGGGACGGACTGGTGGAGACCTTCTACAAAGTTCGCTGGCAGATGTTCTTCGATGCAGTCCTGGCAGCCTACGATGCCGGTGAGCCTTTCGTCAACCTCAGAGGTCCGCGCGTACCCAAGGACAAGACGAAGGAAGAGTGTGAACGCGCCCTGAAGCTGGATGCTGAAATCTGGGACTTTGAAACCAAATGGGCACATTGGAAATAATTTATGGTAAATTGTATTGATTGCTTTATCCCTTGGCAGAGCGACGAGCAGGTCAAGGGTACACTGGAGAACCTGCAAGCTGAGCCTGAGGTGCAGAGCGTGAACTTCCTGCGGGAAGAAGGCCCTGGCAACACCCTTACCATCAAGCGCATTGCTGAGACGGCTTCGGCTCCCTATACGCTTTTATACACGAAGTACGACACGCTGCGGCTCGGCTATCATGCCTTAACCAGGCTCCTCACTATCGCCGAGGACAGCGGGGCGCTGATGATATATTGTGACCACTGGAAAGCTGAAGTGGCAAGGAGCAAGGAGCAAGGAGCAGGAGAGCACATGGAACCCAAACAATCCTCTTGCTCCCAGCCCCCTGCCCCTTGCCCCTTGATCGACTACCAACTCGGTTCTGTCCGCGATGACTTTCAGTTTGGTTCGGTGCTGCTTTTCCGCACGGAGACGCTAAAAGCATATGTCAACCAGGAGAACCTGCACAATTATCAATACGCGGCCCTCTATGACCTGCGGCTCTTCATCAGCAGGGAGCAACTGCCCTTGCATGTCGATGAATTCCTCTATACGGAGGTGGAGCGCGACACAAGGCTCAGCGGGCAGAAGCAGTTCGACTACGTTGACCCACGCAATCGCGCTCGTCAGGTGGAGATGGAGCGGGCTTGTACGCGGCATCTGCGTGCCTTGAACGCCTATCTGCATGGCGACGAGTACGACGAGGTGAACCTCTCCGAGGGCGAGTTTGCTGTGGAGGCTTCGGTCGTCATCCCCGTCCGCAACCGCGAGCGCACCATAGAAGATGCTATACGCTCGGCACTCACGCAAGAGACATCGTTCTCCTTCAATGTCATTGTCATTGACAACCATTCTACCGACGGCACAACCGAGGTCATTGAAAGAGTGCAGAACGATTCTTCACTCTTAACTCTTAACTCTTCACTTATACATATCATTCCAGAGCGGACGGATTTGGGCATCGGCGGCTGCTGGAACACGGCTGTGCATCATCCGCTGGTAGGGCGGTTCGTGGTGCAACTTGACAGCGACGACCTCTACTCTTCGCCCCATACCTTGCAGAGAATGGTGGATGCCTTCTATGCCGAGGGTGCGGCAATGGTCATCGGCTCCTACAGGATGTGCGACTTCCAGTTGAACACGCTTCCGCCAGGCCTCATCGACCATCGGGAATGGACATTACAGAACGGACGCAACAATGCACTGCGCATCAACGGACTGGGTGCGCCTCGTGCCTTCTTCACGCCCGTCCTTCGGGAACTGCAAATCCCCAACACCAGTTATGGCGAGGACTATGCCTTGGGCTTGATGATAAGCCGCCGCTATCGCATCGGGCGCATCTACGACGAAGTCTATCTCTGCCGGCGTTGGGAAGGCAATAGCGACGCCGCCCTCAGTCAGGACAAAATCAACAAGAACAACACCTACAAGGACCACCTTCGCACGCTCGAACTCAAAGCTCGTCAGCAACTCAACCTGCTCTGGCAGCACAAGGTGACAGAAGAGGAGATTGAGGCCTTCTTCCAAAAGGAACTGGAGGAATGGCCGGAAGCCGCAGAGAGGTACAAGGCGCTGGAAGAGGTGCAGACAAAGGATCTCCAACTCGGCGAAGTCACTCTTGCGACTCAATGGAACCCAGCTCGAATTGTAAGTACTGGCGCTTCTGTTGACAAGAAAACCATCAGCGAGCGGCCTTGCTTCCTTTGCGACAACAACCGCCCGAAGGAACAGCACAAACTTATGACGGAGAAGCACTATCAAATTCTCGTCAACCCCTATCCTATCCTGCCTCAGCACTTCACCATCCCGATGCGCAGACACACGCCGCAAAGCATCTACAGCAGCTTCGGTACACTTCGGCGAATGGCATGGGACATGCCCAAGCACATTGTCTTCTATAACGGGCCTTTGTGTGGCGCTTCGTGTCCCGACCACATGCATCTGCAGGCTGGAAGCAGGGGAATTGTGCCTCTGGAACGCGATTGGACGATGTACGAGAAAGGACTTCGCAAACTCTATCCTTTGACGGGCGAACAGGCAGCCTCGATGGAGGAGGCGGGCAATGTGGGCAGTCGTTGCGGACTTTATCTTTTGGAGGGTTACGCCTGCCCTGTGTTCGTCATCCGCAGTATGCCTACAGAGAGCGACAGCCTGCTCTGTCAGCGTGTCTATAAGGCCTTGCCGATAGTCGGCGACGAGTCGGAACCTCGCCTGAACATCGTTTGTTGGCGGCATGAGGGCACTTCGAGTCGGCCCGATGAGATTGTGACACTCATCTTCCCTCGCAGCAAACATCGTCCAGATTGCTATTATGCCGAGGGCAAGGAGCAGTTGCTGATAAGTCCTGGAGCACTCGATATGTGTGGCCTCTTCATCACGCCAAGAGAGCAGGACTTCAAGGCTCTGACGGCTGAGAAAGCGCAAGCCATCCTGCAGGAAGTGACTCTGAGCGAAGAGGAACTGAAACCCATTATAGAGAGCCTTACCGACCAGCCCCCCTCCAACCTCCCCCCGAGGAGGGAGGCTTCCCCTCTCCCCTCCTCGGGGGAGGGGACGGGGGAGGGGGCTGTCTCTGTCGGCATTATGAAGGACACCATCATCCGCTTCTGCATGAACACTCCTTATCAAGCCAAAGGCAACGAGGTGGTGGGCGAACAAGTGGCAGAATACACCGATGGCGGCATCCGCTGGAAAGATAATGTATATCAGGAACTGACGTTCAGGGGAGAGGGGTCTTTCACCCTCCACAACGTCACCATCGGCCAGAAGTTCCACTGGGAACGGCAGGAATCGCAGACCTTCCAAGGCATTCTCAAGCTCGTGGTTGATGAAGACAAAATTGTCGCCATCAACATCCTGCCTGTTGAGGACTACCTGACAAGCGTCATCAGCAGCGAGATGAAAGGCAGTTGTTCACTTGAATTCCTGAAGGCTGCCGCCGTCATCAGCCGCAGTTGGCTTTATGCCCAGATGCAAAGGCGACAGGAACATGCCGGACAGCCTGCACCTTTCTTCACGTTTGTCAAAGGCGAAGGCGAAAGCATCCGCTGGTACGACCGCGAAGACCACACCATCTTCGACGTCTGTGCCGACGACCACTGCCAACGCTACCAGGGCATCACGCGGGCCAGCAATCCCAAAGTAATTGAAGCTGTGAATGCCACTCGCGGACAAGTGCTGATGTACGATGGGCGTATCTGTGACACACGCTTCGGCAAGTGTTGCGGCGGACAGACAAACGAGTTCCAGTACTGCTGGGAGAACATCGAAGTCCCCTATCTGCGCTCCGTCAAAGACCCGTTCTGCAACACGAGCGACAAGAAGATTCTTCGTCAAGTCCTCAACGACTACGACCTCGAAACCCGCGACTTCTACGAATGGACGGAGGAGCTTTCGCAAGAAGAAGCACACGACCGCATCTGCAAGCACTTGAAGATGGAACTCGGCCCTATCCTCGGCATGGAGATTGTGCAGAAAGGCCCGGGCGGACACATCAGCAAGCTGCGCATCGTGGGCAAAGAGAAGTCCTTCATCGTAGGCAAGGAACTCGAAATCCGCCGAATGCTCAGCACCTCGCATCTGAAGAGCAGCGCCTTCACCGTCGAGGCAAAGAACATCCGCAATGGCATCCCAGGTCGCTTCGTCCTGCACGGCCACGGCTGGGGCCACGGCGTCGGTCTCTGCCAAATCGGTGCCGCCGTCATGGGCGAACAAGGCTACACCTATAAACAGATATTGGGACACTACTACCTCGGTGCAGAGATAAGTACATTGACAAACAAATAACCCCAGCAAAGGATTCCAAGAACCATAGCAAAGACAAAGCAAAATTCAAAGAATCTGTAACATGTACTTCATCTATGAGCGTGAGTTGAACTGCTCACCCACAGAACGCCGCGAAACCATCCGAAAGAGCGGCGACTTGGGACGATTTGTCATAAAGGAATGCTACTAAAACTCTTTTCGGGGGAAAATGAAATAAGGAAACCTCTCACGTGTGGTAAATAACATTAGGCATGTAATCTATAAGATTAAGATAATGTCAAATATGATTAACAGATACTTCTATAGAACGTCATTATCTGTTTTTATCAACAGCTCCGTTGATGCTATCTTTGGATGTATTTCTCGAAATGATGAGGGCAATAGTGTTGCTGAACAAAAGTTTGCATGGTCTGAAGAGATAGAGGTTATGCAAAGTGTATTGCAGCCTTGGAAAAAAGAACATGGAGAAATAATTTTTGAATACTCTATTCCTCGATTGGGTAAACGAGTAGACGTTGTGTTATTGCTACGTGGAATAGTATTTGTAATAGAGTTTAAAGCTGGTCAGAACACCTATTTGCAGGCTGATATGGAACAGGTGCTGGATTATGCACTCGATCTAAAGAATTTTCATTTAGATAGCCATAAGCGTATCATCGTTCCTATCCTTGTTGCGACAGAGGCAAAACAAAGCAGCCATGAGTTGCGTTTTTCTGTTTATGACGATCATATCTATAATCCTCTGCTGACCAACAATGATAATCTAAGAGAACTGATAAAAGCTGTAATAAAACGTGAAAATGCACAACCCTCTTCTATAAGCGAGTTTTCTGAGTGGGCTATTAGTAGGTATTCACCAACACCAACTATCATTGAGGCTGCCAGCGCATTGTATCAAAATCATTCTGTTGAGGATATTACCCGCCATGAAGCTGCAGGTGCGGCACTGGAAAATACTACCCAATTTGTTCTGGATGTCATTAATTATAGCAAATGGCATAAAGAGAAAAGCATTTGCTTTGTTACTGGTGTACCTGGGGCGGGAAAAACTCTTGTTGGTTTGAATGTCGCTATTCAACAATCTATAAAAGCAGAAAATGAACCAGAGGGTGAACGTAATCTGGCTGTATATCTATCAGGTAACGGGCCACTGGTGAAAGTATTAACGGCAGCGTTGGCTAAGGATAAACAAAGACGAGAACATGAAAAGGGTAATAAGTATAACATCTCTGATGCCAAACGTGAGGTGTCGCAATTCATTCAGATTATCCATCGATATCGTGGAAACATGTTAGCAAAAATCAAACTGCCGATAACCGATGGTCGATTGGAAATTGACGAGACGAAATCTGTAGCTCACCAAACTGCAGGACATGGTGAAGTAGAACATGTGGCTATCTTCGATGAGGCTCAGCGTTCTTGGGATTTGGAACATCTTTCAGGATGGTTAGCACGAGGTGGAAGCAGGGGTGGTATGAAGAAAGTCCCCAACTTCCCTATGTCTGAAGCCGAATTTCTAATATGGTCGCTTGATCTAAGAAAAGACTGGGCTGTAATCGTCTGTCTTGTCGGAGGTGGTCAAGAAATCAATACGGGTGAGGCAGGTATTGGTGAATGGATTCGTGCTGTCAATGAGACATTCCCCAACTGGAAAGTTTATCTTTCAAAACACCTTACAGATAAAGAATACGCAGAGGGTAATATCGCGGAATTGGTTAGCCATAATCCTAATGCGCTACAGGTTGATCAACTGCATTTGGCTGTTTCGATGCGTTCTTTCCGTGCGGAAAACTTGTCGAAGTTTGTTCATTACGTACTGGGCAGAGATATAGAACAAGCAAAAGAGCTTTATAGGTCGTTCAAGGATAAGTATCCTGTTGTACTGACTCGTGATTTAGACAAGGCCAAGAAATGGTTAGAAGAGAAAGCTCGTGGTTCTGAAAGATATGGTATAGTAGTATCTTCTCAAGCCTATCGTTTGAAACCTTTGGCTATTGATGTAAGATTGCAGCCAGATATAGAGAGTTGGTTTCTTGCAGACAAAATGGACGTACGCTCTTCTTTGTTTTTGGAAGATGCTGCCACAGAGTTTGATATACAGGGTTTAGAGCTCGATTGGACGTGCTTAGTTTGGGATGGTGATTTCCGCTACACGCTCGATGGATGGGACCACAATGCATTCAGAGGAAGCAAGTGGATGAAGATTCGTCAGGCAGAAGCCCAATCATACCAACTGAATGCTTACCGAGTATTAATGACACGTGCTCGCCAAGGAATGATTATTTGTGTGCCAAACGGCAATCCTGATGATCATACCCGTCTGCCAGAATTTTATAATAGTACATACTTCTATTTGAAATCTATTGGTTTAGAGGAGATATGAAGCAGATTGAAGTCGTAGCCGCGATTATTCGCAAAGGAGACAAGATATTCACCACACAAAGAGGATATGGCGAGTGGAAGGACTGGTGGGAGTTCCCTGGCGGAAAGGTAGAGAAAGGAGAGACTCCAGAGGAGGCATTGAGGCGGGAGATTCGCGAGGAACTGTCGGCTGAGATCAGTGTGGATGAGTTTCTTTGTATGGTGGAGTACGACTATCCCAAGTTCCATCTCACCATGCACTGCTATCTCTGTTCGCTATCGACGGACACACTACATCTAAATGAGCACGAAGCGGCAAAATGGCTCGGCAAAGATGAACTGAATAGCGTAAAATGGTTGCCTGCGGACTTGGAAGTGATAAAAAGACTGATGCAAAGGATAAGAATAGCAGGATGAGCAAGACACTTTACATATTCAACCCGGAGAATGATATGGCTTTGGCTGACGGGAAGCCGGGCTATACGCCGCCTGCGCAGATTCAGCAAATGCGGCGGGAGCTGTGGTGGCTGCCGCAGTGGTGGGCAGAAGAGGATGACATTGTTTGGAACGGTGAGGACAGATTGACGTTGGAGGGCGATGCGAGGATTGTGCCATGGGGCTGGAGTCCTGCGCTTTGCCATGAGCTAAGGCAGGCGGGGATGCAGGAGTCGTTGCTGCCTTCTGCGGAGAAGCTTGAGCACATCCGCCAGCTATCGCACAGGCAAACGGCGGTGGCTTTGCTGAAGGAACTGCGCGAGCAGCTTCCCCTTGATGGGCATTTGGCAGGCGAGAGTACGCTTTGTCGAAGCATAGAGGAGACAGAGGAAGCCGTCAACAAATACGGCGAGGCAATAATGAAATCGCCTTGGAGCAGTAGCGGGAGAGGGATAAAGCCTCACCCCCAACCCCTCTCCGAGGAGAGGGGAGCTTTGGATGCAAGGTGGGCAAAGCGTATTATAAAGAATCAAGGAAGTATCGTTGTTGAAAAGAAGCTTCACAAGATTACCGATTTCGCTTTGGAGTTCTGGCTCGACGGCAGGGGCGGCGTGGAGTATCGCGGTCTGTCCCTCTTCTATACCAACGAGCGGGGCGCATACTTGGGCAACTGGGTGGCTTCGGAAGGTCAGAAACTTGCCTGGCTGACACAATACGTTCCTTTGCAATATCTTCAAGACATAAGAAAATGGTGGGAGGAGCGATTGAGCCGTTTCGACTACGAGGGGCCTGTAGGCATCGACATGATGCTGGCACAGGAAGGCATCTGTCCGTGTATAGAGGTCAATTGGCGGATGACGATGGGCCTCGTCTCCTGCCTTTTGGCAGAACAGGGACGGTTTGGACGGCTGGTAGTGGAATACATCTACGGCCACTACTCCGCCGAGGTCGAAGCCTTTGGAGAATGAAGGACGTGCTTATCCTACCTCTCCGCCCTCATCGGGTTATTCAAGAAATCTTCGTAGCTCAACCGAATTCCGTCTTCCAGTTCGGTCTTGTACGTCCAGCCCAATGCTGCGGCCTTAGACACGTCCAACAACTTTCGGGGTGTGCCGTTGGGCCTTGTGGTGTCCCATTCTATTCTGCCCTTGTAGCCGACCACCTTTGCCACCAGTTCCGTGAGAGCCTTGATGGTTAGTTCTTTTCCTGTGCCTGCATTCACTGTTTCATTGCCGCTGTAGTTGTTCATCAAGAACACGCAGAGATTGGCGAGGTCGTCAACATAGAGAAATTCACGGAGCGGAGAGCCGTCGCCCCAGCAGGTCACACTCGCCATACCTGCCTCCTTCGCTTCATGGAAACGACGTATCAGTGCGGGCAGCACATGGCTGTGTTCGGGATGGTAGTTGTCATTCGGGCCATACAGATTAGTCGGCATCACAGAAATGTAGTCTGTCCCATACTGACGATTCAGGAACTCGCAGTATTTCAGACCGCTTATCTTGGCAAGCGCATAAGCCTCGTTTGTTTTCTCCAATTCGCCAGTCAGCAGACAGCTTTCCTTCATCGGCTGTGGAGCCATACGGGGATAAATGCAGGAACTGCCGAGGAACTCCAGCTTCTTGCACCCATTCTTCCAGGCGGCATGGATGACGTTCATCTCCAGAATCATATTGTCATACATGAAATCTGCCAAAGCCGACTGGTTGGCAACGATGCCGCCTACCTTTGCGGCTGCGAGGAAGACATAATCCGGCTTTTCGGCCTCAAAGAAGGCCGATACAGCGGCTTGATCCGTGAGGTCAAGCTCTTTATGGGTTCTCAGTACCAGGTTCTTGTATCCCTGCCGCTGCAACTCTCTAACTATTGCGGAGCCGACCATACCTCT
This sequence comes from uncultured Prevotellaceae bacterium, assembly GCA_947304115.1. Taxonomy (GTDB): domain Bacteria; phylum Bacteroidota; class Bacteroidia; order Bacteroidales; family Bacteroidaceae; genus Physcousia. Next base: position 48,834 of record CAMZAE010000002.1, on the reverse strand, counting down.
ATGGCCTGCCACGTATATCTTTGAATTTAATTCCATCATTTCACGACACCCTTTTCAAGATACTCTGCCAGATTCGTTCTTACTTTGGCCGCTGCGCCTTCTGCTGCCACCTTGCCCATGTCGTGCTCCACCATCAGCTTGACAAGCTGCTCAAAAGTGGTCTTATTGGGATTCCAGCCAAGTTTTGCCTTTGCCTTTGTCGGATCACCCCAGAGGTTGACAACGTCTGTGGGGCGATAGAAGTCCTCGCTGACTTCAACAAGTGCCTTGCCTATCAACCGCTCAGGCCCCTTCACACAGATGCCTTTCTCGTTGATGCCTTCGCCTTCGAACTTGAGTTCTATACCAGCATGACGGAATGCCAAATCGGTGAACTCACGGACAGAATGCTGTACACCCGTGGCGATGACAAAGTCCTCTGGTTTGTCGTTCTGCAGGATGAGCCACATGCATTCCACATAATCCTTGGCATAACCCCAGTCGCGCAACGAGTCGAGGTTTCCCAGGAAAAGCTTCTCTTGCTTGCCTTGGGCGATGCGGGCGGCAGCAAGGGTAATCTTGCGAGTGACAAACGTCTCTCCTCTGCGCTCGCTTTCGTGATTAAAGAGGATGCCAGAGCAGCAGAACATTCCGTATGCCTCGCGATACTCCTTGATAATCCAATAGCCGTAGAGCTTGGCTACGGCGTATGGGCTGTAGGGATGGAAGGGCGTATTCTCGTTCTGTGGCACTTCCTCCACCTTGCCGTAAAGCTCGGACGTCGAAGCCTGATAGACCTTACAAGTCTTCTCCAGATGGTTTGTCCTGACGGCTTCCAGTATGCGCAGTACGCCTACGGCATCAACATCTGCCGTGAACTCAGGGGCGTCAAAACTCACCTGCACATGGCTCTGTGCAGCCAAGTTGTATATCTCTGTGGGTTGAACCATGCCAACCAACTTGACGAGCGACATGGAGTCGCCCATGTCGGCATAGTGCAGATGGAAATGGGGCTTGCCTTCCAGATGAGCAATGCGCTCGCGAAAGTCAACAGAACTGCGGCGGATAATGCCATGCACTTCGTAACCTTTCTCAAGGAGGAACTCGCTCAGGTACGAACCGTCTTGGCCTGTCACTCCAGTAATCAATGCGATATTTTTCATCTTTGTTTCGTTATTTGTTATCTTGAAATGGTTTTATTTGTCTTGTTCAGAGAATTGCTTGATGCGCTGCTCGTCGGAAAGACGGCAGATGAGCAGAGTGTCGTCGCACTCCGCCACGATGTAGCCGTCCAAGCCCTGCACCACGACGCGCTTCTCCTGTGTGGCATGAACGATGCAGTTCGTTGTCTCATAGACATCGATGTTGTCCCCGATGAGGGCATTGCCGTAGATGTCGCGCTCAGAGTTCTCGCGCAGCGAACCCCAGGTGCCCAGGTCGCTCCACCCGAAGCTGGTCGGGAAGACGTAAATCTCCTCGGCCTTCTCCATGATGGCGTAGTCGATGGAAATGTTCTCGCACTGCGGGAACACCTCGTTGATGGCATCCTGCTCCTTGGCGGTGCCATAGACGGGGAGCAAGTCCTCGAATATCTTGGAAAGGGTCGGCTGATAGACACGAAGCGCATTGGCAATGGTGCCGACGTTCCAGATGAAGATACCGGCGTTCCAGAAAAAGTTGTTCTTCTGTATGTAACGCTTGGCGGTGTCGATGTCGGGCTTCTCCTTGAAAGAGTCCACACGGAAGATTTCCTTGTTGCGGGCCGTTGAGAAGGAAAGGTCGGCTTGTATGTAACCATAGCCTGTCTCGGGACGGTTGGGCTTCATGCCAAGCGTCACCATCGCATCCGACTCAGACACGAACTTCAGGCTCGACTTGATGACGCGCTGGTACTCGGCTGTATCCATCACGATGGCATCGCTCGGAGTCACCACGATGTTGGCCTTGGCATCTTGTGACTTGATGCGCCAACTGGCATAGGCGATACACGGTGCCGTATTCCTGCGACAAGGTTCGAGCAAGACATGGTTCCAGGGAACCTCCGGAAGTTGCTCGCGAACAATGCCCACATACGCTGCCGACGTGACAACCCATGTGTTCTCTGCAGGAATAATCTTCTTGAACCTGTCGAAAGTCAGTTGGATAAGTGTTCTTCCACAGCCCATAACATCTACAAACTGCTTGGGCCTCTGCGGTGTGCTCATCGGCCAAAAGCGGCTTCCAACACCACCTGCCATAATTACCAAATGATTGTGCGCTTCCATTTTTTGTCTCATCTAATTAGGTAAATAATGCGGCAAAGATACTACTTTCTTTGTTCTTGGACAAAAAAAAGCAAAAGAAAATCTGTTTAACATTAAAAAATGTTAAGGCCGTGCCACTTTATTCTTCATTCCATCCTTTCGAACAACGAGAAAGGCGTTGTATAGGTGGTGCGGATGCGCCAGGCTTCGGGATAGAGATTGTTGATGCGGGAACCGACGCTTTTGCCAGGGCCGAGCACAAGGCCACGGTAGCAGAGCGTGACAGGTCCTCGGGGAGCTTCCTTGCGAATAGCTTCACGACGCAGGTATTGCAAAGCCTCGTTGTAGGTCAGTTCTATACGGCTCCCGCCTTCGAGGAGGGAGGAGGGAACGGCCGAGTCATAAAGGACACGAAGTCCCCAAGCCCGCTTCACCTTTTCATATACTCTTTCGTCCTGTCCATCCAACTTTTCATGCTTTCTTATCACAGCCACAAAGAAGCCTTCTCCCCTGTCTCTACCAGGCAGGAAGTGACGCTCCATGAGGAGATTTCCGCCCATTTCATCGCAAATCCAGCGTGTATTGTCCTCGTCCTCATAGCGGTTGAACGTGCATGTGCCATAGACAAGCAGACCGCCAGGCTTCAGGACATGCCAGATATTCGAGAGGATTTCCCTTTGCCTTTGCCGGCACTTCCACACATTCTCAAGGCTCCATTCGCGTCTCGCCCCCTCGTCCTTGCGGAACATGCCTTCGCCAGAGCAGGGGACATCTGCCAAAAGGACATCAACACAATCTGTAAAAACACCGAATTCATCGGGAAAATTCTGCGTCACAACACACCGAGGAGCCGTCTCTGGCAACCCTGTCATCCATTTCTGCATGTTCTCCGAAAGAATTTGAGCGCGTTTGGCTATCGGTTCGTTGCAAATAAGTAACGAACCCTCTGGCAGCAGGCTTTGCAAAAGCGTACTCTTGCCGCCTGGGGCAGCACAGAGATCGAGGGCTACTAAAGTTGAAAGTTGAGAGTTGAGAGTTGAGAGTTCTTCACTCATCACTTCGGCCACATACATCGACGATGCTTCCTGCACATAATAGGCTCCTGCATGGAACAGGGGGTCGAAGGTGAAGGCCGGCCTTTCACTGAGATAGAAAGCATCCGGGCACCAAGGCACAGGCTCCAAGCCAGGATTATGGGCTAAGACCTCTCTTGCAGTAAGCTTTCGCGGATTAAGGCGTATGGAAACCTCCGGCGCAGTCGTGTCCAAAGCATTGCAGAGCGCATCGGCTGTTGAATTGTCATAATGCTCGTGCATGAGACGCACAAAATCCTGCGGTAGTTCCGTTTGCATCAGTAGTGACTCCTTTCTCGCAACAAAGGTACACATAATTTCCCTATTTTCAGCCAGACTAACAAAGAAAATCGTTCTAACGAAGTGATATCTGCTTTTCCTCACGGGGAGAAAACACACGCCACAGTTTGAATTCTTTATTTTACGACGTAATTTGTGTAATTTACGACGTAAAATGTACAAATTGCGACGTAAAATGTACAATTTACGTCGAGAAATAAAGAATTCCCTTGCCTGAGTGAGTTTTCTCTGACAATGCCGGAAATGATATTTGCCCGCTATGCTGTAAAAAGTTTTTGGCACTTCGCTTTGTCTTGTTGATGAAAAATGCTAACTTTGAAGCGAAAAAAGTAAAAATACAACTCTATTTCACCATGAAACTGAACAGACGATCCTTTATTACGAAGAGTGCGGCCGGTGCTGCCATTTTCAGTATTATGCCTCGCGAAGTGCTGGGCAAGATGGGAGGGAAGAACAACTATATCGCTCCCAGCGACCAGTTGACACGAGGCTTGATTGGCGTGGGCGGCATCGGCCGGTCCAGCCATCACTTCACAAGCGACCAAAGCTGCCGCCTTGTAGCACTTTGCGACGTTGACCAAAAGCATCTCGATTCGGCCGTCGCTGCCGCCAAGCAGAAGTGGGGAGAAGACGTGAAAACCTATCACGACTTCCGCGACCTCATCCACGACACAAATGTAGATATCGTCCACATCGCCACCCCACCACATTGGCACGGCATCATGTCCGTTGAAGCAGCCAATGCAGGCAAGGACATCTTCTGCGAAAAGCCCATGACGCGCACCATCGGCGAAGGACGGCGCGTGGAGGAGGCTGTGAAGCGTAACGCCCGCGTGTTCCGCCTGAACACCTGGTTCCGCTTCAAAGACACGTTCTACGGCCTCGGCACAGAAGTGAAGCCGTTGAAGAAGCTTGTCGATAGCGGATTGCTCGGCTGGCCCTTGAAGGTGCGCATCTCCGGCGCGACAGGCTTTGCCTGGAAGTTCTTCTGGGTTGGCAAGGAGAACCTTGAGGTTCAGCCTGTACCCAAAGAACTCGACTACGACCTCTGGCTCGGCCCGGCTCCCTACAAGCCCTACAACATCCACCGCACGCACCAGACCTTCCGTGGCTACTTCGACTACGACGGCGGCGGCTTGGCAGACATGGGACAGCACTACATCGACCCCGTGCAGTACATCTTGGGCAAGGACGATGAGTTCCCCGTCAAAGTGGAGATTGACGCTCCGCAGCAACATCCCGATGCTGTCGGCATCTGGAGAAACATCACCTACACCTACGCCGACGGCTGTCAGATTATCCTCGAGGGCGAAGGCTTCGAGAGCGAAGGCAAAGTGCCCTACATCGAAGGACCGAAGGGCAAGGTCTATAAGGGCTTCGAATGCACCATCCCCAACGTGCAGCAGATTATCAACGAACTGCCAGATCCGGAAGAACGCAACACGGACTTCCTGGAGTGCGTCCGCAACCGCCGCCAGTTCGCACTCAACGAGAGCAACGGCCACCACAGTGCCACGATTGTCAACATGGGTGTCTGTGCCTTGCGCCTCAACCGCACGCTCCACTTCGACCAAAAGACGCAGACGTTCATCAACGACGACGAAGCGAACCGTCTCGTCAACCAGCCCATGCGCGGCGAATGGGGAAAACTGATATAAAATGCCCCTCCCCGCTCCCCCTTTGGGTTTGGGGTAGTGCTACAAATAGTAAATCGTAAATAGTCAAATAGTAAATAAACATGAAACGTACATTATTTATTATTATAACAGCATTGCTGCTCAGTGTGTATTCCTTTGCTCAGGATGCACGCAACCGCTCCACAGAAACCATCGTCCAGGATGTGCTCGCCATCGTACCTATACAGACACAGGCCGACTTCAACACCGAAATGCAGCCTCTGGTACAGGCCGCTCCAAAGTCCATCACAATGCTGGCCGCAATGCTCAAGCCTGCAGCACAGCGTGTGAACGCCAAGGTGGAATATGTCATTCATGGTGCCGTTGCCTTTGCCGGAACAAACGACGCGTGGGCTTCTGCCGTAAGCGACGGACTCAAGCAAGCCATCGCCACACAGAGCGACAAGGATGCCAAGCAGTTTCTGGAGAACGAACTGCGTCTCCTTTCAAAGCAGGAAGATGTTATGTACGTCGCTCAGCAAGGCGCATCACCATACGCCCAGGCTTATGACAAACTGGTCAGCCTCGGCACTGGCGCAGGCAAAGCAATAATAAAAGCCGTGAAAAGCAAAGACCGCGCCCTGCGGATGCAGGCACTAAAGTTTGCCACAGCCCAAGGGCTTGTCACAGACGAACTGGCTACTTCTGTTGCTAAGAAGTACAAGTCCCTTAGCGAGGAAGCCCAGTGCGATGTCCTCTATTGGCTCGGCGACAACAAGAAGGCAAGCCAGAAGGCTCTACTCATCAACGTCGCCACACAAGGCGGGAAGCCCGCAAAGGCTGCCATCGAAGCCCTTGGCAAAATTGGTGGAGAGGATGCCCAGAAGACACTCATCGACCAGCTCGGCGGAGAAAACAATGCCGAAGCCTTCCGCGCCCTCTGCTCGTTCTCAGACAAACTGAACCTGCTGGAGCCATTGAAATCTGCCGAGGGAGACAAGAAACTGTCTCTGCTGAAGCTCGCTTCTGCCCGCCGCTGCACAGAAGCTGCCGATTACATCGTAAAGCTCACCTCTGACAAGACTTACGGCGAGGCCGCCCTCGAAGCCCTGCCTGGCGTAGCGACACCCGACCAATTGAATGCTATTGTCGGCGCTCTGACCGTGCTCGACAAAAAGAAGAGCCACACCTCTGCATGGCAAAAGGCATGTGCCGCTGCCATACAGACACTTCCTGCCGAAGAACAGTACAAGAAAATCTCATTCTTCACGAACCCCACCCTGATGCCAAACAGACATCTGCTCTATCCTCTGCTTGCCGCAACAGGAACGGACGCTTCCGTCAGCGACCTTGTGAAGATAGGTGACAGCGCAGCCATCAAAGCTCTGGGCACATCCAGCAACTACAAGGCAGCCGAGCCACTGCTTGCCTTTGCAAAAAATGGCGATGAAAAGGCGCTGATGGCCTATGTCCGCCTTGTCAGAGACAACGAACGCAGCCTCAACGAGCGCACCAATAAGCTTAGCGAGGCGTTCTCTCTGGCTAAGGCCACAAAGAACAAGGAAAGCATCCTCTTCGCGCTCGGCAAGACGCCCACACGCAATGCCTTCCTTTTCGTAGGCCACCAGCTTGACGACAAAGACCTTGGCTACACAGCCGCCGTCGCCGAAAAGGACATCCTGAACAAGGTAACGGAGGACATTGAGTACGAGGTCGTCAAGGCAAACCTTGAGAAGTGCATCAACATCTTCGAATCGACAGGCGATGCCGACGACGGCTATGCTGTTGATGAACTCAAGAGCAAACTCTCAGAGTTGAAGCCCACGCCTCTCTACGTCCTCTCCGACGAGGAAAGGGAACAAGGCTTTGAACTCCTCTTCGACGGCTCTAACCTTGACAACTTCGTTGGCAACAAAGTGGGCTACGTCCCCATCAACGGCGCCATCAACGTCACTGCCAACTACAACCACGAAGGCGAAGGCAATCTATATACAAAGAAGGAATACCGCGACTTCATCTTCCGCTTTGAGTTCTGCTTCCTGCGTTCTGGTGTCAACAATGGCATAGGTGTACGCACCACGATGGGTGTCGATGCCGCTTATGACGGCATGTGCGAGGTACAGATACTCGACCACGACGCTCCTATCTATGCAGACCTGCGCGAATACCAGGTGCATGGCTCCGTCTATGGTGTCATCCCTGCCAAGCGCATCAAGCACAAACCCCTTGGGGAATGGAGCGAAGAGGAAATCCGTGTGCAGGGCAACCACGTTACCGTTACCGTCAATGGCGAAGTCATTGTCGATGGCGACATCAAAGAAGCATGCCAAGGACACAACGTAGCACCCGACGGCAGCGACAAGAATTCCTACACCGTTGACCACAAGAACCACCCTGGCATGTTCAACAAGACAGGCCACATCGGCTTCCTCGGTCATGGCTCAGGACTTAAGTTCCGTGCTGTCCGCGTCCTCGACCTTACAAAGAAATAGTATCATCCTCTGCAGGAGTCACGTCCTCTGGAGAATTATAGGAGGGGACAGAGGTGTAGGATGTCGTGTCAGGGCGTTGGTACGAATACCCTGAGCCTGTCCACGAGCGCGGATCAATGTCCTTGGCTGGCGGGAACTTTGTGCGATACTTGCTGAAGTGCTCGTCGGAAAGAACACTCTGTATGAACTCGCCGAAAATGGGGAGCGCCGTTCTACTGCCCTGTCCGAGCTGCCCTGTGCGGAAATGGATGCTAGGGTATTCACCACCCACCCAGGCACCGCCGACAAGACCAGGCGTAACGCCTACGAACCAGGCATCCGCATGATTGTTGCTGGTTCCCGTCTTGCCCCCGAACTCGGTGTCGGCATAGAAAGGCCGGATGTAACGCCAGAGGCCGCCAGAGGTGCCGGAAAGACCACCAACAAGCATCCTTTGCATAAGGTAGGCAGAACGATAGGATATGGCTTTCTTCTCTTTCTTTTTTGCCTGATAGATGAGGTTGCCATCTCTGTCCTCTATACGCTCCACAAGCATTGGCATCTGATAGCGGCCGTCATTGGCTACGGTACAATAGCTGTTAACGAGTTCCAAAAGACAAACATCGCTACTGCCAAGCACCATAGACCGCGTCTCGTTCAGCTTTGACTTAATGCCCATAGCATAGGCGGTCTTGGCGATATTGTGTACGCCACACTCCATGCCAACCCGTACCGCAACGCTGTTAAGGCTCATGGCAAAGGCACTCTTGAGCGAGACTTCCTGATTGGAGAACACTCCGTCGGCATTGTGCGGCGCCCATACTCTGGGCTTGCCGGCTATGGTATCGACATAGGCAATGTAGGCATCCAGACGATGGTCAATTGGATTAAGCCCCTGTCGCATGGCCTCTGTATAGACAAAGAGCTTGAACGTGGAGCCTGGCTGATGGACTGCCCGGACGTTATCTACTTGCCAAGACTTGAAATCTATGTCTCCCACCCAGGCACGCACAAAGCGTGTGTCCGGCTCGATGGCAACGAAACCTGTATGCATGAAACGCAACATATAGCGGACAGAGTCTATAGTGCTCATCTCCTGCTCTATGGGACCATCATAACTGAAAAGGCGAACAGGATGGGGCATGTGGAGATAAAAGTCGATGGAATCAACATTTTCCTTGTATTTTGCCTTGAGGTACTTGCCGTAAGTTGACCGAAGGGCAATGTCTTCGGCAAAGTTTGGTATCTCCTGTCGCCGTGCATTCTGCCAAGGGTTATTGTGTCCCCAATGTTCATTAAAACGTTGCTGTATGACCTGCATTTGCTTCCTCACAGCAGCTTCGGCGTATGCCTGCATCCGCGAGTCGATGGAAGTGTAGATGTGCAGGCCGTCGGCATCGGGATCCAGCTTGTTGATAGCATCATAGCCAGGGACAAGCCCCTGAGTGCAGAGCGAATCGAGATAACTCTTGAGCGCTTCGCGGAAATAGGGAGCCATTCCATTCTGATAGCTTTCAGTGACATGTTGCCGCATAGCAATAGGCAAGGAGAACAGGGAGTCGAGTTGTGAAGGCGTTGCCTCCTGCCCCAGAAGGAAGATATGGTGGTGGTCATAGACAAGTTGCAACACGGTGTTACGACGTTGCAGGCTGTTTTGCGGATTGAGGCGGGGGTTGTAATAACTGGTGGCCTTGAGCAGTCCGACCAAAGTTGCGGCCTGTTCATAGGTGAGTGCATCTGGTGTCGTGCCGAAGTAAGTGCGTGCTGCCGTCTTGATGCCGTAGGCGTTGCTGCCGAAATCAACGGTATTGAGGTACATCGTCAGTATCTCTTCCTTAGAGAACACCCTTTCGAGCTTCAGTGCCACAATCCATTCCTTGGCCTTCATCACCAGTATCTTGATGCCAGGCAGACGGCCAAGTAAGCCTGTTGAGTACTTTGTGCGGACGCGGAAAAGGTTCTTTGCCAACTGCTGCGTGATGGTGCTGGCACCTCGGGCATGTCCAAACAGGATGTCCTTACCGGCAGAAAAGAGACCGACGATGTCAATGCCGTGATGCTGATAGAAGCGCTCGTCCTCTGTGTCGATCAGGGTGCGAATTAAGATAGGCGATATCTCTTCGTAGGTGATAGGTGTACGGTTCTCGTTGAAGAAGCGTCCCATCAGCACCTCGTCACAGGTATAGACCTCAGAAGCCTCATTGACGACAGGGTTCTTGATGTCATCGATACCTGGCGAGCGGCCGAAAAGATAGCAGAAGTTGCAGTCAACAGCAAGGAAAAGCAACACAACAAAGGCCAAGAAGGTAGCAAGCCAGACTGCCGTCCTTTTGTACCAAGGCCCGGAATAGATTTTGGGAAGGATGTTTCGGAACGAAACGAAGGAAACTTTATTGTGCTTCATTCTCTGTTTAGCATTTGAATGATTTCAGCCACATGATTGGGATGGAACCACTGGATTTCTTTGTCGTGAGCGAACCATGTCATCTGCTTCTTGGCATAGTCGCGCGTGTTCTTCTTTATCTTTTCGATGGCGAAAGGCAACTCCCATTCCCCGTCGAGGTAACGGAAAAGCTCTTTGTAGCCCACCGTGTTGAGGGCATTCTCGCCACGGAAAGGATATAAGCGACGGGCTTCATCGAGCAAGCCCTCTTCCACCATGTCATCTACGCGCTTGTTGATACGCTCGAAGAGTTCCTGCCTTTCGCGCCGCAAGCCTATCTTAACAACGTGGAAAGGACGTTGCTTGCGCTCCTTTGTCAGGAAAGAAGAGTAGGGACGACCTGTCGTATAGCAGACCTCCAGAGCATGAATGACGCGCTTGGGGTTGCGCGTATCGGCAGAAAGATAATAGTCCGGATCAAGCAGATGAAGTTCGCTTCGCATCTCATCAATCTTGCCTGCTAAATGCCTCTTGCGCAGGGTTTCGCGTATCTCTGCATCAACCGACGGGATGTCGTCTATGCCATTGCAGACAGCGTCGAGGTACAACATGCTTCCGCCCGAAAGCAGCAGGGATTGGTGCGCGCCGCTGAGTTCTTCAATGAGAGAAAGCACATCCTGCTCGTACTGGGCGGCACTATAGTAAGAACCTATGTCGTGTGTGCCAATGAAATAATGTCTTACCCTTTGCTGTTGTTCTTTGGAGGGAGCCGCTGTGCCTATTTCCATGCCCCGATAAATCTGGCGGCTGTCACAATTCAGGATGGGGCTTCCGAGTTTCTCTGCTATCTGCAAGGCGAGTTCAGTCTTACCGACAGCCGTAGGACCAAGCAGAACATAAAGCACCATCACTCGTCTATCTCATAACCTTCGAGGTCCAGTTCCTCTTCCTCGAAGCCCTCGTCGCCATAGAAAGCCTCATCGAGGCTCCCCTCTGTCTCCCCCGAGGGGGAGGACTCATCCTCGAAGCCTCCCCCCGGGGAGGTTTGGAGGGGGCCGCTCGTTTGTTGTGGTGCTTGACCATGCCTGCGGTTCACCAATGCTTCCCTTCCTGCCCTACCGAAGACCATCTCTGTAAGTTCCATCAGGAAGAAGCGCTTACCCTCCGGATCAAACATGTATGCCAGACGTTGCCCTTCATCTTCAAGGAAGTCGCCAATGCGGGTACGGGACATCAAATTGATGTCTTCATCGTAGCCCACCTCATCGCTGTCATTGAGGCAAATGCGTTGCTTGACGCGCCACTCATCATCACATATCAGGAAGCTTTGCTTTTGGTGTTCTTCATAATGGCAGTCGCTGAGAATTAGCTGGTGCAAATCTGTGAACTTGGCATCGCTATCAATGAGTATCTCCAGCACGAAGTCCTCTTTCTCTTGACTGAATATGGTAAGCTTTAATGTCATAACCTGAAACCTGAATCTGTTATCTGATGAAGCCTCTGTCGCTATTGCGGATGAAGTCAAGAATGTACTCTATCTCTGGACTTGTGGGGATTTCCTGCTCTACGCGGGCAAGGAGGTCGTTCAACTTGCCTGTACCCTGCAGGATAATCTGGTAAGCCATGTGGATATTGTTGATAAGGTCTCGGTCGAAGCCTCTGCGACGAAGCCCGATAGTGTTCAATCCGCAGAAAGCGGCAGGCTCGCGTGCCACAAGGCTGAAAGGCAGGACGTTCTGCGAGAAGCGCGTGCCGCCGCCAACCATCGTATAGCTTCCCACGCGGCAGAACTGATGCATCAGCACGCCAGCACTCAAAATGGCGTAGTCATCAATGACTATCTCACCGGCAAGTTTTGTGCTGTTGCCGATGATGCAACCGTTGCCGATGATGGCATCGTGAGCCACATGAGCGCCCTCCATAAGCAGGTTGTCGTTGCCGACAATGGTACGTCCCTTGGCTGCTGTGCCGCGATTGATGGTCACGTTCTCGCGTATCTTGTTATTGTCACCTATCTCTGCCGTGCTCTCTTCGCCTCGGAACTTCAAGTCCTGTGGGATTGCGCTGATGACGGCTCCGGGGAAGAAGATGTTGCCATTGCCGATGCGGGCGCCGTAGAGCACCGTCACACTGTTCATTAAGGTGTTGTTGTCACCAATGACTACGCCTTTGTCAATATAGCAGAAAGGACCTATCTCGCAATTCTCGCCGATAATGGCGTCAGGATGTATGTATGCCAGGGGACTTATCATATTCATTTACAATTTGACGATTTACTGTTTACAATTTATTTCTCCCCACTCAGGCGAGAGACAGAGGAGGCTACTTGTTATTGACGACCTGCGCAGTAAAAGTTGCCTCTGCTACACAATTCTCACCGATAAAAGCGTAGCCTTGCATCGTTCCGATGCTGTGGCGGAGAGGCGACACCAAGTCCACGCGGAATATCAGCGTGTCGCCAGGCACGACCTTCTGGCGGAACTTGACATTGTCAATGTGCAGGAAATATGTGCTGTACGTATCGGGGTGCTCTTTGTCATGCAGGACAAGAATCCCTCCTGTCTGCGCCATCGCCTCTATCAGCAACACACCTGGCATGACAGGTTCGTTTGGGAAGTGCCCTTGGAAGAAAGGTTCGTTGCTCGTCACATTTTTGACTGCCACGATGCTGTTCTCTTTGATGTCAATTACCTTATCGACCAACTGCATGGGATAGCGATGGGGCAACAGCTTTCTTATTTCAGCCACATCCATCAAGGGCGTCTGATTGGGATCGTATTTCGGAGCCTGAACTTCGTGCTTGCGGATTTCCTTGCGCATCATGCGCGCAAACATATTATTGATTGTATGCCCTGGCCGTGTGGCAATGATGCGTCCCTTGATGGGCTTGCCGATGAGTGCCATGTCGCCGACAATGTCAAGCAGTTTGTGGCGGGCAGGCTCATTGTCCCAGACCAAAGGCTTGTGCTGAATGTAGCCGAGGTCTGCGGCATCATGGTGTTCAGCACCTGTCAGTTTGCATAGCTTGTCGAGATTCTCCTGGGTGGTCTGTCGCTCGTAGATAACGATGGCATTGTCCAAGTCTCCGCCTTTGATAAGACCGGCCATAAGCAATTGCTCTATCTCGCGCACAAAAACAAAGGTACGGGCCGCTGCCACTTCGGTCACGAACTTATCCATGCTGTCGAGCGTGGCAAACTGGCTGCTGAGCACCTTGCCGTCGAAGGCAATCATACTCGTGATGGAGAAGTCCTCGTCGGGAAGAAGTGTGATACAGGCACCGGTCTTGTCGTCGCGGAACTCCATCTTCTTGGTAATGTAGTAATAGTCCTTCGGTGCGTCCTGCTCAGCAATGCCGACACGTTGTATCTCACGGACAAATGGTTCTGCGCTACCGTCCAAAATAGGGAACTCCGGCCCGTCAACCTGGATGAGGACATTGTCAATGCCCAAAGCATAGAAGGCTGCCAAGGCATGTTCCACCGTGCTGCAGCGCATCTTGCCTTTGCCCAAAACGGTGCCGCGCTGCGTGTCAACGACATTCTCTGCCACAGCATCCATAATGGGCTGTCCGGGCATGTCGGTTCGCTGTATCTTATAGCCGTATCCTGCCGGTGCTGGCAAGAATGTTACCGTCAGTTTTAGTCCTGTATGAAGACCTTTACCACAAAGCGAAAAACTTTCTTGAAGTGTATTTTGCTTTAACATTAGCCTTGACTTTATATTGTTACGTCTTTGCAAAAGTACATATTTTTCATCAAAGCACCAAACCTTTTGCTACCTTTTCATTTCTCACATTATAAAAAACCTTGTCTTGTACTGATAAATCTTGAAACGCAACTTGCGTTTGCATCATCGCAGGTTGCGTCTTGACAATCGCAGCTTGCATCCTTACAGACGCAAGCTGCAATCTAAGAATCACTCATCAATGAGATATGATTTCTCCCTAAAAGAGAAGGGATGCAGGCTAAGGATTCGGGATTATTTCTCCAAAAGTTCTTTAAGCCGTCTTATTTCCTTTTTCATCTCATTCATGTCTGCCCACATGTCGGGAAGGTTCTTGAATATGGCACTGCTCTTCCAGAAGTTGCGGCCCTCGATGGCTGGTGTTCCCTGCACAGCAGCGCCTTCTTTCTTGATGTTGTTAGGAATGCCTGCCTGTGCGCCTGCCATCACACGATTGGCTATCGTGGCATGGCCTGCGATGCCGACCTGTCCGCCGAACATACACCACTCCCCTACCTTCGTGCTGCCTGCGATGCCAACCTGTGCCGACATGACAGTGTGGCTGCCTATCTCATCGTTGTGGGCTATCTGCACCAGATTGTCTATCTTCACACCGCTATGCACGATGGTCGCGCCCATGACGGCTCTATCGACACAACTATTGGCACCTATCTCCACATCGTCCTCAATGATAGCAATGCCTATCTGAGGAATCTTCTTGTAACCTTCTTCGGTAGGCTCAAAACCAAAGCCGTCGGCACCGATGACGCAGCCGGCATGGAGCACACAGCGGTTGCCCACCAGACAGTCGTGATAGATGACAGCATTGCTGTATATTTCTGTGTTCGCGCCGACTTTGGCGTTCCTGCCAATCGTGACATGCGGATGCAAGACGCAACCCTCTCCTATCTCCACACCTTCGGCTATGGCAACGAAGGGACCGATGTAGCACTTCTCACCAATCTTTGCCGACGGATGGATGAAGGCAAGGTCGCTGATGCCCTCCCGCTTGGGTTTCATGCTCTCGTATATCTGCAAGAGCTTTGCCACGGCCTCGCGGGCATTAGGCACCTTGATAAGGGTTGCCTTTATCTCCTGCTTTGGCTCGAAGTTCTCGTTGACGAGTACGATGCTGCTCTCTGTCCCATAGATGTACTGCTCGTACTTGTCGTTGGCAAGGAAACTGATGCAGCCTGGCTTGCCCTCCTCTATCTTTGCGAAGTTGTTGACTTTTGTCTCAGGGTTGCCCACGACGGTGCCGCCTATCAGCCCTGCTATCATTTGCGCTGTAAATTCCACCTTTATATTTACTATTTGACGATTTATTATTTACTATTTATTAGCTTTGCCATTTGCTCGGCCATTTCCTTGGCCTTCTCTGCTGCCACTTGTGCAAAGTTCTCTGTTTTGTCGGCATAGATGATGGCACGGCTGCTGTTGACCAACAAGCCGCAGTCCTCTATCATGCCATACTTGCAAACCTCTTCGAGGCTGCCGCCCTGCGCGCCCACTCCAGGCACGAGTAGGAAGGCATTCGGTGCTACCTTTCTTATGTCTCGGAACATCTCGCCTCGCGTCGCACCGACTACATACATCATGTTCTCGTCGTTGCCCCACTCGCGGCTCTTGCGGATGACCTTCTCAAAGAGACGCTCGCCGTCCTTGTCCTCCATAAGCTGGAAGTCAAACGAACCCTTGTTGCTGGTCAAAGCCAACAGGATAACCCAGTGGTTCTTTTTGCCCTCCCCCTCGGGGGAGACGGAGGGAGGCAGGATGAAAGGTGTCACACTGTCCTCGCCCATATAGGGAGCAACGGTCAGCGCATCGACATTATATTCTCCGAAGAACGTGCGGGCATACATCTGGCTGGTGTTGCCTATGTCGCCCCGCTTAGCGTCGGCGATGATGAACTGGTCGGGATAGTTCTGCTTCAAGTACTTCACCGTCTTCTCGAAAGCCATCAACCCCTTCACGCCGAATGCCTCGTAGAAAGCCAAGTTGGGCTTGTAAGCCACGCAATAAGGCGCCGTAGCGTCGATGATTGCCTTATTGAAGGCAAATATAGGATCGTCTTCCCCAAGCAGATGCTCAGGCACTTTCTTCAGGTCGGTATCAAGCCCGACACAAAGGAAAGACTGCTTCTTCCGTATGTTTGCAACTAATTCTTGTCTGGTCATTTCTTAATCTTTTTGATGAGACGCATAGCAAAACCTATCACGATTCCTACGACAATTGCAATGACGAAGAACACGATGAAGAAAGTCCAGAAGTTGTTCGGCCATCCTAACCATTGAAGAATACTTGGAGTGAAACCTCCCGTAATGGCTATTGCCAGGAGGTCAATCCATTCTTCCTTCAGCGACTTCTTAATGCCCGCCCATGTCCATTCTTCTTTAATGTCCTTGAATAGTCCCATTTTAATCATTGTGATTCTATTTTAAAGCTCCGATTCTTTGAGTCTTTCTGCGTTTTCGGCGACGATGAGGTGGTCGATGCAGTCCTGGATGTTGCCGTCCATGAAGGCAGGGAGGTTGTAGATGGTGTACCCGATGCGGTGGTCGGTGATGCGGCCTTGGGGATAGTTGTAGGTGCGTATCTTTGCCGAGCGGTCGCCTGTCGAGACCATCGTCTTGCGCTTCGAGGCGATGTCGTCGAGGTACTTCTGATGTTCCTTATCATAGATAAAGGTGCGGAGACGGGCAAGGGCGCGTTCCTTGTTCTTCGGCTGGTCGCGTGTCTCGGTACATTCCACCAGTATCTCCTCGTCCTGATTGGTAAAGGGGTTGCGCCAGATGTAACGGGCACGGACGCCGGACTCCACTTTGTTGACGTTCTGCCCGCCTGCGCCGCTGCTTCGAAAGGTGTCCCACTTGATGGCGCCCTCATTGATTTCCACATCGAACTCCTGCGCCTCGGGCAACACAGCTACTGTTGCGGCGGAGGTATGCACGCGGCCTTGTGTCTCAGTAACCGGCACGCGCTGCACGCGATGCACGCCGCTCTCGTACTTCATAATGCCATAGACGCCTTCGCCCGTCACGGAGCAGACAATCTCCTTGAAGCCGCCGACGGCACCTTCGCTGTAGCTGCTGACCGCCATCTTCCAGCCTTTCATTTCAAAGAACTTCGAGTACATGCGGAAGAGGTCGCCCGCAAAGAGGGCTGCCTCGTCGCCGCCTGTGCCGCCACGTATCTCGAGGACAATGTTCTTGTCGTCCTCCGGGTCGGCAGGCACAAGCAGGAGCTTTATCTCTTCCTCCAGTTCAGGGATGCGCTTCTCGCTCTCGGAGAGTTCTTCGCGCAGCATCTCCTTCGTCTCGGCATCTTCCTCGACGGCAAGCATTTCCTTCGCGTCCTCCACATTCTGCAGGCAGCCGATGTACGCTTTCCGTGCCTCGACAATTTTCCCCAAGTCCTTGTACTCCTTTGTGAGCTTGACGTATCGCTTCTGGTCAGCGATGACCGCAGGATCGGTAATCAGTGTGCTGACCTCCTCGAAGCGGCTCACCAGGCCGTCCAATTTATCTAATAGGCTGTTGCTTTCTGCCATGTTTCATTTTTTTTCGTTATAACGTCATAACGGTACTACGATTTGTCGATGAGGTCAATACTCAAACTCCCCATTCTCGCTCTTGATGAGGAGGCTCTTCTTGCCCTCTTCTATGCGACCGACCACTTGTGCGTCGATGTTGAAGCCCTTGCTGATGCTGATGACCTTCTCGGCATCTTCGGGAGCGACATATACCTCGAGACGATGCCCCATGTTGAAGACCTTGTACATCTCTGCCCAGTCGGTGCCGCTGCATTCCTGGATTATCTTGAAGAGTGGCGGCACGGGGAACATGTTGTCCTTGACGACGCGGCAGTTTTCGCCCACGAAGTGCAGCACCTTCGTCTGTGCGCCACCGGTGCAATGCACCATGCCGTGAATCTTCGGACGCATCTCGTCGAGCATCCTCTTCACGACAGGAGCATAGGTTCGTGTGGGGGAAAGGACGAGCTTGCCAACATTTGGCAATGAAGAATTAAGAGTGAAGATTGATTCTTCATTTAAGCGATAACGTCCGCTATACACCAACTCCTCTGGCACGTTGTGGTCGTAGCTCTCTGGGTACTTCTCCGCCAAATACTTGCTGAATACATCGTGACGGGCGGAGGTCAAGCCATTGCTGCCCATGCCGCCGTTGTACTCCTTCTCGTAAGTGGCTTGTCCACAGGAAGAGAGTCCCACGATGACATCGCCCGGACGGATGTTGGCATTGTCGATGACGTCGCTCCGCTTCATGCGGCACGTCACCGTGCTATCCACGATGATGGTCCTCACGAGGTCGCCCACGTCGGCCGTCTCACCGCCGGTGCCATAAATGCCGATGCCCATGTCCCGAAGTTCCTGCATCAGTTCGTCCGTTCCGTTGATGATGGCCGAGATGACCTCGCCCGGAATGAGCATTTTGTTGCGCCCGATGGTGGAGGAAACCAGTATGTTATCGACGGCACCCACGCAGAGCAGGTCGTCGGTGTTCATAATGAGTGCATCCTGGGCAATGCCTTTCCAGACGCTCAAGTCGCCCGTCTCCTTCCAATACATATAGGCGAGGCTCGACTTCGTGCCGGCACCGTCGGCGTGCATGATGTTGCAGTACGCAGAATCACCCCCAAGTATGTCAGGGATTATCTTGCAAAAGGCCTGCGGGAAGATGCCCTTGTCGATATTCTTGATAGCATTGTGGACATCCTCCTTTGCGGCACTCACGCCGCGCATCATATAGCGTTGATTGTTCATATCTGTGCTTTGTGGCTCTTATTTCTGTGCGCAAAGATACTAATAATATAAGAGAAAAAAAAGAAGATATGAGAAAATCTTACTATACATATAACAAAGACACCCTAAACGAGGGAACTTCCATGTGACCGCTTATTTAGCCGATTTTGTAAAAATTCTTCCCCGGAACAGGCTCTCAGACGGCCTCTTTTTACTTCTGTGGCACTTTTCCACTCCAAATGCAAAATAATGGCTTAAATCGAATTGCCAATGACAATCAGCAAGTTACAAAGATGGTTTTTGACGCGCAAAGCAAAGAAAGGACAAGTTTGTTACTTGGAGATGCCAAATTCCACATAGTTTTGCTCGAAATCCGACGTGGGGAATTACCCAACGCAGCACAGGGAAATTGCAAACGCAACGTGGAGCGTTGGCCAACGCCCAGTGCGGCGTTGAAAAACGCCTCGTCTCGCACTGGCAACCTCCTTGCTTTTCGTCTCATTTTTTTGTAAAGATTATTCCCGATTAGGCTTTCAGAGGAAAAAGAACCTTTCACGTCACTTTTTGTTCTTTTTGAGATAAAACAGGGCCGAAGTATTGCCTTTTCAAAAAGAAATCGTACCTTTGCAGAGCAATCCGAAAGGAAAGCACTATCTTATTGAAAAAAACGAAGCGTTATGCTCGACTTGCTGATAGAAACGTGAGAAACTTCTAAGGAATGCAAGGACGGTGTTAACGGTTCGCGCGTATAGCGTGGACTGCATTGTCTTTCTACATTCCAAGGTAATTCTCACGACCTCTATCAGAAGATTGGCATACAGTGCCACGCTTCCATGTATAATTAAACCGTCCTTTTGGTGCTGGAGGGCAAGAGTAGATAACTAAAAATATGAAAAAAAGAAATTTATGGGCGGCATTGCTCCTGTTGTTAGTACTACCTATGACAATTGCCTGTAGTAGCAAAGACGATGAAAGTAATGATTCGCCTTTCAACATCAACGACGCTATTGGCACATGGATGTGTATTCAGAGTACGGACACCTATCAGGGCTATTCTCAAACAGGTCTGCTTGTTGGTGCGGAAATCACAATTAACAATAACGGCACATATACATCAACTTCCAGTAATTTTGGATATAATGGCACCTACACAACCAATGGCAATAAGATAACTGCAAAGAGCGTTAGTGGCTCCACATTCGTTGTGACAGTCTCAATCAGTGGTAGCAAAATGATTTGGAAAGGGACAGCCAGCAATGGCGTTAATTTCGATTATGTATTCCAAAAGGAAACATAAAATCATTGATGTAATAACCTATACAAACCAGCAATACAAGCGAAAGGGGAGCAGGCCGCTCCCCTTCGTTAATTTACCATCTTTGCTTCGATGACATGAATCCTAATGCCTCGCCACAAAACAATGAGAGTAGCGTAAAGGGGGGATTACTTTTTATAATTCTTGCTGAACAGGTCGGAGCGACTTCCTGTATTCAGTAATACAAGAACAAGCTCTTGGTCGCGTATTTCCCAGATGAGCAGCCAGTCAGGACAGATGTGACTAACTTTCATCCTTCAATCTCCTTAATCAGGTCGTCCAAACTGTCATAATCATAGACACGCCCTTCGTCTATATATAAAGCATCCCTCGCGATAAATCCGTAAAAAACATGCATTCTCGCTGGCGACCATGAAATTAATTAACTGAACACAAAGACACTAAAACACAAAGGAACAAGAACACAAAGCCCTTCGGATGGATGCGGAGTATATCTATATCATTCCTTTGTGCCTTAACATCTTGGTGTCATTGTGTCTTTGTGTTCCATTAAAGGTGTTCAATAAAATGAAAAACGGATTGAGTGCTTTTCGCTGCCTCAATCCGTTAAATCCGTTAAATCTGTTTAATCCGTGGTTTATTGCCAGTAGATGTCGGTGAACTCCTTCTTGATGTTCACCTCTTCGAGCTTGAAGTACTTGCGGAAGAGCGACCATGTCACATCAAGCATCTCCTCCGTGTTGAGGTTGACGTCGATGGCAAGGAGCTTGCTGGAATAGTCCTTCGCAAAGTCGAGGCAACGGTTGTCGTAGTCGGTGAGGTCGAAGCCGTTCTCCAGCTTTGTCTTGGCATTGGCAGCATCGGCATAGAGTCGGATGGCTGCGTTCATCACCTGGCTGTGGTCCTTGCGCGTCTTCTTACCTGCGACGAGCTGCTTCAGACGGCTGAGCGAACGGAACGGGTCGATGATGACCTTACCCACATCACTATCGCGACGCAAGTAGAGCTGGCCCTCCGTGATATAACCTGTGTTGTCGGGAACGGCATGCGTGATGTCGCCGCCAGAAAGGGTTGTCACAGCGATGATGGTGATGGAGCCGCCGCCTGCGCTCTCGGGGAACTGCACGGCCTTCTCGTAAATCTTCGCCAAGTCGGAATAGAGCGAGCCGGGCATGGAGTCCTTCGACGGAATCTGGTCCATACGGTTGCTCACGATGGAGAGCGAGTCGGCGTATGAGGTCATATCGGTCAAGAGGACGAGCACCGTCTCATGCTTCTCAACGGCGAAATACTCGGCTGCCGTCAGCGCCATGTCGGGAATGAGGAGTCGCTCCACGGCAGGGTCTTCCGTCGTATTGATGAAAGAGATGATGCGGTCGAGCGCGCCGGCGTTAGCAAAGGTGTTGCGGAAGAAGTAATAGTCATCGTTGGTCATACCCATGCCGCCCAGGATAATCTTGTCTGCCTTGGCACGCATGGCTACGAGCGCCATCACTTCGTTAAAGGGCTGGTCGGGGTCGGCGAAGAAAGGAATCTTCTGACCAGAGACGAGCGTGTTGTTGAGGTCGATGCCTGCAATACCTGTTGCGATGAGTTCGCTGGGCTGCTTACGGCGCACAGGGTTCACTGAAGGGCCGCCAATCTCGACTTCCTTGCCTTCAACCTCTGGGCCGCCGTCGATGGGCTGACCGTAAGCGTTGAAGAAGCGTCCTGCCAACTGTTCGCTGACCTTGAGCGAAGGACTCTTGCCGAGGAACACAACCTCGGCATTGGTGGGAATGCCGCCAGTGCCTTCGAAGACCTGAAGCGTCACGTCGTCGCCGATAATCTTCACCACCTGTGCCAGCTTGCCATTGATGGTTGCCAACTCATTATAGCCCACGCCCTTCGCCTTGAGCGAACAAGTGGCCTTTGTTATCTGGCTTATCTTTGTATATACTTTCTGAAATGCTGTTGCCATAACTTATTTAATTCATAATTTTTAATTCATAATTCGTAATTATTATCTCATAGGGTAATTCATATTCATCCTGCCAATTGTGCATTGTGAATTATGAATTATGAATTAAGCAAGTTTTCAACTTGCGAAATGTAATCGTAGTACTGCTCACTCTTATAGGTGGAGTAGTTCATCTGCTTGCAGAGGTTGATGAGTTTCTTGAAGTAGTCGATGACCTCAAGGAAGGTGTCGAACTTGTAGTCGTCCTTGTCGCAAATCTTCGTGACGAGGTTGAGTATCTCTTCCTGACGTGCGAGGGGTGTCACGGCATCCACCTCGTCGAAGGCATCCTGCTGGAGGATGACGTAGTCGATGACCTCCGACTTCCAGAAGACGATGTGGTAATCAACAGGCACGCCGTCGTCGCCCAAGATGTTGATTTGCTCGGCAATCTCCTTACCGCGCTGCATACGTGTCTTGAGCTTCAATACCTTCGGAATCCACTCATCATTGATGTGTTCCTTGATATAATCCGCGAACTCTGGATATTCGAGGTACTTGGAGTAGGAATCGATGGGATTGACAGCCGGGTAGCGCTTCTTGTCGGCGCGGTCTTGCTCGAGTGCATAGAAGCAACGGGCAACTTTCTTCGTGCTCTCGGTAACAGGCTCCTTCAAGTTACCACCTGCAGGCGATACGGTGCCAAGGAAGGTAACAGAACCGACCTGACCGTTGTTGAGATAGACGTAACCTGCGCGGCCGTAGAAGTTCGAGATGAGGGCGCCGAGGTCCATTGGGAAAGCATCGGGGCCAGGCAGTTCCTCCATACGGTTCGACATCTCGCGCAGAGCCTGTGCCCAACGCGAAGTGGAGTCGGCCATCAGCAGGACGCGCAAGCCCATCGAGCGATAGTATTCTGCCATCGTCATGGCTGTATAGACGGAAGCCTCACGAGCTGCAACGGGCATGTTGGAGGTGTTGGCGATGATGATGGTACGCTCCATCAGCTTGCGGCCTGTGTGCGGGTCAACCAGTTCGGGGAACTCTGTGAAGATTTCCACAACCTCGTTGGCACGTTCACCGCAGGCAGCGATGACCACGATGTCGGCTTCGGCCTGCTTAGATATGGCGTGCTGCAACACGGTCTTACCCGTACCGAAGGGGCCAGGGATGAAGCCTGTGCCGCCCTCCACAATGGGGTTGAAGGTGTCGATGGTGCGGACACCTGTCTCCAACAGTTTGAATGGACGCGGCTTCTCGCGGTAGTTCGTCATGGCGAACTTCACGGGCCAGTGCTGCACCATATCGACATTGATGTCATTGCCCTGCTCGTCAGTCAGGACGGCGATGGTGTCGTGTATCTTGTACTGTCCCTTCGCCACGATGCTCTTGACCGTAGCCGTGCCTTTCATCTGGAAGGGAGCCATAATCTTCAAGGGCTGATGGTTCTCCTCCACCTTGCCGAGCCAGTCACTTGCCTGCACCTTGTCGCCAATCTTTGCAAGAGGTTCAAACTCCCAAAGGCGGTCAGCATCGAGTGCCTCGGTGTATTGGCCGCGCTTGAGGAAGACGCCGTCCATCTTGTCGAGGTCGTTCTGCAAACCATCGTAGTTATGACTGAGCATACCCGGGCCAAGCTGAATCTCAAGCATGTGGCCTGTGAACTCTGCCTCGGCACCGACTTTCAGGCCGCGTGTGCTCTCGAATACCTGCACATATACGTCCTGGCCAACCACCTTGATGACCTCAGCCATCAGTCGGTCGCCTCCTGTGGTGATGTAGCATATCTCGCCCTGGAGCACAGGTCCATCTACGCGGAGCGTGACCATGTTGGCGACTACGCCACTAACAATTCCTTTTGTCATTTTTATTTAATTCATAATTATTAATTCATAATTCATAATTCAGCTACGCCCTGTCAAAGCTTCCCCATTCCTTGGTAAAGGTTGTCTTGACAATGCTTGTCAGTAGCTTAATTAACTCTCTACAATCTGTAAGCAGGCTTTCACCCTGCTCAATGGTTATATATTCCGTTGCTTGCAATAATTCAATCCAGTATTCACTTTCACTTGCCTCCTTCAGCGAGATATTCATCTTCGTGCCGAAATCTGGCCGAGACTGTCCTCGCAAAGCTTCCTTTACATTTGCTCCGATGCTTGTGCCACATCTCAGCAGTTGCTTGGACATTACATATTCATTCTTCTCTGTTGTGAGGTACTTCCTAAGCTTCACGCATCTCACAGCAAAAGCAAAGCTTTTACCCACTATGGCATTTGTCTCGGCATCCCTCATAACTATGAATTATGAATTGTGAATTATTATAAGAACTCCTCTGGCACTTGTGCCTCTGAGCGGAGGTCGTCGATTATCTTCTGGAAGGTTTCTTTGCCTTGCTCCACGTCGAGCTTTGCCCAACGCTCCTGCATCTGCAGCTTGCAGAGATAGGCAAAAACGGCTTCCATGCTGAAAGGCTCGAAGAAGGTGCGCTCGTCGAGCCATATCCACTTGAAGGCATCTATCATCTTCTCCTTGCGGACGGGGTCTTCCTCATCGACAATCTTCATCAATTGAGGGATGTAGTCTAACTCGTGTCCAAGGTTGAAGTCCTTCGTCTTGTTCTCGCGTATCATTTCCTGCACCTCGCCCTCGCCCTTGATGAAGTCGCCGACACTCCAGCCCTGCACACGCGCAAGCATGGCAGTGAGGATGTTGGTGATGTCGAGGTTGAGCTTGTACCAGCGACGCATCATGCGATTGGGACAGGTACGGATGGCGTAGTCAAGGAACTTGTACGCCATCTCGTCTTCGGGGAAATAGCCTGCCTTGTCCTTGTTGAAGGCATACTCACGGGCAAAGATGCTCATAAAGGCAGGATAGCGATGCACGTTGAAGTTAAGCTCCGTAGCACTGGTGATGAGGTCGCGCAACTGGTCGAGCGTGAAGTTGCCCCACTGGTCAATCTCTGCTTCGGAATCCTTGAGGAGCCTGACGAGGTTGACGCAGTCAAAGTGGAGGAAGAAGTAAAATAGCAACTTCTTGTCAAGCGGCGTGAGCTGTTCCTCGCACTGCTCCCGCATGTCCTCGATGCTCATTCCTGGCTTCGTGTCCTGCAGGTCAATGTCCGGCAAGCCGGCTATCATGCAATAGTAATTGGCCATCTTTTTCAATTCATAATTTTTAATTCATAATTCATAATTGTTTTCCTTCGCTCAGTTTAGGGCGTAGCCTTATTATGAATTGTGAATTATGAATTATGCATTTAGAATAACATTTCAACAAGCTGCGGACGCAGGAAGTTCTTGAAGTAGGTTTCGAACTCTTCCTTGCCGAAATTCACCTTATAACTGCCGTCGGCTGGGGCAATGGTGAGCAGGGTGTCCTTGCCGTTAATCTTGTTGATGGTCACACCTTTGTCGAGCAAAGCCTTTGCCTTGGCTGCAAAATAAGCCTTGAGGCTGTCAGCTTCGCTGGTAGAGATAACAACAGGTTCATTGGCACTCCACTTCTCGGCCATAGCAACAGCGAACTGTCCGAGGAAGTCGGGGCTTGCCGTCAGACCTGCCACAGCTTCCTTGACGACACCGTCGGTCAAGACGTTTGTGACTTCACTCTTGAGAGCACTGAGAGCCTGGCTGGTGTACATCTTGAGTTCGTTGCGCGTGTTGGCATCTGTCTCGGCGGCTTTCTTCTGTGCCTGGGCAGCAATTTCCTGAGCCTGCTGGCGAGCTTCCTGCAAAATCTTCTCTGCCTGCTGCTTTGCCTGCTCAATGATGCGGTCGGCCTCAGCCTGTCCCTTCTCCACGCCCTCGCGTAAGAGTTTTTCGGTGAGTTCTTGTATCTTTTCCATTCCTTTATATATATTTGTGTAAATAACGACACAAAGATACAAAAAAACTTTGGATTACCAACATAACAACAAAAAAATGTCCGTCCTTTCATAATCCGTCATAATCCGAACAGGAAGGGCAAATGAAACAGGCTCTTTTATTTTGTACACTATTAGTACACGCCAACTTCTGAAAGGGCGACCTCGCCTTGATGCCGGGTAATAGTAATACGTACTCTTTCTGCTATGACAGGAGGAAGGCGATGTTGCTTGACACGACACTCCGGGGCTGGCGACTGCATGGAATTGTAGTCAGTGGTTTTGGTATCCCAGATGCAAAAACCACTGTGGTGCTTGGTGGTAAGGCAGCCGTAGCTCATGTTTGCAGCCTTGGCAGCCTTGGCCCATTGACGACAATCAAGGTGCGTCGGGACAAAATCCGAGGCATGCATGTCGGGATTCGGCTAGTCCTCAAAAGAACAGGTGGGCATATTGTAATGGATAAACATGCCAAAACGCAAATCCACAAAAGCCTACTGAAGTTCATACACAGACCTCTGCTGTGCCATCGCTGCAAAGTCGGCCAGCAGGAAGAAAAGGAGGAAGATTCTTTTCACAGGGCTTTACCAAATATCTTCTGGCTTTTCGGGGCTGTCAAAGATTTCCTTCGGGCAATACTCGAAATAGTCGAGATAAAGTTCTGGACGTGATAGGTCTGGCTGTACAGACTTGAAACGGACATAATAGGTCTTGTTTGGATCGAGCGTCTGGCGCACTATGATATGGCGGCTGCAATTGCTCTTGGAACGAGCCGTCTTCGTTGGAGTCATTTCTGTCTCGTGTAGCGTCGCTTTCATCAAGCCATGATTGCGAAGTTTGTGGTCTATGTCAATTATTTGATCCTCATCTTTGTCGTTGTCTTCCAAATCTGCCCATTTGGCACCTTCGCCAAAGAACACCTCCACGTTCTTAGTCATATCAATGGGAATACCTGCCACTGGCAGCCTGTCAGGATTGTCGCCAAAATATACCTGTACAATGCCACGTGCAGCAGTAGCAAGCAGTTTGTAACGGAACTCGTATGTGTTGCGTTTGGGGACAGGGGGCAATCTGAAAATAATGTCAAAATGCCCGAATGCTTTGTCTTCGTCCTGACAATAGTTGGCCCAAGCTGTCTCGTAACCGTTGTAATGGATAAAGTGCGTCTCCTCGTTCAGGATGAACATGTTGTCAAAATACTGATACTTATTGTAAAGCGAAACAAAGACATGCTGATACTTGCCCTGCTTGCTGTCAGCACGGCGGATGTTGTTGGTGATAGCTTCTGGGAAGAGCGAGAAGAGGTCAAAGCGGATACGCTCCCTTCCCAAGTCTTCACGTGTTTCATCGGTATAGGCTAAAGGCTTGTCTATGGGATAAATACAAGCATTGACAATGTCTGTAACGACAGCCTTGTCGCTGCTGGTCTCGACAAGGACGCCTCGTTTTTCCGGAGCACAATAGCTCTCATGTCCGTCTTCGTTTATGCCGCTGTTTCTTTCCGGGAAACTGTTAAGATAGATGCCGTTGCTCTCCGCACTCTCATAGATTTTGATTAGGCGACCACCGCCAAATACAGGATACCATTCCATGACTGGAATAGAGAGTTTCGTGGGAGAACTAGAATTGAAACCTTTCTCGTTGCAATGATATACAAGTTTGTTGGCAGGAATTTTCATCGGCAGGATGTGATACACCAGCCACTGATGCAACATATTCTTGGGCGACCGATAGTCTGTATTTGCCACATAACCTGCATCGCTAAGGTACATGTTGTTTCCAACAATCCAGCCTTGCAGTTTCTCTATAGCATCCGAAGCAGCGGGATCAATGCCCTTTGACTGCCAGAACTCATCGGGTTCACAGAAAAGAGTGAAACCGTACTTGCGGTGTTCCGGGGCATGAGCATCCGGGTCGTCGGCAGTGGCAGACATGTCACCGCCGCCCTTCGACTGATAGTCCTTCATGTCGAGATCTTCACCATATTGCTGGTACAAGGACTCGTAAGCCTCGTCGCGCACAGCGCCCAAAGTGTCAAGCAGTCCACAAGCCTGAATAGCTTTGGCAAACATCAGATAGCCTTCAAGCTTCTTGTCCAGAATGTTTTGGAAATAGCGGGCACACGACTCGTCCTTCGGCGCAATGACCTTATGCATCTGATGCAAAATGCCATTGATGGCAGGGATGTCGCAATTCCTGAGGTCAAGTCGACTGTCTTTGTCCAAGAAAAGAGTATCCTTGTTCTTGTTGACAATCAGCTTATGGTCACCTATTGTGGGTAGAGGAAGCTCTGCATTTTCT
Organism: uncultured Prevotellaceae bacterium; assembly: GCA_947304115.1. Classification (GTDB taxonomy): domain Bacteria; phylum Bacteroidota; class Bacteroidia; order Bacteroidales; family Bacteroidaceae; genus Physcousia. The sequence continues at coordinate 20,900 of CAMZAE010000002.1, read as the reverse complement.
TTTCCAGTCAGTGTTGAGATAAGAGCCGTCGTATATCGTTCCGACTTAAGGTTCCCGCCGTCAATAACGCTATTGAGCACGATGACCTTCCTTATGGAGTCCAGCTTTGTTTCGTCAGTGAAGGCGTCCCATAAAGGTTCGCTAATCAACCCCACTTCCACCAGTTCTTGCAGATATTCGTTGATTGCCTTGTTGGTGGGGGCAAAGCACGTGAAGTTGCCACGTGCCGTCAAAAGTTGATAGACAGAAGATTCGCTCATTCCACTCACAGGCACCAACTTTGCCAATTCCACATACTGCGAATAGTCTGCGTGTGCATCGAGATAACTGGCAACCGTGTATTCCGAGAACACATAACGTGCAGAGGAGTCTATCTCCTCTGTACAGGAACAGATGATAAAGGAAAGGGTGATGAGTGTAAGAACAAACTTCCTCATTGCTGTTTATATTATAAAAAGTTTTTATGATATTCTCTTGGCCAGGCACGAGGCCTGACCAAGAGAATTAAGAGAGAGTTATCTGTATTTATAGAATGCCTTACCACCTTCAGCAGCCATCTCATCCTCGGGGAAGTAGCCTGCCTTGTCCTTTCTCCACGCCCTCGCGTAAGAGTTTTTCGGTGAGTTCTTGTATCTTTTCCATTCCTTTATATATATTTGTGTAAATAACGACACAAAGATACAAAAAAACTTTGGATTACCAACATAACAACAAAAAAATGTCCGTCCTTTCATAATCCGTCATAATCCGAACAGGAAGGGCAAATGAAACAGGCTCTTTTATTTTGTACACTATTAGTACACGCCAACTTCTGAAAGGGCGACCTCGCCTTGATGCCGGGTAATAGTAATACGTACTCTTTCTGCCATGACAGGAGGAAAGCGATGTTGCTTGACACGACACTCCGGGGCTGTCCCCTCGAAAAGCTTATGCCAGGACTTCCCTCGCTTGTATTCTATGCGATATGCCTGCAAGCTTCCTTTTCTTTTTTCTACAATAGTGACTAGCGAAATCCTTTTCTTCCCGTTAAGGCCTGCTTCCAACCAAGGCTCGCTGACAGTTGAGTGCGAGATCCACGAGGTGTCGAAGTTGTCGTCGTTGGCGAAGTCACCGATTTTATAGTCATAGCTCCAACTGTACTCCGTGGGGCAGCCCTTGGCGAGGTTACACAAAGTGATGGGTGCATCGCATTCGGGAATGGGCTGTGTGGAGCCTTCGTGCTTCCACATTTGCCCTATCTGGCACAGTGCCTCCACCGCATTATCGTCCATCTTGCCTTCACGGTTCGGGGCAACATTGAGAATAAAGTTACAATAGGCATTGTTGTATGGACGTATATTCTCCTCTACAAGCCAGCGAACATCCTTGAGCTTGTCTGTGGGCATTGACTCCTTCCAGAACCACGTGCGCTGAATGCTCAGGCAAGCAAGGGCGGGCAGACGGTTCTCCGAGGTGCTTATCTTCTGCCCTGCGCCCTGCTCGTAGCTCTTTATGTCGGTGTAGAAGAGGGCCTCTCGAGGGTATTTTGCCGCATTAAGGTCCATCACCAAGCAGTTTGGCTGCAAGCTCTTGATATAATTATATATATCCGAAAAGGGTATTTCATCATATGATATACGAGACCAGGGCGCATCCCAGCCATCGATGATAAGTGCGGTGATGTCACCGTAGTTGGTAAGAAGTTCACGAAGCTGCGATTTGATATACTTAGTGTGACTCGGCTTGATGTGGCCAGGACGAATGCGGTGGTGTGTGTCGAGAATGCTGAAATACAGCATCACACTCAACCCTTCCTCGCGGAAGGCATCGACATACTGGCGCACGACATCCACATGGGCTGGCGACTGCATGGAATTGTAGTCAGTGGTTTTGGTGTCCCAGATGCAAAAACCACTGTGGTGCTTGGTGGTAAGGCAGCCGTAGCTCATGTTTGCAGCCTTGGCAGCCTTGGCCCATTGACGACAATCAAGGTTTGTAGGAGCAAAGGCGGAGACGGGCATATCAGGGTCCGGCCAGTCCTCTATGGAATAGGTGGGCATGTTGTAGTGGATGAACATACCAAAGCGCAAATCGACAAAGGCCTGCTGCAAATCATACAACGACCTTTGCTGTGCCGAGGCCAACAGAAATGTCAACAGGAAAAGAAGAAAAAGAATTAAATTTCGTTTCATATCGGATTGGGAATTAATGGAGTTTAAGGGTTAACGAAGGAGGATAAAGCACCTTACAGATGGTTTATAAAAAAGCACAATACCTGGCTACAACACCTTACCTTCACGGTATTGTTGGGGCGAAAGACCTGTTTGAAGACGGAAAAAGCGGCCGAAATGCGATTGGTTCTTGAAGCCCAAGAACGCAGCAATCTGTTTGATACTCTTACTGCTGTCGCGCAACATTATTTGTGAAGAACGCACGATTTCATCGCTAATTAGTTGATTCGCCGTCTTTCCCGTGAGCCGCTTGCACACACTTGAAAAATACTTCGGCGTAATGCTAAACAGGCTGGCATACTCGTTCACGTTGAGATAAGGTCTGGACGAGTCGTGCAGATGCTGCATAAACTGGCGTAGTATGTTCTCGCCTGAGCTATAGGTCTGACGCAGCAGTTCCTCGTTCTGGAATCCATGAAGATCGTGAAGGTCGTAGGCCATTGATGCCAAGAGTAGGCGAAGGCTGAGTTCCTTGTGGGGCGAATCAGGGCTGGAGAGATGATTTCGCAACAAGTCAAAGTATAGCCTAAAGCGATTTACTGCCATTTTATCGGCTTTTAGAATCTTATGGGAAATGGAGAACATAGAATACGTCCACTCCATACGCACCATCTGAGAGAGTTGCGCCACATACTCCGGCGAAAGGAACAGCACAAGGGCATTAAAGTCCATACTCATCATGCTACGCTCGAAAATGTTGCGCGGCTTACAAGTGATGACATCGCCCTCCTCCAGTTGATATGTCTTCTCGTCAACCGAGATTTGAGCCTGACCATGGGTCACCACAGCAAAAAGAAAGCCCTCTATCAGGACATCCGAGATACCATGGTTGCGAACTTCTTCGAAATCAGAGAACAATGCTATATGTTCATTACAGTGAAAGTTGTATTTACTATCCACAATAGCGCTGAAATCCAGTTTCTCCATAATTTTTGTCCTTTTTCTGCCCACAAAGATAGCTGTTCTCATTTAATTATTGTGACCTTTTTGGCATAATTTTGTTCTTTTTTTCGCAATGCGAAGGTTTTTGTGGAGAAATAGGACAAGCTTTGCGACACTTCTTTATACGTTATGTGGGGAAAAAGCAATAATTTTGCACCCGCAATTTATAATAAAGAACAAAGCATGAAGAATGAAACATTTGCTGTCGCCCTGCTGACAATCGCAATGCTGTCGTTGGCTGCATGTGAGAAAAGCCAGAAAAGTTATCAGATAGAGGCGCTGAGTGTCACCACCGAAACGGTTTGTGCAAGCACAGTCGCCGTTGGCAAACACTATGTGGGCAAAGTAGAGGAAGACAGCAGTACGCCCGTCAGCTTTACAGGGATGGGCACCGTGAGCAGAGTCTATGTCGAGGAAGGGCAATCTGTAAAAAAAGGACAGCTCATCGCAGAAATGGACCAGACACAATGCGAGAACACCCGTCAGGCTGCCAAGGCAGCACTCGACCAGGCTTTGGACGCACAGGAACGTATGCAAGTGCTCCACGCGTCGCAGTCCATTTCGGACATCGACTGGGTGAACGTGCAAACAAAAGTCCGCCAGGCCCAGGCAAGTCTTGACATGGCAGAGAAAGCAGTGAAGGACTGTCGCCTGTTGGCTCCCTGCTGCGGCATCATCGGCAAGAAACAGATGGAGAACGGTATGACAGCACTCCCTTCGCAACCCGTCTGCACCATCCTGAACATCGCGACAGTTAAGGTAAAAATCTCCGTCCCTGAAAAAGAGATTGCATTCTTCAATCCGACATTAACGGGCGGCAAAGGAGTGATGGTCACAGCCGAAGCGCTCAGCGGCAAGACTTTCCACAGCACAAATTTCATACGCAGCGTGCAAGGCGATGCCCTGACGCACACTTATGACGTCCGCTTCACTCTGTCCAACCCTGGCGGCGAGTTGCTGCCTGGCATGGTAGTTAATGTTCTGACAGATGCAGAAGATGACGAGCGGGGAATCGTCACGGTGCCACTGCGCAGCGTACAGCAGAACGCCGACGACACATATTTCGTGTGGCTCAACAAGGAAGGCAAGGCTCACCGCCAACAGGTGGAAATAGGACAAGCACAAGGCGACCGAATCATTATACTTTCCGGACTGAAAGAAGACGACAAAGTGATTGTCGAAGGCTATCAAAAAGTCAGCGAAGGTTCAGAAATCATGGATTAAAGACAAAGGAAGATACATGGGAAAGATAACTGACCACAACCTCATGCTGCACTGGGCTGCATGGCCGCTCGTAAACCGCGGCATTACGGCCCTTATCACCATCATACTGCTTGCCTTCGGTTTCTACGGTCTCGTTATGATGCCAAAAGACGAGTTCCCACCCTTCACCATGCGCATGGGTGTCATCGTAGCCGTCATGCCTGGTGCGACAAGCGAAGAAATAGAGGCACAAGTGGCACGTCCCCTTGAACGCTACGTGTTTACATACAAAGAAGTGGACCGTGCAAAGACCACCACACAGAGCATGAACGGGATGTGCTTTATGAAGGTCAACTTCGACGCCCGGCTCACCAACCTGCAACCTGTGTGGAACAAGATGAAGCATGGCATCAACGAATTCAAGAGCCAACTGCCAAGCGGCGTCGTGGCTGTCATCGTAAAGGATGACTTTGGCGATGCCTCTGCCCTGCTCATCACACTGGAAAGCAACGAGCGCTCCTATCGTGAACTTCAGGAATACAGCGACGAGCTGGCCGACCGCCTGCGCCGCGTGAAAAGCGTCGCCGGAGTACGGCAGTACGGAGAAAAGAAGGAACAAATCAGCATCTACGTTGATCGTGAGCGCCTTGCGGCATACGGCATCGGACAGGCTGCATTGATTGCCACACTCTCCAACGAAGGCATCACCACCCTGAGCGGCAGCGTCAGTTCACCCTCGACAAACATACCACTGCATATTGTCACTACACGCCAGTCTGAGCAGGAGATAATGGACCAGATTATCTACTCCGATGCCAGCGGACGCATCGTGAGAGTGCGCGACATCGCCGAGGTAAAGCGGGAATATGACACCAGCGACAACTACATAGAGAGCAACGGGAAACGCTGTGTGCTGCTCTCCCTTGAGATGACAGAAGGCAATAACATTGTGCATTACGGCAAGGAGGTGAACAAGGTCATCAAGACATTCCGCGAAGACTACTTGCCCGCCGATGTCGATGTGCTTCGCATTACCGACCAGCCAAAGGTCGTGGAAGAAAGCGTGACAGACTTCCTCATAAACCTTATCGAGTCGATGATTGTCATCATCTTGGTTATGATGATTCTCTTCCCCATTCGCAGCGCCATCGTTGCCGCCATCACCATTCCGCTCTCTACATTCATCAGTGTGGGCACTATGTATCTCGTCGGCATTCCGCTGAACATCATCACACTGGCCTCGCTCATCGTCGTACTGGGCATGATTGTGGATAACAGCATTGTGGTCATCGACGGCTACCTGGAATATCTGGGCGTTGGAATCAACCGACGCGAAGCATCTGTCATGGCAGTCAAGCAATACTTTATGCCTATGCTGCTGGCTACCGTATGCATCTGCGCCATCTTCTTCCCCATCCTCTTCACCATGACAGGTGAAGCCGGTGATGTCATCAAGTATTTCCCACCCACTATCACCATCTGCCTTATCGTGAGCCTCATCGTGGCTGCCTGCATCATACCTGCACTCAACGTGCGCCTTATCACAAAGTTCAAGGAAAAGAAACCTGGCAAGCTCGACATAACAGACCGAGTTCAGGACATCTACGAAGTGGCACTGAACTGGACGTTCCGCCATCCCTGGCTGACAATCATTGGCAGCGTAGTACTGGTCGTCCTCACTTCCCTCATCTTCCCGACGCTCAAGATTAGACAGTTCCCCTTTGCCGACCGCAACCAGTTCGCTTGCGAGATATTCCTGCCGAAAGGAGCTGGCCTGGAGGAGACAAGAGCCATTACCGAGGCTTTGCGCGACTCACTTTCCAAGGACAAGCGTGTCACAAGCGTCACCACCTTCGTAGGCTGTGCATCGCCACGCTTCCAGATGAGCTATGAACCGCAGTTGGGCGGGAAGAACTTTGCACAGCTTATTGTCAATACGACAAGCATCAAGACCACTTTCGAAGTGCTCAACGAATATGCCCCTCGCTTGAGCAACCACTGGCCTGGCGCCTACGTCCGCTTCAAACAAATGGACTACTTGCCCGTTCCAACCTATGAATACCGTTTCTATGGCAACGAAATAGACAGCATCGAGCTTGCTGCAGAGCGGCTGATGGAGCGTTTGCGGCAGATGCCGGAACTGGAATGGGTGCATACCGATTTCGACCAACCCTCGCCCATTATGGACATAACGCTCGATGCTGTCACGGCTTCGCAGCTTGGCATATCGCGTACCTCCGCAGAGTTGCAGCTTGCCATGCAGACGGGCAAGACACAGATTGCCTCTCTCTGGGAAGGGAACTATGAAGTACCCGTCATTCTGCGCGACAAAGAGGCAGAACAAATGCAGGCAAGCGACGTAGAGAACATCTATCTCACACCGCTGGCACAGCCTACAAGCAGTGTACCACTACGTCAAGTGGCAAGCGTCAAGACACGATGGGCACCCACCCACATCATGCATCGCGGCGGCATAAGATGCATCACCGTCACTGCCGAGAACAAACGTGGCGTGGTGGCAGCCACAGTACAGAACCGTATCAAGACAATACTCGAAAAGGACTTCCCACTGCCCGCTGGTGTCAGCTACGAGATAGGCGGCGAGCCGGAGAAAAACATGGAGACCGTGCCACAAGTGGCACTTGGTATCGGCATCGCTCTGGTCATTATCTTCTTCTTCCTGCTCTTCAACTTCCGACGCTTTGGCCTGACAGGTGTCTGCATGGTGTCCATTCTGCTCTCCCTGCCTGGTGCCATGATTGGCCTCGGTATTGCAGACATCACGCTTGGCTTGACCAGTCTCTTCGGCTTCATCACCCTCATGGGCATCATCATGCGAAACGAGATACTCATCTTTGAGCATGCCGACCAAATGATATCCGAGGGGCTAACGGTTCGCGAGGCGGCCTTCGATGCCGGACGCCGACGCATGGTGCCCATATTCCTTACAACTGCCACGACAGCCGTAGGCGTGATTCCCATGATTCTGGGCGGTTCTTCGTTCTGGATGCCCGTCGGCATCACGATCTTCGCCGGAGGCATCGGCACGCTGATCCTTGTCGTGACCGTGCTGCCAGTGGTGTACTGGAAGTTGAATGACCATCAAAAGAAAGAGTAAACACAATAATAATTATATGTCAAAGCGGCTTGTTACATTATTTCACATATTATTCCTCGCATATTATTCTGCGTCTGCCCAGTCGTTGACCTTGGAGCAGTGCCTTGAACGCGCACGACAAAACAACCACGAACTGCGCAATGCAGCATTCGAGATTGATGCTGCCTCGGAACAGAAGAAAGAGGCATTCACAAACTACTTCCCACGCATCAGTGCCAACGTAATGGCGTTCCGATGCTTCGACGAACTTGTTAAGGCCGATGGCACCTATCCCAAAGAGATTGCGGCCATCAGCACCTCGTTTGCCCCCCTCGTCGGCACACCGTTCAGTATCTCGGAACTGAATCGAGGCTATGCTGTTTCCGCCACACTTGTCCAGCCTCTTTTCTTTGGTGGGCAGATTGTCTATGGCAACAAACTCGCCAGCGTGCAAAGAGATGTGATGACACTCAAACAGCAACTGACAGAGAAGGAAGTGCTGCAGAAGGTGACAGAATGTTACTGGCAGTTGGCTCAGGTACGCTACAACCTGAACACCATAGAAGCAGCAGAGAAACAGATTGAAGCAGTGATGGCACAGGTGGAGAACTTCCTCAAAGCAGGTGTCACGACACGCAACTCACAGCTCAAAGTACGTCTGCGCCAGCAGGAACTTTCCAGCGCACGACTTAAACTTGAGAATGCCGACCATGTCCTGCGCCTGTTGCTTGCGCAACAAATAGGCATTGAGCCTGCCGAAGCAGACAAAAGTTTCGACATTGTCCTTGAGGACAAGCCCGTGGAACAGCCGATTGAAGTGGCTGGAGGAGCATTGAGCCTCTCGCCCGACCTTCGCGAAGAACTACAACTGATGGGCAAGGCTGTAGAAGCGCAAAAGCTTCAGGTGAAGATGGAGCGCGGTAAGTATCTGCCCCATCTTGGTGTCGGGCTGATGGGCTATCATACAGGTCTTGGCGGTTATTCCGAAAATGCCAAAGCATACCTGCCTGGCAACTTAAACAATGGTCTGGTCTTTGGCACGCTTTCTGTTCCCCTGAGCGACTGGTGGGGCGGGAGTCATGCGATGAAACGGCAAAAAATAAAACTTCAGCAAGCACAAAGTGACCATGAGAATACACGACAGATGTTGCAGATTGACATTGAACGTGCCTGGACAAACCTGCAAGAAACTTACAAACAGACACAAATTGCCGAAGCCAGTTGCGAGGAAGCTGCCGAGAACCTGCGCATGACCACAGACCAATACCGCATGAGCACCTGCACCCTGACCGACCTCCTCGATGCCGAAACACTGAACCGTCAGGCACAGAACGACCTTGCCAGAGCTAAGGCCAACTATCATATCGCCCTCGCCGACTATCGCAGAAAAACACACTAAGACAAGATAACAAAGACACATGACAAAGCGTTTATTTTTATCCGCAGCCCTGCTGCTTATCGGTTTCTCCTCGTCTTATTCTGTGCTCAAGGAAAAAGACTTGGCACGTACCCTTGGCGTACTCAAGGCAGAACTGCAAGCCAACTATGAGCGTCAGCAGGCTTTCATGCAAAGTTACGAGCAACAAGGTATGCAGCAACATAAGCAGTTGGTCTGGTACATGCACCAATGCGAGCAGATTGGACTGATGCTCTACTCTCAATCCACCGACAACACCTTTGACATGGCGTATGCCTGCCAGCAGGCTGCAAACCTGAGACGCGACCTTGACAGCCGCAACAGCAAGATGCGGCAATACGATAAAATTATTGCCCGCTTGAAGCAGGAGATAGAGCGCACCGACCACCTTATCCGCTCGCTCAAGCGTATGCCGCCAGTCATCGATGCCGACAGCACCCTCAGTGCCAGCGACAGCATTCTTTTCCAAGCTATCGACTCCTTGGCTGCGAAGCAAGATTCACTGCTCATCGCACGCAACGACATGGACGAGGAGTCTATTTCTATTCTGGAGAAGAAGAGCCAAGACCTTCCCGAGGAGGAAGAAGAGCATCTGGAGCCGCTCTTCCTGACCAGAGAGCAACAGAAGGACCGCAATGCCTGCCTGCAATATGCCGACACCATTCGGAACAACATGCAGCGCTTCCTGGAAAGCCTCGAAGCAGAGAATGCCTATTATCAAAGTGTGCGCGACAAGGTTATGGAACTCGACGAGTACGCACAGAGCCGCTACCGCCTGCTGCAGGAAAACATCTTCCGCAACGGCAGTGCCAACTACTTCAGCATCCTTGCTTCGCTGCCCGTGCAGATTATGATGGTGAAGTCCACCATCGACATGAAATACAAGCCCTTTGAAGGACACGAGCGACTTTATTCCGAGTGGCGTGGGGCAACGGTGCTCTTCATCAGCATTTTCCTCGTATTCTACCTCGCTCTTTCGCTTGGCATCAGCTACACTGTGTTGCGATGGCTGTTGCCGAAGAAATGGCGCGGGCCTGACTTCAAAGAGAAGCGGACAATGCTCAACAACGTGGTCGGCATTGCACTTTTTGCCATTATCGTCATGCTGGTGAGAGCCTTTTCCCAACGCAACTTCATACAGATGGGCACAGGGCTTATCATTAACATCGCCTGGTTGCTTGAAGCCATATTCTTAAGCCTGTATATCCGTCTCAAGGGGGAGCAGATGCGTCATGCCGCCATCATTTATATGCCGCTGATGGTGCTGGCGTTCATCGTCATCCTGTTCCGCATCGTACTCATCCCGAATGCATTGGTCAACCTCGTCTTTCCGCCCATCTTGCTTGTCTTTGCCATTTGGCAATACTTTGTGGCACGACGCCACAGACAGTACCTGCCGATACTCGACAAAATTTACACACACATCACCACCGCTGCACTCCTCTTCTCTTGCATTGCTGCATGGGCAGGCTATACACTGCTGGCTGTTCAGGTGATGATTTGGTGGACGTTTCAACTGGCAGCCATTATGACCATCACCTTCATCTACGACCTGACAAAGAAGTACGAGGCACACTATCTGTTGCAGCACATTGATATTGACGCCTCCAGCAAGGAGGAACGTGAGGCTCTGATAAAGCGTGTGAAAAAGGGCGATTTCATCGTGCAAACCTGGTTCTATGATTTCTTCTGCCGCACACTGGTACCCATCCTTGCCGTTCTCTCCGTACTGGTCAGCATCTACTGGGCGGCACAAGTGTTTGAGATGACGAGCCTCTGCCAGAAGATTTTCATGCGCGACATCGTCAACCAAACGGGCATCATCCGCATCTCACTCTTTTTGGTATGTATGGCGGCGGCACTCTTCTTCATCTTCCGCTACGCCAACTATGCCATACGCAGTTTCTATCTCCACTACCGCAAACAGCTTAGCGAGGATAACACAGTGGTAAACAAGACGCTGGCACGCAACATTATCGGCATTCTCTGCTGGGGACTTTACATCATCATTGTGCTCATCATCTTCCAAGTTCCGAAGGACGGCATCAGCATCGTCGGTGCAGGCCTTGCCACAGGTCTCGGCTTTGCCATGCAGAGCATCCTGGAGAACTTCTTCTACGGCATTAGCCTCATGTCGGGACGCATCCATGTGGGCGACTACATCGAGTGCGACGGCATAGCAGGAAAGGTGGAGAGCATCACCTACCAGAGCACGCAAATTACCACTAACGACGGCAGTGTCATTGCCTTCCTCAACAGTGCTCTTTTCAGCAAGAACTTCAAGAACATGACGCGCAACCACCGCTACGAACTCATCAAGATACCCATCGGCGTGGCCTACGGAACAGACATAGAGCAGGTGCGCCGGCTTCTCGTCGATGCCATCACACCGCTCTGCCAAGAAGAGAATGCGGCAGGCCAGCCCATTGCCGACACCAGCATCCCCGTCAGCGTCTCTTTTGCCGACTTCGGCGAAAGCAGCGTAGACCTCAAAATCGGTGTCTGGATGCTGGTGGAAGAGAAGTTCGCCCTCACCGCACGCATCAAGGAGGTCATCTACAACACCCTCAACAAGAACAACATCGAGATACCCTTCCCGCAACGCGACGTGCATATCAAAAAAAGCGAATCCTAAACGCTCTGTAGAGCATCTTTAGGCAAGCACATGTTAAATAATAGAAAAACTCGCCTGAGAATTTGGCGATTCACAAAATAAATAGTAAAATTGCAGGACAAAACCATAAAAAAACAACTTATCAACTCATAAACTCACCAACTTATGAAACATTTTACACTTCTTTTTATGGCTGCGGCCACAATTTGCACCAATGCCTTTGCACAGAACAGGGCGAAGAACATCTATACCAGTGCAACAACCCTCAACCTTGAGGTCCTGCAGAACCATGCACAGCCCGTAGTGCTCAACCGCACGCTCTTCGCAGGTTACAACACCATTTGCCTGCCCATGAACCTGAGTGCAGAACAGCTTCGGGCTGCAGCAAAGGACGTACAGATTGAGCGCCTTGAAGCCATTCGTCAGGAAGGAAGCACCCTCAACATGTACTTCCTCGACTGCACAAACGAGGGCATCGAGGCTGGCGTCCCCTACCTCATCTTCTCCCCCACGTTCCAGACATTGCGTGCCAACACGACAGCTTCCGAAGGTGTCAGCACCACACTCCGCAGTGTCACCAAGAGCGACAATGCCGGTAACACCGTCACCTTCGGCAGTTCTTGGGAGACACTCAAGGTTGAAGGTCGCTATGGCATCCCCGCACAGCAGGATACATACATCCTCGAAAGCATTCTGATCCGCACCGAAGGCGACAAGGCTTTCCTGCCCACACGCTGCGGCTTCACATGGGACCAGCAGAGCAGCGACGCTTCTGCTCTCGAAATCAAGCATGTCACCAGTCTTGACGACATCGAGACAAGCATCGACAAGCTTCAGGCCACCAATGCCATTGTAGATATCTACGACGCCCAAGGCACACTCGTCATCTCGCAGACCAACATCAACGCAGCGAAGAAGAGCCTGCCCCAAGGCATATACGTAGTCAAGGGACAGAAGTTTGCAGTGAAATGAAAACAAAGCGAAATAACGAAGTCCGGAAAAAGCAGAGACCGCCGATTAAGCGGTCCCTGTTTGTATATAACCAGTAGAAGGTCTTGGCAGTCTGTCTTTAACGGATAAGCTTGCGTCCGTTCTGGATGTATATTCCGTGTGACGGCACCTGCCTGAGGCGCTGACCGCTGATGGTATATATGGATTCGGTCCCAGGTTGTGTTTCGGATGTGACTGTCGTAATCCCGGTTGCTATGATGGGTTCCATTGCTTCAGCAAGGGCTTCTTCTGCATAGTAGTCTGGAACGCGAATCAGCATCCAGTGGCAGCCCGCGTCATTGATGGTCCACTGTGCAACTGGTTTTGCTGCATTCTGCGGAGCAGCGCACATAAAGGCTTTCTCGGCACTGCTGCCACTCTCGCGGAAAGTAAATCCGTCTGCCTGCTGTGTCATCTCCAAGGCAAATGGCTCATTTTGGAATGTGCATGGTTGGCTGACCACATTAAATACGGGAATGCGGACAAACTGCTTGCGGCCTACGTTGTACAGGTAGTACTGGCTGTCACAATTTATGATAAGCCACATGCTGTTCTCGGTGAAGCGGTTGACGGCCGCCGAAAATGTTGAGTTGCTGCTCTCACCCAGCCACAAGTTGCTACTGGACGGGTTGCTGTAGATAATGCCCAAGCCTGAAGAATTCTTGATGGTATATACCTGACCGTTCTCTATTTCCGAGAGGGCAAAAATCTGATTTGCCGCATCGAAAGCTTCCGCGTCTTCTGCCTGTTGCAGTATGGCATTGGCGGTTGCGGCGGCAGATGCGGCATCTACCATCGGAACTGTGACAATCTGCCAAGTCGAACCGTTGTCTGTTTCGGTCCATTGGCACACGGGCTTGCCGTTAATCTGCGGCGAGGCGCACATCCAGGACCTTTCGTGGGTCTGACCTTCCAGTTTGAAGCAGAATGTGCCGTTTTCGTCACATTTTATCTCAACAGGCAACGGATTGGCACTGAATGTTGCCGGATTGGTACCATTGTTATATTCTGGCAATTTGGCGAACTCCTTTCGGCCCACATTATAGATATACCATTTCCCACTCTTCTGCATAATCATCCACGAAGCGTTGTCGCTGTCGTGATCTACCTTTTGCGCCATTGCCGCATTGCTGCTTTCGCCCAGCCATATATTGGTCTTTGCCGGGTTGCTGTATATGATGCCCAACCCCTTGGTGTTGATAATGTTGACAGCCATAGAGTTGTCCTTTAGGTCATCGATGGTTTTCAGTTCAATGGGTTCCTGGATAATACCGCCCTGGTCCTCGGGGTCCGGAGTGTCAACAGGTGGTGTAGCGTCGTTTTCAGGACTGGAGGCTTGCTTGCCGTCAGCGACGGTCTGAATCAGAGGATGTACGTTGGCATTGATTACATACGAACATCTGCGGGCCATAGATCGTGAATTGGTTGAGGTTAAGTCGTTGCAGATATCCCAATACATGATACCAGCCAGGTCATTGTCACGTGCAAAGCGTGTGCGATCGACAACCTGATTCAAGGAGTTCATAACGTAGTTACTGCCGTTATATACAAAGGACTCTTGGTCATCTGCAATGTTGCCGGCATTCCAATTGTAGCCGATAGTACCCGCTCCTCCGCCATTGTCGCTGATTGTTGCATACGAAGGTAACAATTTGCTGCTCGGCACGCCCCAATTGATAATTTTGTTCGTATAGTTTACAAATGTGTTGTAGTATGAGTGTGTTGACTGCGGTCCGTATTGCTGGATATTGAAATAATCGACATATTGCATCAAATCCAGCGGGAAGTTGTACGTAACGTTGTGCATGCTGACCGATATTATCTTGCCCTCGTCCAGCAGCGGACGCAACTCTTTGAGCATAAGGCCGATTTTGCGCCAACCTGCCTGGTCGTAAAGCCACTCAAAATCGATGTCGATACCGTCAATGCCCTCCTGGTTGGCACAGGCGGCAAGAGCTGCGGCCATGCGTTTACGGGTAGCATCGCTGCCTACGGCTGTGCCCAGCGTACCATCGGAGGGCTGCGTGGCTGTAGCAAGCCAGCGCTGTCCGCGCAGGTTGCCGGCAGTGTTTTTCATGTAGTCCAAATAACCTGGCATCGAGTATGAGTCGAAGCCCAGGTTATGCGGCTTGTCGAAACGGTAGTAGCCTATTTTGTTATAAAAGCTCCATTGATCGAGTTTTACTCCCGGGGCGGGCATCTCGGGTCCGTTGCGGTCGCTGGTAATCTGAGCTTCGGTACGGGTGACATTCCATGTGGCGACATTGTCAAACTTGCACTTCAATCCATCGCCCAGAATCATGGGTGCAGAACCTAAACCTATTGCTCCACCTGCTAAATCGGGGAAGTCTTGTTGGGTAATGGCGAAGAAATACCAGTTGCTGCCAGTGCCGAAAACAGATGTCTTATCCGAACCATTCCATGCCTGCATCTGAGTCTTCGCTCCCCCGTTGTATTGCAGGTAGATGGAGCCAGAGGCACCGTCGGCATTGGCTGCACCCAGGGTGATTTCGATGAAATTGTTGTCGTCCACACGTTTGGACATGACCTTAGCCCCTTCCTTCCACTCGTCGATGTTGAGCCAGAACTCCAGTGTGAAGTTCGTAGCATCAGCCGGAATGATGTTCTGCGGCAGAGTCATCGTTGCCTGCTCGGTAGTGAGATGCAACAGGCCTGTACGCTTGTTAGTCGTCGAACCGAACGATTCCAGATACTCAGCCCCTTCACTGAAAGTACCTTTGTGTACGGCAGCCTCGAACCAGGCATTGCCGTTTTTGTCAGTAGTTATGCCCAGTATCGATATAAAGTTACTTAAACAACCATAGTGATCGCTGTCGTAACCCCTTCTAAAGGTGTGTGCCAGGTTGTCATATGCCATGTGTATCCGATATTTCATCTGGGGGTTGTCGGCATACTTGACTTTCTGCACACCGCTGGTTGACATCGTTCCATGCAGGCCAGAGGTTGCCTGTGTACCCTTGACAGTCTCGTACTTGAAATTGATTACATTTGCACACTGTTCCTGATCTATTTTCCAATAACCCAGCAGGGACGACCACTGAGGGTGCAGTTTGTTCAACGTGTTGTTGTAGAAACTGTCGTAATCAGTAGGCAGCAGAGTTTCCCACAGCCGAATCTCGTCCATGCGACCCTTGTAGTTGCCGCCAAGCCACAACGAATTGTTTTTTGCTGGCAGCGAAAGATACTGCTCCAGGGTATAGGTCTTTGCGTCGTTGAGCGTAACCTTTGTTTGGTTGTTGGCTTTGTCTGCCCGCACGGTCACATGACACCATTTGTCCTGTCCGATGCGACTATCGGTGATGGTCAAGTGGTTATTTCCGTCATTCAGCACCAAGGTATGTTCATCCCCCAGTTTGATGCTGAAGGTGTTGCTACGAACCAGTGCCGCCTTCGGTATCCATTGCGTTGGACAGAACCAAAATTGCAGGGTATAGTCCCCCTCTGTTTCAGGAAGACCGCTAACTATACCTAAATTAACAACACCTGACGGTTCAAACTCCAGACAATAGTTGTCAACCTGAGCCATTGCTGTTGTACTAACTAACAGCATAAGTGCAAGAAGAAGCTTTTTCACAAAACTATTTGCCACTTAGTCATTTACTATTTATTGTTCCATGTGCCTTCGGTTCTTAAAAAGGTAGTTCCAAAAAATAGTTCCAAACGCTACACTTTAACAAAGACAAAGTTACGGAATTTTTCTTTACGGCGGATGATTTTACAAAGTTTTTTGTCGGTTACTGGATAAATATAGTTTCAACGCCCCCGCAAAGACAGGAAAAAGGTTCATAATCCATCTGTTCCGATGGTAAACCCCGCAGTAACGCACTGCTAAGATAAGAACAGATATTTTTCGACCTGGTTTGTCCAAGTCTTTGCTTGTACATGTATAAGCAATTGCTTGTTCATGTAAGAGCAATCGATTATACATGTACAAGCAACCAATGAAGCGTTGCTCCGGCCAATATGCAGCGCGGGAATACGAGCAGATCGGCACGTTACCATTCGCCGACTGACACATCGCCCGCTCTCGATTGGCAGTTTTTGTCATATTCGTGACAGCATGGCAGGCTTTGGCACGCGCTTTGTATGATAAGGGTGTCGAAGTATAGAGTCTCGACATAACATCATAACGAAAAACAATTAAAAACAATACTACTATGGGAAAGATTATTGGAATTGACTTGGGTACCACTAACAGTTGTGTATCCGTATTCGAGGGTGGCGAACCCGTTGTTATTGCCAACAGCGAAGGCAAGCGCACAACCCCCTCTATCGTAGCATTCGTTGATGGCGGCGAGCGCAAGGTGGGCGACCCTGCCAAGCGTCAGGCCATCACAAACCCGAAGAAGACCATCTTCTCCATCAAGCGCTTCATGGGCGAGACCTATGACCAGGTGCAGAAGGAAATCTCGCGCGTACCTTACTCTGTAGTACGCGGCGACAACAACACGCCTCGCGTGGATATCGACGGCCGTGCCTACACACCGCAGGAAATCAGCGCCATGATTCTGCAGAAGATGAAGAAGACAGCCGAGGACTACCTCGGGCAGGAAGTTACAGAGGCCGTTATCACCGTACCCGCCTACTTCTCCGACTCTCAGCGTCAGGCTACGAAGGAAGCCGGACAGATTGCAGGCCTCGATGTAAAGCGTATCGTCAACGAGCCTACCGCAGCAGCACTGGCTTATGGTGTTGACAAGGCCAACAAGGACATGAAGATCGCAGTCTTCGACCTTGGCGGCGGCACCTTCGATATCTCTATCCTTGAGTTCGGCAGCGGTGTGTTCGAGGTGCTCAGCACCAACGGTGACACACACCTCGGCGGCGACGACTTCGACCAGGTCATCATCGACTGGCTGGCAGGTGAGTTCAAGGCAGAGGAAGGCATCGACCTGAAGCAAGATCCAATGGCGTTGCAACGCCTGAAGGAAGCTGCAGAGAAGGCAAAGATAGAACTCTCAAGCAGCACAACCACAGAAATCAACCTGCCCTACATCACGGCAGTGGGCGGCGTGCCCAAACACCTCGTGAAGAGCCTCACACGTGCCAAGTTCGAGCAACTGGCCGACAGCCTCATCCAGGCTTGTAAGGCTCCCTGCCAGAAGGCCATGCAGGACGCAGGCCTCTCCAACAGCGACATCAACGAGGTCATCCTCGTGGGCGGCTCCACACGTATTCCAGCAGTGCAGAAGCTCGTGGCCGACTTCTTCGGCAAGGAACCCAGCAAGGGCGTGAACCCCGACGAAGTGGTTGCCATCGGTGCAAGCATCCAGGGTGCAGTTCTGGCAGGCGACAAGAGCGACATCGTTCTGCTCGACGTGACACCTCTGTCAATGGGTATCGAGACGATGGGCGGCGTGATGACGCGCCTCATCGAAGCCAACTCGACCATCCCCTGCAAGAAGAGCGAAATCTTCTCCACCGCAGCGGACAACCAGACAGCCGTCACCATCCACGTCTTGCAAGGCGAGCGCCCCATGGCAAGCCAGAACAAGAGCGTCGGCCAGTTCAACCTCGACGGCATCGCTCCCGCACGTCGCGGCGTGCCTCAGATTGAAGTGACCTTCGACATCGACGCCAACGGCATTCTTAATGTCAGCGCGAAGGACAAGGCTACAGGCAAGGAACAGCACATCACGATTACCGCCTCCAGCGGCCTCTCTAAGGAGGAAATCGAGCGCATGAAGGCTGAGGCAGAGGCCAACGCCGAGAGCGACAAGAAAGAACGCGAGAAGGTTGACAAGCTCAACCAGGCCGACAGCATGATCTTCCAGACCGAGAACATGCTCAAGGAGAGCGGCGACAAGATTCCTGCCGACGTGAAGAGCGAAGTCGAGGCAGCCGTAACAAAGCTCAAGACCGCTCATCAAGCACAAGACCTCGCAGCCATTGACGCAGCCATGAACGAGCTGCAGACAGCAGCAGGCAAGATGTACCAAGCCCAGCAGCAGGCAGGACCTCAGCCTGGTCCCGACATGAACGGCGGCTTCACCGGCGCAGGCACCAACCCCGGCGACAGCGGCAACAACGGCGGCAACCAAGGCCCCGACATCCAAGACGCCGACTTCGAGGAGGTCAAATGAGACGCATAAGTAAAGACATAACAAAACACTATCAAATGGCGTGTAGCTCAATGAGTTACACGCCATTTGCTTTTTATGGGCTCATGTTTTCTATGTGCTTATTCTGCCTTTTTTTACGGCTTTTTTGTTACATGCTTGTAGCAAGACTTAATGGTAGATAAGGTTGGACATAAACATACTTAAACATACGTATAGGACTTAGTAAAACTTAAAAGTAGAAAACATGGCAAATTTAGAAATTGAAATCAAAAGGAAGTGCCCGATTTGTGGCAAAGTCTTTATTATTAAGACATTAGACAGTGTTTACTGCTCTCCGAAATGCAGCAAAGTAGCAAACAAGCGTAAGAAGGACAAAGAGAAAAAAGAAGCCTTATTTGTTACATATGCGCAGAACGTGCCTGATATCCGAGAGTATCTGACAGCTCGCCAAGTTGTTGCTTTATACGGGATTGAGCGCAGTACACTATATCGTTTAGCCAAGTTAGGTAAGATTCCATGTATTAATCTAGGCACAAGATTGATGCGTTTTAAGCGTTCGGAATTGGATTTGTTGTTTCATTACAGACGGGATTTGAAAGAGGCCAAAGAACTTCCACAAAAGAAACTATACAGCCTTGAACCCGAGGACTGTTATACCATCGGAGAAGTCTGTGAGAAGTATCACATCAACGACAGTTCAGTATGGGCACATGTCAGGAAGTACTCCATTCCCTCCCGTCAGATTGGCAACTATGTGTATGTTCCAAAAGAAGAAATTGATAACTTATATAAATCAGAAGAATTATGAGAAAACCTTTATTACACACCAAAGTAACGGTCAAGCTCCGCAAATCGGACTACCGTGAAGAGTGGTACCTCTACACAGAGTCGTACCCAGTTCGTAATCCTGGCAGCACTAAGCCAAAGAGAGTCATTGAAGCAGTTAACCGTACTATTACTACTCCCATCTGGGACACGACTGCCATAACAGGTATTGACACCGAGGGTAACTACAAGTACAAACCGAAGCGGGATTCCAACGGCATCATCCAATGCGTCTCGCAGTTGGACAAGGAGGCATGTAGATATGCCGACAAGGTACGAGCCTTGCGTCAGCAGGAGTACGATACTGCTGTGGTTTTTTCCGACAGAGAGCAGGAAATGATTGCTCAGAACGAACGTTCGGAACAGGATTTCATTGCTTACTTCAACAGCATCATCTACAAGTGCCACCCAAACAGTTCAGATTCTATCATTGTCAACTGGACTCGTGTAGGTAAACTGCTGTCCATCTACTCTAAGGGCAAGCCTATCCCGTTCAAAACAATCTCTGTAAAGTTGCTTGAAGACATCAAATTGTTCATGCTCTCTGCCCCGCAAGGAGGAAACAAGGGCGGCACACTCTCTCAGAATTCTGCCGCCACTTATTTCGCAATCGTTAAGGCTGGTTTGCATCGTGCTTTCATTGACGAATACCTGACTGTTGATATTGCAGCCAAAGTAAAGGGCATCCCCGATGTAAAGGTTAAGCGAGAGACACTTACACTTGAGGAAGCAGAGATGCTGGCCAAGACTCCATGTGAGAACGAAGTATTGAAACGTGCATTCTTCTTTGCTGTGCTCACAGGTGTTCGTCTGTGTGACATCCAAGACCTCACATGGGGAGAAATAGCGCAGACAGGAAGTGGATGGCGAGTTGACTTTACCCAGCGCAAGACGCATGTGGTAGATTATCTCCCTATCAATGAACAGGCATATTCGTTATGTGGAGAACGAGGTGAACAAAACCAACGAGTATTCGAAGGATTGACAGGATCTTCTTGGATTTCCCGTCCATTGAAAAAATGGATTGAAGCCTCGGGCATCAAAAAGCATATCACATTCCATTGCAGTCGTCACACCTTTGCCACCCTACAGCTTGAACATGACACAGATATCTATACCATCAAGGGAATGCTTGGACATACCAACGTGAAAACAACTCAGATTTATGCTCACATTGTTGACAAGAGCAAACGTAATGCTGCCGATGTTATTCACATCGATAATCTTGATGCTGTAGATGCGCCCAAAGAAAGCATAACAGCCATTTAACCCTCTATATTTATCTTTATCAAGCCTCCGAGTTTTCGGGGGCTTTTTTATGCTTTTAGCATCTCTTCCGTGTTGGTTTCTATGTTCTTTTGTTCTGTCGCCATAAATCATTGTATGTGAGTTTTATAGTATGATTTTTCCTGCAAAATCATACTCGAATCTTAAGCAATTATAATATCGGCCTGTTGAAGCACGAATTTTATGGCTGTTCGTAAAATAGTGACTTACTTTGCATCGCCAAAACGCAAGA
>CAMZAE010000001.1 GCA_947304115.1 uncultured Prevotellaceae bacterium | reverse complement strand
TGTGAATTGTCCCTTGAAGGAGTTCACTTGGACTATCGAAGAAGGCACAGAGCCTGTTAAGAAGGGTGACGTAAACGGAGATGGTTCCGTGGACATTTCTGATGTTGTAGCAGTTCTGGCAAAAATGGCAGCAAAAGAAGATGCTGACGTGAATGGAGATGGCGTTACTGATATTTCTGATGTAGTGGCAGTCCTGGCTTTGATGGCTCAGCAGACTAACAATTGATATAATATAAGTGTGAACAAATAATAATAAACGTTTTAATAATTTTTACCAACAATGAAAAAGATTTACATGACAATGGTTGCTTTGCTGTGCGGTGTTGCAGCAATGGCACAGAACGAGGATGGACTTTATGTTCAGGACATTAAGGTGGACAAGGGTACTACTGCTATTAATATCCCTGTTTGCTTGAAGAACTCTCTTCCTGTAGCTGCAATTGCTTTCCGTATTGCTTTTCCCGAAGGCGTAACTGCTAAAGTTGTAAGAGGCAAACTTCAGTCTACAGTGAACGATCTTCGCGCTCCTGGTTATCCCGTGGACTATCAGCTTGCAGAAGATGGAAATCCCCAGATTGCTGTTTACGACAAGTATCCTTTTGATTTGGAAGATGGAGAAATTTTTTCTTTCCAAGCTACTATTACTGCAGATGTAGCAGCTGTTGATGGAACCTACGAAGTTAGGTTGTACAACATTAGTTATTCTGCACCAAGTGTTCCTGCGGCAGAGATGGCTGACTTCAATGTTACGGAAGAAAACAACGACGGTCGTTCTTATGGTGTAAGTGGAGAGTTTACAAAGCTGGAGACAACCTTCAACTTGACTATTGGCGAAGGCACTGGCATCAACAGCATCAATGCTGACAATGTTAACGCTCCTGTTTACAACCTCGCTGGCCAGCGTGTTAGCAAGGCTCAGAAGGGTATCTTCATCCAGAGCGGCAAAAAGGTTGCTGTTAAGTAATTCAACACAACCAGCCTATAAAAAAACCTCGGCACTCGCCGAGGTTTTTTTTGTGTCAATATGTTTGGCATCTTAAACGAAAAGTCGTATCTTTGCAACAGAATTATATTTATATATAATGTTATGCAGACGATAATTACAAGACCACAGACCACACTGATGACTTTGGAGATTGCGGACTCATCAGTCGCGTCGCGTATAAAGTCGCTCCTGAAGTTAGTCGATGGAGTGAAGCATATCAGTGTTAAAAAGGTTCCTTCGGAGTTGGAACTTTCCTTTGAAGAAGTTCGCAAAGGGAATGTCGTTGAGGTTGGAAGCGTACAGGATGTGATGAACTATCTGCGTTCATGAAATACCACATACAATTGTCTGGCCGTTTCAAGAAACAATACAAGTTGTGCATGAAGCGCGGCCTCGATGACACGAAACTTGAGGAGGTTCTCAATATCCTTTCAGAGACAGGTACTCTGCCATCCCAGTATAAGCCGCATAAGTTGAGTAACGACTATGAAGGTGCATGGGAGTGTCATATAGAGCCTAATTGGTTGTTGATATGGAAGCAGAATGATACAGAATTAATTCTTCTTCTCATAGCTACAGGAACGCATTCAGACCTCTTCGGCAAAAAGAGAAAATAGAACCACCCTGTGTCTAACTAAATATAGCAATGAATTGACTCTATTTGCCTTGCTCATCCAAATGTTTGCTTGTTCATGTATAATCGATTGCTCATACATGTATGAGCAATCGATTATACATGTATGAGCAACCAAGGCGCCTTTCTGCTCATGACAGGATTATATATGACATCTATGACGATGTCGTGACAGTTCTTGTCATTCAGGTAGGAGGCCATTACGACGACAAGTAAATCGCTATGCCTCTTCCCACTGCTTGCGGAGCAGTTCGACGGCGGCGGGAAGGACTGTGGCGCGGTCGCCGGCACAGCCGCATTCGAAGCTGACAAAACCTTGATAGCCCAACTCCTTGAGGGCACGGAAGCCGTCGCGGTAGTTGTCCTTCTCGCCGTCCTCTCCAGGCATCTTGCGACGGCCGCGGCTGGCGATATGCACGTGTTGCAAGTATTCTGTTCCGGCTGACATGAAGGCGGCATAGTCGGATGTCTCCTCCTGCATGTGCCAGAAGTCGCCCATGACCTTCACACCCTTGCTGTCGGCATCGCGGGCAATGGCGGCAGCATCGGACACCAGTCGCATGTAGAAGCACTCCTTCCTGTTCAGGGGTTCGAGGATGACGGTCGTGCCACATTGGACGGCGAACTCGCCCAGTTCGTGCAGTTGCTCGCATAGGTAGTTGCGTGTGTCCATCGTGTGCGGACGGCAAGGCGACTGCCAGTTGAAGGCAGGCACCATGATGACGCCGCATGAGCCGATTTTCCCTGCAGCCTCCACGATTTCGCGCATCGTGCGGTCGAACTTGTCCTTTTGTTCGTCCTCGGCAAGAATGAACCCGCCAAAGCCTGCACAGATGGCAGCCATACGGATGTTGCGCCCCTTTAGTGCACTCTTTATCTCATCTACGCGACCGGCCAGGCCGCGTCCGCTCACCTCAAGACCTGTTATCCCCAGACTTTCCATGTAATCAAGCTTCTCCTCCAACGTGGCGCCAGTGGCGATGCCTTCCTGAAAGCACAGGTTGAGCGGGGTGGCGGACTTCTTTTCCTTTGCCTTGAGTGCACGGGAAGCTAACATGTTTGCCGGAGCCAGTGCCGCAGCCGCAGCCACAGCCACAGCACCAGCCATAGATGTTAATAGGAAATTGCGTCGTTGCATCGCTATATTATTTATCTTCCCGGCACCGGCACTGTCATTGCAGCGAGGTCGAGCGGGCCGAATTCAAGCTTTTCGGGCAGGAAGTCCTGCGCTGACTGTGTCATCTCGTCCCAGGTCACGGTGTTGCCGGTGTAGGCAGCCTCGCGTCCCATGATGCCTGCCATGCAGGAGATGGCGCAGTCGGTGGCCTCCTCGTGGGCTGTGCCCTTGCGGATGTGGTTTACCCAATCAACGTGTTCCAAAGTGTAGGGATCATACAACTGGAACTCTTGGCGAAGCCTCTCCTCGTCGTATTTCCAGAGGATGTTGCCCTCAAAGTCCTTGATTTCGTTTGTCTCGCTGTTCCAATAGCCCTTGCTGCCTTGGATGAACTCGCTCACCTTGGTGCTGCAACCGTCAATCTGGCGGCACATCGAATGCATGTGTATGCCGTTCTCCATTGTGAAGTCGGTGCTGAAGAAGTCGTACTGGTCGCCTGTGACGCGGCGCTGGCGTGAGCCGAATGCCGTGGCAGAGACGGGCTTCAAGCCGCTCATCCAGAGGAAGACGTCGATGTTGTGTACGTGCTGCTCGATGATATGGTCGCCTGAGAGCCACTTCCAGTTCACCCAGTCTCGGATGTTCCACTCCATGTCCGTCCAGCCTTCTTCGCGCTGACGGTACCACAGCTTTCCTTGGTTCCAATAGACATTGCCGCCGGTAATCTCACCGATGAGTCCAGCCTGTATCTGCTTGTTGGCCTCCACGTAGCGACGCTCATGGTGACGCTGTGTGCCGACCACAACGCTCAAGCCCTTTGCCAGAGCCAGCTTTGCGGTTGCCATGACGGAACGATAGCCTTTGGCGTCAATGCAGACGGGCTTCTCGAGGAAAGAGTGCACACCTTTCTCCGTGGCATACTTGAACATCTCTGGACGGAAGACAGGAGGTGTGGTGAGGATGACCATATCGACACCAGAGTCTATGACCTGCTTGTAGGCATCGAAGCCGAGGAAGCACTTGTCTTCAGGCACTTCCTGGCCGCGCTCGTTGATAAGACGCTCGCGGACGCTGTTCAGGCGGTCGGTAAAGACGTCGCCCAATGCTGCTACGGTGATGCCGTCGGCGGCATCAAGCAGGTTCTTGATAGCACCGTTGCCGCGACCTCCGCAACCGATAAGGCCCACCTTCAATTCGCGGCCCTCGATAGCCTTGTCGGGCAGTTCGGGCACATAGTATTCGCCTTCCTTCTTAAGAGGAGTCAGCTTGTTGTTTCCACCAGAACAACTGGCAAGCAATGCGGGAGCGGCCACTGCAGCAGCTCCGACTGTTGCAGCGCCAGTCAGGAAGCGGCGCCTGCTCAATCCATTTTCTTTCATAGCTTTTCTTTTAATTGTTATTTCGTTATGACGTTATTTCGTTGTTACGAGGTTCATTCTTTGGTGAAATCATCGCAGACGATGCGGAAGCCGATGCCTTTGATGTCGCTCAGCCACCAGATGCTTTTGGGATTTTGCGGGTCGGTCTTGAGCCAGGCTTCGTAGTCGCTGTGGCGGCGGGCGGCACAGCGCAGTTCGCTGGCATCGTCGTTGTAGCAGCCGCCACGCACCACATAGTCGGTGCCTGTGGCAGGGCCTTTGGGGTTGACAGCCTCGGCTTTCATGTAGGCATCCTCAGCATACCAGTCCTGACAATACTCCATGACGTTGCCCAGCATGTTGCGCAGGCCGAAAGGATTGGCGGCGACGCGCGAAGGCTCCTGCGTGCGGTTCTTGCTGTTGAGGGCATAGATGGTGTAGCGATTGATGGTCGTCGTGTCGGTGCCGAAGATGCTGTTCCACAGCCCTTCGCTCGAATAGGCGGAAGGCTTGCCCTCGAAGAAGTAGGGCGTGTCCGTGCCGCCGCGTGCCGCGTACTCCCACTCGGCTTCCGTCGGCAGGCGGTAGTGTCGGCCTGTCTTCAGACTTAGCCATTGGCAGAACGTCTCTGCGGCATAGTGCGTCATCGTGATTGCCGGACGATTGCCCATGCCCCAGCCCTGGTCAGGCATCCCGAAGGGTGGGGTAGGACCGGACACCGCATCCACATCGGGCCGGCTGTTGTTGGCGTAGATGGTTTCGGGCTTCGTGCGCCCCTCCGACATCGTCTCAACGTAGAACGCCCAATACTGGTCCCAGGTCACTTCAACCTCGGCCATGAAGAACGGCGAGACCGTCACTTCGTGGGCAGGGTATTCGTCAGGACGGCTGAACTTGTCGCCCTTCTGACTGCCCATCGTGAACTTGCCGCCAGGCACGGCAATCATGCTGATGGAGGCGCGCGTGCCGGGGATTGTCTCTGTGTAATTGGCAAAGGACGTCACCGAGGCAGGCTCCGTATAGACAGGGCCGGTGGTATCGACAGGAGCAGAAATCATCTTCTCATGCTTGTAGCCAGGCAGGAAGTGCCCCGCGTCCAAGTGGCAGCTTACGCATTGCAGGTCCAGCTTCTCCTCATTCTCCTCATAATAGAGGTGTGCTGCCACACCGTCGTCCGTGACGCCCTGCGGGAAGAGGTTCGTGTGGCACTTCTTGCAAGAACTGTTAAAGACAATGTTCGGCGCGTATTCCACAGTACGCTTGCTCTCGAAGTCAAGCTCCTCCTTGTCGTGCGTCCAGTGCATCCAAAGGTCGTGCAAGCCCATCTTTGCCTTTGCCCAATAGTGGTGGGCTGTGCCAGATGGCGGCAGATGACATTCCACGCAGTTCGTCTGTACGCCGCTCTTGTTGCTGAAGTGTACGCTTTGCTTCCAGCTTGTCTCAGCCTCGGGATGAACGTGACAAGCCGCGCAGGACTCGTTGGTCGAGGTGGCCCCAGCCGTATAGAAAGCCGCCAGCACCAGCACGATGCCGAACACCATGCCGCCAAGAGCGGCGAGGAAGTATTTCTTATTTAACATCTTAAGTTTAATAATACTACAGATTAAACTGATTTAGCAGATTCTTTATGTTCATATAATCCGTGTAATTCTATTCTGATTTAGCAGATTTATAGGCTGCAGATAATTCCGTTTAATCTGTTTAATCCGTGGTTTATATAAGATTATTTAGTCTTTGTCATTTTCAGTTCCGACGGTATTTTCACGAGTTTCTTGCCCTGGGCACGCTTCACGGCGTTGTAGCCAAGGAACTTCAACAGGTAGGTGCTGTCGGAAGTCTGTGCCAGTGTCAGCTTCTGGTCCTCGCTGCCCAGGTCGTTAGCAATGGTCAGGGTGGCGAGTTTGTCGTCCTTGATGTCGTAGCCCACCACATACCACACGCCGTAGATGTTGCCGTCGAGGTAGCCGTTCATCGGCCCGAAAGCCTCCAACCCAGGCACCTCAATACTTTCCTCATAAAGGTCGAGGCGCAGGTTGATGTTCTCCTCCTGGCAATGCAGCCAGAGCTTCCAGGGTTGCTGCCCAAGGACTGCAGTGACGATGGCAAACATTGCGGCAAGTGTTGACAAAGTCCGCCTGCAAGGTTTCGCAGTTCTTCCTCTGTGGTTTTCCATTTATGCTTGTGAAGCCGTTAAAACTCCACCAAAGATAGTAAAAATAGCGTTACGTTGTAACGCAACTCTTATACATTTATATATTAAAAGCACAAAAGCTTTCTTTTTAACATAAATTGTTGTACCTTTGCGCCCGAATAAAAGAAATTGTGGGTTGCTAATGATAGAAAAGCGATTGGTACCAGACTTTATTTTCGAGAGCAGTTGGGAGGTTTGTAACAAAATGGGCGGCATCTATACGGTGCTCTCGACGCGGGCCAAGACACTTCAAGAACAGTTTCCAGACAGGCTTCTGTTCATAGGCCCCGACGTATGGAAAGGCAAAGAGAATCCCCTTTTCATGGAGGATGCCACGCTATGGCGCTCTTGGGCAAAGAAGGCGGGAGAAGAAGGCCTTCGCATCCGTATGGGGCGCTGGAACATCCCAGGAAAGCCGTGTGTCGTGCTGGTTGACTTCCAACCTTATTTCGAGAAGAAGAACGAACTTTACGGTGCTGCGTGGAATGATTTTCAGGTGAACAGCCTTCGTGCTTATGGCGACTACGACGAAGCCAGTATGTTCAGCTATGCCGCGGCCCTCGTTGTGGAGAGTTTCTATCGTCACAATCTCAGCGCAAAGAAAAAGGTGGTCTATCAAGCCCATGAATGGATGACCTGCCTCGGAGTACTTTACATCAAGAAGTATGTTCCGGAAATAGCAACTATTTTTACCACCCATGCCACAAGCATAGGCCGCAGCATAGCCGGCAACAACAAGCCCCTTTACGAATACCTCTGGGCATACAATGGCACCCAGATGGCAGAGGAACTCAACATGCAGGCAAAGCACAGCGTAGAGCGTCAGGCGGCTCACAGCGTGGATTGCTTCACGACGGTGAGCGACGTGACGGGAAACGAGTGCGCCGAATTGCTCGACAAACGCCCCGATGTCATCCTGCCCAATGGTTTTGAGGCAGACTTTGTGCCCGTCGGCTCTGCTTTTAGCAAACGCCGTCGTGAGGCTCGTGCCAAAATCCTGCAGGTAGCCAATGCCCTGACAGGTGCCGAGTTCACCGATGACACTCTTATTGTGGCAACAAGCGGTCGCTACGAATACCGCAACAAAGGCATCGATGTCTTTCTCGAATCAGCTTACCATAGTCTCTACGACAACAATCTGCATCGACAAGTGCTCATGCTCATTCAGGTGCCTGCCTGGGTTGAGAGTCCTCGAGGCGATTTGCGGGAGCGTCTCAGGATGGGCGGCACATATGTCGAGCCGTTGCCTGATCCTGTCATCACCCATAACCTGCACGAAGCACAGAACGATCCGGTGCTGGGCTTCTTGCGCTCCCACGGTATGAAGAACGACAAGGAAAGCCGTGTGAAGGTTATCTTCGTGCCTTGCTACCTCGACGGCAGCGACGGTATCTTCCAGATGCCCTATTATGACCTGCTTATCGGTAACGACCTTGCCGCCTATCCCTCCTATTACGAGCCTTGGGGCTATACGCCGTTAGAGGCAGTGGCCTTCCATGTTCCCTGCATCACCACTTCGCTCAGCGGATTTGGTGTTTGGGCCTGTTCCTGTATCGGAGGCGACAGTAAGCTTGAGGACGGTGTGGAGGTTATCTTCCGCAACGACTACAATGCACAGCAGGTGGCGGAAAGGCTTAGTGCCACCATTGCCCGCTATGCCTCTTTCGACAAGAAAATGGCAGACAAGGCACGTCGCCATGCTGCCAGTCTTGCAGAGAAAGCCCTTTGGAAGAATTTCATTAAATACTACTACGAAGCCTACGACGTAGCCCTTCGCAAAGCAAAAGAGAGAAAACCATAAGACTAATAAGACCTATAAGTCCCATACGACTTATATGACCATAATTAATTAGAAAGCAATATGAAAATTAAAGCAAGCAATGCAAATCAGCCCAGTTGGAAACC
Organism: uncultured Prevotellaceae bacterium; assembly: GCA_947304115.1. Classification (GTDB taxonomy): domain Bacteria; phylum Bacteroidota; class Bacteroidia; order Bacteroidales; family Bacteroidaceae; genus Physcousia. The sequence goes on along the minus strand of CAMZAE010000001.1, from coordinate 190,602 downwards.
TATTTTTGTAAAGAACAATGTCCCTGCCGAGCTGAGCAAACTTGAAGAACTCGCCCGCAATATGTGGTGGGTGTGGAACTATGAAGCCCGCGACTTGTTCCGTGATATCGATCCGGAGATTTACCATGACGTGAAGCACAATCCTGTGATGCTCCTGGAGCGCCTTAGCTTTACGCGCAAAGAGGAAATACAGAAGGACAAGGCACTGATGAAGCGCATCCATGATGTCTATGCGAAGTTCCGCAAATATATGGATGTGGAGCCTGACCGCACGCGTCCCTCTGTGGCTTACTTCTGCATGGAGTACGGCATCCACTCTGCCCTGAAGATTTATAGCGGCGGCCTGGGTATGCTGGCAGGTGACTATGTGAAGGAGGCATCCGACTCCAATGTTGACATGTGTGCCGTCGGCTTCCTCTATCGCTTCGGCTACTTCACACAGAGCCTGGCAATGGACGGACAGCAGATTGCCAACTATGAGGCCCAGAACTTCGGTTCGCTGCCCATCGAGCAGCAGATGAACGAAGACGGCACTCCGATGGTCATCGACGTTCCTTACATGAACTATCAGGTTCATGCCTATGTGTGGCGTGTCAACGTAGGCCGTGTGAAGCTCTACCTGCTCGACACCGACAATGAGATGAACTCCGAATTCGACAAGCCCATCACCCATGCCCTCTATGGCGGCGACTGGGAGAACCGCTTGAAGCAGGAAATCCTGCTCGGCATCGGCGGTATGCTGTTGCTCAAGAAACTCGGCATCAAGAAGGATATCTATCACTGCAACGAGGGCCATGCCGCCCTGTGCAACCTGCAGCGCCTGATTGACTATATCGGCGAAGGCATGACCTTCAACCAGGCCCTTGAGCTGGTTCGCGCTTCCTCGCTTTATACCGTTCACACGCCAGTGCCTGCCGGTCACGACTACTTCGACGAACAGCTCTTCGGCAAGTACATGAGCGGCTATCCCCAGATGCTTGGCATCAGTTGGGACGAGTTCATCGGCATGGGCCGTACAAATCCCGACGACCACGGCGAGCGCTTCTGCATGAGCACCTTTGCCTGCAACACCTGTCAGGAAGTCAATGGCGTGTCATGGCTGCACGGTGAGGTCAGCAAGAAGATGTTCAACAACATCTGGAGCGGCTATTTCCCCGAGGAGAGCCATGTGGGTTATGTGACCAACGGTGTGCACTTCCCCACCTGGTGTGCTACGGAATGGCGCAAAATCTATGCCAAGTACTTCGACGCAAAGCACCTGAGCGACCAATCTAACGAAGAAATCTGGCACGGCATCTATAATTGTCCTGATGAGGAAATCTGGGCAACCCGCCGAGCGTTGAAGGATAAACTCTTCAATTATGTAGCCGAACAATATAAGGAGACATGGCTGAAGAACCAGGGCGACCCGCAGCGTGTGGTCAAGCTTATAGAGAGCTTCAACCCCAATGCGCTTGTCATCGGCTTCTGCCGCCGCTTTGCCACTTACAAGCGTGCACATCTTCTGTTCACCGACCTGGAGCGTCTTTCCAAGATTGTGAACAATCCCGAGCGTCCTGTCATCTTCCTCTTTGCAGGCAAGGCACACCCCGCCGATGGCGCAGGTCAGGGACTCATCAAGAAGATTTACGAGATAAGCCAGCGTCCTGAGTTCCAGGGCAAGATTATCTTCGTGGAGGACTATGACTTCCTGCTTGCCCGCCGCCTCGTGAGCGGTGTGGACATCTGGATGAACACCCCGACACGTCCCCTTGAGGCCAGCGGCACCAGTGGTGAGAAGGCCGAGATGAACGGCGTGGTGAATCTCAGCGTGAAGGACGGCTGGTGGCTTGAAGGCTATCGCGAGGGCGCAGGTTGGGCACTCACCGAGAAACGTACCTACCAGAATCAGGAGTATCAGGACCGTCTCGACGCAGCCACCATCTACTCCCTGCTTGAGAATGAGATTCTGCCTCTCTATTACGACAGGGACAAGAAGGGCATCTCGAAGGGCTGGATTAAGGTTATCAAGAACTCCATTGCCCAGATTGCTCCGCACTACACCATGAAGCGCCAGCTCGACGACTACTACAGCAAGTTCTACAACAAGCTGCGCGACCGTTCACAGAAGCTGCAAGCCAACGGCTGTCAGCTTGCCAAGGAGATTGCCCTTTGGAAAGAAACCGTTGCCGAGCGTTGGGAGGCTGTCAATGTGTTGGAGATCAGAAGGAGTGAAGAAATCATCAACGGCAATATCCAAGCAGGCAAAAAGTACTGCATCGAGGTTGTTGTGGATGAGGCAGGGCTGGACGATGCAATCGGTCTGGAGATGGTGACACTTATAACGGACAAGGAAGGCGTGGACCACGTCTATCATGTGGCTCCCTTTGAGCTTAAGGGACGGGAAGGTAACAAATATACCTTCGTCTCTTCCCACAGCCTGGACAATGCAGGCAGCTTCAAGGTTTGCTACCGCATGTTCCCGAAGAACGAGAACCTGCCGCACCGTCAGGACTTCTGCTACGTGAAGTGGTTCGCATAAACGCACCTGCTTATAATATCTAACCACGAATTGCACGAATTGCACGAATTGGCTATGCCCCGTAAAGGCTAAGATGAATTCGTGTAATTCGTGCAATTCGTGGTTATAAAACATACCAAGGGTTGATGGAGAGTTACGAGTTGAAGGCAATCGCCTCAATCAGGACAGACTTCCCTACGAAGTTTGGTGTGCCGCGGCAGAGCGGACTTGTAAAAGGACTGAAAGGCAGGATTGTCTTTCAGCCCGAATATCGCAACCCTGAGGCTTTGCGAGGCTTGGAAGGCTTTAGCCACATCTGGCTTCTATGGGATTTCAGCGAAGCGCGGCGCGATGGCGGCAAGTGGCAACCCACCGTCCGTCCGCCACGTCTTGGCGGCAACCGTCGCATGGGTGTTTGGGCCACGCGCAGCCCCTTCCGCCCCAACCACATCGGGCTTTCCTCCGTCCGCATCCTGAGCATCGACCTTCATACATCAGAAGGTCCTGTAATAACAGTGGAGGGTGCCGACCTTATGGACGGCACCCCCATCTTTGATATCAAGCCCTACTTGCCTTTTACCGACTGTCATCCCGACGCCAAGGGCAGCCTCACCACCGACGCCTCTCCAAGGGGAGAGGGGAGAACCGAAGCAGAGCTTTCAACATTCATCTTTCAACCCTCAATTCTCGCAGCCTTTGACTCCGATAGGCTTTCCGCTTTAAGAGAAATCCTTGCTTCCGATCCCCGTCCTCACTATCACAACGATGCCGACCGCGTCTATGTGATGCCTTTCGCAGGCCAGGAAGTCAAGTTCCGTATCAGGAATAATGAGGTCGAGGCTTGGATAGAATAAGGGAAAGGTTAAACTTTACTGCCCTTTTCTTTGCTCGTATCAGATAATTCGTTATCTTTGCAGAACGAGTTGCCAAGAAATGCAAAATGGATGAAGTTCAGGTTATACAAAACAAGATATACGAAATACGCGGGCAGCGTGTGATGCTTGACTTTGACTTGGCAGCATTATATTGTGTTGAGACACGTGTGTTAAACCAGGCTGTCAAACGTAATATAAGGCGGTTCCCCACAGACTTTATGTTCCAGCTCGCGCCACAGGAATGGTCGTTTATCTCGTCACAATTTGTGATGACATCAAGACTAAAACGCCCCAAATCGGCTCTTCCTCTTGCATTTACGGAACATGGTGCGCTCATGCTTGCAAGCGTATTAAGGAGTGAGATTGCTATAGATATGAGCATAAAAATAACTCGTGCCTTTGTTGCAATGCGAACCATTCTCACGATTCCTGCACTGCCTGCCAAACTTCAAGAGTTGACAGAGGGCATAAAGGCTTTACGAGAAGAGGTGAACGATATCCTTGCAGACCAGAACGAGATTAATGAAGATACTCGTGTGCAATTGGAACTGATTAATCAATCACTGGCTGCCATGCAGACAACGCCAAGAAAGCCTCATCGTCCCATCGGATTCCATATTCCAGAAGAAGAGTCCTAAAACCATAATTTCATTTCCAATTTTGTCCTGCCAATGAAGTAAACAAAAGAATTGAGACATACATAAAGAAGCGTCCGCTTAGATTCTTGTTTCCCAAATCGCCAATTGAAGAAACAGTCAAGAGTAAAAGCACGGATGCTCACGCCAAGGCGTGGGCTTTTACTCGTATATGACTGTTAGGTGTTTGGCGATACCTGGGAAACGTAGACGAAGAAGTCCACGTTTTCTTTTTGTACCCTGTTTGATAAACATTCTAAAACAATTATATTATGAAGAAGCAATTAAATGTTAAACAAAATGAGATTAATTAAAATGAAAAGGTATTACTATTTATTGTTATTGGCTGTATTGCCAATGTGTTTTGCTGCTTGCAATAATGGTGACGACGAAAGCGGTGCTGGGGGTGCCACAGTGGAAGGTACATGGCGCGTAGAGTCGGTAGCGTGGTCGAAATATACTAAAGGAGGCGGTATTGATCCTACTGGCAATCTTGAAACGTATGCCGAAACCACATCGCGAGGTTTGAGTATTACTAAAGTTGATGGGAAGTTACACATAACATCAACGGTCCCTGACATTCCAGGAAACTTTGAGCAAGTGGGTACGAATGACTACAGAGGTGTTGGTAGTGGGGATGCCAGCAGCCAACGTTTGGTAATAACTCGTGTTGCTGGAAATGTATTGACAGCAGAGTTCTATGAGGATTACTATGAGATTAGTGATGGGCAAAGAAAGGAATACGGACTTTTTACATTCATCAGGCTACAAGAAAGTCATAACAGTGAAGGAGGAAGCAACGGTGATTCTGGAAACACTGGTAATGAACATGAGTATGTTGACCTCGGCCTGCCAAGCGGCACCCTTTGGGCGACATGCAATGTGGGTGCCAGCAAGCCCGAGGAGTACGGCGACTACTTCGCCTGGGGCGAGACGGAGCCGAAGAACGAGTACAACTGGAGCACATACAAATGGTGCAATGGCTCGATTAACACGTTGACAAAGTACTGCACTCGAAGCAACGACGGCTACAAGGGCTTCACGGACAACAAGACTGAGCTTGAGCCTGAGGACGATGCTGCGACCGCGAATTGGGGCAGCGGTTGGCAGATGCCGAGCCCTGACCAGATAAAAGAATTGTACAACTACGCAACGACTACATGGACGACGCATAATGGTGTGAAAGGTAGGAAGATAACAAGCAAGAACAACGGTAATAGTATTTTCTTGCCAGCTACGGACGGGCGCATAAGCACGCGTCTCTACTCACCTGGCTACGGCTACTATTGGTCGCGTTCACTCAACACGAACACCTCTTATCACGCGTACAACCTTATGTTCTACAGCGCCGGTTTCTCCTTAACCGGCGACTCCGGCAATGCCTTCCGCCGCTATGGTTATAGCGTCCGGCCCGTACGCGTACATTGATGCTTTAGCACCTTGCGCCTGCTGTAAATCATAACATTGTTTGCTCATACATGTAGAAGCGATTGCTTATACATGTATGAGCAATCGCTTCTACATGTATGAGCAAACATTTGGACAGGCCAGGCCGATAAAGGTGAGCAACAGAAAGCGACCTCTTTAGTGGATGAAAAGCATTTCCCTGTACTTTGGCAGGGGCCAGAGTTCGTCGTCAACGATGAGTTCGAGGTGGTCAACGTGATAACGGATTTGCTCGATGAGCGGCGCCACGGTGTCGTGGTAGGCGATGGCCCGCTCGCGACTGTCTTTGATGCGGTTGGCTATGCGGCGTGCTTCGATAAGGCGTTCCACGTTCTCGATGATGAAGGTGTTGTGCTCGCCCATCTGCTTGATGAGAGTCAGGTTGGTGCGGTTGAGTTTCTCGGCTTCGTCGGCTGGCAGGATGGCTTTCATCTTCTGTACGTTATCGACGAGTTGTGTCTGATAGCGTGTTGCGATGGGGATGATGTGGTTCATGCAGATGTCGCCGAAGATGCGTGCCTCGATTTGTACCTTCTTCGTGTAGGTGTCAAGCTTGATGTCGTTTCGTGCTTCCAACTCAGCTTTTGTCAGGACGTTCATGCGCGAGAACATCTCTACGGTCTCTGGCGTGAGGTACTGGTCGAGGATGAGGGGTGCACTGGTTTCTGTGTCGAGGCCGCGACGGGCTGCTTCTTGTTTCCATTCGTCGCTGTAACCGTTGCCGTCGAAGCGGATGGGCTTGCAGGTTTTGATGTCTTCGCGAAGGGTGCGAAGGATGGCCTTCATTGGTTCGGTGCCTTCGCTGATAAGGACATCGACGCGCGTCTTGAAGTCTGTCAAAGCCTCTGCCATTGCTGTGTTGAGGACAATCATGGCTGCGGCGCAGTTCTGTTGGCTGCCCACAGCGCGGAACTCGAAGCGGTTGCCTGTGAAGGCGAAAGGCGAGGTGCGGTTGCGGTCGGTATTGTCCTGTGTCAGTTCGGGAATTTGAGGGATGTCGAGGGTGAGCGTCTGCTTGCCCGTGAGGTTGATGATTTCGTCGTCGGTGCTCGTTTCGAGATGTTCGAGCAGGTCGCTGAGTTGCTTGCCCAGGAAACTCGACACGATGGCAGGTGGAGCTTCGGCTGCGCCCAGGCGGTGCACGTTTGTGGCACTGATGATGGATGCCTTGAGCAAGCCGTTGTGACGATAGACAGCCATGAGCGACTCGACGATAAAGGTCACGAAGCGCAGATTGTCGAGCGGTGTCTTGCCCAGACCGTGCAGCAGTACGCCCGTGTCTGTGGCGAGACTCCAGTTGCAGTGCTTGCCGCTTCCGTTGATGCCGGCAAAGGGCTTTTCGTGTAGCAGGCAGCGGAAGCCGTGCTTGCGTGCAACCTTCTTCATCAGGCCCATAAGCAGCATATTGTGGTCAACGGCAAGGTTTGTCTCTTCGAAGATGGGGGCAAGCTCGTACTGGTTGGGTGCTACTTCGTTGTGGCGTGTCTTGCAGGGGATGCCAAGCTCCAGTGCCTGTATCTCCAAGTCCTTCATAAACGAGGCCACGCGCATGGGGATGGAGCCGAAGTAGTGGTCGTCCATCTGCTGGTTCTTTGCGCTGTTGTGTCCAAGCAAGGTGCGTCCCGTCATCAGTAGGTCTGGCCGTGCCGTATAAAGCCCTTCATCTACGAGGAAGTATTCTTGTTCCCAGCCCAGATTGCTGACAACCTTCCTGACATCGGGATAGAAGTAGCGGGCAACGGCTGTGGCAGCCTTGTCAACAGCCTTGAGCGACTTTTTGAGCGGAGCCTTGTAGTCGAGTGCCTCGCCTGTATAGGAGATGAAGATGGTGGGAATCATCAGCGTGTCGCCAATGACGAAGACAGGGCTTGTCGGGTCCCAGGCGCTGTAGCCGCGCGCCTCGAAAGTGCTGCGGATGCCGCCGCTTGGGAACGAACTGGCATCGGGTTCTTGCTGTACGAGTTGCTTGCCCGTGAACTCCTCTATCAAGCCGCCCTTGCCATTGTGTTCTACAAAGCCGTCGTGTTTCTCGGCCGTGCCTTCGGTCAGGGGTTGGAACCAATGCGTGCAATGCGTCGCACCAAGTTCCATCGCCCATTTCTTCATGCCGGCAGCCACAGCATCGGCTGTTGCCATGTCGAGCGCAGCATCGCCGTCGATGACGTCGCACATCTTCTTGTAGATATCGGCAGGCAGATACTTCGACATCTTCTGGCGGTTGAATACATATTTGGCAAAGAACTCGCTGGGGCGGTCCTTGCGGTTCGGCACTTCGACAGGCCGTTTGGTGAAAGCCTCGCCTACAATCTGAAACCTTAGTGTGCTGGACATCTTGACGATTTACGATTTGGTGTTATAACGTCATAACGTGATATTGTTATAACGAACTATTATCAATGAACCTTTGTGCCAGGGGCGCGAACTCCTCGATGCGCCTGTCGCGCAGGAAGGGCCACCATTGGCGGACGGTCTCGGTGCGTCCGAGGTCAACATCTACGATGGCCGTCTCCTCTTCTGTCTCGCTTGCCTGATAGAGCAATTCGCCCTGCTGACCTGCCACGAAACTGCTGCCCCAGAACTGTATGCCGCCTGTCACGCCGCTTAAGTCCTGTTCGTGGCCGACACGGTTGACGCTGATGACAGGAATGCCGTTGGCAATGGCATGACTGCGCTGGATGGTTATCCAGGCTTCGCGCTGCCGTTGCTGCTCTGCGGTCGTATCGCTACTCTCGTAGCCGATGGCAGTGGGGTAGATGAGGAGGTCGGCACCCTGAAGGGCCATAAGGCGTGCGCCTTCGGGATACCACTGATCCCAGCAGACCTGCAGGCCAAGCTTCCCAAGGCTTGTCTGTATGGGATGGAAGCCAAGGTCGCCGGGCGTGAAGTAGAACTTCTCGTAGTAGGCAGGGTCGTCGGGGATGTGCATCTTGCGGTGCATACCAGCTATGTTGCCGTCGTTCTCGAAGACAACAGCCGTGTTGTGGTAGAGGCCAGGGGCACGGCGCTCGAACAGGCTTGTGACGAGCACGACGCGGTTGTCCTTTGCCACCTTTGCGTAGAACTCCGTTGCCTCGCCGGGGATAGGAAGCGCATAGCGGAAGTTTGCCGTGTCCTCCGTTTGGCAGAAGTATGGGCTGTCGTGCAGTTCTTGCAGTACGACAAGCTGTGCGCCGTCTTTTGCTAACTTGGCAATGCTTGCGGCAAGCTTCTTGCGGTTCTCTGCAACGCTTTCAGTACAACTTTGTTGGATGATGCCGACTTTCATTTATATTGGTCGTTTAGTCGTTTAGGGGACTGGTCGTTTAGGGAATAAAGTCAATGGCGGTAGCAATTTCTTCATTCTTCATATCTTTCGGGAACTGCATTGTGCAGCAATGCAGGCTGCCATGCTGGGTGATGAGGATGCGGCAGTCGATGCCGATGATGTCGTGCTTGGGGAATGCCTCCTGAAGCCGTTCTTTTGCCTGGGTGTCTGTGTCGGGGTCGCCGTAGGTGGGCATTAAAACCGCTCCGTTGATGACGAGGAAGTTAGCGTATGTGGCAGGCAGACGGTTCTTGTCTTCGTCATAGACGGCTTTTGCCATCGGTAGCGGAATGAGGCGGTACGGCTTGCCTTCCATCGTGCGGAACTCCTGCAACTGTGCCTCCATGAGACGCAACTCGTCGTAATGCTCGTCATTCTTGTCGAGGCACTGCACGTAGGCAATTGTGTCGTCGGGGCAGAAGCGGGCCAGCGTGTCAATGTGGCAGTCGGTATCGTCTCCTGCAAGATAGCCGTGGTCGAGCCAAAGAATGCGCTTGGCATGGAGCGCCTCGAGCAGACGTGCCTCGATTTGTGCCTGCGTCATAGGTTGGTTGCGGTGTGGCGCGAGCAGGCATCGGCTGGTGGTCAGGATGGCTCCCTTGCCGTCGCTCTCGATGCTGCCGCCCTCGAGGACAAAGTCAAGATGCTTTTCGTACTTCCCTTTCACAATCTTCTTCTCAGCCATCCTTCGGCAAATGCAATTGTCGAACTTGGCAGGAAACTTCTCCCCCCAACCGTTGAACTTGAAGTCAAGCAGTCGTGGGCCGTCTGGTGCGAGCAACGTAATGAAACCATGATCGCGTGCCCAGGTGTCGTTGGTACGAGCTTTGCAGAATGAGATATGCCGAAAGTGCTTCATCGGCAAGTGCTCTCTGAGCAGCCTGTGTGTCTGGTCGGGATTTGGCGTGACGATGATGACGTGAACGCGCGACGACAAAGCCATTGTCATATCAATATAACAAGACGTAACAGCATTCAGGACATAACGCCAGTCTGTAGCTTTGTGCGGCCAGGTTAGCTGCACAGCACTCTGTTCGTGCCACTCGGCAGGCAGGAAAACTTGACTGTTTTGCATAGAAGACTGCGTAATATGATGCGCAAAGGTACAAATAAGCGAGCTAAATACAAAAGAAAAAAGAGTTTTTCTTTTAATTCCCAGGCGAAAGTAACTTATTGAATCATTAATGGCAATGCGATTTGACGAATATTTACGCCAAAATGATTGCAGAATGAAACAATGAAACAAAATGTTTACCTTTGCACTAAATAAACCAATAAGACTATGGCACAAGTATCTATGACAGTCCGTATGGACTCTGACATCAAAGCCGCTTTCGACTCACTCTGCCAGCAGTTTGGCATGAGTGCTAACGCTGCAATGAATGTCTTCGCAAATGCAGTGGTGAAGACCGGTAGTATTCCATTTAAAATCACGGCTTTTCCGTTTGAGGACAAAGTGATGAAGGACTTCTATGCATTTCGCAGGGCTGTTGCCGAAAGCGACCGCCCAGAACTAACGATGGAAGAAATCAATGAGGAAATCCGTCTGGCTCGTGAAGAAAGATAATGTCATTCTTGGGCTTTCTTTGAAGAATAATTGCGAAAAACGGAAGAAAGAGGAAATAATTCTTAATTTTTAATTCTTAATTCTTAATTTATTTGTATCTTTGCAGCGCAATTCTAAACAAATTGCATTGTTCGTATGAGCGTAAGAGTTCAAGACGTTATCGACGCCCTTGAAGATTTCGCGCCTCTGCCTCTGCAGGAAAGCTACGATAATGCTGGCTTGCAAGTAGGATTGACAGAAGCGGAAGTTTCAGGGGTTTTATTGTGCCTTGATGTAACCGAAAGTGTCATTCGAGAGGCACAGGATTTGGGATGCAATATGATTGTGTCGCACCATCCGCTCATCTTCCATGCATTAAAGCACCTGACTGATGCAGATGCTGTGCAGAAGTGTGTCCGAATGGCTTTGCAGAACGACATTGCCATCTATTCGGCCCATACTAATCTGGATGCTGCTGTGGATGGTGTCAACTATATGATGGCAGAGCGGCTTGGGCTTGTGGATGTCGTGCTATTGCAGCCACGACAGGTTCCCGTCGGTACCGGACAAGAAGCACATACCGTGCAGGCGGGTTCTGGTGTGATAGGCTATCTGCCAGAGGGAGAAGATTCGCTGGCTTTCCTGCAAAGAGTGAAACAAGCCTTTGGTGTGGAGTGCCTGATGCATAATGAACTGCTGGCCCGCCCCATAGAGAGTGTCGCCATTTGCGGTGGGGCAGGGGACTTCCTCTTGGATGAAGCCTTGCGAGCCGGTGCGGATGCCTTCCTTACGGGAGAAATGCACTACCACCAGTACTTCGGTCACGACGGACAGATACAGATAGGTGTGCTCGGACATTATCAGAGCGAGCAATATACAATGGACATTTTTAATCAGGTAATAGGCGAGAAGTGTCCCAGGTTGCCGCTTTTTAAGACGACAGTCTGCACGAATCCGATAAAGTACCTTTAGGCATGAAGAGTGAAGATAAATAAATAGAAAATTGTAAATCGTCAAATAGTAAATATATAGTTATGGCAAAAGAAAAAGTAAAGAAAGCTCCCGCTGAGTATAGCGTGGAAGAAAAGCTTAAGAACCTGTATGCTCTGCAGAGTATGCTCTCGGAAATTGACAGTATCAAGACACTTCGCGGAGAATTACCTCTTGAGGTGCAAGACCTTGAGGATGAAATCGAAGGCATGACAACCCGTATTGAAAAGATTGGTGCCGACATCGCAGAACTGAAGCGCGAGATCAACGAGCGTAATGGCAAAATAGCGGAAAACAAGACCAACATTGAGCGCTACACCACGCAGATGGACAATGTCCGCAACAACCGCGAGTACGACAGTCTGACAAAACAGGTGGAATATGCAGAGCTGGACAATCAACTCCACGAGAAAAAGATTCGTGAAGCAAAGGAAATTGTCGAGGCAAAGACTGCCGAGATGACACGTTGCAATCTTGAGGTCAACGACCGCCGCGTGCTTCTCGAAACGAAGAAAGAAGAACTGGAGGAAATTGTCAGTGAAACGAAGGCCGAGGAAGAAAAACTCCGTGAACGTGCCAAGAATCTGGAGATAACCATCGAACCGCGTCTGCTCAACGCCTTCAAGCGCATCCGCCGCAACAGCCGCAATGGCTTGGGCATCGTCTCCGTACAGCGCGACGCCTGCTGCGGTTGCTTCAACAAGATTCCGCCCCAGCGCCAGCTTGACATCCGTAGTCGCAAGAAGATTATCGTTTGCGAGTATTGTGGTCGCATTATGATTGACCGCGAACTTGCAGGACTGCCTTCCGAGAACCAGGAGGCTACGAAGAAGACCACTCGCAAGCGTACGATGAAAAAGAAGGAGGAATAAACCTTACTTCTGGTTTTACGAGATACCCTAAACCGGATTTAAGAAGATGAAGAACAAACATGTCTTTTCTGTAATTTCTACAATATGTCTTATGACTGTTTGTATGATGTGCAGTGTTGATTCTTTTTCTCAAGTGCCGGATGACGCTTTTTCTGTTTTTCGAAAGGACGGCACCAGGGACATCTTCTTCTGTTCGGAAGTTGACAGCATAGTGTTTGCTGAAGAGAAGTCAGAATCAATGGATAATTCCCAGTGCTTTAGTTATATATACATGGGTGGGGTGAACGCCAAGTTCAGGATGCCATTGAACCTCATTGACAGTGTTTCATTCGGCAGAGAGGACTATGTTGAAAACTCAATGGACGACTCGAATTATATTTCTGTTCCCGAACAGCCTCGCCTTGCCATCATCAATATTATGGGAATAGACGCCATGCCGGTTCAGAAGAACATTGAAGCACATGCTTGGGTGGAGGTTCTGACAGGTGTTGACGGGATTAGGTTTAAGAAGAAAGCCATCGTGAAACTGCAAGGTAACGCCTCGACGGTATTTGTTAAGAAAGGTTTCTCTGTGAAGTTCTGCGAGGATGATTGGAAAGGAAATAAAACGACAGACATCGTAATAGGCAACTGGGTGACGCAAGACGCATTCCACTTCAAGGCCTTCTACACCAGTTTTACGAAAGGGGAATGTCCTGTAGGCTACAAGCTTTACGACAAGTTCATGGAGAATAAGCCCGCAGGTCGCCGGCTTCCGTTCATGGATTATGGACTTGAAGACGAGTATGCTCGATGTTATCCGGACGGCTTTCCCTGCGCAGTGTTCCTAAACAGCAAGTTTTACGGCATATATAGTTGGCAGTTGAAGAAGCATAGAGACAACTACAATATGAACCGCAATAACACCAGTCACATACATATTGACGGCACCTTGGGAACCGATCAAATTTGGAAGGGTAACATTTCTTGGACATCCTTTGAAGTGAGAAATCCCGACCCAAAACCGAGCAAATGGACGTTGATGTGTCAGAATGGTGAACCATACGATGGTGACAAACCCACCGAACTGATGGGAGCGGACTCTCCGTATTACAACAATAACGATGTCAGTTGCACCAATTCTGCAATGGTGAAGAGCCAAATTGTGGCATTGAGCAAATACATGGAAGAAATCGAGCAGTTTGAGAATGCCTATAATTCTGCCTCCGGAAACAACAAGGATGAAGCACTGACCACTTTAAGATCGGAAATAGAACGGCGATTCTCTATGGAGTACCTTATTGACTATGTCATTTTCTTGAACATTCTCCAAAATTGGGATGGGACGGCGAAGAACTGGCAATGGACAACATGGGGCGAAATTGACGGCAAAGTGAGGTGGTATGTCAACCCTTATGATTTGGATTCAAGTTTTGGTGTGCATTCTACGACGGGCTTCTATATCCTAAAACCCGCGCAGACCATCGTCGGCAAGTCGCTCAGTACGCCAGCCGGATACGTTTGGGCGTACTATCTCGGCGATATGAAAGCCCGTTACCGGCAGTTGAGAGAGGCAGGTGCCATTTCTTATGAGACAATTTGGAATCTAATGAAAAAATGGATTGACAGTATCGGGACTTTGAACTACGAAAGGGAAAAGGTAAGATGGTCTGAAACGCCCGGCGACAGAAATCCAGAAATAGATGACAGGTGGGAATGGCAGAATGTGTCATACATTACCTATTCTGAAGCGTCAAGTAACTGGTTAAGGGGGAAAAAATACTCATCGGGTGTAGCATGCAAGCATAATAACCGATACTATATTTCATTGCAAGACAACAATATCGGTCACGCGCCGGGTGAGGACGATGGCTTATGGTGGCAGGACATGACTGTCAAACCGGGAAAATACAAGGCAGGAGATACAATATACGACGGACATTGCAGTTTCTATCTGTTCCGTGCGACACAGGATATCACTGTGGTAAAAGATGACACCTCTGTTGCACGTCCCGATAACTTTGTAGGCGCCCCATTCAAAAAGTTCTATTCAAGTTTCCCCTATGAGGGCGGTGTGCAAGACAGCGTTGAAAGGGTTCGTCAATGGATACGCGACAAAATCGAGCTTATGGACAAACAGATGGGCTACAATTAGTTGTCCATCGAGAAGGTATAATCAAGAGACTTGTTTGTGAATTAGGCTTGCGACGTATGACTCAATGTATTTGAGGTGTGCAGCCTTTTCCTCTTCGGTGGCAAATCTGTCCTTAACCTTTTTGGCAGGTACGCCGGCAACAATCGTACAGGGTTCTACGTCTCTTGTCACCACAGAGCCTGCAGCGACAATAGCACCGTCGCCTATCTTTACTCCGGCCAGGATGATAGCACCATGACCTATCCAAGTGTCATTGCCGACAATCGTTTTTGCTGTGTCTCCCCTGGAAGAATCCCAGATGAGTTGCTGTGGGATGTCGGTGCTGTGGTCGTCCTTGCCGACGAAGCTTACGCTTTTTGCACAGAGAATGCTGTTCTTGAACTCTATGTCACATGCTATGACGCAGTTGTAGCCAAACTGAACCCTATGCCCAAACGTAATGTCTTTGTGGGGAGACCAGATGTCACAGTTCATGGGAATGCGCACAAGCCCTGACTTCTTCATGTATGGGCAAAGGAAATGGAACCATATTAAGTTCCTAAACACATTAGCGACGGCACGTATCCTGAACATAAAGGCAGAACGCCCAGGGCGAAGGTTCGTGATTTCCTTATTCATATTATTAGTGTCTTACTTATTTATGCCTCGGAATCTATCAGCTCGATAAAGTCCTTATAAAAGTCTGAAAAGGATTTAGGCATTTTACTTACATGTGATTTAATGGAAGGCATAGAAGAGAACTCTTTATCTAAAGCCACTTCCAATTGTTGCCTGTTCCCGCTTTCAAAGACAGTTCCATTGTTCTCATTCACAAGGGCAGACGCGCCGCAATGGTCGCTGACAATAACGCGGCAACCGCCAACGAGAGCTTCGTTTACCACTGCTCCGAATGCTTCATGGTCGCTGGGGAGGACAAACAATTTAGAGAGACGATACCACCCGTATAGGTCAAGACCGCTTAATGGACCTGTGAACATCACATACTCTGTAAGACCAGAATCAGCAACTTGCTTTTTAAGTTGGTATTCCAACTGGCCTCCTCCCACTATCACAAAACGACAATCATCCCTGCACACAGTCTTAAAGGCATCAATAGCCAGGCTGATACACTTTACAGGTTCTAATCTTCCGACAAACAATAAGACCTTCTTATCTTTAAGCTTGTATATTGTCTCGTATTCCTGTGCCTTGCCTTCAGCTTCTGAGATTTTAGAAGCCAGAACTTCATCATTTTGAATAATCGGGAAATACGAGAACCGGCACTTCTTGCCTTTGAATGTGTTCCTAAGATATTCGACAGTATTGGGATTGACACAAACGAAGCCATCGACATGACTGACGACATATTTGCGAAGCAAACGTCTTGTCCGACTGTATTCCATCGCCATTTGCTCATTGTCGTCGCATGTCAGATACAATTTATAATTGCAGAAAGGCTTTGCAAAAATTGCTGCCAGAGTGTTAATGCCGTATTCATGGGCGAGCACAATGTCAGGATGGAATTCCTTTATCTTTTTCCAGAAGATTGTGGACATGGGGTGACGTCCGAGGTATGCGGCTTTATTGAAATAGGTATATTTGAATTCTGCCTTGGCATTGACATCTGCCAGATTGAATCCTAAGTCATCTAATTCTGCTTGTGCACCGGTCAGCAGAACCTCCAGTTCATAATTCTTATTGAGTTTGTTGTATAAGTCAACGCGATACGTTGCAAGATAAGGATGAAATATGAGCAACCTTTTTTTCTTCATTTCTTCTTTGGCTTTTGTGTTTCGAAGCGAACTTTTCCGGTCGTTTGGTTGTTGAGCATCCGATTACCCGTGTTGTGGTCAGGCACTTTCTCTTTGTACATCTCACTCCACCTGAGGTCAATGTCGTAGCTGTTCTCTATCCGTTCAATCTTGTTCTCGGATAGGGTGACATTCTTTGTTCCGTCGTCCAGGAAGATGCCGCGATTATCTTTGATGCCGGATATGTCATGGATGTAGTTTTGGTTTATGGTAATGCCGTCGCTTCTCGTCCATGTGTAGATAGCGCCGCTGTCCATCAGAGTATTCTGACTTGTGTTGCTCAGGAACTGTGGGGTGAGGAACAGCTCGTTGTCCTTGACTATTCCGCTGCATTTGTCTTCGGTTTTTGTTCCTGCCCAGATACCAACGCCAATGCCGCCGTAGCAGAAATCGGAAATGGTGTTGCCGCTGACAATGAAGTCTTTGCTTCGCATCTGTATGGCAAAACCATTCGTCATCCCTAATGTGCAGTTTGTGAAAGTGTTGTTCGTTACTTTGGCTCCTACACTTCCCACTTCGCTCTGTATGCCATATCCCACGAATGCATCAACCTTGTTGCCCGTGAAGCAGACATTTGTCGATCTTCTATCAATAAGGACGGAACCTCCGATGCAACTGAAGGTGCTGCCGGAAATGGTTATAAAGTTTGCTCGGCATTGGTTGACCATGATAAGGGCATTCTCATTTGTGCAGCCTGTGGCGTTGATGCTGTCTATGCTAAAACTCTTGAAGTTGCAAAAGGCCAGCTTAAGCAAAGTTGAGGCCGTGCATTCGTATATCTTGCCCTTTATCTTTTTTGTCCCAAACAGGCGGTAACGTGGATACTTCTTTGCATAGGAGTAATCCATGTTCACGTTGAGGGACTTCTCCTTTCGAGCCACAGCCCAGTCTCCTGCGTCAAACGTAATCCGTTTCTTGCTGATTTCTTTGATTGGACTTGTCCTGGACGTGTACCAGCATGTGTAGTTGATGTGCTTGTTCTGAGGATGTTTGTTCTTCTTGTTCTTCACGGGAGTTGTGATGAGGCACAGATGCGATGGCTTGTCTATAATGGATATCGTGTCTTGAAGCTGTTGGAACTCTGTCCAGGGATTGAAGTATTTGCCGTTCTTCAAATACATATAGGATGGATTGCTCACTTTTTTTACATAATGTCCCTGGCTCATTATCTTTACCCCTTTCCCATGAATAGAGATGCTGACATCATCGCGTTTGACGCTTGTCAGGGAAATCTGGTTGTCGGCAAAGGTCAGTTCACGAGCTTCTATTTCCACGACAATGTCCTTCTCTCCTTTTTTTATGGCATCAAGGATACTTACGCTCAGGAGGTCGAAGTCTTGCTGAGTACAGACTCTTATTATTCCTGCATCTGTTGTGGAGGATAGAAGAGCAAAGAATATGATGCAGAAAGTATGCCTCATTTGTTTATTCGCTTTTTTTCCTTAAGGTATATTTGTGGATAGTAGCGAAAGATGGTCCTGACACGGGCAAACTGTTTCTTGGGTTCGACGAAGATACGGTATATCCAGTTGAAGCGATATTCTCCGATGCGGAACGAGTAGTCTTTGAACTCACCAAGATAAAAGCCGAGTGCGGCTCCCACACCAAGCATAAGTCCTCGATTCAAGTGTGGAAGCAGCTTCTGCATAAAGAACTCTTGTTTCGGGGCGCCAAGACTTACCCAGATAATATCGGCATCAAGGTGCTCTATCTCCTGAGCAATACTTTTGTAGTCAAACTCCTCTACTTCGCAGAACGGGAGCTGGATATGAGACAAATGTGGAACATTCTGGACTTTCTGAACCACTTTCTGGAACATCTCTTCGGTATTGCCAAGTATTATTTGTCGGAACTCAGTTCGTGTGATGTATTCTGCAAAGATTTCAGGCCCGGTGAAGGCCCTTAGGTCTTGCTTATGGAGGCGGCTTGCCATAGCCGCCACGGAGCCTCCGTCGCACGAGTTGAAGTAAGCTCCTTGCAGAAGACGGAGAAAATCTGGATTGGTATGTGAACGCACAAGACTTGGCCCGTCCACAATGCAGACATATCCTTTAGCATGTTTGTGGCAGCAATCTTCAATCTTCTTCCTTATTGTCTCGTGATTGAATTCAAGTTCAAATCCAAATATGTGCATGTCATTATTGTTGATAGTTCTTGTCTATTGCCTTGCGAAGCTCGTTGATGAAACGCTTGCCATACTTGAGGTCTGGCTCAAGATAATTGCCTTCGCCCCATTCGTTCCAGGATTTAATCATCACGAATGGCACTTCATGTTTCTGCCGTTTTATCTTTTTCAATAACGTATCGACAAACTGTCCGAAGCGTTCTGGAGTGTTGCCGGTGAACAGATAGCCACGCCAGCCACTTCTTGCCGTATGATCCCAAGAGCAAAGGATGTGAGGTGCCACTCCCTCGGTATCGGGGAAACGTTGCAGGTAGGTTTTGACATAATCCTGATATGGGATGAGTTGCGGGGCGAGATGCAATTTTACCAAAAGCCAGTAGAACCATCTCTTCAGGCTTTGCTTGTGGAACGTATAGTCCATGAATATCGTTTCGAATCCCATTCCCCTCAGTTCCTCAATTTGTTTTTCCTTGAAGGTGTGTGCAAAGAAGTGGAACCCTTCAAGTCCGTTCTCCTTTGCCAAGCGGTTCCATGTGTCCATGAATGTCTTAAGGTCGGAGAATCCAAAAGGATCGTATATGCCAAACAACAACTTTCCGTTGTGTCGCTGATACCTCTTGTCGCGGAAAGCTGGGAGGAGATAATTGAAATGATCTGTGTACTCTTCAACTCCTCCGTAGGTTTGTTCGATAAGCAGCTTGTCGGGGATGTCCTTGTTCCATGTTTTGGCAAACCATGAGTGGTTTGCCCAGCTCAGACAGAAGGGGAAGTCTGGTTCACCGGTCTTTACCACTTCCTCGAAGGGACGCTCCATCATCTTGTGTCCGTTGAACCAGTAATGCCAATAGCAGAAACAATCCACCCCCGCCTCGCGCGCCAGTTCTGCTTGTGCCTTACGTGTCTCAGGAACACGCAGGTCATAGAACCCCAGGTCGGCAGGGATGCGTGGTTGGTAATGGCCAGGGAACAGTTTCTTTGCCTTGGCTACGTTTGTCCACTCTGTGAATCCTTTCCCCCACCATTCGTCATTCTCCGGGAACGGGTGATACTGGGGAAGATAGTATGATAGGAATAATGGTTTCATATCTCTTATTTGCTTTATTGGTTATCGTCTAATTGTTTGACAACTTTCGCCGGGTTTCCTGCTGCTACAGAATATGGGGGAATGTTGTGCGTCACGACGGCATTTGCACCAATGATGCTTCCCCGCCCAATAGTAACACCGGGCATGATGCATGTCATCTCCCCAATCCATACGTTATCCTCGATGATGACAGGACCTTTGCTTACCAAAGGACGCTTGATGGCTGGCATGTCTAATAATTTGCGTTCAGAAGCGCCGTGGGCATTGTCCGTAATGAATACCTTCCGCCCGATACGTACTCCATTTCCAATTTGTACCTTATTGATACAGGTGATGTGCCCCTCGTCGCCGAAAGAGGAGTTATCCCCGAAACTCAGCGAGGGAGTACCGTCGGGGAAGCCTTCTACTTTGTAAACCTCCCAAACGACTCTTTTCCCCACATACATTCCAGAGCCTATTGAGATGTACTTCCCACCCAAAAGCCTGCTGAAGCCTTCCAGATAGTTATGCGTACCGCATGATTTGAATTCTGCAGAAACCCATTCATAATAGAATACCTTGAAAGGTGCCTTGAGTGCATCCAGCGTCCGCAGGTTAATACATAAATGTGCAAATCGTGCAAAGTATCGGATGATTTTTCTTGCGAAATCCATGACAGAAACAATGTAATAATGTTATTTGTTATAGTCTACATATCTCATCGAGATTGGCATCTTCGTCGTACTGGAAGTATTCAACTTCGGGGTGTTTGATAAAATACTCCTTTATTCTTTTTTCCTCACGAAAGTTATAAATGCGTCGTATTCCCTGCTTCACTGGATGAGCTGGGCATCCGGCCATTACGGTGTTTGGAGGTAGTGAAGAATAGTCTTTTGAGAGCATGCTACATGGTGATGCTACTATGAAATTGTCGGGGGTGATAGTGCCTTTCTTGATAAAACAATGACTGCCAATCCAGTTAAAACTTCCTATGGTGATGGGGGCGTTATTACGGGAGACCTTGTGGGTCATGACATCAAGCACATAGTGATGGTCGTTGTCGGTAATATGACTTTCAAAGCCAATGGAGGTGTTTCTCCCAAATTCTATCCTGTTCACGATGTTAATGTCCGTTTGATTGCCGAAAAGGTTATTGCCATGAAAAACAATCAACCCGCTGTTTGACAGGACGGAGCCGTAGTTAAGGAAAACTCTGCCATGTATTTCTATTATGCCTGTGTTATGGAATACTGTGTATGGAGCTGCCACGGTACTATGGTTTGAACCTATGACGAGTAGTCTGCGTCTGATAGGACACACTATACGAATATCACCAATTTCCCTTATTTTGATTTTCCCATATATGAATACAGGGAATTGAAGTCCTTTTACAAGTCCGAAAGCCTGAATGTTGAATCGGAGTGTGGAAAAAATGTTTATCATCTGAGGGTTTGTTTTTAAGCAGGATGGGTGAGTTATTTCCTAAATTTTGATTTTAAAAGGTTGGTTATATATTCTTTTTCATTTCCCCGTAAACAGAATATCCAGGTCATTATAAGTCCGAAAATAATCGTTAACGGAATGGATAGAAGGAAACGGAAATGAAAGGGCAGAAGAAATACAAACCCCCAACTACATAGAATCAATCCACCTATGAGTGGAAGAATTGGAGCAATGGTTTGCCGTATGTATATTGATACGTTAAGACCTGCGGTTATTTTGAGGTAAGGTATTCGGGCAATAGAAGTTACTGCTTCAATGATGAATGAAGTCCATAACACTGATTCTAAAGAATGCCCAGTGTACAGCAAGCTCCATCCTATTGGCAGGCAGAGTAGCTTTGGTGTGAACATCAGTAAAGTGTAAAGGCCAATCTTACCTTGTGCTCTGTTTACGGTATTCATACCGATGGTCATCTGATCCACAAGGCATGTTGCTAAAGCAAACGTACAGAACATGATGGTGTTGCTAGGAACCTCTTTTAGCCAAACGGGAAGTATTTCTGGGAGTTCAACAATTATAGGGATTGCGAAGATAGAAAGCAGTATGGTGGAATACTTGCTCTCTTGCCCAGCCAGCGCAAGCACACGTTGCCTCTCGCCTTCTCCTTCGGCCTTTATTATTTGAGGGTTCATGGCATTCACAATTGATGAACTGATGAACATGATTGCCCCATCTACCTGTGCAGCCACGCCATAGGCAGCATTGACGACAGTCCCTAAAAAATGGTTAATGATTATAGCTATTCCTTGGTTTCTTGCAGCTAGTGTACCCATGCTATAAATAGTCCACCCGGCAAAGCCCATCAGTTGACGTGTCACACTCATTGACAGACTACTCCGATGGATAGTAAGGGAACATTCTTCAAATCGTAATCTCCCGTAAATGGTGAAAGCGAGAAGATTCATTACCTGAATGGCAAGCATCATCAAGGCATATACCATTAGACGGTCATGGCTTACATATGCCAGGGATATGGCAAAGAATAGTTTTATGATGCCATCGCATACTTCTACTATAGAAATATAGACAATATTTTCACGAGCAATAAAAATGGCCTTGAAAGGTGCAATGATAATGGTAACAAACAGTATTGCAAGGGTAATATAAAAAACGTTCATGGCAGTTGCTATACGATCTGAAGGTATGTTAAGCACACCTCCGAACAACAACGGCTTCAGCAGCGCCAGAACAACGCCTATGGCCAAACCAAAGACAATATGAAGTATCAGACTATTGGTAAAAATCTTGGCTACGTATGAATGTTCTCCACGCCCATGATAGTAGGAGATGTAGCGTTGAGTTGTGACAACAAGTCCATTAGTAATGAAGCCGAGCATAGCAACTACGCCGCCAACCACTGTGTAAATGCCAAAGTCAGATATGCTTAGCGCATCAAGAATCAGCCTTGTCGAATATAGGGACAAGCAGATGCTAAGTACGGCTTTGATGTACTGCGCTCCAGTGTTTATGATAATTCGTTTAGTAGGTTCCATTCACGCAGATATTTTGGTAAAACGAATAAATATTGTTGACATTGGACTCTTTGGAGTACATTTTTTTGACAGCAGAATAAGCCCGTTCTTTCATGGCTTCGTATCGTTCTGGTATGTCGGGCCATAGTTCTTCCATGCGGTCTGCAAGTTCTTCTGTAGTTTGATAGCGTAAACCGATTTCTTCGCCAAACAATTTAACGCCATTATCAAATTGTTCTTTCGTGCCAGTCGTGTCTTTCCCTATAGTCAGGCATTTTGACAGCATGGCCTCTGGTAAACATAATCCAAAACCTTCAAAGGTGGAGGAGACGATGAGTGCGCGAGCATCAAGCATAAGGCGTCTGATGTCTTTTCGAATCCCAAGAAATTGCACTTTGTCAGATAACTTATTTTGTCTGATAAAGTCTTTTAAGTTGGCCATATAGACTATGTCTTCTTCAGCACCGGCCAACTTTAGTGTCATGTGGTTCTCCGGATGACGCTGGCAGAATATATGAAAGGCTTTAACTACTTGCAAAGGATTTTTGTTAGGTTCCATCCTTCCCGCAAAAAGGAAAAAGGAACCTTGGGGAAATTCGCTGTGCTGCTTATTGATGTGTGGCTCTATACCATCATAAACCACTTTGGAATTTTTATCTGTTAAATGAAGGAATTCTTGTATGCCGCGTGTTATACATATCATGTATGAATTTTTTGTATTCAAAGTCTTGTAGTATGCTCGTTTGTTCGGGAAATAGTGAAAACCTGATCTTTCATCCATATATTCCCGGACATGGACAATGTGAGGAATGTGTAATTTCCGGGAAGCATAAAATCCACAAGACAATATACTAACATTGGCATGAATTAAGTTGATTTTGTGTTTCTTACATATATGGAATATCTGGCGTGATGCCCTCCACTCAATGAATATACGACATAATATCCGAGGGAAGAAAAATAATCTGTCCTTGACAGAGCTAAAGTTTGGATAAATACGTGAACGTAAATTTATGGCTGTAACGAAAATGCCTTTATCACGCAGGATATTAAACATATCCCCTTTGTCTGGAGTGACAACAAAGGGGGTTACGCCTTTTTCAACCATGCCAGAAACCAACGTCAGAAAAGCCTTGCTCGCCCCACCCACGCTTCGTGTTGAACATAGAATATATAATACGTTCATAGAATCTTTATTTGTAATTACGGAGTTGTTGTCTGTCACAGGGATTTGTATTTAATTGTTGATACGGCCCCGGATAATAGAACATTATTGTCAACAGTAGGAATACCAGTGGCGTTGGATATGCTTCGAACAGCATCATAATACTGATAACTCCAAAAATTAAGAGTAATCTTTTTGCATAGATGTCATTGATGCGTAAGAGATTCTGAAGACTCTTAAAAATGATAGTAAAATAAAGTATCAGTAAAATGATGCCTCCATATACCATTGTGTTTAATATAAAATTGTGCGCTCCGGCAGCACGACTAGACATATTTGCAATGAACCAATCACCATCTACAAATCCATATCCCCATATTGGTGAATCTGCGAAAATTCGAATTGAGGCATCCCACAACTCTGTTCGTCCAGTAAAAGTCAAGTCTTTTCCCAGAATGTCAATAACAAACCAGGTCGCTAAGTCATTATTTTCAATACCTTTTCCGGAAAAACATACTAAGGTTTGAAAAAGCAATACCCCTATGTATATACCAGCAATGCCCAATGACAAAATCCTCTGGTTTCTGATAAGAAAGAAGATAAGCAGAAGAGACAAGCAGGAAAGAGATGTCATGGATCTTACCATAAGAAGAATGGCAAAACTGCAAAGGAAAAGTGGAATTAAGTTGAGCCAAAACCATTTGCTGTACTGTAAGCTTAAGATGCCCATAGTCAACGCAATGATAAATCGTATGCCCATTCCATTATAATTTCCGCCAAGTATAAATCCATGGAAATTTTTTTCTTCTTCGATTAACCACATTTCCGGGTGAGTAATGCATTGATATAATTGGCAATATGTGGCCACCGAAAGGACGAATAGGATTCCTAATACTAAGATATGATATTTCTCCTTATAAAAGTTGAATAGAAAAAGATATGAGGAGATGGCAAATATTGAGTATAGCCAGTTTTTCCAGTCTGTCCCATTTAAGAGTGATATGCCCTCTAATATGAAGATAAATAATAAAACTACAAAATCAAAAGAATAGAGAGTCTTTTTCCGAATTAGTAAAAATAATGCGACAAGAAAGGTTAGCGACATTCCTGCCAATGCAGCGTATGAGGCTGAATACATTTCCATGTCAAAAAAAGAAACAGCCAGATGCGTTGTCAGCAAAGATATAGCAACGAATGGTATCAGCCGTGATTGTTGTATGTCAAATCGTAGCAGGTTCATTCACTTGACACAAATAGAATTTTACGCACCAACCACAATGAGTATCCGATAGTGACAAATATCAACATGCCAATTACGAAAAACATACGCTTTGGCCCCGCAGGTTTCACAGGAACGGTGGCACTCTTAAGTGTTGTGAAGGCTGGTGTTTTCTCCTGCAACCTGACTTTTGCTTCGGTCAGTTGTGTTTCTAATACGCCAAGTGCATTTTGCTTCAGGGACAGTTCATTCTCCAATTTGTTTTGCTTGCCCTGATAGCTTTGGAGGACGATGTTCCGGTGTGTGTCGCAGTAGCGGCTGTATTGCTCCATTGCATAATTATATTCGATTTCTGCACTGTCGCGTAAAAGCTGATAGTGAGCGACATCTTCGATGGATTTGCTTGTGCGGTATTGTATGATGAAATCCTGCAGGTGTTGCTTCACGCTGTCGGCCATAATGGCGCTAACTAGGGGGTCCTGGTCTTGTACGCTAATGGATATGACATAGTTCTTCTTGTCAACAGAGCAATTGATACGTCCCATGATTCCAAGCATAAGGTCGTAGTCTTTCCGGTTCATCATAAACGGATTGATTCCTCCTGCGTCTTCGACTCTTGGGGTTTTGTCTTCCTCGGTAAACAATTTGCTGATATATCCCCTCAGGGTGTAATAGGGCAGCGTCAGTATGTTTTTCTTTTGGTGCTTCTTAATGTAGGTGAAGTAGTCGGTGGAGATGTCGCCTTCTTTGGTTTCAACATGAATGTCATATAGATTTACGATAAACTCGGGACTCTTGAAGAGTTCCGGATATAGTTCGGGATATATGGCATCTTGACCGCCAGACTCTCCGACACTGATGCCGAAGGAGGATGCCAAATTAGCGAAGCCTCCAATGTTCATGTCTCCACTTATCTCAGGTGCAAGCTTCACATCGCAGATATAGTAGCGTGGCTGGGGAAATATCCAGATGCAGGAAAGTATGAACGTCCATGCCCACACTTTATAGAATTTGCGGCGCTTATGCCACAACGTCTTGGCTATCTTGGAGAGGTCGATAATCTGACCTTGACTGTTGTTCTGTTCCATGATGTTATTTTGTAATAATGTGCATGAGTGACACGATGACGGATGAGAGTGAGGCGGTTGTCGATGCGGTAGCCATGATTTCGGATGTAGTCATACCTTTGCGAGTGGCCTTAGACGGCACAACAATCTCTGTGCCTGGCTCTATATGGCTTGCAGTTTTGGACGAGAGCTTTATAACGCTGCCGTTCATATGAATGCCGTATGCGTGTCGCTTATATGCTCTGTTGGCATAGCCGCCTGCACGCTTGATATAGTATTTGACACTTTTGCCTTTCTTATAAGGCATAGAGATAGGACTCATCACTTCGCCACTCACTTTCACTGTATATTCGGGGAGGGGTATGTGAAGAACGTCGCCTTCGCGCAGGACAAGGTCGTTGATGTCTCCAGGCTTTTTAAGAGCATTCTCCAAATCGACGGCAATGGCGTATGTGTTGGCTGTAATGGCTTTCAGGGCAAGGAGCGAATCGGCAATTTGCAGGTTCAGGTCTTTGCCTTCGCGCAGGCCTTCTTCGTAGATGCTTATTTGGGCGCGCAGGTTGTTGGCATCTCGCTGATTGCGTTCTTCCTTGGTCATGGTGCGCAGAAGCGAAGCTCCGCGAACATATCCTTGGTCGGTGATGCCGCCGCAATCGCGAATGAGGTCAGAAAGGCGGTAGTTCTTCTTTGTCATGGTGTAGGTGCCGGGGAAGTTGGCCTGGCCTACAATGCTGACGTTCTTCTGTGCCTCATAAGCAGGCGACTTGCGTACAGAGACAATGTCGTAGGGTTTGAGTTCAAAGACGGTGTCTTTTGCCAGGCTGAAGTCCTCGTTGAGAGCGAAGGTGAAGTGCTCTGCAGCCTTTGGCGTGTCTTCTGTGGCATATATGTCGCGCAGTCTGCGGAACACATCCACACGGGCCAATGAGCCGGCTTGTGTAATGCCGCCTGCCAGTAGTATCATGTCTCTGAGGGTGGTGTGTTCGGCATAAGGATATGTGCCAGGATAATTGATTTCGCCATTCACTTGTATGGTGAGGTTGCCTTGCATGTCAAGCTTGTCGGGGATGAAAAGCACATCACCATTGTGCAGAGGCATGTCTGGGGCTGTTCCCTCCAGTATGGAGGCTGCGTCAACGCTGATGATCTCCCTGCTCTTGTCCTCCTTTTCCCTGTGCAGGATAGCCCGTTTCGTGTATGCACTTTCGACGAGGCCGTCCGCAGCCCTGAGCAGGTCTTTGATGCTTTGTATCTGGTCGCCAAGCTGAAATTCTCCGGGATGCTTCACTGCACCGCGCACCTCGACAATGTTGTTATAGCGGACCATGTTCTCGTCGGCCTCTACAAGGTCGCCATCCGCCAGTTGGAATGTGCCTGCCTTCGACTCTTCAATTGAGTAGATGGAGTATTCTGTGCCAACCGTGCGCTTCAGGCGCAGGCTTTTCGTATATGCTTTGCCGTCGAAGCCGCCCGAATATTCCAGTACGTCCTTCAATGTTTCGCCCTTCTTCATTTCGTACCACATCGGGCGCTTCACATGTCCCGTTATCTTCACCAGACAGTCGTAGGTGCCAACCATGATGACATCACCGTCAGCGAGGCGGACATCCTTCGTCGTATTACCATGTAGAATGTAGTCATAGACATCAATGGAGGCAATCTGAGTGCCCTCTCGGAACACACGGATGTTGCGCAAAGTGCCGATTGCGTTAATGCCTCCAGCGGTATAGAGGGCGTTGAAGGCAGAAGAAAGGCTGGAGAGGGTGTAAGTGCCGGGACGTAGGACTTCGCCCATTACATGCACTTGTATGGAGCGCACACCCGAAAGCGAGAGGTCGAAGTGGCAGTCGGCATAGCTTTGTCCCAACTTCTCACGAAGCGTCTCCTTGGCCTTGTTGATTGTGAGACCAGCCAGACGGACAGGCCCGATGTTGTTTATTACGATGTAGCCGTCAGGTGTAATGCTCTGTTGGATAGTTTGCTGGCTTGCTCCCCAGATGTTAATCGAAACCTCGTCGCCCGGTCCCAGAAGGTAGTTTGCTGGGGTGGCAATGTTTTGCGAAGGTTTAAAAGTCAGATTGTGCGCCGAAAAGATATCGCGCCCGAAGACCTGCCGGTCGTTCCTCGCGTCCATCCGGAGGGTAAGATCCTGGCCAGCATCTTTGTTGTCGTCGGATATAGGAGTATCTTCAATGCCTGCCTCCTTTTTGTGGGCAATCTTCTCCACCGCAGTTTGCTCCTCCGCTTTTATGCGCTCTGCTTTGCGGCGCACACGCTGAAGTTGTGTCATGGTCACACCTTGACGTATCAGGTTAATGGCAATCTCATTCTGCGAAGAGCCGTTTTTGACCTCTTTTGCAATATAGCTCAGTACCTGGTCATCGGACATGCTCTGAGCTTTTGCCCCAAAATCAGGAGAGAGGAAAGGAAGGAGAACTAAGAAAAGTAATAGTAAAAGAGATTTTGTGTTCATATAGTTTTTGTTGTTATTATCAAATGGTACAGCGATGCCTTCGCAGATGTCGTTCAGATACATTATATATATATAACGCGCGCGAGGGATATTTTATTGTGTGCGGTTTGTGTCTTATCTTTTAAGTCGTAACAATTGGCAAAGGTAAAAAAAATAATCGTATGAAAAAAATTCTAGAGATGTTTTGAGTGCCTTTCGGACAAATTAGTGCGATAAAGAAGGGAAACAGAAGTAAAAAGACAGTAAGAGCATGACGATATTGTCGTAAAGCCATGCTCTTACTGTCTTAAGTTCCCTCTGGCTATGGTATAGGGTGGCAAGAGGTTCTATGCGAACAAGTCTCCGACGAGGAACGAAAGCGAGACTTTCAGCCGCTCGCAGATGTCTGTCAGCGTGGCGCCGTTTTCAGCAAGGCTGTAGAAGTTGTCTTCACTTAGCAAGACATATTCCCAAGTCCTGTTCATCCTTTCCTCTGATTTCAGGCTGTTTATCTTCCGCGTCCATTCTACCGTTGCCGTCTGCTTCTGCCGGACATTCTTGTCAAAGACCTTGTCATTGCCCTTTGTCTCGATGAGATAAACCTTGTCTTTAGTCGTAACGATAAAGTCTGGGTGATAGGTCGCCATGAGTCCGTCTCCGCGAATGTAATAGATGCTGGCAAAGGGATGTTGGTTCTCGCTTATCTTCAGGTATCGCTCCACTTCGCCGTCCTTTTCGAGGAATTCGATGAAAGCCTGCTCCAAGCCTCCGCCATGAGTGGGAAAGGCTTGCCGCTCGTAGATGGTCTTAGTTGTCTCCATCGAATAGGCTTCTCGCATCTTGATTTCCTCTACAGAAGAGAACCTCGTATGCAAGACTTCGGCATCCGTCGTCAAGATTCTTTCTTGCAGGCGGAAGATGGCGCGTGCCATGACCTCGATGATGTGCTTTGTGACGACAGCCTCTCTGGACAGCAGAATCTTCCAGTCGCTTCCGTTGAAGGGATTGAAGGGCTGCCCGAACAGTCTTGTCCTGATGTATTGGTCAACAGCGGCAATCGTCTTCGCTTCGTTAATCTGTATGTTCGGCACCTCCATTTCCTTATGTGCTGACACCTTGTCGAAACGCTTGGTGATGGTTTTTAGCAGCTTTTGCAGATACTCGTTGTAGCTGGTGGCGGAGAACAGGTTGGCCGTCACCTTGTACCTGCCGAACTGTGTCTTCGAGAGGGCTTCCTGTGAGATAAACGTCTCTCCGTCTTGTGCCAGGAACTGCCGGAGCCTTTCCAGCGGGAAGGCCGTGAAGGGTTCAAGGCTGTTGATGTCTATCTCTGCATCTTCCAGTTCTTCTTCCGCATCCTTTGTTATCATGGGCCATTCGAGGTCGAACTGCTCATAGCCTTCTCGCAAGCCAACCCGAAGGATGTCACCTGTGGAGCCGCCTTCGCCCACTTCTTCTGTTTCCTCGACAGCCAAGCCGCCTGCAAGCAGTTCGTCATAGAAGCGAATGAAAGCGGGATGCTCAATGATGCTGAGCATATCGAGATAGTTCTTTGGTTGGCCGTGTAGTTGAATAACACGCTTGCGCTCTTCCTCTTTTGTGCTTTGGTATTCTTGTTCGCGCCACATCAACCGCAAGCCGCG
Organism: uncultured Prevotellaceae bacterium; assembly: GCA_947304115.1. Classification (GTDB taxonomy): domain Bacteria; phylum Bacteroidota; class Bacteroidia; order Bacteroidales; family Bacteroidaceae; genus Physcousia. The sequence goes on along the minus strand of CAMZAE010000001.1, from coordinate 160,801 downwards.
ACCTACAATCTGCTCCAGCAGGATAGGCGCTTCCGACGAGCGCAAAGGTACGATGACGCAGATGTTGTTGACATCGAAGCCTTCGCGGAGCATCAGCACGGAGATGATGACCTTGGGCCGTTTGTGTTTGTCGATGTCGAAGAGTTTTTTCTTTGTCTCTTTCCATTCTTCCTCGCCGACTTCGCCTTTGGCGTTGCTGTCGATGACGACAACGTCTTCCTGTCCCAAGCCTTCGTCCGTCATCAGTCTGGCAACGAAAGGTGTCACAGAGGTGTCCTCGCAGACAACCAGCATCTTCGGGTTCTTCTTCTCATCCAAAGCCGTAAACTCCGTTTCCAGCTTCTTTAGCTTTGCCAAGCCAGCACGGAGCATGAGCCTTTGGCCGTCGCTCAGGTCGCAGACCTTGTTGCGGTCGTCGCGCACAGCCTTATAATCAAGGTCTTTCAGGTCTGTCAACTCCTGCCTTTTGTCCAAGAGCAGTGTCTTGACCAAACCTTTGCGTATTGCCGTAGCCAAGTCAAAGTCAACGACGATGTGCGGAAAATAGGACTTCTGGGTGTTCTTGCCTGAGCCTCGCATATCGTAGGGCGTTGCTGAGAAATCGACTTGGAAGAAGCGGTCGCCTTTCTTCTCCGAGATGACGTTCAAGCCTTTCTGCCATTCCACTTCCTCTGTCTCGCCGTTGCGCTTGAGTTCGTGGATGTGATGCGCTTCGTCGTTGATGACCATGATGTCGTCCAGCCCTGCAAGGTATTCCAGTTCCGAGCCTTTGAGGTAGCGGCGGTCGAGCATCCCGAGGTCGTTGCCTGCGGCCTTGCCCGGACGGATGGGCAGCAGACGCTCTATCATTTCCGGCACACTCAGCATCCCGCTCCCCTCCTCATCGGGGGAGGGATTGGGGGAGGGGGCTTGGTTCTCAAACAAATGCCAGTTGGTCAGGGCAATCAATCCGTCGCCTGTCGTCTTGCGTCCGATGCCCTCTTCCTTCGTGACGACATTGTTCTGTATGAACGAAAAGACCTCTTGACGGAAGTGGACAGGGATAAAGACCTCTTTGTTCAGATAGAAGTCGTTGGTCTCGATGTTGCGGCCTTCCTTGTCCCTCTCCTGTCTTCCGCAGAAGGCATCCAGCAGGCGGTCATAGACGATAAGCCCAGGCGCCACAATCAGGAAGTTCTTTGTGAAGCCCCCTCCCCCGGGGAGGAGGGGTGCTGGGGTGAGGCTATGCCTTGCGTTCAGCATCTGCCATATCAGCAAGGCGTGCATCACCCACGTCTTGCCTGTTCCTGTAGCCATCTTTACGGCATACTTGGGCATCTGGTATTTCTGCCGACTCATCGTGCCGAGGTCGAGCATCGGCATCAAATCGGGTGTTATCTGCTGATAGTATTCAAGGACAGTCTTTACGCCCAGCACCTCGTGCAGATAGATGATATTGAGGATGGCTTGCCGTTGCCCTGCGTGGAAGTTGCGGCTCCGCAGCGAACAGTATTCCTCGGAAAACCAGAACTTAAGCAGTTCTCCTGTCGTTGGCGTGACCTTTTCCATCATCTCGCCACTTTCCCAAGCCGCATTCACCGCTTCGCTCAGTCGCTTAGCTAACTCCAGCGAAGCACATATATTATTTGCTTTCATAAAACTTGTTTTATTATTACAACCACGGATTAAACAGATTGAACGGATTCATTCCTTGAAGAATTTCAAACATAATTAAACAGATTATAATCTGCAGGGAATCCGATAAATCTGTGGTTAAGGTAATTACTTTCAATCCGTCTAATCCGATAAATCCGTGGTTATGCTTGTCACAGTCTCTATCACTTGGCTCTCGAAGCCGAAGACATCTACAGCCTTGATGCAGACTTGGCGCGTTTCCTTGTGGGGGACGCGGAGGCGTGTCTTATAGACGCAGTGCAGCGGGTCGTTGTCGTTGCCGGTGTTCTCCCGATAGTCCTGCCAAGTGGAGCGGAAGGTCGTGCCGTCGTAGTCGGGGTCGATGCTCCAGTACTCTATCAAGGATAGCGGGTCGTCGTTCATCACCTTTTGCAGCGATGCCTTGTCCTTCTCGTCAAGCGGAATGTTGTCGGGCGAGAGGAGCACATAGTTCTCCAGCTCTATGTCCAGCTCGTCGCCCTCGCCTTGTCTTGTGGTGACGATGGGCTTTGCCACGAGGTATTGCAGGGAGGAGAAGCGGACGGAGCGGTCGTCGATGAGTTTCTTGAAGCCTTTCTTTGCCAGCTTGTCAAGCAGGTCGGGCGGGATGACGAGCACCTCCACCTTAGAGTCCTGATACTTCTGAATGGCTGCCGATATGTCGAAGGCGAAGTTCCAGCCGAGCACCACGACTCTCTCCCAGTCGCCGCCGAGCAACGAAGCCTTTGCCTCTACTGCCTTGCGGATAGTGGCGGCAGTCGTGAGGCGGTTGGGCGAGTCGGCCATTACGAGCGTGCGCGTACCTTTAATATATCCAAAGCTTCGGTCGTTTGTCTGTTCGGGAGTGAAGGGCAGAGCGCCATACAATCCCAAGACCACTTGGCTCAAGTCGCCGACGTGCTTGTAGCGTTTGTTGTTGCGGAAAGCTTCCTTCTGATAGTCGCCGATGCTTTGATAGAGGAACGGCTTGACCTCTTGGTCGATAAAGCGTTTGCGCATCACCAACGAAGCAGGCTTCCCGATGTCGCAGGTAATCCAACGCCTGCCCAGACGTTCCGCCACAGCAGCCGTCGTGCCGCTGCCTCCGAAGAAGTCGCAAACAAGGTCGCCTTCATTAGATGAGGCTTTGATAATGCGTTCAAGAAGGGCTTCAGGCTTTTGTGTGGCATAGCCAGTATTTTCTTTACTCGAAGCTTGAACTTGATGAATATCATCCCAAATATCACTCATGACTACACCTTCTTTATCCGATAGATACTGTTTTAAATGTCTTTTGCCGTTGCTGTCAGTATATATTCGGTTATTATTTATCATTTCTTGAATCGAAGTTTCCGAATAGTTACGTAGTATTTGTAACCGATATGGGCCTCTTCCATCGTTATCATTGTTTTTATACATCCTTAAAGTAGATGAAGAATAAGGGGAATATATAACATTAAAATAAGGTTGTTTTTTTCTGTAACAGATAATGTTGTCTTGCAACCTTGCGAAGTTCTTCATTCCTCCAGAAATACCTGTGACACCATTTGAACGTTTCCAAACAATGTCATTGATGAAATTATCTTTTCCGAAAATTTCATCCATAATAACTTTTACATAATGCCCCACATGCCAATCAATATGCACATATATACTTCCTTTTTCAGAAAGCAATTCTCTCATCATCATTAATCTCGGATATATCATCTTCAAGTACGAGACTGTTCCTTCTTCCCATGTATCAGCGTAAGCAAATTGCTCTAATACTGTAGGTTTCTGTTCGATGTCTGTGCCTGGGAGGGAAATCTTTGTGCGGTAATCTGCTTTGGAATCAAATGGCGGGTCAATATAGATGAGGTCCACTTTGCCGCGAAGCGAGGGTAAGCCTGTCTGGGCATCGCCTGCAAGAAGTGCCTGCATCGCCAAAAGGTTGTCGCCATAGATAAGGCGGTTCATCCATTCGCCTTTGCCGCCTGCCATATTGAAGGCATTGGGGATTTGCGGGGTGAAGCCTCGGAACAGCCCGCTGGTGTCCTTACTTGGCAGCACAAGTTCGTTTGTCTGCAACCCGATTTGTGCGCCGCTACTGAGCCGCTCCAGTATCTGTGCGGCTTCGCGTCTGCCATCGCTCACAATGCGCGGCAGCTCTTCAATCAATGATTTAGCCATAGCATTATATTTCTTATAATGCGTCGAGCCAATAAACAAAAGTTCCTGCAAGTACCTCCTCTCTGCCATATAACGCCTTTTTTGCGAGTGTTCACAAGTCAAGCTCGCGGACATTAGACACGAAACGTGGACGCCTTCGCTGTCCAACGTTCAAGGTACTTGCAGGAAACCTATACAATGAAAACAGGAAAACGCCCACTATTCCAGTGAGCGCAACCATTATAATCATTGTATGTTCTTTCACCTGCAAGTTTCTGAACGCTTTGTATAATAGCCAACGCTTGTTGTTATTGCCAATAAGATTTGAATGGGCACCTCCGCTGAGGCCTATTTTGCCCATACCGTCTGCAAAGATACGAAATTAAGTGAATAAGAAGAAATGTTCCGCATATAAAAAGTGCGGCTTCGTGCTAAAGCTGCCAAGAAAAGTGAAAAACATGTTCAGAAAGTTCTGTCCTGACAGATTTGAAATCCGCATGGGCGAAACGCTCCACAGGGAAATGTAAAACGCTCCACGGGGAGATTGCCAACGCAGCGTGGAGGGATTGGCATCGCAGCGTGGAGGGATTGGCATCGCAGCGTGGGGAGATTGGCAACGTAACGTGGAGGGTGATAAAACATCCCCTTTCAACTAACATCTTGGATGGTTTGGCGCCTCTTGCTTCCGCCTTCGCCTGAGTCGGAGCACTTGCTGGGGCGCGGGGAGGCGCTATTGTCGTCGTGGAGAATGTCGCTGTAGGAGGGAATGTCTTCGACGAACTGGCAGGTGCCGCTTTCGTAATCGACATGGCAGCAGTAGTGCTGAAGGCCGTTGCTCACGACGAGCCATTTCACTCTCATGCGTATGTTGTACCGGCTAATCTGTTCGAACACCCTCTGCGTTATCTCCACGTGTGGAGATTTGTACTCTACAATCATTGTTGGCTGCGCGTTGCATCCATATACAACGGTGTCGCAACGCTTCCTGGTGCCGTTCAGCGTGAGGGATATCTCGTTGCCAATACATTCGGCAGGATAACCCTTCGCGCTTATCAGATAGTGTACGAAGTGCTGGCGAACCCATTCCTCGGGTGTCAAAGCCACATATTTCCGTCTCAGAATGTCGAAAACTTGTTGCTTGCCGTCCTTAGTAATGATTTTAAGGTCTGTTTTCGGGAGGTTCAGTGCCTGCATATTTTTTTTTTTCGTATATTTGCTGCAAAAATACATAAAAGATGAAGACAAAGCAAGAAATCGTTGAGAATTGGTTGCCAAGATACACACAGATGCCGCTTGAAGGCTTCGGGACTTATATCCTGTTGACAAACTTCAACAATTATGTGGATATTTTCTGCGATAACTTCGGCCTCGAAAAGCCAGACTATACGTCTAATATGCGGTGCGCAACGGCAGACGGCATCACAATCATCAACTTTGGCATGGGCAGTCCCAATGCAGCCATCATCATGGACCTGCTGAGTGCCATCAAGCCAAAGGCCTGCCTCTTCCTGGGCAAATGCGGCGGCATCTCCACGAAAACGCAACGCGGCGACCTTGTCCTGCCCATCGCGGGCATCAGAGGAGAGGGTACGAGCAACGACTACTTCCCGCCGGAAGTGCCTGCCCTGCCCGCGTTCATGCTGCAGCGTGCCGTCAGCAGTACCATCCGAGACCTCGGCTTCGACTACTGGACAGGAACGGTTTATACGACGAACCGCCGTGTCTGGGAGCATGACGACAAGTTCAAGGAGTACCTAAGGACTACGAGAGCAATGGCGGTGGACATGGAGACGGCAACGCTTTTCACTTGTGGCTTCGCCAATCACATCCCTACAGGGGCGCTCCTTCTCGTCAGCGACAACCCGATGACGCCTGAAGGTGTGAAGACGGGCGAAAGCGACCGGCAGGTGACAGCCAGCTATGTGATAAACCATGTGAAGATGGGCATCCAGTCCCTCGAAATGATTAAGCAGGAAAAGAAGACGGTTCGTCACCTGAAATTCGACTATTGATTATGGCGGCAAGAGGCATCACCTACGACGATATCCTGCGCGACCTGAAAGCACAGAAGATAGCTCCTGTCTATTATCTGATGGGGGATGAGGACTATTATATTGACAAGCTGAGTGATGCCGTGGTCGATGCTGTGCTAAGCAAAGATGAGCGGGATTTCAATCTGGACATCGTGTATGGCGCGGAAACAGACATCAACAAGGTCATTGAGCTGGCTCATGCTTATCCTATGATGGCGGAGCGGCGTGTGGTGCTTGTGCGTGAGGCGCAGGCAATCCGCTCTCTGGACGGCCTTGACGCTTATCTTTCCCATCTTACGCCTACAACGGTTCTCGTCTTCTGCCACAAGCACGGCAGGCTGGACGCACGCAAGGCTGTTGCCAAAAACCTGCAGCAGGCGGGGGTGGTGTTCGAGAGCAAAAGACTCTACGACAATCAGTTGCCGCCGTTCATCTCGCAATATCTGCATCAGCGCAATGCCGACATCGAACCGCAGGCCATTCAAATGCTTGCCGGGCATGTGGGGGCGGACCTGAACCGCCTGACGACAGAGATGGACAAGCTCCTTATTGCGCTGCCCCGGGGAAATAGGGTAGTGGGGACTGCCCTCGTGGAAGAGCTGACTGGCATGAGCAAGGATTTCAACGACTTTGAACTGATGGCTGCCCTTGCACAAAGAAATATCTTCCGCGCCAACCAAATCGTCAAATACTATCAAGGCAATCCCCGCAGTTTCTTCATCGGCAGAACACTTACAAATTTATTTACATTTTTTTCCGACGTTATGCTTGCATACTATGCGCCAGACAGGACAGATGCAGGCATTGCAGCCTGGCTCGGAAAGAGTGAGTGGAAGGTGCGCCAGGATGTCGGGCCTGCACGAAGGAATTACTCCGGCGTAAAGGTAATGCAAATTTTGAGCGAAATACGCAAAACTGATGCCCAAAGTAAGGGAGTAGGGGGCGTAAGAACACCCCACGAGGAGCTTTTGCAAGACTTAATCTTCTTTATTTTGCACTGATTCCTTCCAAAACTGTTTCGCTCCGTGAAGCAGAATTTAGGCCTTTATCTCTTGATATAAAACATCTTATATAGGATTGTGCCCCTCCGAGAATCGCACGGATTTTTGCGTCGTTGCCTTCGGGCGGAAGGAAGGCTTTTTTCTGCGATTTTCCTTGTTTCCTGTCGTTTTTCCAGTTGTTTTGTTGTTTATGCCTTGTTTTGGTTTGTAAATCAAAACACCATAAAGGCGACAGGGGATTAAAAGGAAAAGCTACGGAATTTACAAAACCCTTATGTGCGGCAAGGCGATATTTGCGTTTGCAAATAGGCCTAACAGGGGGGAAAGGTATGTGTTCGCATAACTAAATGCAACATTATGCATAAACGAATAACAAGTATAAGGTGTTATAAGCCAGAAGGAAACGAGGGTTTGTTAAACATGGCGGCGCGGAAGGTTGCGCAAAAAGACACCCGTGTGTAAAAACGGGCGATAGCAGGTCTGATTCAGTAACGTAAAGACTGACATTACGCTCTTTAACCCAAAAGATTATGCGGTTTTGCAAAACCAGGTTGCTTTAATTGTATTCTGCAGCACAGCGCGATGCGTAGTTTTGAAAAGAGAATTTTGCAGCGACTGGCGTTTGGGGGCGTGAATTATGTCTTTGCAAAGCAAAACGCACAGCGCTTCTTTGAATTTCCAAACATAAAGTTTTGTAAATCGAAACTTTTGTTGTATCTTTGCGGACGGTTTAAGATTGTAAAGACCCATGTTTAACAAGTATAGGTAAGGATTTATGAAAGATCGTATCAGGACTCTTATGAAACATTTCGGGATGTCGCAAAAGGAGTTCGCCAACGAAATCTGTATTTCGGAGGGAACGCTTTCGAGCATCTTCAGTGGCAGAAACAAGCCAACCCTTAATACGCTCAATAACATCCACGAGCGTTTTGCTGAGGTTAATATGGATTGGCTGATGAATGGAAATGGGGAGATGTTCTCTTCGCCGGCCTCTGCTTTGGCACAGAACGAACCAAACGAGACAAGGCCGTCGGCCATCGCAGCACAGCTTTCTGGCATCCCCATTCAGTCTGGTTTTATGGAACAGGTTGCAGGCTCCCAACAGATGCCTTTCCAGTCTTCCTATTTGCCTTCTGACGCGAAAATTATTGACAAAATGTCCCGTCGTATCGCCGAGATAAGAGTTTTTTATGACGACGGAACCTTTGAAACTTTCTCTGCAAAGCAGTGAAAAGTGCCGGAACATAAACGTATGTTCCGTTTTTTTTGTATCTTTGCATCGCGTTATATATAATAATGTATATGATGAAGTGCGTTTTGGACTTGCAAGTCACCTCTGTCGAGCGGTTGAGCGAGCGATACGTCTTGCTTGCTGCGACGAATCCTGTAGGGCCTCTTCCGGAGATGCGCCCGGGGCAGTTTGCACAGCTTCGCATCGATGACAGTAAGGAGACTTTCCTGCGTCGCCCAATCAGCCTGCATAGTGTTGATTATGAAAAGAATGAGGTTTGCTTCCTCGTGCAGAAGGTAGGAAAAGGAACCGCTTCACTTTGGCAAAAACAGCCTGGTTCGACGCTTAATGCTATTCTTCCTTTGGGCAAGGGCTTCACCATGCCGTTGTCGCCGGAACAGCGTTTCCTGCTCGTTGGCGGCGGTGTCGGTATCGCTCCCCTCCTGTTTATGGGAGAGGCAATGCAGAGGCAGGGTGCCCGACCTGTGTTCCTGCTTGGCGCACGAAGCAAGTCGGATTTGCTCAGGCTTGACGCCTATCGTGCCTGCGGTGATGTATATATCACCACAGAAGACGGCTCGGAAGGCGAAAAGGGGTTTGTCACGCAGCACAGCATATTGCAGAAAGAGAAGTTCGATAATATTGCAGTTTGCGGGCCTAAGCCCATGATGATGTCAATGGCTTCCTATGCAAAGTCAAAGGGAATACCGTGTGAGGTGAGCTTGGAAAACATGATGGCCTGCGGCCTGGGTGCTTGCCTGTGCTGTGTTGAAGACACGCTTGACGGCAACGTCTGTGTCTGCAAGGAAGGGCCGGTCTTCGGCGTTGAAAAGTTAAAATGGTGAAGAGTGGAAATTATGGCTGATTTGTGTGTAGATATAGCAGGGCTGAGGCTTGCCAATCCAGTTCTTACGGCAAGCGGCACCTTTGGCTACGGGTTGGAGTACCAAGACTTTGTTGACCTTAGTCTACTGGGTGGCATCATTGTCAAAGGCACTACGCTTGAGCCTCGTGAAGGCAATCCTTATCCCAGAATGGCGGAGACGGCACAGGGTATGCTCAATTGTGTAGGTCTTCAGAACAAGGGCGTGGACTATTTCTGCCGGCATATCTATCCTCAGATAAAGGACATCAAGACCAATATGATTGTAAATGTGTCCGGCAACAGCCCAGAGGACTATGCAGAATGTGCGGCACGAATCAATGAACTCGACTGCATTCCTGCAATAGAACTCAACATCTCCTGTCCAAACGTCAAACACGGCGGCATGGCCTTCGGAACAACGACCGAAGGTGCTGCCAGTGTGGTGAAGGCTGTGCGCGAGGCTTACAAGAAGACACTCATCGTGAAGCTTTCGCCAAATGTGACAAGCATAACCGATATTGCCCTTGCCGTTCAGGATGCCGGTGCCGATGCCGTAAGCCTTATCAATACCTTGATGGGCATGGCTATCGACATAGAGAAGCGCAAGCGTATATTAAGTATCGGGACAGGCGGCTTGAGCGGCCCTTGCATCAAGCCCGTCGCCCTGCGCATGGTCTATCAGGTTGCTCGTGCGGTTAAGGTGCCTGTCATCGGACTTGGCGGCATCAGCAACGCGAAGGATGCAATAGAGTTCTTGCTGGCTGGAGCATCTGCGATAGAGATAGGAACAGCCAATTTCCTTGATCCGACCATTAGCGTCAAGGTGGTTCAAGGCATTGACGAATACCTTGAGAAGCATAGCTTCAAGAGTGTAAAAGAGATTATAGGTATATGCGAATAGACATTATAACCGTATTGCCTGAGCTGATACAGGGCTTCATGCAGGAGTCCATCGTCGGCAGAGCACAAAGGAAGGGCTTGGCGGAAATACACATCCACAACCTTCGCGACTACACTTTAGATAAGTGGCGGCGCGTGGACGACTATCCTTTTGGCGGTTTTGCGGGAATGGTCATGCAGTGCGAACCCATCGACCGCTGCATCTCGGCTTTGACGTCTGAGCGACATTACGACCAAATCATTTTTACTACCCCAGATGGTGAGCAGTTCGACCAGCCGATGGCCAACAGCCTTTCTCTCTGCGAGAACATCATTATCCTTTGCGGCCATTATAAAGGCATTGATTACCGCATACGTGAGCATCTCATTACCAAGGAAGTGAGCATAGGCGACTATGTCTTGACAGGCGGAGAGTTGGCAGCGGCAGTCATGGCAGATGCCATTGTTCGTGTCCTTCCTGGTGCCATTGGTGATGAGCAGAGTGCCCTGTCCGACTCCTTTCAGGACAATCTGTTGGCGGCTCCTGTCTATACACGTCCTGCCGAGTACAAAGGTTGGAAGGTGCCAGAGATTTTGCTTTCCGGCAACGAGCGTCTGATAAAGGAATGGGAATTGCAGCAGAGTTTGGAAAGGACGCAGCGACTTCGCCCTGACCTGCTTGAAGGAAAGGGGAAGAGGTGAAAAAGTTAAAAAGTTAAAGCGTTAAAAGGTAAAGATATGGAAAAAAAGAAAATGAACCTATACATCATTGCTGGCTGCAATGGGGCGGGCAAGACAACTGCCTCGTTCACCGTTCTGCCCGAGATGTTGGGTTGCCGCGAATTCGTCAATGCCGACGAGATAGCAGCAGGCCTCTCTCCCTTCAACCCAGAGGGGGTGGCCATACAAGCAGGCCGATTGATGATTGACCGCGTCATATATTTACTGAAGGAGGGCGAGACTTTTGCCTTCGAGACGACATTGGCTACGCGGTCATACGTGAAACTGATCAGGCAAGCCCAGAAGCGCGGCTATTTTGTGACGCTGCTTTTCTTTCTGCTGAGCACTCCTGAACAGGCTGTGGCTCGTGTGGCAAAGCGTGTGGCAATGGGCGGACACAACATACCGACCGACGTTATCCTTCGTCGCTACGAGGCTGGCTTGAGCAATCTGTTCCAGCTATATATGCCTGTTGTTGACAGTTGGTCGCTCTATGACAACAGTGACTGTCCTGCAGTTCACATCGCGTCCGGCCTTGGCGGAGACAAGGTTGTGGTTTATGATGAGAAGGCATTCCGAATGCTTCAGGACAAATACAACAAGCCGGAGGAGGGCGAAAAGGCATGAAGGAAAAAGAGATACTTGAGATGCAGCGTCTGATAGATGAAGGCGTGCGTCGTGCCCAGCTTCGCCTCTTGCAGCGTGCAGGTGCTGCGCGGCAGAGCCTTGTTGTATGTCGGGACGGCAAGATATTTGAGATTGTTCCGGAGATGGAGCAAAATATGGGAGACAGCAATTGCGGCGATCCGTTGGCACGCCGCAAGCAAAGGTAGTTCCAGCTTAAAACGGGTTCAGAAACAATAGCCTAAATGTACGCCGCACTCGCGCACACCTGGGTATTTGCTTGAGTCGCGGAAATCGCGCGAATAGCTGATGCCGAGGAAATAACGGTTTAGATAGAAGCGCACACCAGCCTGCCATGCAACTTGGAAACTCTTCCAACCGCCGTCACACAGGAGGTTGGTGTTCTGGTTGCCAGAGTAGTCGCGGGCCACAGCGATAGCGCGGACGGAGGCACCGGCAAAGGGGGCAATGGCATAGTCCTTCTTCTTCGAGAGATAAATTTTATAGAGGACGTTGACAGGGACGCGGAACGTGAGGGCGCGGGCATCTGCCTCGCATTTTGTCCATGAGAACTTGACGCTGGCTCCGGCTTCCACGAAGTAGGGCGTGTCTTCCACAACCTGCATGATGCGGCTGTAGCCCAGCAGGATTTCGTTGAAGCGCAGGCGGCTGTTGTCGCCTACTTTGTAGCGCGAGGGCGAGTACTGCAAGTAAAGAGCGTTCTTGTATTCCTTGTGCTGTGGCTTCGGAGCCTCCTCCTCAAAATCGTCCAATGTCCATTCCTCCACTGCATAGTCGTCATCGAACTGTCCCCAGGCACTGGGGCCAAGGCAGAGTACGACAAAGAGAGCCATAGTAAAGCGTAAGAGTCTCATGGCTACGAAGGTTGTAACAAATAAGGAAACAGGGGGCTATGACCGCTTCGTCATAACAATGTGCGTCACAAGACCTGCAATGATGATGATCAGTGCGCCGATGTTATAGAAGTTGTAGTCCGTCAGGTCAGCAAAATAGCTGATGATGAGCATCAGTGCGCCCAGCACAATGAGGAGGATGCCTAAATTCTGTTTCAAATTCATAGTAGTAGTATGTCGTTTTTATTGTTTGCACTGCAAAAATACAATGAAAAAATGAAAGAATGAAGGAATGAAAGGTTTTTTTTCGCTTCATTTTCTCATTTTTCTCATTCTTTCAGAACTGCCACCACTTCTTTTGCGGCTTTGGTTCGCTGAGCGCCATACGCTCCATGAGCACTTGTTCGTAGGTCTTCCGCTCGGTAATCATCTGGTAGATGGTTCCCCAGTCGGGCAGGCCGCCGATGTTGCGGTCGTCAATCCAGACATCAGCCTTGAGCTTGCGGCTGAAGCTTTGGTTCTTGTTTATGTCCTCTTCTGGGAAATCCTTGTTGATGGCATAGAATTCCACGCCGCGCTGACGACACCATTCCACTGCATCTTCTAACAATTGGCCTTCGCGGACGCTCCAGAGAATGAGCTTGTGGCGGTCTTCGATGAGCATTCTCAAGGTCTGTGTGGCAAAAGGCAGTTCCCGCCCGATTTCAGGGTATCGGTGCTCGACGATTGTACCGTCAAAGTCAACAGCTATGGTCATATCTTTGTTTGTTCTTTGGCTTTTCTTGGGACAAAGGTACAAAAATATAATGAAGAATGAAGGATTAAGGGTTAAGATTTTTTGCAGATAAGAGAAAAAAACGTACCTTTGCGCAGAAAAAAAAACAAGGAAACAAATGAAAAAGTCAACATCCCTTCTGCTCGCACTGTTAGCCGTGCTGATGATGTCGAGCTGTGTGTCAACTAAGAAGATTGTCTATTTCCAGGATTCTGACGAACTGTTCAAACAGACGCAGCAAATCATGCAACAGTATGAGATGCGCCTGAAACCTGCCGACCAGGTGCTTGTCAAAGTCACTTGCAGCGAGCCTGAACTGCTTTCCATCTTTGCCCAGGATGTCGTGATGGGTTCTTCTGGAGGAGGTGCAAACCAGTCAAGTGTCACGTCCGGCAGCTCGATGAACAATGCGTATGGCTATACTGTCAGCACCGAAGGCATTATCACGCTGCCTGCCGTCGGGCCGATTAAAGTGGGCGGCCGCACGTCGGACGAAGCTGCCCGTCTCATCGAGCAGAGCATCATTGACGCCAACCTCATAAAGGATCCGGAGGTGTCTGTCCGCCTGCTCAATGGCAGAGTGTCTGTGCTTGGTGCAGTGAAGAACCCGAGTGTCGTTGAACTGACGAGCGAGCGCAATACCATTGTTGATGTCCTTGCCCGTTGCGGTGATATTGCTGACACAGGTCTGCGCAAGAAGGTTTCACTTTATCGGGAAGAGAACGGTGAGCGCAAGAAATACTCCTTAGACCTCACCGATTGTGACATCTTCTCAAGCCCAGCCTATTACGTGCAGCAGAACGATATGATTTACATAGAGCCTAACAAGAGCCAGAGTATCAAGAGCAGTGCCTTCTACACCTTCCTGGGGGCAGGCTCTGCCATCCTGGGCGTTGTCTCCTCCGTGCTTGCAATTGTCGTGCTTGCTACAAAGTAATAGATCCCCATATCGTTGGCGCGACGGAAGAAATGTCGAAGCCATCCAGCCAGTGGCCTGCGGATACGTTCCGCAGGCCATTTTTGTACAGATACGTCTTGGGAATGCCTTTCACGACCAGGCACTTGCGGAAGTGCTCATTGTTGGCAGGCACAGAAAAGCTGTCTTTTAGCTTGGTTGTATGAAGCTCCACAGGAATACAATTGTCAATGTCGGAGCAAAGGGAGTCAGAGGAGAGCAGAATGTTGGATTGGTTCCCGGCATCGGCAGTAAAGACAGCATTGTTCAGCGAGCGTGGCGCAGTCCCCACCATATAGCCTATCACCCAAACCTCTTCGGTCTCGGAGAGAGACAGGGAGCTTATGTCCGTCACTGTGTAGGGACACTCCGCAGTGCCTTCTCCCGTGCCGACAATTGCGACAGGTTTCTCCGAATCGTCTGCCACACCAGTGTCCTCCGGCTCTGCGGTCAGGTCAATCTTCTGACAACAGGCAAGCAGCAGACAAATCAGTGCCATGCTATTCCTCTTCCGTAAAAGCATCCAGAACCTTTTTGCAGACCTTGGGCAGGTTGTACCTGTAGTAGAACGTGTCGCCCCACAGCAACACATAGACAAGACAGAGGAATACGCCCCAAGCAAGCAGTATCATCATAGTGAAATCCATGCCGTGTTATTCTTTCTGCAAAGATACGACAAAAAAATGAAAAGAGGACACGGAGAAAAGAAAAATAATAGCAGGAGAAACCGTTTGCGATTGCCAGAGAAGTTTGTTTTACGACGTGAATTGTATATTTCACGACGTAAAACGTACAATTCACGTCGTAATTTGTACAATTTACGTCGTAAAATGAAGAACTCATTTGGCGGGAGGGGGATTCTCTTAACGAGGCGAGCGATTTCTCCTAATATAAAAATGCCTTTCTCTTGCAAGGTTGGGAGAATAAGTGTAACTTTGCATACAGAAACGACAAAACCGAGATAATTCCCCTAAGACGCATGAATAAATATTGTTGTTATTGCATACTCCTTTGTGTCAGCCTGTTAATGTCATGCCAGTCAGGGCTTGACGGCACAGCCAACCCCGAAGGACAATGCACTGTCACCTTCTCTGTCAGCAACTATAAACAAATCAGCTTTGACGACCTCGCGACATCGGCAATGAGCAGAGCCGTACCAAGTGACCATCCTGCAACGTTGGCTCATCTGTTGGTTGCTGTCTATGATGAGGAAACTGGCGAGCAGGTTTGTTTTGTACGACATGATCAAAAGGATTATACGAAACAAAACGATGTCTATCCAAAGTTCTCTGTGACGCTGCCTTATGGTCAATATCGCATACTTGCTCTTGGGTTCAATGGCTCCAGAGAATGCGAAATTGCCTCGCTCAACCATATCTCATGGGAAGATAACTATGTGCCCAATACGTTCCTTTATTGCAATGGCTTTACACTCGACAAGAATACCAACCCCGACCAGCAGATTACGCTTCGGCATGTCGTTACCGCTTTCCGTATAGAGACAGAGGATGCTATTCCTTCCGAACTCAAGAAGATGCGTTTCAGCAGCTCCGTGGGCGGTACTGTCTTGGACGCAACAACAGGATTCACGCCGCAGAACCAGGGCAGGACTTCAGAGATTGTCGTTCCTGCTGACAGCGTAGGCAAGCCAGGAATGTTCACTTCGTACCTTTTCCTGCTCGAGGAACAGTCTGCTGGCAACTATACCGTTCAGGCTCTTGGGCAGGGAGACAAAGTGCTTTATGAGAGGCGATTTAGGGATGTGCCGCTTCGCATCAATGTCTTGACGCAGTGGCAGGGAAGATTCTTCGAGGAGTCATCCTCCTCAGACGTTGAAGCTTACGATACAGGCATCAACCTTTATTGGGACACGAAGTGGGCAGACATAATAAATCTTAATCCCTAATCCTTAATCCCTAATCCTTAATCCTTAATCCCTAATCCTTTTACAATTTCAACCTTAAGTCGAGGCCGACTTGTAGGGGAGTGCCCTTTTGTGCGAAGACTTGGTTGCGCGTTACGAAGCAGAAGGCGTCGTAGCGTGTTTTGGTCAGGTTGTTGCCCCAAAATGCAAGCTCAAGATTGTCGTGTGTTACTGTAAGCTTTGCGTCGAGCATAGCATAGAAAGGCTGTGAGAGGTCGTTCTCGCGAGTCCAGTAGATGCGTCCGGTGCCTTTATACCCAGTGTAGAGACTGATGTGCTGTGCCCAGCCGCTGGTTTGCCAGACATGTAACACTCCCAAAGACATCGTGTGCTCTGGAGTAAAGGGAACCAAGTAGTCGGAAGGGTGCTCGTTGTTGCCAGAATGCCTGAGTGTGGCGTGGGTGTAGCCATAACCCGCATTGATGGAGAGTTCGTTGGTGAGGGAAGCTGTCAGCGATGCCTCCATGCCGATGCTTCGACTCTTGTCTGCATTGACCGTGACACGTCCCATGCCGCTCTCCGACATTTGGCTGAGCTGGAGGTCGCGTGTCTCAATCCAATAGGCGGCGAGGTCGGCCTTGAGCTTGCCATCGAAGAGGTTGAGGTGTGTGCCTATCTCGTAGTTCCATGCTGTCTCGGGTTTGTAGTAGGCATCTTGTGCCACGTCGGGTGATTCGATTGTAGGCATATTGCTGCGAATGCGTCCCATAATCATATCGACATGTCCTGCGGGGATGCGGGGATTGTTTGCAAAAAGATTGTTCAGGTAGGCTTCCGTTCCGGCATCAATGGCACTCATCATCTGGCGACGCA
The DNA here is from genome assembly GCA_947304115.1 of uncultured Prevotellaceae bacterium. Classification (GTDB taxonomy): domain Bacteria; phylum Bacteroidota; class Bacteroidia; order Bacteroidales; family Bacteroidaceae; genus Physcousia. Next base: position 144,347 of record CAMZAE010000001.1, on the reverse strand, counting down.
TCTCTTTTTTCAGCAGGTCGCTGAACATCTGCACGTTGTAACCTCCAGAACGGTAGCCGCGACTCACGGAAGCATAGATGTTGCCAGTCTCCCCAAAGTCGTACTTCAGTGAAACCTTTGGCAGCACGTGCCAATGGTGATTGCTTGTCTTGCCGTGAAAGGAAGGCGTGATGTTGAGGTCGTTGAGCATGACGGTGTTTTGTGGCCTGGCGCTGTTGATGGCGAAGTTGAAGTCAACATTGCCCGGTGCGTCGTACACCATTTTGTGATGCTCGTCGTCCAATCGCACACCGGCTGTCAGGGAGAGGTTCTTGACAATCTCTATGGTTGACTGATGGAAGAGACCGAAGTTGAGGGTAGGCGTGTCGAAGGTTCCGCCCATAGACAGCGTGTTGTTGTTCAGTGTGATGGACATCGGTCCCATGCCTTGGGCGGTGAGGTCTGGCAGATCGCCGTTGATGGTTTCTGAGAGCCAGTCAACGCCTTCCTGATAGAAAGTGACGGGCGCATTGGTGTTAAGCCATTGGTACTGGAAGTTGACACCGCTTGTCCACTTCCAGCGCTTGTCCCCTTTTGACTTCACGGCTATCTCTTCGCTGACGCTCTTGCTGTTCTGCTTCTGCTGGAGCGTGTAGAGGTCTTGGCGCGAGAAGTCCTGGTCCATGAGCATGTCGTCCTTGAGGAATTGGAAGCCTGTTGTGCTGGTCATCATGATGCGGCCAAGGTCGTGCTCTGCGTTGAGACCGACGGAGAGCAGGTTCCGGCGATAGTGGGAAGCGCGGTTATAAGCCACTTCGCCTGCATCGCCGCCCTCTTTGGCGGCGTATGGATAGGCGCCTTGCTTTGTCCATTGGTAGCGGGCAGAGAGGTCGAGGCGGACTTTGTCTGACGGGATGAAGATGCCCCTCCAACGGGCTGCCAGGTCGTCGCCCTTGTCGGCATGATGCCCTCCGAGGGCTTGGTTCTTGTAGAAACCACCAAGGTGTTCGTAGCTGACGCCTGCACTGAAAGCGAATTTGTCTGCCGGACGATGATAATGTGTCACGCGCGCGCGATAATTATTATATGTAGCACCACCAAGCATGATGTCCGTGCCCTGATAGTTCATAGGGTTCTTCGTATAGACGCGAATGAGTCCGCCTATGGTGTTACGCCCGTAGAGCGTCCCTTGCGGGCCTCGCAGCACGTCGATACGGTCGGCGTCGCTGAGGTCCTGGTCCATACTGCTCATGTTTGCCAAGGGAATGTCATCGACGTACATGCCGATGGCAGGCGTTCCGATGCGGCTGCCCACGCCTCGAAGGTATATGCTGCTTGTCAGGCGGCTGCCGTAGTTGGGGATGAAGAGACCAGGGATGTGGGCTGTCAGGTCTTTGATGTTGTTGATACCTTTCTGCTGCAATTGTGTGGTGCCGATTGATGTGGACGACTGGGGTTGCTCGCGGAGAGAGGCGTGCTCTTTTGGTGTGCTAACAATGACCACCTCGTCCAGGTTGTGGACGGAGAGGGTGTCCATTTCGTTGGCAAGGAGTAGGGTGGGAGAAAAAAGCAACAGTAGAGAAAGTCTTGCGTTCATTATTTATGATGAATTTTTATAACTGCCCGCAAAGATACGACAAAAGATTCAGTTTTGTCTTAAGATTGCCTTAAGAATCTGTGCTCTCCATTGGGATTGCAAGCTCAACGCCCATGATGTCCCCCTCATCTGTGTGCCTGTTGCCCATGCGGATGGGTATGCCGAGAAAGGCTGCCTGCTGCCGGGCCGCCTGCATGTCGGTAAAGTCGGGGCAGGAGCCTGATGAGGTCAGTGTCAGGGTGTAATCGCGCATTGTCAACTGCGATACAATCTCCCATCTGGCACCATTTGGGGCATATTGCAAAAAGAGGGAAAAGACGGCGGAGAATATCTGCCGCAGGATGGCTTCGTCTATCATAATCTCATAGACGAAGGGTGTGAGGCGGAGGTAGCAGCGGATGTCTTTCTCGCGCAACGCATCTTCGTGGCACATCAGCAGCTCCCGCAGGAAAGCGTCTATCTTCACTACGCCCGATGCTGGTGCTTCGTGTGGCAGGATGAGTCCTACGCCTCGGATGGCTCGCACGGGACCTTCCTTGGTCCATCCCAGCTTGTGGCGGAGCGAAGAGAGGTGCACGTCGAGCGTGCCAGTGTCATAAAGGAACCGCTCTCCCCAGACACCTTCGATGATGTCATCGCGTCGGCACACGATGCCTTGATGTCTCAGCAAATAGGTTAGCAGCCGGTATTCTGTGTCGGTAAGCGTCACAGCTTTGCCCGACTGAAAGACCAGATGCGAGGCGCTATCGACAAGCAAGTCGGCGTAATTGATGACTTTCTGCACCGTCAGTTATAATCTTCAGAGGTAAAGGTGAGTTCGAGCCGCGTATTACCTGTCGAAAGGCTGCGGTAGGTGTAGCGGAAGGTGATGCCTTCGTCTTTGTATTGCTTGAGTTGGATGCTGCTTTTCAGCCCTTTCAGCAATGTTTCATTGAAAGTGCTGATGAGTTGTTCGTCAGTATAGATAGAATCAACATCGAGTTTGTCCAAAACGGTGTAGTATTCTGTCAATGTCCGGCTCTCTATGTCGTAGCAGACGCTGTCCATGCGAGTGCAGGCATCCATGAATTTAGGGCATTCCTTCAGCGTGAACTGTTCGAAGTCGCGCTTGAACTTCTCGTCCTTCGTCTCGCGTTTGCATGAACCGCAGACTGTCATTGCGCCGATGCAGGCGACAGCTAAAACCTTCTTAATGCGCATAATCTTTGATTAAGTCGAGCCGCAAAGATATACTTTTTCTTGAAACAAACGCCCCTTGTCTCTTGATAAATGTCAATAATATGCCAAATAACATAAAATAATACCCTTAATACTTGTCAGATTTCAGAAGTCATAGTACCTTTGCACACGAGAGAGTTAAATCTCTGATTAGGATTGATAAAAGAATAATAATCAAAACACAAGAAAAATGGCTGAAACAGTTGGAACGTTGGCAGGTGCCGTATGGACTGCCCTCAATGAGAATGGTGCGTTGAACACCAAGGACCTTAAGAAGGTTGCCAAGATCAAGACCGACAAGGATTTGTTCCTGGCTCTTGGCTGGTTGCTTCGCGAGGACAAGGTGACAATCGCAGAGTCCGAAAAGGTAGTGACTGTCACACTGAAGTAAAGACACCTTTTCTTTTCCCCACGGGGAGAGAGTGAGATTGTCCCTCGAAGGTTTTTGCCCTCGGGGGACAACTCGTATTGGGGCACTTAGTAGGTCCTTAATTGCAAATTCTTATATCATGGTTCTTTATTCTTGAATTATTTTCGTATCTTTGCACCCGTGAAGAAGGTTTTATATATACATGGCTTTGCATCTGCAGGCAGCACAGGTTCTGCCACTCAGATGCGTAATCACCTCTATCCGAAGGGTGTGCAGGTGATAAGTCCGGACGTCCCTGTCGAACCGCTTGAAGCCATGTCATTCCTGAAAGACTTCGTAGGAAGAGAACAGCCAACCCTCGTCGTTGCCACCAGCATGGGGGCACTCTATGCCGAACAACTCAAAGGCTTCCCCAGGATACTGGTCAACCCCTCCTTCCACATGGCGCGGCTGCTGACCTTTCGTGGCTTGGGAAAGCGCGAGTTCCGCAACAAGCGGCAGGACGGCGCGACGGAGTTCAAGGTCGATAAGCAGATGATACAAGAGTTTCAGCAGTTGGAGAAGGATAGCTTCAAGGGTATAGACGCAAAGGAGAAAGCCCTTGTGTGGGGACTCTTCGGCAGGCAGGACAACCTTGTCAACTGCCAGGCCGACTTCGTGAAGCATTACGGCAAGGAGCAGATGGTGCTTTTCGATGGCGAACACTTCCTCAACGACAAGGTGCTGAGCAAGGTCGTGATGCCACTGGTTGAGGCAAGCCTCGAAGTGAAAAGATAATAGTAAATCGTCAAATAGTAGATAAAGTAGATGTTTGAAAACTTAAGTGAACGATTGGAGAGGTCGTTCAAAATCCTGAAAGGTGAAGGCAAAATCACCGAAATCAATGTCGCAGAGACGCTGAAGGATGTGCGTCGGGCTTTGCTCGATGCCGATGTCAACTACAAGGTGGCAAAGACCTTCACCGATACCGTCAAGCAGAAAGCCTTGGGACAGAACGTCTTGACAGCCATCAAGCCACAGCAGTTGATGGTGAAGATAGTTCACGATGAATTGACAGAACTCATGGGTGGCGAGACCACCGACATGAACCTCAAGGGGCATCCCGCCATCATCCTCATGGCAGGCTTGAATGGTGCTGGTAAGACAACCATGAGCGGAAAGCTGGCAAAGCTCCTGCATGAGAAGCGCGGAAAGAATCCATTGCTGGCTGCCTGCGACACCTTCCGCCCTGCCGCTATGGAGCAGTTGCGCGTGCTGGGCGAACAGGTGGGCGTGCCCGTCTATATCGAGGAAGGTGCTACCGATCCTGTCAGCGTCGCCAAGAACGCCATACAGCATGCAAAGGCCAAGGGGCATGATGTCCTCATCATTGATACCGCTGGTCGTCAGGCCGTCGATGAGGAGTTGATGCAGCAGATACAAGACATTCGCGATGCCGTGCAGCCCGATGAGATTCTCTTCGTCGTTGATGCCATGACAGGCCAGGATGCCGTTAACACGGCAAAGGAGTTTAATGACAGGCTCGACTACACAGGCGTCATCCTCACCAAGCTTGACGGTGACACCCGTGGCGGCGCTGCCCTCAGCATCCGCAGTGTTGTCAACAAGCCCATCAAGTTTGTCGGTACGGGCGAGAAGATGGAGGCACTCGATCCTTTCCATCCAAGCCGAATGGCCGACCGCATCCTTGGAATGGGTGATATCGTCTCGCTTGTCGAGAGAGCACAAGAACAGTATGACGAAGAAGAAGCCCGTCGCTTGGAAAGGAAGATTAAGAAGAACCAGTTCGACTTCAACGACTTCTACAAGCAGATTCAGCAGATAAAGAAAATGGGCAACTTGAAGGACTTGGTCGGCATGATTCCCGGCGTGGGCAAAGCCGTCAAGGACTTGGACATCGACGACAACGCCTTCAAGAACATCGAAGCCATCATCCTGAGCATGACACCCAAGGAACGTACTCATCCCGAATGCCTCAACACGAGCCGAAGGATGCGCCTTGCCAAAGGCTCTGGCACAAACATCCAGGAGGTGAACAAGCTCATCAAGCAGTTCGACCAGACACGCAAGATGATGAAGATGGTGACGGACAAAAGCAAAATGCAACAAATGGCAGGCATGATGAAAGGTCGTGCTCCCTTTTAGCCAACTCAATTGTCAAATCGCATAATAGTTAGATTGTGAAATTAATTGACGGTAAACAAACGGCTGCCACCATCAAGGCAGAGATTAAGGCAGAGGTAGAAGACATCGTGGCGAAGGGCGGCAAGTGTCCACACTTGGCAGCCATTCTCGTAGGCCACGACGGGGGCAGTGAGACATACGTCCGCAACAAGGTATTGGCATGTGAGGCTTGTGGCTTTCAAAGCACTTTGCTACGCTTCGAAGACGATATCACAGAGGAGCAGTTGCTTTTGGAAGTCGAGAAGCTTAACAAGGATGAGTCTGTGGACGGTTTCATCGTCCAACTTCCTTTGCCTAAGCACATCAGCGAACAGAAGGTCATCGAGGCTATCGACTATAGGAAGGACGTGGATGGTTTTCATCCCATCAATGTAGGTCGCATGGCTATCGGTCTGCCTTGTTACATCAGTGCCACGCCGAAGGGCATCCTTGAGTTGCTTCGTCGTTATGAGATTCCGACCAGTGGCAAGAAGTGCGTTATCCTTGGCCGTAGCAACATCGTAGGCAAACCAATGGCACAGTTGATGATGCAGAAGCAGTATGGCGACAGCACCGTGACCGTTTGTCATAGTCGTAGCAGAACGCTCAAAGAGGAATGCCTCCAGGCAGACATCATTATCGCAGCCATCGGTCAGCCAGCCTTCCTGAAGGCGGATATGGTGAAACCTGGGGCTGTCGTCATCGATGTGGGCACCACCCGCGTACCCGATGCCTCGCGTAAGAGCGGCTTCCGTCTTTGCGGCGACGTTGACTTCGAGAACGTTGCGCCGCTCTGTTCTTACATCACTCCCGTTCCTGGAGGCGTTGGCCCTATGACGATTTGTATGCTTATGCTCAACACCCTTGCCGCAGGAAAGCATCTCTATTACTAACAGGTATAGAGATTTCTCAAAAGCATTGTGCGATATGTAATGCTTATGAACCAATACAATAAGAGGGGATATGCCAATCGGTATATCCCCTCTTGTTATTTGCGACGAGCTTGTTGCTTACTCGGCGCGGAGAGTGAAGCGCTTAAAGTCGGTGACGGTGAGTCCCTTGTCGATGCTCTGAAGATATGAGGCAACGGTAAGGTTCTTGTCCCAAATGTACTCCTGACTCATCAGGCAGTTCTCTTTAAGGAACTTATTCAAACGACCTTTGGCGATGTTCTCAATCATTGCGGGGTTGAGGTTCGCAGCCTTCTCCGCAGATACAGTTGCGATGATTTCCTTCACCTTGGCAACGTCCTCGGCTGTGATCCAACCCTTAGTCTGATTGCTCTCCATGTGGTCTTCGCTGTCGAAGTGTGCGGGGTTGTAGCCAGCCTTCTTGATGGCAGCCTCTACAGCCTTCTGAACCTGCTCGCTCTTGGACTTCTCGATGGCAACAGCCAGCTCGTTGTCCTTAACGCTCTGAGGCACACCGCTCTCATCGATAGCCACAGGAGAAGCGCTTGCAATCTGCATGGCAATGTTCTTACCTACAGTCTCGTCCTCAACCTTCTTGCTCAGGTTGAGCATGGTGCAGAGGCCGTTGCGGTTCATGTGGTTGTAGGTAGCGATGTTCTCGCCCTCGATGGTGCAATAGCCGTCGAGTTCCATCTTCTCGCCAGTGATACCGCTGCGAGCCGTAACTGCGTCCTGGACGGTTCCTTCGCCCATAGGCAGGGCCTTCACCTCGTCGAGCGTCTTGCACTTTGCTGCAACGGCAGCGTCGAGAATCTGCTTGGTGAGAGCTACGAAATCGGCATTGTTAGCCACGAAGTCGGTCTCGCACTTGAGGGCGATGATAGCACCAAATCCGTTCTCTGCCTTTACGAGCACGCAACCCTCGGCAGCCTCGCGGTCGCTACGCTTAGCAGCAACAGCTTGACCTTTCTTGCGCAGGTATGCTACAGCACCGTCCATGTCGTCGCTTTCTGCCAGAGCCTTCTTGCAGTCTGCCAAACCAGCGCCCGTCATTTCGCGGAGCTTCTTGATATCATTCATTGTAACTTCCATAGTACAAATAATAATTAAAAGTTATTATTGGTTTCTTTATTCAGCCTCAAGAGCTTCTTCAACTTCAGCCTCTGCCTCGCGAGCCTTGCCACTGCGACGGCCCTTCTTTACGGGCTGGTCTTCCTGCTCAGAAGCTGCATCGCTATCGGCCTTCTCAATCTTGCGTTCTTCAAGGCCCTCGTTGATTGCTGCGCAGCAAGCCTGGAGGATTACTTCGATGCTCTTGCTTGCATCATCGTTAGCGGGGATGACGAAGTCGATGTTGTCGGGATTGCTGTTGGTATCAACGATACCGAACACGGGAATGCCGAGGCGGTTTGCCTCACGAACTGCAATCTGCTCCTTCAGTACGTCAACAACGAAGAGGGCAGAGGGCAGACGGTTGAGGTCAGCGATAGAACCGAGGTTCTTCTCGAGCTTGGCACGCTGGCGGCTAACCTGCAGAATCTCACGCTTGGAGAGGTTACTGAATGTTCCGTCGGCAATGAGCTTATCGATGGTGGTCATCTTCTTCACAGCCTTGCGGATTGTGGGGAAGTTGGTAAGCATACCGCCGGGCCAGCGCTCGATAACGTAGGGCATGCCTACAGAGGTGGCGAGGTCGGCAACGCATTGCTTGGCCTGTTTCTTGGTAGCGACAAAGAGGATTTTCTTACCGCTCTTGGCAATCTGCTTCATAGCTTCTGCAGCCTCGTCAATCTTAGCAACAGTCTTGTGCAGGTCGAGGATATGAATGCCGTTGCGCTCCATGAAGATGTAAGGAGCCATAGCGGGGTTCCACTTTCTCTTGAGGTGGCCGAAGTGACATCCGGCCTCCAATAAAGTCTCAAAATCAGTTCTTGACATTGTTCTTGTTTGTTTTGATTGTTGTTTACTTTCTTTGTTAATTCTTTTGTGTTAGAACCAATCTGCGAGTAGTCCCTCTATACATTATATATAATATATAAGGGGGAGTCAGGCAGATTTAGATACTAAACCTTCGTTGATTTCACAATTTGACAATTTACCATTTACTATTTATTGACAATTTAGTGACTTGGTTATTGCTTCCAATAAAAGACTCAATAGTCCAATCGTAAATAAAATGTAAATTGTAAATCGTCAAATAGTAAATAGTATCAGCGCTTGCTGAACTGGAAGCGACGGCGTGCCTTTGGACGTCCGGGCTTCTTTCTCTCGACCTCGCGGCTGTCGCGTGTCATAAAGCCTTCGGCACGGAGTGCTTTCTTGTCCTCAGCGTTAATCTTCACGAGGGCGCGGGCAATAGCCAGGCGAAGGGCCTGAGACTGACCTGTGTAGCCGCCACCGTAGAGGTTGACGTTGATGTCGTACTTCTCAACCACGTCAAGCAGAGCCAGAGGCTGCTTAACTACGAACTGCAGGATGGTGCTGGGGAAGTACTCGGTAAGGTCGCGCTTGTTGATGGTAATCTTACCATTACCTTCTTTGACATAGACGCGGGCAACGGCGCACTTGCGGCGGCCCAGCGCATTAGCTATGTATTTCGTATCCATGTTTGGTGATTATTTATACTGGTTAATATCAATAGCCTTGGGGCTCTGTGCCTGCTGCTTGTGCTCTGCACCACCATAAACATAGAGGTTGGTGATGAGCTTGTCAGCCAGCTTGTTCTTGGGCAACATACCCTTTACTGTGCGGCGAATCAACTTGTCTGCTCCATTTGGCTTAGCCAGAATATCGGCAGGAGTTGTAGCGCGCTGGCCACCGGGGTAGCCTGTGTAGGACAGATAAGTACGGTCTGTCATCTTCTTACCAGTGATGATAATCTTATCGGCATTCACGATGATTACATTGTCACCGCAATCCACATTGGGAGTGAACTCTGCCTTGTACTTGCCTCTCAGCAATTTTGCCACCTTAGTACAGAGGCGACCGAGAACCTGGTCAGTAGCGTCAACTACTACCCATTCCTTCTTTACGGTAGCCTTGTTCATTGAGATGGTCTTGTAACTCAAAGTATCCATTCTTTGTCTTACTTTTGTTTTTGTTTCTACCTAAGTTATTTCTCTTGTTTCGTTGCGATTCACGAACCGTCCGTTCAGGCCAATGATGCGGACTATTCACACGCTTCGAAGGGACAGTTTTGTGCCCCTTTGATAATAATCGGCGTGCAAAGGTACAACTTTTTCATTATTCTACAAGCATTAGCAAGACTTTTTTCTTGCCAAAGTGCTTATTTTCGTGTTTTTGAGGATTTCAAGACGTTTCTAAAGAAACGCATTATCGGCCAAACAATAGGAAGCAGAAGGACTTTTGTAAAACGAATTTGACGATTGTCGGCGACGTTCATCTCCTGTTGCATCTGCAAAGCCTTTGACTGCAAGGATGATTTGCCGCTACGGAAGGCATGCATCAGGAGTTTGTGGATGCGAGTCTGAAAAAACTCGTCAAGTCGGCTGTCTTTTATGTCAAAGGTTTGAGCCAGGTCGAAGGAGAGGCGTGTGACGTTTGCCCAGAAGTAGAACTGTTTTTCTTCACTATCGGGATTGGAGATGGTTGTGCCGCCGCAGGAATAGGCAAGGGTAGGGCGGTCGATGTAAGCCACGTCGCCCATCCGGGCAAGGAAAAATGCAATCTGTAAGTCTTCGCATAGGTATGTTTCTGGGTTGAAGAATTGCGGATAATCCTGCATTGCTTGCAGTATCCAGTCATTACGATAAAGAGAAGTACATAGTTGAATGGCTGGTCGTTCTTTCGGCATAAGGATGTCTGCCAACTCTGCTTTTCTGCTTCCCCCTCCTGGTGAAGTCAGCTTTCCCGTCTTCTCATTGTACCTAAGCCAATCAGTATGCACAATGCCCACATCCTCGTTTTGCTCTAAAATGAGGGAAGCCTGTTCAAGTTTCAGGTCGTCTATCCAGAAGTCGTCGCCAGCGCAATCAGCAATATATTTCCCCCTGCAAGCGCGGATGCAGTCAAAATAGTTCTTCACAAGACCTTTGTTGGGCTTGTTTGCCAGAATGCGAATCGTGTCAGGATGCAGTTTCTGATACCGATGACAGATGGCCAGGGTGTCATCTGTAGAGCAGTCCTCACCTATGACGATTTCTATTGGCAGATGGCACTTCTGCGACAGAATGCTTTCAATCGTCCGGCTAATCGTATCCTGTTGGTTATAGGTGCATACAATGACGGATATGAGGTTTGGGAGATTTGCCATTTATCATTTAGCATTTACCAATTCTCGCACAAAGGTACAAAATAATTATGAATTCTGAATGAAGTAACGAATAATTTCGTACCTTTGCAGCCCCAATGTCATAAACAGATGGACGAACTAAAGAATCTTCATAATGCCGAGACGAATGACACCTCTTATGACCATGTCCTGAAGTACACAGGCATCTTTGGCGGCGTGCAAGGCTTGAAGATGCTTGTCAGCGTCATACGCGAGAAGCTTACTGCTCTTCTTCTCGGTGGTTGGGGAATAGGTCTTATTACTGCTTATAACTCTGTCTATGAGTTTCTTAACAATGCCAGCAATATGGGTATTCCCTTAAATGCGACGCGAAAGACAGGTGAGCTTTTCGAGAACGGTACAGAGGAAGATATTGAGCATCAGGTAATGGTGATTCGTACTTGGGTGCTTTGGTCGGCACTCCTTTCAGTGTTCATCTGCCTTTTCTTTTCGCCCATCATCAGTTATTTCTACTTCGACCATGACTGGCATCGCTGGCCTGTAGTAATGCTTACCTCGCTTGTGGCTGTGAGCAATATCATTGCCGAGGGCGAGTGTGCCATCCTGAAGGGTTTACGACAAGTGAGAAAGGTGGCAATTATCGAGACGATTTTGGCACTCGGAACATTGCTTTGCACCATTCCGATGTATTATCTGTTGGGCATTCGCGGTGTCATCTTGGGGCTTATCGCCTGCGGTTTCATGTCGGCTGTGGTGCATTTTTCTTTCTCGCTCCGTTTGGTTTCGTATAAGGTGAAACCTCTTTCCCAAAGGACTTTCTGCGAGGGCTTGCCGCTCATCAAGGTAGGCATTCCTTATGTGCTTGCAGGCGTTGCCAATTCCTTCCTGCCGATGGTTATCGTTGCTATTATCCTTTCCAGCCATTCGGAAGCCGAGTTGGGACACTATAGTGCTGGTTGGAAGCTGATGGTCGGCTATTCTGGTCTCGTTTTCCTTGCTTTGGAGTCGGATTATTTCCCGAGACTTTCTTCCGTCAACAATAATAATCAACGAATGAACGACACCATCAATCAACAGATTGACGTTTGTACGCTCATTCTTACTCCAATGCTCATCCTGCTTGTTGTGTTCATGCCTCTTGTTTTGAACATACTTTACAAAGAGGAATTTTTGGTCGTAACGGGTATGGCTACGCTTTCCGTTTTCTATTCCTTTCTGCGTTGTATCTCACTGCCTATGGGTTACAGCATCCTTGCCAAAGGACATAGTATCGCATATCTGGCGCTGGAGGTGTGTTATGATGTGTTCTTTGGCCTGCTGGTTTGGTGGTGTTATAATTCATTCGGGCTTGTTGGCGCAGGAATTGCTTTCTCTGCAGGAGCCTTATACGATGTAGTGGTCTATTTCCTTTACTGCCATTTCCGCTATGGATTTGTGTTCCGCAAAAGCACATTGCTTTTCTGCCTTGGACAATTTGTCTGTTTGTTGGTGGCAGTGGAGTATTGTTACCTCGTCTCTCCTTCTAAAGAGGAGAAATATGTAACAGGTGCCATTGCCTTTGTCGTAGCATCTGCTTTGAGCTTGTATCAGCTTCTTCACCGCTCGGACAGCATGAAGGGCTTGGCTCGTAAACTAAAGGGGTGATTATTTTTCTATCAGGAATACAGTTCCTTTCTTATCATTTTTGATGCGGTCTTTCTCTGTAACCCAATAGCCAGAACCTCCACGACCTCCACACTGAATGGTGTAGCCTCCCTCTGTCTTTGCAATGACGAAAGTGTGCCAGTCTGCATCGAAAGGATTCTGGGCTTTGTCCTGCCAAAAAGTTCCGCGTTCATTCAAATAGCGTCCATCCTGTACGTTAGTTATCTTATAGCGGCCCGTGGCAGGTATTAATTCGATGTTCCAGAGTTGTCTCTGCGGATTGATGGTGTCGGCTTCCGCCACAAAAACAGGACAATCGCCCGTTCTTTCTGCTGAAGCATTGACATCAGTCAAGAACTTCCCGTTGGCTTTGATGAAGTATGCTCCGTCTTCGATGACTTGCTGGGGAAGGAACTCAAGACCATAAGCAAAGTTCTTCTTGTAATTCTTGACAAGTTGAAGCGTTTCTTCGTTCACCCAAGGTGTAACTATGGTGCCGCTAACGATGGGCTTTGCCTTGACGACGGAACCTTCGTAGTTGCGACTGATGATGGACTTCTGCTTTTCTTCGAGTCGTTGCTCTGCACGGTAATGGGCAATGAAGCCGACGGTGTCTGCCGCCTCCAGTGCTTTTTGCATCGCCATCACCTGCAAGCCTCTCTGCCCAAGCACTCGCATACTTTCCACCCACGGTGCAATCTCCCTAAGCATCTCCGGCTGTGAGAGGCTATCGGCAAGAAGAGCGTCGGCTTCTGTTACAAGCCGACTAAAATAGACGTCATTCGGGACCTTCCTAAACTCAGGACTTTCGCCATCGCGACGCAAACCATGATATGTTTTGCCTAAATCGACATTGTTTTCACAGAAGAAGCGGAAGGCCTCGCGGCTTGTAGGCATTAACTCGTCGAGTGCATCTTCCCAGGACTTCTCGGCATCGTAGGCTGGCATGTTCCAGCAGTAGTCGGCAATGCTGTAGAGCGAGACTTTCGAGGCTTCGGCGTATTCCATCGGATTGCTGCAGAAGCCTGATACAAGGTCTGCGATGTCGAGGCCGTTGCCGTAGGTCTTGCCCATGAGCAGGCGGCTCTGGCAGTAGTCGTTGACAGGATAGTTGAGCCAGATGAACGCCTTGCGCTTAATTTGCGCGTTTATCCACTCCATATCGTCGCGCTCTATCATATCGACCACGCTGTTGCCCGTCCACATGATGCGCACCTCTGGGTACATCTTTGTGCCAAGCGTGGAGAGATAGTCGCCGCCACTCCACGCTTTGTTATACTGCGTTGGACAGATGATGAGCGGCTCCACATCCTTGTGTTTGCGGACGAAGTTGTCGGTCAGGTAGTTCATCAAGCCGGCCTGCTTCTCGCCCCTTGCGCCCTCGCCCCCGATGTCATCGAAGAAGACGGCAAAGGTGCGTATGCCGAGGTCGTACATGAGGTTAAGTTTCTTCACCACGGCCAAGCTATCCTGAAGGTTCCACTTGATGTCGCCTCCGGGATGAATGGCCCAAACGAACTGCACCCTATTACGATGCGCAGCCTCGACAAGTTCCTTCAGTTTTGCAGCTTCTGCCTCGGGATAAGGTTCGCGCCAATGCGCACGATGATAAGGATCATCCTTCGGACCATATACATAGATGTTCAGACGGTGCTTGCCGTAGAAGTCGAATTGCCGAAGCCTGTCCTCGTGGCTCCAAGGATTGCCGTAGAAGCCCTCGATGACGCCTCTGCAACTGACGCTCGGCCAATCACGGATTTCAAAGGCCCCATCAGAATCTCCCCTTAAAGGAGAGACTTCTTTATATTGGGACTTTAGAAATTTGAAAAGGTCCTCTCCCTTTAAGGAAGTGTTAGAGAGCGTCTTTAATGCCTGTTTCCCATAGAAGAGGCCGCTCTCGTCTCTGCCTGCCACTACAATTTCCTTCGGAGTTACCTTTATGTAATAGCCTTCAGCCTGCAGGGGAATCTTCTTTCGATAGGTCTTCACGGCCTTGTCGCCAATAGTCCCGACAATTTTTCCAGGCTCGCCAAAGCAACAGAGACAAATAGTCCAAAGAAGTATAAACAAATCATGTCGTTTCATGGGAAATAGTCAAATTGAGAGTTATATAGATAATATAATGTATAGAAGTCAAATGGTAAATGAGATTATCCCATGCGAGATATTTTCTGCAGGGCCGGTTCATCAAGGATCTTTATCTTGCGCCCGTCGAGTTCGATAAGCCCTTCCTGCGCAAAGACGCTCAGCGTGCGGATGGCGTTACTTGTGGTCATATTACTCAGATTCGCCATATCCTCGCGGCTCAGACGGGCATTCAGCGTCTTGCCGTCATTCCCTGCTCCGTAACTTTCTTTGAGAAAGAGTATGCTTTCTGCCAATCGGCCGCGAATGTGTTTCTGTGTGAGGTTTACTGTTCTGGTGTCGCTTCTGCCCAGCGCGATAGCCAGACGTCGCATGAAGAAACAGGACAGGGCGGGGTTTCGCATGATAAGTCGGCGAATAAGTCCAATAGGGATACTGGCAATAGTCGATGGTTCGAAAGCAGCAGCGGCTGTCACATAGTTCTCTTCGGCAAAGGCAGCACGGTATCCGAAACACTCCACGGCATTTATCACGCGCACTATTTGCGGCCTGCCGCCCACGCCGTCTTTGTATATCTTCACCTTGCCACTGAAGAGGCACAAAAGATGCGAAGGCACGTCCCCCTCGCAGTAAATGATTTCGTTTTTTCGATACGTCCGAACCTGCATCTCATCCAATACCTGTTCGCGTTCTTCCGGCATCAGAACTTTGTCCAATTCGGGCAACTTCTTTAGCACATCATCCTTTCCAATCATTGTCTTAAGTCCTGTTTCTCTCTGCAAAATTAGAAAAAAAAATGAAATGTGAGCCTGTCCGATTAAGAAAATTATTCCTCATAAATCGTTATTCGCGCTAATTGCTTCAATAACTTCCTGCTGCCGTAGTCTATTTGTTCTGAAATGCCCAACTCCATATGTTGCCGAAGCAACTTCATTAGGAGGTATTTATTCTCTTTTGTCATATCTCTTTTTTGCATTTGCAAAGGTACGACAAAAAAATGAAGAATGAAGAATTTGCTACCGCACTTTATTTTGGATTTTGAACATAGTTATTTTGAATTGAACTCGCCTCGCAATCGAAGCCTTCGGGCAGCTTTTTTCGGAAATAAAGGTTAAAGCCATGTCCGTTCATTCTTTCCGACGCAGCGGCAGGTTCGCCTGTGTTAAAGTTTGCTTTTGCCGAAGTGTTGGCAAGCGTATATTATTGTCCGAAGACTCCTTCGAGCGTCTTTTCGATGGTATCGCCGCGAAGGCCTCGCTTGAGTATGGTGCCGTCGGGGGCAAAGAGGATGATGTGGGGAATGCCTGTGATGAAATAGATGTCGGAGGCTATCTGCTGCGAGTTGATGATTTGCGGATAGGGAATTTGTTCTTCCTCGATGGCTTTCAGAGTGGCTTCGGGCTTGTCCCATGCTGCAATACCCACCACCTCCAATCCTTTATCCTTATATTTATTATAGGCGGCGATGAGGTTGGGAATCTCTGCACGACAAGGACCACACCACGAAGCCCAGAAGTCAACGAGAACATACTGCCCTTTGCCCACATAATCACTAAGGCGAGTTGTCTTGCCGTCGTACTCTACAGCGAAGTCCACGAACTTGCTGCCTTCATCGGTAGTCGGCACCTTTTCCATCTTGCTCTTTGTCTTTTCCAAGTCTATTGAAAGGTAAGGCGTGGCTTTGATATAATCTCCGTTGGAACGCAATAGCTTGTCGTAAAGCTCCAGCCATACGGCGGGCTTGAGGCTGGCACGCGCTTCGTTTATTAGGATGTAGAGACCATAGACATCAGAAGCATGACGGCTGATAAGGTCGTAGAGATAGTCGGACATTTTCTGGCTCTTGTCAAAGCGGAAGGTTGTCTTGAAGGTCTTTATCTCTTCGCAGATGGGTGTGCCGTCGTAACGAAGCCATCCGTTCTCGTCTGTTCCTTCCAAGCGCGTAGTACCTTGGTCGATGAACAGGAAAAGATATGGCGGCCCCGATGTGTTCTCTTCCTCACCCTCTGGCATAATTTCCTTGAAAACGCAGAATGCCATCTCTGGCAAGTCGCCCTCTTTGGGAACTACAATGCCATTCACAACATCTATTGTGTCACTCACAATGGCTTTCATTACATTGCATATTTCGGCCTTCCCCGTGAAGCCAGGCTTGCCGATGTTTCCTTCTATGCGATAATGTATTTGCGCCTGTCCTACCATTGCAACGAGACTGAGCATGATGGTTATGATTGTTTTCCTCATAAATCTTTATTCTGCGTTAATCGTTTCAACTTCCTGCCGCTATCGTTTCTAACGAGGTACGTTAAGTGGTTACGACATACGTTAAGATTGCCAACGACACATGTGTTGTTGCGGCTTACGGTTTTTTGAAAGTCCAGACTTTGTTTCCGGCGAAGGTCTTGATGTGGAGGGCGATGTTGTCGCCAGAGGGAACGGTCTCGAAGTTATCTAAGAGGATGCTGGCATAGACGGTTTGGGTGTAGGACAGCGGGTCGCCGTTCTGCCGGTGATGAAGGCTGATGTGGGTGGTATTCCCGCTCACACCGTCGATGCGGTAGCCCCAGTATTGCGTGCCGCCTTGCGTGAGAGGGGATAGATGCATATTGATGAAGCGGCCTGATTGCCATACGCTTGTCACCTTGATGACATCGGGTTCGTATGCCAGAGATGTAGAGTCGCGCAGGATGTGGGCAGCCGTAGCGCTATAGAGGGTTGCGGTTTGTCCGTCGGGCACGAAGCCGCAGACAGCCCGATAGATATAGTCCTTTTTATAGCCACCTTGCGGATTGCTGATGGTATAGGTTCGGTTGTCATCGGTGGTCAGCTCCGTCATCGTTCCCGAAACGTCGGTCTTTACCAAAGCGAACTCTGTTATGACGTTGGGATAGAAGTCCGAAGTGTTGTCGCCCTTGCAAGAGAAAAGAAGGAGAAGAAGGGAAAAGAGGTATTTAGAATTCATCGTTTATCTGTAGTCAGTAGTTAAGTAGTTAAGCCGATACATTTGGCAGCCGATACATTTGGCTTAACTACCAGCGAAGCGATAGCTACTTAACTGCTTTAATTCTGTTCAATGCTTTTTGCTTATTGATGACCGGATTGGCGTACATCGTCAGGATGCGTTCCCGCAGGAAGGCTTCGTCCTTGTTCTCTATCTGCACGAGGTCGATGCGGTTCTGCAGGTAGACCTCGAAGGTTTGCTTTTCTTTTTGAGTGTACTTGTCAGCATGGGTTGAAGTGCCTTGAAGCAAGTCGAGGGCAATGTAATTGCCAGGGAAAAGACAGTACCCGGAATGTATCTGCTGGTCGATGCGGCGGGCTATCTCGCCAAAGACTTCTGTCTTGGGCAACTCTGCAAGTTCGTCCAGCCAAGTGTTGATGCAAGGCATGGCTTCGTAGTGGATGCGTCCCTTCTTGCCAAGGATGCCTGTCTTCATGTTGTCCAGGTCGTCCTGCTTGCTTTTCTTGAAGGCTGGATTGTCACGCTTCTGCTGGAACTCCTGCGCCTTAAGGTAGTCGCAGGGATCGTACTCGTAGCTGATGCTGAGCGGCACGAGATTGATCTCCTTGAGGCGGTCGATGACGCTGCCCTCTCCAGCCATTGCAAGCATCTTGAGCAGAGACTCTTGCGTCTGGTCGCTGCTGTCCTTGGCCCGCCCTTCGCGCTGCGCAATCCAGATGTTCTCGTGCTTCTCCGTAATGGCGTAGTGCATGTAGCGGCTCATCTTTTGGCTGCTCTCCAAAAGTTCCCGGGGGCTGAGACCTCGCTTCACCGTGAAGGCCTTGTTGAGCTTGACGAGTGTCTTTATCCATGGATAGATGAGCAGGTTGTCGCCGATGGCTATCTCGCAGGTCGTTGGGAAATGATGTTCGTAGAGCATCAGGTCGAGGATGGCGCTGTCGAGCACGATGTCACGATGATTGCTGATGAAGGTGTAACGCTCCGGGCCAGGCGCAATGCCGCTATAGGAAAAGCTATAGCCACTGCTGCACTTGCGAAGGATGTGCTTCACGACAGGCTTCATAAAACGGAGTTGGAACTGCAGGGGCGTATTGACGCCGACGAAAGCCAAGCGCATCAAGCCGTTCCGCATCCACTTCGGCATCCAAGGCACAAAGCCCTTCAGCATCCGCGAGAACTGCCTGTCGGCAAGAAGGCTCTCGACGGCTTGCTTTATTTCGCCCTCAGCAAAGGGGCGGATCTCATCAAAGTCATTTGCCATTTGATAATTTACCATTTACAATTTAATTCTCCCCTCTCCTCGGAGAGGGGGCGGGGGTGAGGCTATCCTCTATAATATCCGTCATCACATCCTTGATGTCCAGCCCTGCGGCACGGACCTGTTGCGGAATGAAGCTCGTGGCCGTCATACCCGGCGTAGTATTGACTTCCAGCAGGTTAATCTTTTCGCCAGCCGTTATGATGTAGTCAATACGGATGATGCCGTAGCAGCCCAGCAGGTCGTAGAGCATAGAGGTCAGTTTCGAGACTCTCTCGGCAAGGCGGTCGCTGATGCGGGCAGGCGTAATCTCGTCGCTCTCATTATTGTACTTGGCAGCATAATCAAAGAACTCGTTCTTGGAGACCACTTCCGTAATGGGGAACACGACACTCTTCTCCCGCGTCTTGTAGCAGCCGCAGGTTAGTTCCATACCGTCCATAAAAGCCTCCACCATCACGTCCTCGCCTTCCTTCAGGGCAAGGTCGATGGCCGGACGAAGGGCTTCGATGGTCTTCACCTTCGTCGTGCCGAAGGAAGAGCCGCCTCTGGAGGGCTTCACGAAGCAAGGCAGGCCGATGCGGGAGACAATCTCTTCGTCTGTGACCTCTGTGTCGTGACCTATCTTGACGAGCAGGCTGTCCGCCACCGACACGCCGAATGCCCGCATGTAGTTGTTGAGCACGAACTTGTCGTAGGTCATGGCCTCCACGAGCACGCCGCAAGTTGAGTATGGCATCCCGATGAGGTCGAAGTAGCCTTGCAGTATGCCGTTCTCGCCTGGAGCGCCATGAATGGTGATATAGGCGAAGTCTGGACGAACTTTCTTGCCCTCGACCTCGAAGCTGAAGTCATCCTTATCAACCTTCGAGCGACTGCCATCGGGAAGCAGGGCCTCCCATTTGCCAGCACGAATCTCTACCTTATATATATTATAACGCGCGGAATCGATGAACGAGGCGATACCCTCCGCGCTCCGCATACTCACATCATGCTCCGAGCTGTCGCCTCCACAAACTATTGCAATTGTCTTCTTCATTTACTATTTGATGATTTACTATTTACGATTTATTTACTATTTAACTATTTATTGGGGCTGTTCTTCTTCTCCATTTATTCAGTAATGCTTCCATATCATCGGGCAGTTCCGACGAGAAGAACATCTCCTCACCTGTCGTGGGATGGACGAAGCCGAGTGTCTTGGCATGAAGTGCCTGTCGGGGGCAAAGCTCCATGCAGTTGTGGATGAAGGCTTTGTAGGAAGCCGTTTGCTCGCCCCGAAGGATTTGGCAGCCTCCGTAACGCTCGTCGGCAAAGAGCGGATGCCCAATGTGCCGCATGTGGGCACGAATCTGATGCGTGCGGCCTGTCTCAAGGTGGCACTCCACAAGCGTGACGGGGCCGAAGCGTTCCAGCACTCGGTAATGTGTGACGGCTGGCTTCCCCACCTCTCCGTCCATCGGATAGACATCCATCTGCAAGCGGTCTTTCGCGTGCCTGCCGATGTTGCCCGTAATGGTCCCCTCGTCGTCGGCGAATGGTCCCCAGACGAGGGCATTATATTCTCGGCGGCAGGTATGGTAGAAGAACTGCTTTGCCAGGTTCGTCTTTGCGTCTGCCGTCTTTGCGATGACCAGCAGGCCGCTTGTGTCCTTGTCGATACGATGCACAAGACCTACCGTCGGATCGTTTGGATCGAAGCCCTTGTCGTCACGAAGATGCCAGGCAAGAGCGTTGACGAGCGTCCCGCTGTAGTTGCCGCAACCTGGATGCACAACCAAGCCCGCCGGCTTGTTGATGACGAGCAGGGCATCATCCTCATAGACAACATCAAGGGGCAGGTCTTCGGGAATGATTTCCCAGTCGCGCTTCGGATGGTCGAGGACAAGCGTGATGATGTCGCCCGCCTTGACCTTGTAGTTGCTCTTGATGGGCTTGTCGTTGGCTCGGATGCTCCCTGCCTCGGCAGCCTTCTGTATGCGGTTGCGGCTCGTGCCCGGCATGTGATCCATGAGGAATTTATCGACACGGACAGAACCCTGCCCCTTGTCCACCTCGATGCGCCAATGCTCGTGCTCCTCCGGCAGTTCATCCAAAAGCTCATCGTCAAGCAGTACCTCTTCCACTCCTTAGCCTTTAACTTTCAATTTTCAACTTTCAACTCCTTCAGAGTTCCTCTTCGTAATCTTCCTCTGCTTCTTCTGCATCTTCCGTGTCAAAGCCCCACAAGTCTTCAAGCTCATCATTCTCTTCGATGCTCACATTGCTGTTGCCGACAACGATTACAACCGGCACATCGCAAGGCACACGCTCTCCCGTATAAACCTCTCTGCCATTCACTTTCAGGGCAATCACCCAATCGGGGTCTCCTGGAACAAATTCCATGGGGCCGATTTTGAAGCCAAGAGCACGCAAACGGGCTTCCGCTTCCCGACGGGAGCAGTTGCCGGCAATGTCGGGAATAGTGTTCATGGGCGTCTGTTTCTGGTTGACGGTCAGGTAAATCTCGCGGCCGGACTTGACACGGCAGCCGGCAATGGGTTTCTGTTCCAAGACAATGCCGGCCGGCTGTTCTCGTACATAAGCGGAATCTACGATGACTGTCACCAGTTTAAGCCTTTCAAGTGCATATTCTGCGTCTGCAATCATCATGCCCTTCACTTCGGGCACATCTACGCTTTCTCCGTGCATGGTGTACTTGATCATCCAAAACCAAAGACCGATGCAAAGGGCCACTGCGACAAGCAGCATTGCTATTAGGTTCCAATAGACAACGGGACTGCAAAGTTTCTTACGTATTGTTTCCAAAAACATAGTATTCTTTTTTGTTTCTTTCGGCAAAGATACAAAAAAATGAAGACTGAAGCGTGAAGAATGAAGAATTATTTCGAGACTTTTGCACAAATTGGCAAAAGGCAGGGGGGTGGGAGAGCTTGCAGATTACTTTTTGCTTCCAAGTCCGGTCTGCCAGTCGGCCAGCCGTTTTGTCCATTCCGGCGATGTTGGAAGTTTGCTTGTACATGTAAGAGCAATTGCTTCTTCATGTATAATCCATTGCTCTTACATGTACAAGCAAAGAAACAGTAGCGCGATACCTGGCATGAAAACCTTTTGTGGCAAGCTCTGCGAGACGCTCACCCTCCCAACGCCTGTTGGCTGGCGTAAGTGTGCCGCCTTGTACGTCATGGAAGTTGAAATGTCCCCAAGGCAAGGATGGCAATGAAAAAGAAAAAGAAGTAAGGCTTGCCTTACTTCTTTTCCTTTTTCTTGAGAATGGTGTTTACTTACCGTGCTTTTCGTCTGAAACGGTGAGTTTCTTGCGGCCCTTGGCGCGGCGGGATGCCAATACGCGACGGCCATTAGCGGTAGTCATTCTCTGACGGAAACCGTGCTTGTTGTTGCGGCGACGGTTGTGGGGTTGAAATGTCCTTTTCATATCTTCTTATGCTTAATTATTATGTTCACATTACGATTCGGGGTGCAAAATTAAGTCTTTTTTTTCATTTACACAAACATTGGGCAACTTTTTCTCCTCTTATTTTCTTATTTTCTTATTTTCTTCTTACCTTTGCAGCACAATCCGATAAACAAAACCGATAATCATTAACCAATAAATAATAAACAATAACCTTTTATGATTAATTCACAGGACATCAAGAAGGGCACATGCATCCGTATGGACGGCAAGCTCTATTTCTGCATTGACTTCCTTCACCGCAAACCAGGTAAGGGTAACACAATTATGAACGTAACTTTGAAGGACGTTGTCAATGGCGGCGTTATCGAGAAGCGTTTCAACATCGGCGAGCGTCTTGAGGACGTGCGCGTAGAGCGTCGCCCCTACCAGTACCTTTACAAGGACGGCGACGACTTGGTATTTATGAACAACGAGACCTACGAGCAGATCACCATCGCCCCCGACCAGGTGAACGGCGTGAAGTTCCTCAAGGAGAGCGAGAACGTGGAAGTCGTTGTTGACGCCAGCACGGAGACCGTGCTCTATGCCGACGTTCCCGTCAAGGTTCATCTGCAGATTGTCTGGACAGAACCCGGACTGAAGGGCGACACAGCCACCAACACCCTGAAGCCTGCCCGCGTGGAGACTGGTGCCGAGATTCGTGTGCCTCTCTTCATCGAGGAAGGCGAAATCGTGGAAGTTGACAGCCGCGATGGTAGCTATCTCGGCCGTGTGAAGTAATAATTATGTTCTTCCTATATTATATTATTAAGGGCTTCTGCTGACCAGAAGCCCTTAATAATTATCTCATCCTTATTTCTTTTCTGTCCCTTCCAAAAGACGGCGAACTTGTCTGTTAACAACATTTTTCCTCATCAATTACTGTCTTTCAACTTTTTTCCTTATCTTTGCAGATGAAAACAGTAGCGTTGAATAGGATGATAGGAAGGAACACTGCCAATTATGCCTTGGTTGTCGCACCGCATCCTTTATTTTATAGTCATTGAAGAAAATAGTTGACAGATACGATAAGAAACAGATGCAAGACTTGCCGCGAGTGCTTTTCCCGGGGCATATAGAAGTCGTTGTGTGTGAGAATGATGCAGAGAGAGCCGTGGAATACCTGATAAGCCGGTCTTTGCTGGGGTTCGACACGGAGACACGCCCTTCTTTCAAACCAGGGAGGCAAAACCTTGTCGCTCTGTTGCAGGTGTGTAGCGGAGATGTCTGCTTCCTCTTCCGCCTCAATCGTATCGGCTTGCCCCGATGTCTTGTCAAACTGCTGGAAGATCGAAAGATAACCAAGGTTGGCCTGGCATGGCGCGATGACTTGCGTTTGCTCAAACAACGCAATCAATTTAATGCCGGTACATTCGTGGATTTGCAGAATATAGCGGAACAAATGGGAATCATTGACCAGAGCCTTCAGAAACTCTATGCCAATATCTTTGGCGAGAAGATAGCTAAAGGCCAGCAGCTTTCGAACTGGGAGGCAGAGAACCTCAGCGAGGCACAAAAGCTGTATGCCGCCACAGATGCTTGGGCTTGCATCCAGCTCTACAAAGAGATGATGAGGATGAAGGAGGAAGGGTATAGCCTCACTCCAACCCTTTCCGAGGAGAGGGAGAAACTATGAACTGTGAATTATGAACTTTGAACTAAAAAAGATTTTCCTTCGCAAGGGCAAGGAGGAGAGCCTTGGGCGCTTCCATCCTTGGATATTCAGCGGTGCTATCCATCACACAGAGGGGAGTTCCGCGCTTGAGGAAGGCGACATTGTAGAGGTGCTTGCCTCCGACGGCCGCTTCCTTGCCATCGGACATTGGCAGATAGGCAGCATAGCAGTCCGCGTGCTGACCTTCAAGCGTCAGCCCATTGACCAGGCCTTCTGGCAGAAACGCCTTGCGGCTGCTCTTGATGTGCGAAAGACTATTGGCGTGGCCAGCAAAGAGGAAATAGTAAAGAGTAAATCGTCAAATAGTAAATGCAATGACATCTATCGTCTGGTTCATGGCGAAGGTGACAATTTGCCAGGGTTGGTCATTGACATCTATGGCGCGACGGCTGTCATGCAGGCGCATAGTGTCGGTATGCATGTCTGCCGAAACGAATTGGCAGCCGCTCTTAGAGAAGTGATGGGCGAAAGCCTCAAAGCCATCTATTACAAAAGCGAGACGACGCTTCCCTTCAAGGCTCAGCTCGGGCAGGAAGATGGCTTCCTCTGGGGCGAGAGCAACGATAACATCGCCCGTGAGAACGGACTTGCCTTCCATATCGACTGGCTCAAGGGACAAAAGACGGGCTTCTTCGTGGACCAGCGCGACAACCGCTCCCTCGTGGAGTATTACGCCAAAGGCCGCAGGGTGCTCAACATGTTCTGCTACACAGGCGGCTTCAGCGTCTATGCCATGCGGGGTGGGGCAGAACTGGTACATTCTGTGGACAGCAGCGCAAAGGCTGTGGAGCTTGTGGATGCCAACATTGAGCTAAACTTCCCAGGGGACACTCGTCATAATGCCTTTGCAGAAGATGCCTTCAAATTTATGGAGCAGATGCAGGAAAGGTACAATCTCATCATTCTCGATCCGCCAGCCTTTGCCAAGCACAAGGACGCCCTGAAGAATGCCCTTCGCGGCTATACGAAGCTTAATGCCAAGGCATTCGAGAAGATACAGTCGGGCGGCATTCTCTTTACCTTCAGTTGCTCGCAAGCCGTCAACAAAGACCAGTTCCGCACGGCTGTCTTTACCGCAGCGGCTATGGCTCATCGCAAGGTCCGCATCCTGCATCAGTTGCACCAACCAGCCGACCATCCCATCAACATCTACCATCCCGAGGGCGAATACCTGAAGGGGCTGGTGCTGTATGTTGAGTGAACAGTCCCCTCCCCATCCCTCCCCAAAGGAGGAGAGGGAGTAAAATAATTAAATCGTAAATAAATAGTAAATAGTCAAATCGTAAATGGTATTATGAATCTGAAATTTCGTCTTACCCTTCTCAACTTCCTTGAGTTTGCCGTTTGGGGTGCCTATCTGACCTCTATGGGCACATATCTTGCTGGTGTGGGGCTTGGTTCCCATATTGGCTGGTTCTATTCTGTGCAGGGCATAGTAAGTATCTTTATGCCTGCTTTGATGGGCATTCTTGCCGACCGCTGGATGGAAGGCCAGCGCGTGTTAAGCCTTTGCCACACGCTTGCAGGAGCCTTTATGATTGCCGCTTCGATGTATGGCTTCCAAGCTGGCGGCAATCCTGACTTCAGTACGCTGTTCTCGCTCTACACCCTCTCCGTCGCTTTCTTCATGCCCACCATTGCCCTCAGTTATTCTGTGGCTTACTCGGCTTTGGAGAAAGCAGGCTTCGACACCGTGAAAGCCTTCCCGCCTATCCGCGTTTGGGGTACTGTCGGCTTCATCGTGACCATGTGGATTGTTGACCTTTTCGGCCTTCAGTCAACACCAGGCCAATGGATGGTGAGCGGCTGTCTTAGCCTTGTTATGGCTGCCTACTCCTTGACAATGCCGCGTATGAGATTAGAAAAGGAGGAAGGCCAGCAGAAGACTCTGTTTGAGGCGCTTGGCTTGAATGCGTTCAAGTTGTTCCTGAACCCAAGAATGGCAGTCTTTATGGTCTTTGCGATGCTTCTTGGCTTCTGCCTGCAAATCTCCAACGGCTACGCCAATCCCTTCATCACCAGCTTTGGCAGCATCGCCGAATACCAGTCAACTTTCGGTGTTCAGCACGCCAACATCCTCATCTCCCTTTCGCAGGTGAGCGAGACGCTTTGCATCCTGCTCATTCCCTTCTTCCTCTCTCGCTTCGGCATCAAGAAGGTTGTGCTCATCGCTCTGTTGGGATGGGTGTTGCGTTTCGCTTTCTTCGGCTTGGGCAACCCTGGCAGCGGCGTATGGCTCTTCCTGCTTTCCATGATTGTATATGGCGTGGCCTTTGACTTCTTCAACATCTCAGGTTCGCTCTTCATCAATCAGGAGACCGACGATAGCATCCGCAGCAGTGCGCAAGGCCTGTTTATGATGATGACCAACGGCTTGGGCGCATTTATCGGAACGCTGGTGGCACAGGCTGTCATCAACAACTATGTTTTCACGCCACAATCAATGGGTGCATCGGGAACAGAGATTGTCGCAGGATGGCAGACAAGTTGGTTTATCTTTGCCGCCTACGCACTTGTCGTGGCTGTGCTCTTTACGATATTCTTCAAGGCCCCCTCTAACTCCCCCGTAAAAGGGGAGAACTAATGAATCTTCCATGAAAGAAGAGCGTTTCTTTTATGCTCCGCTAATCAATGGCGAGTTGCCTCAAGAAGAAGCCCATCATGCAGTAAAGGTGCTTCGTCTTGGGGTAGGCGATGAGATGTGGCTGATGGATGGCTGCGGAACATTCTATCGTGCCACCATTACAGCCGCCACAGGGCATCGCTGCCTCTATCACATAGAAGAGACACTGCCTCAACAACCTGCATGGCAAGGGCATTTGCATCTGGCAATGGCGCCGACGAAGCTGATGGACAGGGTGGAGTGGTTCGCCGAGAAAGCCACAGAGATTGGTTTCGACGAACTCTCTTTCCTCGACTGCCAGTTCTGCGAAAGGCGAGTGGTAAAAGAAGAACGCATTGATAAAATCCTCATCTCGGCAATGAAGCAGAGCCACAAAGAGTATAAACCTCAATTAAACGGCATGAAGAAGTTCCGCGACTTCATCAAGCAAGAGCGAGAAGGCGACAAGTTCATCTGCCATTGCTATGATGATAAAAGCCTCCCTCCCCGTGGGGAGGTTGGAGGGGGGCTTCTTTTCGATGTCCTGCGTCCAGGAGTGCCAACGACTGTGCTGATTGGTCCAGAGGGAGACTTCAGTATCGACGAAGTGAAGTTGGCTCTTCAGAACGGATACCAAAGCGTCTCCTTGGGAAGAAGCCGGCTAAGGACAGAGACAGCAGCCCTTGTTGCAGTCCACATGATGCAACTGAAGAATGCCCTGCCATAGTCCTCTCCGACAAGGAAGGGCTACCCTTTTCTGACAGGGTCGCAGGTTAAGTCAACGCCCAGTTTCTTGAATATCTTGCGGTCAACTTCGCCCAGCATGATGGTGGTGTGGGCTTGCAGTCCAGACAGGCTCGGCAGTTGGGCAAGGGCACGGCGGCAGTTCTCGTCCTGACGGCTTAAGACAGACAGGGCAACCAACACCTCATCTGTGTGCAGACGCGGGTTGTGGCCGCCAAGGTATTCAATCTTCGTGCGTTGGATGGGTTCTATGAAGTCCTGTGAGATAAGTTTTAGCCCGTGGTCAATTCCTGCCAGATGCTTTGTCGCATTGAGCAGTAGTGAGGCAGATGTGCCAAGCAACGGAGATGAGGCGGCTGTGATTATCGTGCCGTCTTCAAGTTCAATGGCAGAGGATGGCACACCAGACTCCTCCTTGCGCAGACGTGCCTCTACTGTGACGCGGCGGTCGTCGGTGCTGATTTTTGCCTGCTTGAGCAAAAGGTCTATCTTGTTCACCTCCGCTTCGCTGCAGGCTCCGGTTGCCATTTGGTTCAAGGCTGTGTAGTAGCGACGTATTATCTCGTCTTTTCCTGCCTGTCGGCAAATGTCGTCGTCGCAGATGCAAAAACCTACCATGTTCACACCCATATCCGTCGGAGACTTATAAGGGCACTCACCGTAGATGCCCTCGAAAAGCGTGTTCAAGACAGGGAAAATCTCCACATCCCTATTGTAGTTGATGGCAACCTCGTTATAAGCGTCCATGTGGAACGGGTCAATCATGTTCACATCACCCAAGTCCGCTGTCGCAGCTTCGTAGGCAATGTTCACAGGATGCTTTAGCGGGAGATTCCAGACAGGGAATGTCTCGAACTTCGCATAGCCAGCCTCCACGCCTCGTTTGCGCTCCTGGTACAACTGGCTTAGGCATACTGCCATTTTCCCGCTTCCAGGACCAGGCGCTGTCACAATCACAAGCGGTCGCGTCGTCTCCACATAATCGTTACGCCCGAAACCATCTTCAGAGTTAATCAGGGCAACGTTATTCGGATAACCTTCAATGTTATAGTGATAGTAGGCGCGGATGCCCAGGTTCTCCAAGCGTCTGCGGTAGATTGCCGCACTCCCCTGGCCGTTATAGTGTGTAATGACAACGCCGTTTACCAGAAAGCCCCGTTTCTGGAACTCCGTGCGAAGGCGAAGCACATCCTCGTCGTAGGTGATGCCCAAATCCTGCCGCACCTTGTTCTTCTCGATGTCAAGAGCACTGATTACAATCACAATCTCCGCACTCGAACTCAATTGCTGGAACATCCGAAGCTTGCTGTCCGGCTGAAAACCTGGCAGGACGCGGCACGCATGATAGTCGTCGAAAAGCTTGCCGCCAAGCTCCAGATAAAGTTTCCCTGAGAATTTCGCAATACGTTCCTGTATATGCTGTGACTGGATGGAGATGTATTTGTCGTTGTCGAAACCGTACTTCATAGCTATTTATGCACTTACCATATTCATTTTGACTGCAAAAATACAAAGAAAGAGGCAAGGCTGCAAATAAATTCCTCTCAAATTATCAATTTTTATTTCTGTGCATATCTAAAAACTTTGAATGATATTTGGCGTTTTGCCCTAAAAGTCATATATTTGTAGCACAAAACCAACAAAACAGACAGATTATTCATTAAATCTTTTAACTTATGAAGACAGAAACAATCAACATTAAGGTGAAAGGATTAAAACGCCTTATTAACAAGTATCTATGGCGCATGGACGTTGACCAACCTCAAATTAGTCTCACACCATCAGCGTTGGTTTTTCTCTACAATTCAAAGAAAGAGTACACGACCATTCCCTGGACTGAAATCACAGAGTTCAAGTTCATCAAGGATGATCTTGGCTCAGGCGTAATCCCTGTGGTTAAGAATCCTCAGTTATATATTGATGCTTGCAGCAGCAAGGTCATCAAGTTTGGTATGCAACATTCAATGAAGCAGGATGGCAGCCCGTTTAACATCCGTGTTGACAGTCTGGATTATAGTCCAGATGAAATAGCTAATCTGGTTGAGGAATATCACAAGGAGAATGGCTCCATTTAATTTTAAGGATAAAAGGAACTCGTAAGGGTTCCTTTTTGAGATTTAAGATAATATATATATAATATGAAGAGACTTGCAATTGCCTTCTTATGTCTGCTGTTCATCGGAGCGGCTGTGGCTTGGTGTTTCTTGCGGGACAATGACAAAGCCCGAAATGTCCTGCCCAAAGATGTAACGGCTGTCGCTGTGTTTGAGCCTGCGGATTTCTTTGAGGATTTGGGATTTAACCCATCCAAAGCTGGTAAGCTTGTTCAAAACCTAGAGGATGTAGTGGAAGGTATCGACCTCTCGAAGCCTGCCTATGCCTTTGCTTCGGAGAGCGGACTTTCAGGCATTGCATTGAACGTCCACGATGTGGAAAAGCTGTTGAAGGCTTTCTCTTTCTTTGGCTATGCCAGCGAGGAGCAAGAGGGCTTTCAATGGGTTGTCAACAAGAGCAGCATTGGCTGTATCGACAAGGACAAGCTGCTGCTTTGCGGCCATGTTTCAGCAACAGGACAGGATGCCTTGCGGAGCGAAATGGTGAAGCTGATGTCGCAGAGCAAGCAGGATGTGCCTGTCATCGAGAAAGTTTTGCAGCAGGAAGGTGTGCTGAGGCTGAGTACTTCCTTCTGCAATCTGCCAAAAGAGTATGCCAGGTCTTTTCCTGCCGATGCTGACCTCTCCAAGGCTTTTCTTGATGCTGCCCTTCGGATAGACGAGAAGGCAATCGCGCTTTCAACGAAAGTGGAAGGCGTAGAGAATCTCTCTCTGCCTCTTTCTCCTATCAAAGGCACTCTCGCAACTATGCAATCCGAGAAGCCTTTTTTCTGGCTTTGTGCCAATATGAAAGGCGAGGAGCTTCTGCCGCATTTGCGGAAAGTGCCGGAATTACGTTCCGCTCTCCTGGCCTTGAATATGTGCGTTGATGCCGATTTGATGATAAAAGCCATTGATGGCGACGTAATGCTTGCTGTGCCCAAGGCCGACTTCAAGCATCCCGACTTCCTGTTTGCTGCAACGCTTGCCAATACGGACTTCCTTGCCAATAGCGACGATTGGCAAGTGGGCAGGCGCAACAAGACGGATTTCTTCATCCGACAGGAGGGTGTGGAGGTCTTCTTTGGCGTCCGCGAAGGCCGTCTCTACATCGCCTCAAATACAGGACTGGCGGACAAGACTTTTCTGGATGCAGAAGACAATGACTTCCAGAAAGCCGCTAAGGGCAAATATCTGAGTGCATCGCTCGACGTCGGACAGATTATCGAGATCTATCCTGCTGTTGCCATCATGCTCAAGGCATTGCCGCAAGTGCGCGAGATAACCGACGCTTTCGAGTGCATTACCCTTACTTCCGACTCGCCTCAAGGCATGGAACTGAGCATCCAGACAAACAAGCCTGTCAAGGAAATTGTCCAGAACTTGTGGTCTCTTATGACTGGTGATAAGAAATGAACGCCATTACTCTCGACAACACTTTGCCGCAGGTCTTTCTGCAAAGGACGGACATAAAGAGCGACATCTGGCGCAGGCAAGTCACCATTGAGCGTGGCAAGACCTACCTCATAGAAGCCAGCAGCGGCATAGGCAAGAGTTCGCTCTGCAGCTTCATCATCGGCTATCGGCGGGACTTCGACGGCAGGATTCTCTTTGATGACAAAGATAGCCATGAACTAAAGACAGCCGATTGGACACTGCTTCGCCAAAGGCACATCAGTCTGCTTTTCCAGGAGTTGCGACTCTTTCCCGAACTCACAGCGCTGGAGAACGTCGAGATAAAGAACAGCCTGACGCACTTCAAGACAAGTAAGGAGATCGAGGCATGGTTCGAGGCACTCGGCATTGCCGACAAGATGCAGTCGCCTGTCCGCCTGATGAGCTTTGGCCAGCAGCAGCGCGTCGCCATGATACGCGCCCTCGTGCAGCCCTTCGACTTCCTGCTTGCCGACGAACCCATCTCGCACCTCGACGAAGCAAACTCCCAGACGATGGCCGACATTATGACCAAGGAAGCCCGTCGCCAAGGCGCCGGCATTATCATCACCAGTATTGGCAAGCACATGACGCTGCCGTACGATAAAACCTTTAGCCTATGAAACTTGTTTGGAAACTCCTTCGTAGGCACATTAGCCTGCCGCAGCTCGCAGGCTTCTTCCTTGCCAACCTTTTGGGTATGCTCATCGTGCTGCTCAGCTTGCAGTTCTACCGTGATGTCAAGCCCATCTTCTCCGAGGAGGACGGCTTCATCCGTCCCGACTATCTTATCCTCTGCAAGCGTATCTCTGCCCTCAACACCATAGGCTTGGGTAGTGTCAGCACCTTCTCGCAGAAGGAAATGAACGACCTCAAGGCACAGCCCTTCGCAAAGAATGTCGGTGCTTTTACCGCCAGCCAGTACAAGGTGGCATGCAGCATGGGCATCAATGGCGTGGCGCAGTTCGGTACGGAGATGTTCTTCGAGAGCGTGCCTGATGCCTTTGTTGATGTTGATCTCAGCAAATGGCACTTCAACGAGGGCGACGACGTGGTGCCTATCATCCTGCCGCGCACCTACCTTGCCATCTACAACTTCGGCTTTGCCCAGAGCCAGAACCTACCAAAAATTTCGGAGGGCGTCGTGGGGATGGTCGAGATGACGATAATGATGCGAGGCAACGGCTTGAACGAATACATCAAAGGCCGCGTGATAGGCTTCAGTACGAGACTCAACACGATTCTCGTGCCTGAGAGCTTCATCCGATGGAGCAATGCACGTTATGCGCCAGAGGCAGACACCGAGCCTTCGCGCATCATCCTCGAAGTGAAGAATCCTGCCGACGATGCCATCGTGAACTATATCAACGAGAAGGGCTACGAAATGGAGGACGACAAGCTCGATGCCGGGCGCATGACCTTCTTCCTGCGCCTCGTATCGGGCATCGTCATGCTGGTGGGCCTGCTCATCAGCATGCTCAGCTTCTACATCCTCATGCTCTCGATATATTTGCTTGTCGAGAAGAACACCGAGAAGATGCGGACGCTCCTGCTCATCGGCTACAGCCCCGCCCGCGTCGCCTTGCCTTATCAGTTGCTGACCATCGGCATGAACGCGACGGTTCTGTTGCTTGCAATAGGCGGTCTTTGCCTTTTGCGCTCGCTTTATATGCAGCAGCTTTGGAGCGTCTTTCCACAAATGCAAGACGGAAGCATTCTGCCCGCCGTCCTGCTCGGCATCGTCCTCTTCGCAATAGTCAGCCTTGCCAATGCATTAGTTATCCGCCGCCGTATAAATATAATATGGAATAATAAGTAGGTGCCAAAAGAGGGCCATAGCCTGGAAAAGGAAAGAAAAACATGCTTTCCTTTTGCATTTCGTTCATTAAATCGTATCTTTGTAGGCAGAACGATAACGAGCAAGACAAACGGCAAAAGCATCTTCCTCCCGGCAGCAGGCAGGCGCGACGGAACGTCTTTACTTACAGCATGGACCGCTACTGTGGCCAAAGCATCCGTCCTGTGTGGAAAAAGTAAACCCGTAGAAACACATTCTTGAAACGCAGGTTGCATCCTAAGAGACGCAACCTACGTTCCTAAAATCGCAACCTGCGTCCGTACAAACGCAGGTTGCGATTAAAGTTTGCGGTATTGTGCAAACAATAAAATAAGAGTGAAAGCTGAGGATGCAGAAAGGCAAAAGAGAAAAAGTACTCCCGCAGGGAATCAAACCCTGATTTGAGGAACCGGAATCCTCCGTTCTATTCGTTGAACTACAGGAGCTTATTCGTGTCTGCCTCTTAACTGCCGGACCTGCAATCAGAATGGCAGGTCGTCTGTCGTGGATGATGCTTCAAAGGGAATTGTAGCGGCATCCTCAACCACTGGAGCTGCTGCCACTGGCGCTGCCTCTCCTGTTGTTGGGGCAGCGGCCTGTTCCGGGGTGGCTGTCGGAGCACTCTGGCCTCTGTCGATACGGTAGGCGCGGATGTCGTTGAACCAGCGGCCATTGTATTCATGGGCGTCAATGTCGAAGAAAACCGTCAGCGTTTCACCTATTTGTATGTTGAAAGTTTGCAGACGGTCAACGCCAAAGACATCGAACACCATCTTGCGCGGGAACTCTCCCGGCACTTCCACCACATATGATTTAGCCTTCCACTCGTTGCCTGTCCTGTTGCTTATTCCGCCGCGCTCATTAAACTCGGCAATAATCTTTCCTGTTAATTCCATTTTTGTATTTGTTTTTGTGATTTTGCGTGCAAAGGTACTAAATTTAATTAAGAATTGGGAGTTATGAGTTAAGAATTATTTGTTTAGGTTGATTTTTTTGCCCTTTTCTTTGTCGTGGCCCGAAAATAGTATATCTTTGTAGTGCTAAATTGTGAATTGTAAATTACCAAACAATAAAGATATTATGAATTTCAAAGTTTCAAGCACGGCTTTCTATGGCCGTCTGACTGCTGCCAGCAAGGTGATGGCAAGCAAGAACTCTATGCCCATCCTGGATTGTTTCCTGCTCGATGTCGCAGGTGGCACGATTACCATTACGGCCTCCGACAGCGAGAAGTATTTCATCACCACCGTCCCTGCCATTGAGCAGAGCAGCGATGCCCGCTTCTGCATTCCTGCAAAGACGCTTCTCGAGTCTATGAAGGAACTGGTTGAACAGCCCTTGAATATTGGCTACAACCCAGAGACGCAGGAAGTGAAAGTTGTGCACAACTCCGGCTCTTTTGTCGTAATGGCAATGGATGCTGCACCTTATCCAATGGCAAAGACGGTAGACGAGGACGCCACCCGCATTGAGATGCCCGCCAGTGTCCTGCTAAATGGTATCAATCGTTGCTTGTTTGCAACGGCAAACGATGAAATCCGTCTCGTGATGAATGGCATCTATGTTGACATCAAGCCAGACAGCATCGTCTTTGCAGGCACCGATGGCCGCAAGCTGGTTCGCAACACAAACCGCACCGTCAAGAGCGGTTTGACGGCAGGCTTCATTCTTCAGAAGAAGGTTTCTGCCATCCTTAAGGCCGTGTTGACCAAAGACGATGAGAACATCTCCATCGCTTTCGACAACGAAAAGGCTACCATCGCTTCTGCCGACATGCTGATGCACTTCCGTCTTATTGAAGGCCGCTATCCCAATTATAATGCTGTTATCCCAGAGAACAATCCTTTCTCGGCAATTGTTGACCGTTCTGCATTGATTAGCGCCTTGAAGCGTGTCAGCGTGTTCTGCAACCAGAGCAGCGGCCTTGTAAAACTTGAGCTGGCTAACAACAACATCAAGCTCACGGGACAGGACAATGAATACGCCACCCGTGCCGAGGAGTTCATCCTGTGTGAATATGCGAGCAATCCCATCAGCATAGGCTTTAGCTGTACTTTCCTGCTTGAGATAGCTGGCATCCTTGACAGCGAGATGCTCAAAATAGAAGTGGCAGACCCAAGCCGTCCTGGTGTAATCCGCCCTGCCGACGACAATCCAGAGGATGAGGTGCTCATGCTCCTCATGCCAATGCGCGTAGAAGACTAAAGATGAAACTCAAGCTCGAGAGGCCAATCATCTTCTTCGACCTCGAGACGACAGGCCTGACGATTGGCAAAGACCACATTGTCGAGTTGTGTTTCATCCGTCTCGAACCGAATGGATGTGGACGCGAAGAGACATTGCGCTTCAATCCCGGTATGCCGATTCCTAAAGAGGCGAGCGCAGTGCATGGCATTACAGACCAGGATGTCAAGGATTGTCCCACTTTCGCAGAGAAGGCAGAGGAGTTGGCGAAGATCTTCGAAGGCTGCGATCTTGCAGGCTACAACAGCAACAAGTTCGATGTCCCGATGCTGGCAGAGGAGTTTGCGCTCTGCGGCATCGACATCCATATCAACGAGAAGAAGCTGGTGGATGTGCAGAACATCTTCCACAAGATGGAACAGCGCACTCTCGTGGCGGCCTACAAGTTTTATTGCGGAAAGAACCTTGAGAATGCTCATAGTGCCCTTGCCGACACGAAGGCCACCCTCGAAGTCCTCGAAGCGCAGCTTGACCGCTATTCCGATTTGAAGAATGATGTCGCCTTCCTTGCTGACTTCAGCCAGTTGCTAAAGGGCGTGGATCTTGCTTGCCGCTTTGTCTATGACGATAATGGCGTAGAGATTGTGAACTTTGGCAAGTACAAGGGACAGGCCGTTAAAGATGTGCTTAGGAAGGACCCTAATTACAAGGTGTGGATGCTGCAAGGCGACTTCACGATGAATACGAAACAGACGCTTGAAAGATTAGCTCTTAAGTATGCTGGAAAATAAGAAGATAGTGCTTGGCATAACAGGGAGCATAGCAGCCTATAAAGCCTGCCTCATAGCCCGATTGCTCATCAAGAGAGGAGCAGAAGTGCAAGTAGTGATGACGCCTGCGGCAAAGGAGTTTGTCACGCCCCTGACGCTTGCCACCTTAACGCAGAAGCCCGTCGTAAGCGAGTTCTTTGACCGCAGGGACGGAAGTTGGCATTCCCATGTAAGCCTCGGTCTATGGGCAGACGCGATGCTCATCGCTCCTGCGTCGGCAAGCACCATCGGAAAGATGGCCAACGGCATTGCCGACAATATGCTTGTCACGACCTATCTCAGTATGAGAGCGCCTGTCTTCGTGGCTCCTGCAATGGACCTTGACATGTATGCCCATCCCACTACACAAAGCAACCTGCAAAAGCTTGTCGGCATTGGCAATCACATCATTGAACCAGGAACGGGCTTTCTTGCATCCAAGCTTGATGGTAAAGGTCGAATGGAAGAACCAGAACGTATCGTTGACGTTTTGGAACAGTTCTTCTCAAAGCAGCAAAGGCTGGCAGGAAAGGAAGTGCTCATTACGGCAGGGCCGACCTACGAAAAGATAGACCCGGTGCGCTTCATCGGCAACTATAGCAGCGGCAAGATGGGATATGCCCTCGCCGAAGTCTGTGCCGAACAGGGGGCGAAGGTGACGCTCATAAGCGGTCCGGTCATGTTGACCGCAAAGCATCCTGCCATCCGGCGTATTGATGTGGAGAGTGCAGCGGAAATGTACGAGGCAGCGCGGAAGAACTTCCCTAAAGCCGACATCACCATCCTTTGCGCAGCCGTAGCCGACTTTACGCCGAAGGTGACAGCCGACAAGAAAATCAAACGCAAAGGCGACAATCTGACGCTCGAACTCCAGCCAACTCAAGACATCGCGGCAGCTCTTGGAGCCGCCAAGAAAAAGAAGCAGGTACTGGTAGGCTTTGCCCTCGAAACAGACAATGAACTCAAGAATGCTCTCGATAAGATGGAGCGCAAGAACCTCGACCTCATCGTCTTGAACAGCCTGCAAGACAAGGGCGCAGGATTCCGCGTAGATACAAATAAAGTGACCATCATAGACCGTCAAGGCATCACTGCCTACGACACGAAGTCGAAACGCGATGTGGCAGAAGACATCATCGAAAGAGTTGCAATGTTGAAAAGTTAAGGAAATGAAATATCGAATGATTCTCGGCATATTAATGGCTTTCGCCTTTTCTTTCTTTCGCCTTTTCGCCTTTTCACAGGAGCTTGATGCGCGTGTGACTATCAATCATTCGCAGATACAAGGCACCAGGACAGAAGTCTTCGATGCCCTTCAGACAAAGCTGGCCGACTTCCTTAATAACCACAAATGGACAGAGATACCTTTCCGTGATAACGAAAAGATACAATGTAACTTCAACATTACTGTCAATACCTATAAACAGGAGGAGAATCGCTTTGAATGCAGTCTGTTGATGAATAGCAGCCGTCCTGTCTATGGCAGCAATTACAAGACGATAGCCTATGCGGTAAACGATGCAAACTTTACCTTCGAGTTCACAGAGTTTGATCAACTGGAGTATCAGGAGAACCAGATAGACAACAATCTTGTTGCACTCCTGGCCTACTATGCCTATATGATAATTGGCATGGACCTCGATACGATGGCTCCTATGGGAGGAACGGACTGCTTCCATATTGCCGAGGATATAGTTACGGCAGGTGAGAGCATCGGTTTCCCTGGATGGAAGGCTTTCGGTGACAGTGGCAATCGCTTTGCTTTGCTCAACGACTATATGGATGGCTCAATGGAGGTGATGCGCCAGTTCAACTATCTTTATCATCGCCAGGGCCTCGACCGCATGGCTGAGGCACCCGACAGTGCCCGTGCCTCTATTGCAGAGAATCTCGAGATGCTTCACGAAGCAAATAAAGCAAAAAACTTGACCAAAGTGGCACAGCTTTTTACGGAATATAAACGTGAAGAACTTGTCAATATCTTTGCCAAGAAGGGAACGAAAGAAGAGAAGGAAAAAGCTTATGAAATTCTTTTTGCTATCGATGCTTCGCAAAGCAACACTTGGGAGAGGATAAAGAAATAAGTAAATCTGCAACTACAAATGTGCTGCCGCCGACATATACAATGTCACCCTTTGAGGCATTCTTTTGTGCAGCAGAGTATGCAGAAGGAACATCCTTGAAAGTTGAATAGTTGGAAAGTTGAAAGGCTGAGGCTATCTTCGCAAGTTCTTCAGCAGGCATGGCACGTTGCACAGAAGCTTGGGTGAAGTAAATGGAATAGGGATGAGGGATGAGGGAACAGATAAGGGCCAAAACGCTATCGACATCTTTGTCGCTCACCATTCCCAAGACGAGATGGAGGTGATGATGGGGTAGGGAAGCAAGGTGCTGGAAAATGTATTCAAGACCACCCTTGTTGTGGGCAGTGTCGCAAATCGTAAGCGGTTCCTTCTTTATTATCTGCCAGCGTCCCATGAGGCCTGTCATCCTGACAACTTCGCGGAATCCTTGTTTGACAGCTTCGTCACTTATCTCTATGCCTTGGTCACGAAGCAAATGGACAGAAGTCAGAATGGTTTGTTGATTTTTCTCTTGGCAAAGACCTTGAAGGGCACGGACCTTCTCTATCTCCTCCTTTAAGGGAGATTTAGAGGGAATGTCTTCTGCGAAGGTAATGGTTGCGCCGACTTCTTTTGCTTTATTGGTGAAAACGGCTTTGACCTCTGGGTTGATGTTCTCGCCGATGCAGACAGGGATGCCAGGCTTGATGATGCCGGCTTTCTCTGTGGCAATCTTGGGGAGCGTGTTGCCAAGGAATTGAACGTGGTCGAAACTGATGTTGGTGATGACACTTAGCACAGGGGTTATGATGTTGGTGCAGTCAAGTCTGCCACCCAGACCGACCTCTATGACAGCATAATCAACCTTTTGTTCTGCGAAATACTGAAAGGCAAGGGCTGTGGTGAGTTCAAAGAAGGAGAAGCCAAGCCCCCTCCCTTCCGCCTGCGCCTGACCGTAGGGAAGAACCTCCCCCAAGGGGAAGGAGTTAAAATCCTTTACGAACTCCACAACCCTCTTCTTGCTTATCATCTTGCCATTGACTTTTATCCTTTCGCGGAAGTCAACAAGATGAGGAGAGGTATAAAGCCCTACGCGATAGCCTTGTGCCTGAAGAATGGCTGCAAGCGTATGACAGACGGAACCCTTGCCGTTTGTGCCGCCTACGTGAATTGTATGGTATTGGCGGTGCGGATGCCCGTAGTATTCATCAAGGGCAAGTGTCCCTCCGAGTCCCTCCTTATACGCTGCTGCCCCTACATTCTGAAACATAGGGGCAGAGTCGAACAGGTATTGAATCGCTTGTTCGTATGTCATTCAAACATCTTTTTGAATTTCTGGAAGAAGTTTGCCTTAGCGCTGGCGCCAGGCTTCATGTTACTGCTTGTGCGTAACTTCTCAATAGTTTCCTTCTCTTCGCGAGAAAGGGCTTCTGGGATATAGACACCAATCTGCACGATGAGGTCGCCTGTCCCATAGCCATAGCCTTGAACCACTGGTAATCCTTTACCGCGAAGACGCATTATCTTTCCAGGTTGTGTTCCCGGCTCAATCTTTATTTTTACCCTTCCGTCGATGGTAGGCACCTCGGCTGTGCCGCCAAGGATGGCGGTGGGAACGTCGAGCAGAAGGTGGTATTGCAGGTTTTGCCCGTCGCGAAGCAGTTCGGGATGCGGCTCTTCTTCTATATAGACCTGTATGTCGCCAGGCACTCCGTTCCAGCGGGCAGCATTGCCTTTGCCTCTCTCGTTGACCACCATTCCCTCTTGGACGCCGGCAGGAATTTTTATCTCTACAATATCTTCGCCCTTGACAATGCCCTGTCCGCCGCAGTGCTTACATTTGTTGCGGATGATGCTGCCTGTGCCACCACATTGTTCGCATTGTGTCTGCGTCTGCATGTGCCCGAACATTGTGTTCATGGTGCGATACGTTGTGCCGCTGCCATTGCATTTCGGGCAGGTCTCTTTCTTGCCATCCTCGCTGCCGCTACCGTGACAATGGGGACAGGTGACGTATTTGTTTATCTTGAACTTCTTGGTGACGCCTGTGGCTACTTCGTTCAGGTTTACACGCACTTTGAGGCGCAGGTCGGAACCCTTTTCAACATGTCGTCCTCCGCTTCTGCCTCCACCAAAGCCACCAAAGCCGCCGAAGCTACTAAAGCCGCCGCCAAATCCTGCTCCAAAGGCTTCGTTCATCATGTTGAAGATGTCGTCCATGCTCATGCCTGCACCACCGCCGAAGCCGCCTTGACCGCTCATTCCTGCAAAGCCGAACTGGTCATAGCGTTGACGTTTCTCAGGATCACGAAGGACATCGTAAGCCTCTGCAGCTTCCTTGAATTTCTCTTCGGCTTCCTTTTTCTCGGCATCACTCTTTCCCGTCTGTCGGTCTGGGTGATACTTGATGGCCATCTTCTTGTAGGCGGCCTTTATCTCTGCGTCGCTGGCGGTCTTGCTGACGCCAAGGACCTCGTAGTAATCTCTCTTCTCCATCTTTATTTAATTCATAATTATTAATTCATAATTCATAATTATACCTTCGTTCCAGCTTAGGGCGTAGCCAAATTATGAATTATGAATTGTGAATTATGCATTGGTATTTACACGCCAACTACCACTTGTGCATGACGGATGACTTTCTCGTTGAGCTTATAGCCTGTCTGGGTACAGTCCATCACCTTGCCTTTCAGTTCTGGCGTCGGAGCCGGCAATTGTGCGACTGCCTCATGGAGGTCCACATCAAAGTCGGCATCTTTCGTCTCAATGACATTGACACCTTGCCTGCCAAGAATGTCCAGAAATTTCTTGTATATAAGTTCAATGCCTTCAAGCACGGCATTAACATCATCTGCCTCTTTCATGTTCTTCAATGCACGCTCCATGTCATCGAGGACAGGCAAGATGGTGACAATGGTTTTCTCGCCGCCGTTAAGGATAAGGTCTGTCTTTTCCTTGATTGTGCGCTTGCGATAGTTGTCGAATTCCGCTATCTTTCGCAGCAGTTGGTCTTTGAGGCTTGCAATTTCAGTATTAGCCGCTTCGAGTTGTTCTTCAACAGTCAGTTCTTTCTCTTCTTCCTGGGAGGGCTGTTCTTGTTCTGTTTCTGCAGATGTTTCTTCGACCTTCTCCTGGATATTTTCTTTCAATTCGTCTTTCTTTTCCTCTTTCATTATGATAAGGTTTTGTTTTCTGATAAAATCCTTACAATAATTGTGCCAATCGACGGCTTGTCAGCCTTTTGCACCGTACATTCTGTCTTTTTGTTCCTTGATGGCTTCGTTGCTGATGTACTCGTCGTACTCCATGAGCTTGTCGATGGTGCCGACGGGCGTCAGTTCGATGATACGGGTTGCAACGGTCTCAATGAATTCGTGGTCGTGGCTGCTGAACAGGATATTGCCTTTGAAAAGCTTGAGGTTGTTGTTGAAAGCCTGGATACTTTCCAAATCAAGGTGGTTCGTGGGTGTGTCGAGGATGAGGCAGTTGGCGTTCTTGAGTTGCATACGTGCAATCATGCAACGCATCTTTTCGCCTCCGGAAAGCACGTTGACCTTCTTCAACACCTCTTCTCCACTGAAGAGCATACGTCCCAAGAACGCCTTGAAATAGACTTCATTGCCTTCTCCAAACTGGCTGAGCCAATCCACAAGGTTGAGGTTGCTCTGGAAGAACTCGGTGTTGTCGAGCGGAAGGTAAGCGGTTGTGATAGTGATGCCCCAGTTGTAGGTTCCTGCCTGTGCCTCGCGGTTCCCGTTTATTATCTCGAAGAGAGCCGTCATTGCCCTTGGATCGCGACTTAGAAAGACCACCTTGTCGCCTTTCTCTATGGTGAAGCTGACGTTGTCGAAGAGTAAAGTCCCATCGTCGGCAACAGCTTTCAAGCCTTCCACTTCGAGGATTTGGTTGCCAGGTTCCCTGTCCATCTGGAAGATGATGCCAGGGTACTTGCGCGTAGAAGGACGTATTTCCTCAATGTTGAGCTTCTCAAGCATCTTCTTACGGCTTGTTGTCTGCTTGCTCTTTGCCACGTTTGCAGAGAAGCGGCGGATGAACTCCTCCAGCTCCTTCTTCTTCTCCTCTGCCTTTGCCTTCTGGTTCTGTGCCTGTCGCAGGGCAAGCTGCGAACTCTGGTACCAGAAGCTGTAGTTGCCCGCGAACATCGTCACCTTGCCGAAGTCAATATCAACGGTATGGGTGCAGACGCAGTCGAGGAAGTGGCGGTCGTGGCTGACTACGAGCACCGTATGCTCGAACTCGCTCAGGTATTGCTCCAGCCATTGAACCGTATCGAGGTCGAGGTCGTTGGTCGGCTCGTCGAGCAACAGGTTGTCGGGATTGCCGAAGAGTGCCTTTGCCAGCATGACACGCACCTTCTCCTTACCGGAAAGCTCGCCCATAAGTTGGTAGTGCTTCGCTTCCTTGATGCCAAGGCCGGAGAGCAGGGCGGCGGCATCGCTTTCTGCTTCGTAGCCGCCCATCTCGGCAAACTTCTCTTCAAGTTCCGCCACGCGGATGCCGTCTTCGTCCGTGAACTCCGATTTGCTGTAAAGTGCCTCGCGCTCCTTCATCACCTCCCACATTGTGGTATGTCCCATCAGGACGGTGTTGAGCACGGTTTCCTGGTCGTACTGGAAGTGGTCTTGGCTGAGGACGCTCAGGCGTTCACCAGGACCGAGTTCTACAGTGCCTTTTGTTGGTTCCAGTTCACCGCTGATGGCTTTTAGGAGTGTTGACTTGCCGGCACCGTTGGCACCGATAATGCCATAGATGTTGCCGCTGGTGAATTTCATGTTGACGTCCTTATAGAGGACGCGCTTGCCGAATTGTACGGCGATATTGGATAATGTTATCATGTTTATCTTATTCTTATTATTTCACCTACTTGAACTGCGTGCGGCTCGTCCCACTTGTTGAGTTTGCAGAGCGATTCCAGGCGGATGCCGTAGAGTTGGGCGATGTCGAAAAGGCTCTGGTTCACTTCAACGATATGAATGGGGTTCTTGCGGAACTCGCGCGAGGCACAGCTACGCTTCTTTTTCAGATAAATAATGTCGCCAGCCGTTGGCGCATAGTCGCGGGGCAGGTCGTTGTACTTGTAGAGCTTGCGAAGGCTGAGACCGGTCGCCTTGCTGATGGTTGCCATGTCGTCGCCCACCTCAACGATGATATACTGGTTCTTGTTGCCTTGATAGACGGAGTGTTTTTGGAAGAAGTCATTGACATACGCAGTTGCCGTCACATTCTTTACAGAAGAACGGCTCTTGCCCCTGTCAAACTGGTTAAGGTTGTACATCTCAATGACGCGGATGAGTGCGTCGGCATAGGTGGGACTTGTGGCATAGCCTGCTGCCTTGAGTCCCCGCGCCCAGCCCTTGTAGTCGGTGATGCTTAGTCGGAAGAGTCCTTGATAGCGCTTCTGCTGCAAAAACTTGGAATGGTCGATGTAGCTTTCGCGGGCACTCTTGTATTTGCGGAATCTGTCGTTGGGCCTGTCGTCGCTTTGAATGATGTATGGCCCTGTCCACGAACTGCCCACCTTAATGCCGAAATGGTTGTTGGCTTTTGTTGCCAATGTGCTTCGTCCGGCGTTGCTCTCCAACAAGCCCTGTGCCAAGGTGATGCTGGCAGGGATGTGATAGTCGCGCATCTGTTCGATGGCCCAATCCTTGTATTTGTCTATGTATGTCCAGTAAGCCTGGTTAGTTCTTTGCCCCCACGATAATAAACTGACGATGAGCAGCAGAGTGGTAAGGATTAAACGCATTTTCTTCTTTTTGTGGCGCAAAAGTAAAGAAAAAATAGCACATTATGAAAAAAAACTTTAACTTTGTGGCAGAAAACGACATTTCTTTATGCGTGAATATAAGTTCGAGGCAGTAATGCACGTCTATGAGTTGGCAGAACTGGATGATGCAGACAGAGAGCTGGTAGAATCCGCCAAGCGTGCGACGGCGGGCAGTTATGCACCCTACAGCAAATTTCGTGTGGGTGCGGCAGTGCGTCTGAAGGATGGGGCGATTGTCGTTGGGGCCAATCAGGAGAACGCGGCCTTCCCTTCCGGACTGTGTGCTGAGCGTGTCGCCCTCTTTGCCGCCAATGCACAATGTCCTGACCAGCCAGTCACGGCTTTGGCAATTGCCGCCCGCAAAGGCAGCCAGTTCCTTTCTGAGCCGATTCCTCCTTGCGGTGCTTGCCGTCAAGTTATCTCTGGTGTAGAGGACCGCTTCGGACAGCCCATCCGTATCTTGCTCTATAGCACGGAAGGCGTTTTTGTCTCTGAAGGCATAAGTCCCTTGTTTCCATT
The DNA here is from genome assembly GCA_947304115.1 of uncultured Prevotellaceae bacterium. Lineage (GTDB taxonomy): Bacteria > Bacteroidota > Bacteroidia > Bacteroidales > Bacteroidaceae > Physcousia. The sequence continues at coordinate 100,703 of CAMZAE010000001.1, read as the reverse complement.
GCGTTTCGGCAGCGATAATCTGTGCCGGGTGGAGAACTGACAATTTCTCCACGGGGCGTTTACGAACGCTCCACGCGGCGTTGCTCATCTCTCCACGCGGCGTTTGCTAACGCCGCACGTGGCGTTGGCCATCCCCGTGTGGAGCGTTTAGGAGTCCTGTTCTTTGGCCTCTTCAGGTTCCTTTGGTGCTTGTTGTTCTTCAGGGGTTTCCGCCTTCTCTTCTTCATGAGGGGCTTCGGGTGCTTTCTCTTCGGGTTCCTCCTTTGTAACCTTCTGTAGCTCAGGCTCGAAGAGGCGGAATGTGGTGCGGAGCACTTTGAATTCCGTGCGGCGGTTCAGAGCGTGACAAATCTCCTGCTTCTCCTCATCCTCGAGTGCAAGGATGAAGTCTTCGGTCAGCGTCTCGCCTTCATGTAGGAAGTCGTATGTGGCAGCAATCTTGCGCGTGACAGTCTTCGGACGCTTCTCGCCATATCCCACCGGTGTGAGACGGAGCGTGTCAATCCCGTGGGCAACGAGGTAATTCACGACACTCTCAGCCCTCCTTTGGGATAGCTTCTCATTGTACTCGTCTGCACCGCGAAAGTCGCAATGCGCAGCCAGTTCGATGGTGACGTTAGGGTTCTCGTTGAGCAAATCGACAAGGCTGTCAAGCGCCATCGTGGAGCTTTCTGTCAGTTCGGCCGAGTCGAATTCATAGAAGACATTGCGTATGAGAACCGGATTGTTGATGCTTGCGAGGGGGAATTGTAGCGTGTATTCTTTGCTGACGCTGCTGGTATCGACGCTCAATTCCTCCTTGTGGTTCAGGTAGCCTTTGCAAGTGCCGAGGAAAACATAATTGACCTTTGGCTTCACTTCGTGCTCGAAAGAACCATCGCCGCGAACACTTATCTTAAGGTATGTGCCATCGTCGCCTACCATATAGACAAGTCCTTCGGGCAGTTCATAGCCGTCTTTCTCGTAAACCCAGCCTTTGACTGTCTGGATGACTTCCGGATGTTCAAAGCGCATGATGTGGTCCCATCCTCTTGCGTCGCCTCTGTTTGTACAGAAATACCCTCGGTTGTGCAGGCCTTCAAAGGTCATGCCGAAGTCGTCGCCGCTGGAGTTCATTGGGTATTTCAGGTTCTCAAGCGTCCAGACGCCAAGGCTGTCGCATTTGGCCTTGATGATGTCCAGTCCGCCCATGCCCACATGCCCATTGCTGGAGAAATAGAGGTCGCCGTTTGGACGAAAGACGGGGAACATCTCGTCGCCTGGTGTATTGATAGGGTAGCCGGCGTTCTCCACACCGCCAAGCCCATGGTCGGTAAGAGCGATGCGCCAGATGTCGAAGCCTCCCTGTCCGCCAGGCATGTCGCTTGTGAAGTAAAGCCACATGCCATCGGGCGAGATGGCGGGATGGGCATAGCTGGATAGGGTGTCCTTGCTGATTTCCAGCAGTTGCGGCTTGCTCCAGGAGGCATCGCTGCGGGTGCTGGTGTATATCTGGGCAAAGCGTGGGTAGTCGGAGTCGAAGGTGCAGACGGTCAGATACATTGTCTTGCCGTCGGGTGAGAAGCAGCAGGCTCCCTCTTCGTATTCGCTGTTCAGTTCGCCTTCGGCAGGTTCGGGTTGCTCCCATTTGCCCTTGTCGTCTTTACGGCTGAAAAAGATGTCGGCACTCTTGGTGCCTGTAATGCCGCTTATCTCGTTGCCTTTGGCATCGTTTCGGGTGCTGCTGAAGTAGAGCATGTCGCTGTCGTCGCCAAGCAGAGCGGGGCAGAAGTCGCTCCTTCTGCTGGTCAGTATCGGCTCCTTCTTGACGCTGTAAAGCGAGAACTCTTCCTTCCATTTCGGTGCACTCTTGCAGCCTGTTAACCCGTTAAGTGCCAATGTGTCACCTGGGGATACTTCAAGGAAAGTGTTATAGGACTTGATGGCGCTTTTGTAGTCGCCGTTCTTCTGCTGAAGCTGCCCTAAATATAAGTAGGCCATGGAGTCGGGATAGCCATAGCGGATAGCATTCTGGTAGCCACCGATGGCCTTGGCAGTGTAGTTGATGCGTCGATAGCATTCCGACATCTTCCAAGCTCGCTGACCACGTTTCTGCTTCTCTTTTGTCTGCGTACGGGAATAGGCCTTCTTGTACTCTGCCGCAGCATCGTAGTATTCGCCGATGGCATAGAACTGGTCCCCCTTCTTGACGTGCGTCTCTGCTGTGCAAGCAGTTAACAAACAATAGCAGACAAACAATAACCAATATACGCTGTTCTTCACCCAGTCTCCCTTTAACCTTTCAACCTTATATATTATATATAACGTATAAAGACATCTTTTATTGTATATTTGCCGTCTTGTTGTCTTTCAGGACGGCTAGAACGATGTCCGTCACCATCTGCTTCAGCTCCTCGAGGAATGTACGGGCTTCGTATTCGTGACGCTCTATCTGGCGCAGTTTCTTTTCCCATCGGCCCGTGAGTTCTGCACTCTTGAGCAGTTCCTCGTGTATGAGGTCGATAAGCTCAAAGCCTGTTGGGGTGGGATGTAGTGAGGAACGTTGCCGTTGGATATAGTGGCGGCGGATAAGCGTCTCGATGATGGCGGCTCTGGTGCTCGGACGACCGATGCCATTCTCCTTGAGGGCATCGCGCAGTTCCTCGTCCTCAACGGTCTTGCCTGCCGTTTCCATAGCACGGAGCAAGGTGGCGTCGGTGTAGGGCTTCGGCGGTGTCGTCCACTTCTCGGAAAGCGAAGGTGTGTGCGGCCCGCTTTCGCCTTTGGCAAAGACGGGAATACAGCCCCCCTCCGTCTCCCCCGATGGGGAGGGGCTTGAAGCCTCCCCTCGGAGAGGTTTGGTGGGGGCTAACACTTTGCGCCAACCCTCCTCAATAATCACTTTGCCTGTGGTGCGGAAGAGGATGCTCGTGTCGTCCTCCTTCTTCTTCACTTCACCTATAACCGTCGTTGTCTCAAACTTGCAATCGTCATAGAAGACCGCTATGAAGGCTCTTGCCACGAGGTCGAACACCTTCTGCTCCAGTTCCGTAAGGCCTTGGGGAATGATGCCGGTGGGGATGATGGCATGGTGGTCTGTGACCTTTGAGTTGTCGAACACTTTCTTCGACTTGCGCAACGGCTTCCCGCCGCCAAGCGGTCGGATAAGGTCTGCGTATGGAGCCACACCAGCGAACTTTGTCTGGTAGAGGCCGTTCATCGTCTGCGGACACTTTGCATAGACATCATCGGGCAGGAAAGTCGTATCGACACGCGGATAGGTCGTTACCTTCTTCTCGTAGAGGCTCTGGATGATGCCGAGCGTCTGCTCTGCCGAAAGGCCCAGCTTCTTGTTGCAATCCACCTGAAGCCCGGTCAGATCGTAAAGCCTTGGCGGAGCCTCAGTGCCCTTCTTCTTCTCGACAGAAAGAACCGTGAAGGGCTTTTCCTTGATGCTGTCGAGTAGAGCTTTACCTTCAGCTTCTGTGGCGAACTCAAGCTGCCCCCCTCCAACCTCCCCCCGAGGAGGGAGGCTTTTCTTTCGCCGCGTGCTCCCCTCCTCCTCGGGGGAGGGGTTGGGGGAGGGGGCTGTTGCGTTGAACTTCGTGTCTCGATACATCGTTGAGAGCACCCACGACTGCTTTGGCACGAAGTTGTCTATCTCCCGCTGACGGGCTACGACGAGGGCGAGAGTAGGGGTTTGCACCCTTCCGACGCTCAGCACCTGACGCTTGCCCGCAGCATACTTTTGAGTGTAGAGCCTTGTTGCATTCATGCCCAGCAGCCAGTCGCCGATGGCCCGCATCAGGCCTGCCTCATAAAGCCCTTGATAGGCATCTTGGTCTTTGAGTGTCTGGAAGCCTTCGCGAATGGCTTCCTCCGTCAGGCTGTTCACCCAAAGACGCTTCACAGGGCATTTCGCCCCTGCCTTCTGCATCACCCATCGCTGGATGAGTTCACCCTCCTGCCCCGCATCGCCGCAGTTGATGATTTCGTCAGCCTTCTGCATCAATTCCTCGATGATATGGAACTGCTTCTCTACCCCTTTATCCTGCTTGAGCTTGATGCCGAAGCGGGGCGGAATCATCGGCAACTGCCCCAGGCTCCAGCTCTTCCACACCGGCGTATAGTCATGCGGTTCCTTCAACTCGCACAGATGACCGAAAGTCCAAGTCACCTGATACCCATTGCCCTCCAAGTAGCCGTCCTTCTGAGTCTTTGCCCCAAGGACATTCGCAATCTCCCGCGCCACAGAAGGCTTCTCCGCAATACAAACTATCATTTGGTATTATTTTTCTTAGGTTTTCCTTGGCTATCCTAGGTTCTCCTAGGCTTTCCTATAATTATCTTTCTCTCCTCGCCAGTTCTTCCTCCAGCTCTTTGATTCTCTTTTTCAATTGTTGGTTCTCGGCTTCCAGTGCCTGCATGTGAGCATCCTGCTCTTGGCGATAACCCGTGCGGGCAGCATACATTCGCTCCTTGATGCCACCTTCTGTCACAAACTGTTTTTCCAAATTCTCGATATATGCGCACATCATCTTATCCGTTTGATGGCAGAGGGTAAGTGCCATATTGGCCATCTCCTCATCGTTCATCTTAGCTACCAAAGGCTCATAATCGACATAATCATTGTGAGAGTGGCAAAACTCACGAAGCCGTTGCTGACGTTCATTGTTAACGTCCCATGTTTGGAGGTGGCGAGTGTTGAGATAGTCATGGTAGTCGGCTCGCAGTTCCTGCAAGCTGCCACGGGCTGCATTCAGCAATTTAATCTCCATTTCCGAACTTGTCTGTCCGTCCTCACTACCTTCTACGATGTTCTGCTTGCCGCTTCGAGCGGCTTGTACCATTTGGTCAACGGTACGGTCGCCGTATGCAGGCAGATAGCGATGGCAGAACTCCACCGTCAACTGATATAGCGTATCGCTTTTGCGATAGAAGTAAAGGTCTTTCCAAACCACAGCCTTCTTCAGTACCTTGCCTTTAGTATTATATTCCATAGCTGTTTTGATTGATGTTTTTCTTATTTCTAGGTTTTCCTAGGTTTTCCTATGCTTCCCTAGGTTGTCTTAGCTTTTCCTCGCTTTTCCTCGCTTTTCGCTTCAAGTGTTCCCTATTTGCTTGTCCTCTTCGCCCAGCATTTTACATCTCTGAAAGATGCAGAATTGTGGTAAAGGTCTTTTGAGGTATCTTTCTCATATTCGTATAGGTTGAAGATTATATATCTTCTATAGTATGTATAGAAAACTCGAAAATGTTACATGCCTTATCCACTTTTTAGTCCGCCCTAATCTGAACAAATAAAGCTATCCAACCGTCTCTTTATCGTTTCGAAATCTGTGTTCAAATCTAATGTTCGCATAAATAGTGTATATCCGTCTCGATGAGTTATTTGAGCATCCTCTAAATCGTCCTCTTTTGTCTTGGCGTATAGCAACATGCCATCCACTTTGTGCGTGTGTTCCCTATCGTATTCATCCACGTATGTCCGTATCTGGTATAGGTGACTGTTACGCAAGGTTTCTTTGCCGTATTGCTTCTGCATGATTTTGGTATAATACTTGGTATCCACTATCAGCGTACGTTCTCCTATGGTCAAAAGTATATCTGTCTGCATGATAGGAAGGATAGCAACATCCGTAGCCTCTTCCACAATGTTCCAACCAATCTGAGCAGCGCAAGCCTTCAGCTCTGGATGATGCTTCTTGTAATACTCCAAGACGAACTTCTCAAAGAGTCTGCACATGTGGTCATCAGAAAACTCACGCATCTTCATCTTACCTTCTTCCGTAGTCATGAGCCATTCACTCACGATGAAATAACAGAGATATGTCAACATGCGATAGTTCCTATTATTACGATCAAAACGCAAAGAATTCCAACGTATCGTATGAAGGTCTATAGGTTGCACATTCTGAAAGAAGAGCATCAGTTGTTTCAGTTTTGCTTTCCTCTCTTTCTTTACATCAGAATGTCTTATCAGAATTGTTGCTGTAGTCCGAAGGATTTGGTTGTACACATTGTTCTCTGACAACTCATCATAGTCGCAGGATATCTGTCGATTGTTGCGCACCCTGTTGGCGATAGTTCCATTTATATCTATCTTTCCCCTTATCGTATGCACAGACTCGTTCTTGGCCATATACTCACGATAAAGTCCTTGCTTCAATTGATATGATATGCCTATCGCCAGTATTTCTGCAAAGAGGTCATAGATGTCATCAAACTTCTCACCCTCTATTTCAGCATAGTTATTCTGCCTAAGCTCTTGAAAAGCATAGGCCAACATATAGTAGATGTTGCGAATCAGTATGCCTTTATCCTCAGTCATTTGATAGCATTTCTTAGTTTCTGCGCTTCCTGATTAAACTTGCTGTCATTGTCGAACCAATATTCTCTAAGCATAGGAATAATATCGTATTCAACAATGCTTTCCAAATCGTATCCGCCATCCAAATTGCACAGATAACTATGACCTATACAGAAGCCAGAACCTAACGAATCATCACTCTCAATGACCTTATTCAGTTCAATGACGGCTTTAACAAGATTGTCAAGATGTGAATCCATGTGTTTCCTGATTTCCTCCTTAAAACCAAACGTTTCGAATCCTGGCTTTATCTCAAAGAAACTGAATCTGCGACGAAGGGCATAGTCAATCATTGCCAACGAGCGGTCAGCCGTGTTCATCATACCAATGATATACACATTACTTGGTACAGAAAAACGCTGCTTGTTATAAGCCAATTGGATGGGCTGTTCACGATAGTCTGCCTCAATTAGTTGCAACAATTCTCCAAATATCTTACTCAGATTACCTCTATTGATTTCGTCAATAATCAGGAAGTAATCCAGTTCACGATGCTGTCTTGCCTTTTGGCAGAATTCGTAGAAGATACCATTGATAAGTGAGAATCCTCCATCGGCATTTGGCTTATATCCCATCACAAAATCCTCATAACTATAATTCTGATGGAACTGTATTATATCTATGCGAGATACGTCTTTTACACCCATTATGGAATAGGCGAGCCGTTTGGCAGCATAGGTTTTCCCAACACCTGGAGCGCCTTGCAAAATCAGGTTCTTCTTGCGTATTAACAAAGACTTCAATGTTTGCAACTGCTGCTCATCCATATACACTTCTTTCAAGAAGTTTTTATCTGTATAAGGTAAATAATCTTCATCTTGTTCGTCCTCTTCTTCAATAGGTTCGGGATTTTCTTTTCGAATAAGACGCATCACTTCCTCATATTCATCATTAGTGAGGCGGAAGAGGCTGCCTTGACAGCGATTCATTACTGGTTCTGAGTTTTTGAGAACAGGATTGGATAGAATCTCGGAATATGGAACAGGCGACAACAACTCTTCTTTCTTCCGGATATACAGAACCTCTCCATCTGTTTCCGATACCACGTATCCGATAGCAACAATCTGGAGTACAGGAGTAGATTCATATGCTATAACGGCATCGCCCGGCTTTGCCTCTTTGAAATGCTTGAAGATGCGCCTCTTGTTTCCTTTCTCATTATAAAGTGTATAGTCTATATCTTCGCCCAAATCCCAATCGTTCGAAGGACTCCAATACTTGGGGCTACCAGTTAACCACCAATTCTGTTTGCCTGTTGATTCTTCTTGTTTAGGTGAGTTTTTATCTTCAACGAGATTATTTAATTTCTCCACATAATCTGCATATTGGGTAATACTGGTAAGCGTCTTAACTGCAAATCTATCATCTGTCATCCATTCCCCGATATTGGTCCATTTTACTTTCCTGATATGTTTGAACTCAGTACGTTCCGAATCAAACATATAATCGGATTCAACTATTCCGCGTCCTATGATTTGAGTCTTACCTTTTTTTGCAAATACAATATCGCCAGACTTCATTTCATGAGAGAACTGCCATACAGCCAAGGAGTCATTTATAGCAGAGCCATCAGTCGGATATTGTTTCTTTAATTCTGTCCTCATATCTTCCCGAGATGCATATTGTGATAAGTCACCCAGAGCATCCCAACCTATGCACATGATTCCTTCATCAATACACGACTGCCATTTTGAGGCCTTTTCACCAGGAGAGAATGTCCAATAGGCGACAGCGAAATTGTGAGAATTTGAGTCGGAGATTTTCGGCAAATCTCTTGTGCTTGAACCGTCATTCTGTGAATATGCCATTTGCGAGAATTCTGCATAATTGGCACTTGGAACCTCTCCAGAAGCCATCTTTTCGTCAAGGCGTTTCATGATTCTAACATACTCATCGTATGGAACAAATTTCCCATCAAAAGAGGCTATACCCAATGACAGCAACTTTGCCTTGTTATTGCCGTCTAATGCCAAATACTTATCAGGGCGTACCCAGAACAATCCCATAGTGATATTGTATTTGATAAGGTATTGGCCGTTTAGAGCATTGTACGCTTTCTCAATATCTTTATCAAGAACAGCGCACTCAAACAAATTCCATAGTCTTTCTATATCTCCGTCTTTTCTATCCTCTTCAAATCCAATGAAGTTTGATAGCATATTATTCATTTCTGGTACTCCAGAGAAATCTTGTGGAACAGGTTCTGAGATTTCAAGATAACTTTTGAATTGTTTACAAAGTTCGACTTTCTTGTTATAAGCAATGCCTCGGTTGATGATAGCCATTACAGTAAATGGGTCTGTATCTGGGACATGTCTGCCATCAGGAGCATCTTTGAAATGTTTGATTAGACTTCCATCAATATTACCATATATCCAATCAACTAACGGAGTTCTGTTTTCTCTAAACTGCAAAAGTTTCTGTGCGAACTCTTTATAAAATGGAATCCAAGTAAAAATCATATCTCGTATTGTTTAAGTTAGATATTTTATAATTGGCTTTGTTCGGCATCTTGACTATAGGCCTCTTTTATGTGTAAACTTGCGCAAATTCCGCTGCCGCAGCAGCTATCTGTTTCTCTGTGTTCATATTCTATTATTTATATGAAATGCTTGTATCTTCCTCTATGCTCGGCATTTCTTCCAAGTATCTGTCGAAGTCGCTTTGGAAAAGGCGGTCTTGGCAAACTACCTGCGAGTTGCTTTCTTTCTGCAAAAGTACGAAATAATTCTTAATTCTTAATTCTTAATTCTTAATTTATTTGTATCTTTGCGCTGAATATGGAGCCGCTTGTTTCTTTCATCGTCACCTACCACAACGAGCCGGAGGATTATCTTCGCGCTTGCCTGGAGAGCATTCAGGCACTTCCTCTTACTAAGGATGAGGCGGAGGTGATTGTGGTGGATGATGGAAGCAGCCCCCCTCCAGCCTCCCCCCGAGGAGGGAGGCTTATCCGCCAGGAGCAGGCGGGGCTTTCTGTGGCGCGGAATACGGGCATCGAGAATGTCCGAGGCCGTTACATCCAGTTCGTTGATGCCGACGACTGCCTCATCCCCTCTGCATACGAAGCGGTGATAGAGCAGGTGAGGAAAGAGGAAGCGGACGTCGTGATGTTCAAGATGATGGCCTCACCCCAGCTCTCTCCAGAGGAGAGAAAGATGAGTCGCGGCAATTTACCCTTCCTTTGGAGGGGATGGGGGAGGCAGTTCCTCCAGCATCGCAACCTTCGCGCTGCGGCTTGGGGCTATGCCTTTAGGCGCGAGATTCTTGGCGACTTGCGGTTCCATCCTGGCCTCCTGCACGAAGACGAGTTGTTCACGCCGCAGCTCTTTTTGAAAGCAAAGACGCTCATTGAGCTTGACTCCAAAGCCTATTTCTACCGCCAGCACAGCGGCACAATAACACATTCGCTAACGCCCGAAATAGTGCAGAAACGTCTCGATGATATTCGTTTTGTTATCAGAGAATTACGTTCTTTGGAGAATCCTGTGCTTGAACGCCGCGTCAGGCAGCTTACTACCGATTATATTCAGAAGAGTTGGACTTTAACTCACAGCCTTTTGGAACTTCGCCGCCGCGCCAAAGAACTTCGTGAGGAGGGTTTCCTGCCCTTGCCATTTCGCCCCTATTCACTGCGATATCTTTTCTTCGTCTTGGTGACAAAGGTATTGTAGAAAACGAAGCACTTAAAACGCGACTTGCAATTCAAGAATTATGTCCAAGAAATAAAGAATATGTGTGCGATGTAGAAGGAAATTTGTCATTCTTCTTTCTTCTTTTCAATTTTATTCATATCTTTGCAACGCGATATATTTTTTGTAAAATGCAAAACATTCGTAACTTCTGCATCATTGCCCACATCGACCACGGGAAGAGCACGCTGGCGGACCGTCTGCTGGAATACACGAAGACCATCACTGTGACCAAGGGGCAGATGCTCGACGATATGGATCTGGAGCAAGAACGCGGCATCACCATCAAGAGCCACGCCATCCAGATGGAATATAAGTACAGCCCCCTCCCATCCTCCCCCGAGGGGGAGGGAACTCGACCGGGTACTCCCTCCTTGGGGGGAGACAGAGGGGGGCTTTACATCCTCAACCTTATCGACACTCCGGGACATGTGGACTTCAGCTACGAGGTGAGCCGAAGCATTGCGGCCTGCGAGGGGGCGTTGCTCGTGGTTGACGCCACGCAGGGCGTTCAGGCGCAGACCATCAGCAACCTCTACATGGCCATCGACCACGACCTTGAGATCATCCCCGTCATCAACAAGTGCGACATGCCCAATGCCATGCCCGAAGAGGTGGAGGACGAAATCGTTGACCTGCTTGGCTGCAAGCGCGAGGAAATCATCCGCGCCAGTGGCAAGACAGGCATGGGCGTGGAGGACATCCTGAGGGCAGTCGTGGAGCGCATCCCTTGTCCAAAAGGCGACGAGAAGGCTCCGCTGCAGGCACTCATCTTCGACTCCGTGTTCAACTCCTTCCGAGGCATCATCGCCTACTTCAAAATCGTGAACGGCTCGATGAAGAGTGGCGACCAAGTGCAGTTCATCAATACGGGAAAGGAGTACAAAGCCGACGAGATAGGCGTGCTGAAGATGGATATGGTGCCAAGGCAGATGCTGCATTGCGGCGACGTGGGGTACATCGTTTCGGGCATCAAGACGGCAACCGAAGTGAAGGTTGGCGATACTATCACCACCGTTGACAATCCCTGCAAGGAAGCCATTTCGGGCTTCGAGGAGGTGAAGCCGATGGTGTTCGCAGGCGTTTATCCCATTGAGACGGAGGACTTCGAGAACCTCCGTGCCTCGCTCGAAAAGCTGCAGCTCAACGATGCCAGCCTCACCTTTACGCCCGAAAGCTCCGTGGCACTCGGCTTCGGTTTCCGTTGCGGCTTCCTCGGCCTCTTGCACATGGAAATCATTCAGGAAAGGCTCGACCGCGAGTTCAACATGGATGTCATCACGACGGTCCCAAACGTTTCCTACCTCGTCTATGACAAGCAGGGAAACATGCAGGAAGTGCACAACCCCAGCGGGATGCCCGACCAGACGCTCATCGACCACATCGAAGAACCCTACATCCATGCCTCCGTCATCACGACGGCGAACTACATTGGCCCGATAATGACGCTCTGCCTGGGCAAGCGTGGCGAACTCCTCAAGCAGGAGTACATCAGCGGCAACCGCGTGGAACTGCAATACGCGATGCCTCTGGGCGAAATCGTCATTGACTTCTACGACAAGCTCAAGAGCATCTCAAAGGGCTATGCTTCCTTCGACTATCACCAGGACGGCTACCGCCCCAGCAAGCTCGTGAAGATGGACATCCTGCTCAACGGCGAGCCTGTGGATGCGCTATCAACCCTGACGCACTTCGACAATGCCGAGACCTTCGGCCGCAGGATGTGCGAGAAGCTCAAGGAACTTCTGCCCCGCCAGCAGTTCGACATCGCCATACAAGCTGCCATCGGAGCAAAGATTATCGCCCGCGAGACGGTGAAGCAGGTGCGTAAGGATGTGCTGGCAAAGTGCTACGGCGGTGACGTGAGCCGCAAGCGAAAGCTCCTTGAGAAACAGAAGCGGGGCAAGAAGCGCATGAAGCAGATAGGCAATGTGCAGGTGCCTCAGAAAGCCTTCCTTGCCGTGCTGAAGCTGGATTAAAAGCCTCACCCCGACTCCTCTCCGAGAAGAGGGGAGAATAAATAGTAAATTGTAAATTGTCAAATTGTAAATGACAAGATGGACAAGCGTCGCGACATAGCACGGGAAATAGCCCGCATCTACTGCCCCATGACACCCCCTGCCATTGAGGTCCTGGGCAGCATCCTCGTCCCCATGAAGTTCCAGAAAGGAGACACCATCCTGGAGGAAGGAAAAGTATGTCGCGACCTCTACTTCGTGGAGAAGGGTATGGTCCGGCAGTACTACTACAAGAACAAGAAGGATGTCACCGAACACTTCTCCTTCGAGGGGCGCATCGTGTTCTGCATCGAAAGCTTCCTCAAGCAGGAACCCAGCCGCCTCATCGTCGAGGCACTCGAGAACACACAGCTCTATGCCATCCCCCACGACGACCTTCACAACCTCATGTCGGGCAACAAGGAGATGGCAATGCTCTACCGCAAGATACTGGAGCACGTCGCCATCAGCAGCCAGGAACATGCCGACAGCCAGCGTTTCGAGAATGCCGCAGAGCGATACGAGCATTTGCTCAGGGAGAAACCCGAAATCATCCTGCGTGCACCGATGGTACACATTGCCAGCTTCCTTCAGATGACACCCGAAACACTCAGCCGTGTTCGTGGAATAACACATAGTTCCTATGCAAAGAAATAAAACCATCAAGGTGAAGGACAAAGCCTTCGCCATCTCCATCCCAGAAGAGGAGTTGAAGCAACAGATAAAGCGCGTTGCTGACGAAATCAATCGCGATTACGAAGGGCAGGAACCTGTCTTCTTGGCTGTCCTCAACGGCTCCTTTATCTTCGCAGCCGACCTTCTTCGGGAGATTGACCTGCCTTGCGAGATTTCCTTCGTCAAACTGGCTTCCTATCAAGGCACAACTACTACGGGAAGCATTCGCGAAGTGATTGGCCTTAACATCGACATAACAGGAAGGCCGGTCATCATCGTTGAGGACATTGTCGATACAGGCCTCACAATGGCTCACATGCTTGAGACCTTACAGAAGCAGAACCCCGCAAGCATCGACATCTGCACGCTCCTCCTCAAGCCGAGCAAGCTGCAAGTGAAGCTCGACATACGCTATTGCTGCAAGGAGATACCCGATGACTTCGTGGTCGGCTACGGCCTCGACTATGACGGTTTCGGAAGAAACACAAAAGACATTTATACTATAATATGAAGAACATTATCATTTTCGGTGCCCCAGGTTCGGGCAAAGGCACCTACAGCGACGAGATTGTGGCACGCTATGGCATGGGACATATCAGTACCGGCGACGTGCTGCGTGCCGAAATCAAGAACGGAACAGAACTGGGCAAGATAGCCCAAGGCTACATCAACAACGGCCAGCTCATCCCCGACGAACTGATGATTGACATCCTTGCCAAGACCTACGACGCACAGCCTGCCGGCAAGGGCGTCATCTTCGACGGCTTTCCGCGTACCATTGCACAGGCAGAAGCCCTGAAGAAGATGCTTGCCGAGCGCGGACACGAGTTGGGCATTATGATTGAACTTGTTGTCGAAGAGGACATCCTGATGTTCCGTCTGCTTCGTCGTGCTAAGGAACAAGGGCGTGCCGATGACAACGAAGAGACCATCAAGAAGCGTTTCGAAGTCTATCAGAAGCAGACATCACCCCTGATAGAGTGGTTCGAGAAGGAGGGCATCCGCCACACCTTCTACTGGGCAAACACACCCAACAAGGAGGATATGATAGCCTCAATCTTCAAGTTCCTGGATACAGTTAAATAAAGAAGTTAAAGGAAGTTGGCTCGCGTTGCTCGCTTGGGAAGTTAACTTCTTTAACTCCTTTAACTTCCCCAAAATATAATCATGGAAAGCAACTTCGTAGATTACGTCAAGATATGTTGCCGCTCTGGTAAGGGCGGTCGCGGCTCTATGCACATGCATCGCGCCAAGTACGTCCCAATGGGCGGACCGGACGGGGGCGACGGCGGGCGTGGCGGCCATGTGTATCTTCGGGGCAACCACAACTACTGGACACTCCTGCATCTTCGCTACGAGCGTCATGTCTTTGCCGGACATGGAGGCAACGGAGGCCCCAGCGGAAGCACGGGAGCAGATGGTGAGGACAAGTACATTGATGTGCCTTGCGGAACCGTCGTCTATGATGCCGAGACGGGCGAATATCTCTGCGACGTTACCGACGACGGGCAGGTCGTAATGCTCCTCAAGGGCGGTCGGGGCGGCATGGGCAACAAGCACTTTGCCACCGCCACCAACCAGGCTCCGCGTTATGCCCAGCCTGGCGAGCCGATGATGGAGCGCACCGTCATCCTCGAGCTCAAGCTGCTTGCCGACGTGGGACTTGTGGGCTTCCCCAATGCGGGGAAGAGCACACTGTTGAGTGCCCTTTCGAGCGCAAGGCCGAAGATAGCAAACTATCCCTTCACAACGATGGAACCTTCGCTTGGCATCGTACAGTACCGCGGCAGCCAGTCTTTTGTCATGGCCGACATCCCCGGCATCATCGAGGGCGCTTCCGAGGGTAGGGGGCTTGGACTTCGCTTCCTGCGTCACATCGAGCGCAACTCCCTCCTGCTCTTCATGGTGCCAGGCGACACAGACGACATCAAGCATGAATATGAGGTACTGCTCGGTGAGTTGCGCAACTTCAATCCCGATATGCTCGACAAACAGCGCATCCTCGCCATCACGAAGAGCGACCTCCTCGACGAAGAGCTTCAGCAGATGCTCTCCGAAGACCTTCCCGACGACCTGCCGCACGTCTTCATCAGTGCCGTGACGGGCAGCGGCCTGAGCGAACTAAAAGACCTCCTTTGGACAGCCTTGAACAGCGAGAGCAACAAGATTGCGGCCATCACTCAACAGGAGCGCATCGTACACCGCAACAAGGACATGGCTTTCTTCCAACAGGAACTCCTCGACGAAGGCGAAGACGAAGAGATAGAAATCCTTGACGACGACGCCATAGAGGATGTAGAAGAAGATGAAGACCTTATCTGATAGTTTGTTCGTTCCCCGCTTTTCTGTAACTATGCAGTGAATAGATAAAAGATGAGACCTATAGAGAGTAAAAAGAAATACAATCTCATTCAAGGTGATTGTTTATCCGTCCTAAAAGAGATGGATAATGAATCCGTTAATTGTATAATAACGTCTCCACCATATTGGGGGATGCGTGCTTACGATAATGGGGATGATTCTCGAGAAATAGGTAATGAGAAGGAGTTTGAGCAATATGTTACCAATCTGACCAATATATTTGAAGAAGCAAAAAGAGTTTTACGGAAAGATGGTTCTCTGTGGTTGAATCTTGGCGACAAGTATGTAGATAAGGCCTTGCTGGGTATGCCGTGGCGTGTTGCTATTTCATTAATGGACAGTGGATGGATTATGCGAAATGATGTCATTTGGCATCAATTGAAAGGCACGCAAAGTTGCAAGGACAGGTTAAGGGATTCTTATGAACACGTTTTCCACTTTGTAAAGTCTAAGAAGTATTACTATGACTCTGATGCAATACGCATAAAGCCGACCAAATTACCTACAGTATCAAGTAGCAACACGATTTCCTCCACAGGTGTCTCTGGAAAAAAATACAGGAAGCTTATACAGGAAAGCACTGAACTTACTGAACAAGAAAAGGCAAATGCTTTAAAGGCTTTGGACGATACTTTGGCGGAAATAAGGACAGGACTGGTTAATGATTTCAGAATGACCATTAGAGGAGCACAAAGAGCTTGGCATAGTGACAGTGTAAAGATAAGCGGCAGGGCAAAGGAACTCGTTAACCGAGGTTATTACATCATGAAGATATATGCAAAAGGGCATCTTCCAAGCGATGTGTGGGATATTGTGACAGAAGACACATGGCGAAAAGACAGTCATTGTGCCGTATATCCAGAAGAACTGCTCATAACTCCCATATTGGCAACATGCCCAGAAAATGGCATCGTCTTAGACCCGTTTAACGGCACGGGCACCACTGTCGTTGCATCATTGAAATTAGGCAGATGCGGCGTTGGCATTGACCTTAGTCCTCAATATATAAAAACGGCTCAAGAAAGAATAGACAATTTAGGCTTTTTATTCTAATGAAAAAGATAGGAAAATTCCCTATTGAAGTCTTCTGTTATGATTATGAATGCAAAACGAAGTCTTCACGATTGGCAATCAAACAGCAGTACTGTAAGTATCTTAAAGGTACTTGCGTAAAGCCAAGAAAAAGTGAACCCCAAATAAAGGTGGGCATTTGTTCCGTTGGTTCTACTGTAAATAAAGGCAAACAAATTCATCCTGTAATCATTTGTCCGCAGAGATTCAAAGAAGAATCCATGTTTGAAGCTATCCGCGAAAGGTATTTATCAAACTGGAAGAATGTTAAGTGGATTCAAGAAGTTAATATCGGTGTCGGTGGCAGTGTGGATTATGTTGCAGTCGAAGTGGACGAGTATGATAGAGTTAAAGATTTCCTTTGTGTAGAAATCCAAGCCGCTGGTACAACAGGAACACCTTATGATTGGGTACAGGAATTAGTTGAAAAGGGTTGCTACACGGATTCACCTAAAAAAACATTTGGTATAAATTGGGCGAATGAATTTGCCAAGACAATGATGCAGCAAGCCTACAAAAAGGGAAAAATCGTAGAAAGCTGGCATCGGAAGATTGTGTTTGTGGTGCAGGACTTGGCAATCGATTACTTACAACATACCTCAGATTGCTCTAAGTTAACGTCATACAATCCTGAATATCCGATAGACTTCTGTTCATTCAGTCTGTCATGGAAGGAGGAAAAAGGATGGACTTTGGCTTTTGAACAGATTCGGAGCACTACCATAGAGGGAATTAATGACATCCTTGGCGGCGCAAAGGTAAGTATGTATCCGACGGTTGAAGAATTTATCGGGAATATCGTTAAGAAAGGTATTTCGGATGGAGTACTTCAAAGCAACTCATATACCAAAAGCCTTATCGGTAAATAGAATCACAAATATCTCCGCATCTTAGCACCAGTAATCGGTCATAAAGGCAAAATGAATAATGTCATAATATACAAGACCCCTTCTTGGCTCACGGCTTTCTCGACGGGGAAAGGCAGTGGGGTAGAGGCTCTTGGGCTGCGGCTTGAGGACTTGGCGTTGCCAAGACAGGTGCATTCCGACCATGTCTGCTGGATGCGAGAGGCTGGAAGGCCAGAACAGACCGATGCTGTCATTACCGATAAGCCAGGGCTTTGTGTCTGTGTGAAGACTGCCGACTGCATACCCGTTCTGCTCTATGATACCAGGAAGTGCATTGTCGCTGCCGTTCATGCCGGTTGGCGAGGAACGGTAAGTCGCATCGTGCAAAAGACCATCGAACAGATGAAGCCCGAAAGTCCAAGCGACCTTCACGCCATCATAGGGCCGGGCATTTCGCTTGAGTGGTTTGAGGTGGGCGATGAAGTCTATGATGCTTTCAAGGACGCAGGGTTTCCTATGGAAAGAATTGCCCCCTCCCAACCTCCCCAAGGGAAGGCTTTCTATTCCTCCCCCTTGGGGGAGAAAGAGGGGAGCCGCTGGCATATCGACCTCTGGGAGGCAAACCGCTGGCTTCTCGAAGAACAGGGCGTAACAGACATCTTCGTGGATGGCACTTGCACCCGAAGCTCTGAGAGTTTTTATAGTGCACGCCGCGAGACAATCAATACCGGTCGAAACTATAATGGCATAATTATCGGCGAGGTGAAGCTCCAGTCGTTTGTTGCAAAATAAGGAACTTTTGTTGCCTACGTGATAACAATGGAGATACAGAAACTACAGAATATCTTTGCCAGGCATCCGGGCGTGAAGTCTTTGGCAGCATTGTTACAGAAGGACTCCGTTAAGACGATACAACTTAACGGGCTTCAAGGCAGCAGTGCAGCTTTGGTGTTTGCTTCGCTTGCCGTGAAAGCTCCGCAAGTGTTGGGCGTTCCGTATGTCTTTGTCCTTGATGACGAGGAAGAGGCGGGCTATTTCTATCACGACCTCACACGGATTCTTGGCGACAAGCAGGTTCTCTTCTTCCCCAGCAGCTACAAGAGAGCCATCAAGTTCGGCCAGCGCGATGCCGGACAGGAGATTCTTAGGACAGAAGTTTTGTCGCGACTATCTTCAGGTTCGTTACCACTTTTTGTCATGACGTATCCAGAGGCCCTTACAGAATTGGTCGTAACGAAGCAAAAGCTCAGTGAACAGACCTTGAGCCTAATGGTTGGAGAGCGTGTGGACATCATGTTCGTGCAGGAGACGTTGCTCAGCTTCGGCTTCCAACGCACCGACTATGTCTATGAGCCTGGGCAGTTTGCTGTCCGTGGCAGCATCATTGATGTCTATTCCTTCTCCCATGAACTGCCTTACCGCATTGATTTCTTCGGCGACGAGGTAGATAGCATCCGTACCTTCGAGGTGCATAGCCAACTCAGCCGCGACCGTCAACAAAGCATCTCCTTGATTGGACAATTTGACAATTTACAATCCGACAATTCCCTGCGCGAGAGTTTCCTGAAGTTCTTGCCAGAGGATGCTGTGCTCGTGGTGAAGGACCTCGCGTTCCTTTGCGACATGGTAGAGCAGACTTATAATGAAGGCTTCAGCCAGTCGGCTGTCACAGAGGGATTAGAGATTAGGGATGAAAGATTAGAGAGTTCTGCCCTTCTCGTCAACCCAGAGGCGTTCAAGAAGCAGATTCTCGACTTCCGCCGCATCGAACTGAAGGCATCATCCTTAATCCCTAATCCTTATTCCTTAATCCAGTTTAACACTCATCCCCAGCCTGTCTTCCACAAGAACTTCGACCTGCTCATTGATGCTTTCAAGAAGTTGCAGAACGATGACACAGACCTCTACATCCTTGCCGACAGTCAGAAGCAGACAGACCGCTTGGAGAGCATCTTCCACGACAAGGAGACAGGCATCCAGTTCACGCCTGTGGACCAGGCTCTTCATGCTGGCTTTATTGACGATGACCTGCACGTCGCCATCTTCACCGACCATCAGATCTTCGACCGCTACCACAAGTACAGCCTTCGCAGCGAGCGTGCCACAGGCGGCAAAGTGGCTTTGACGCTTAAAGAGTTGCAGCAGTTCGAGGTGGGCGACTATGTGGTGCATATCGACTATGGTGTCGGTCGATTCGGCGGCTTGGTACGGATGCAAAACGGCAGCCAGATACAGGAGGTTATCAAGATAATCTATTCTGGTGATGACACCGTCTATGTGTCTATTCACTCTTTGCATAAAGTGTCGAAGTATAAGGGCAAAGAGGGCGAGCCACCACGCATCAGCCATCTTGGAACTGGTGCATGGGAACGGATGAAGGAGCGCACAAAGAAGAAGATAAAGGACATCGCCCGCGACCTCATTCTGCTTTATAGTCGTCGTTGCGAAGAGAAAGGCTTTGCCTTCAGTCACGACAGTTTCATGCAGCACGAACTTGAGGCAAGCTTCCTTTATGAGGATACGCCCGACCAACTCAAGGCCACTCAGGATGTCAAGGCCGATATGGAGCGGCAGCGCCCGATGGACCGCCTTGTCTGCGGCGATGTCGGCTTCGGCAAGACGGAGGTGGCTGTCAGGGCGGCGTTCAAGGCCTGCGTTGATAACAAGCAGGTAGCGGTGCTTGTGCCGACCACAGTGCTGGCCTATCAGCACTTCCATACCTTCACAAGTCGCCTCAAAGACTTCCCTGTCAAGATAGAATACCTGACCAGAGCACGCACGCCTGGGCAGACAAAAGAGATACTCGAAGGGCTGAAGAACGGCTCCGTCAACATCATCATCGGCACGCACAAGCTTATCGGCAAAAATGTCAAGTTCAAGGATTTGGGACTTCTCATCATCGACGAGGAGCAGAAGTTCGGTGTCTCGACCAAAGAGAAGCTACGCCAGCTAAAAACCAATGTCGATACCCTGACATTGACAGCAACGCCCATCCCCCGCACCTTGCAGTTCTCGCTGATGGGAGCCAGAGACCTGAGTGCCATACAGACACCTCCGCCCAACCGCTATCCGATTCAGACACAGCTTTGCCAATTCAATGCCGCAGTCATTGCTGAAGCCATTGAGTTCGAGATGAGCCGCAGCGGACAGGTCTTCTTTGTCAACAACCGCATCAGCCAACTGCTGGAACTTGCCGACCTTGTCCGCAAGCATGTCCCCGATGTCCGAGTGGCTGTGGCTCACGGGCAGATGCCACCTGAGGAGTTGGAGCAGATTATGGTCGATTTTATGAACTATGAGTATGATGTCCTCATCTCTACAACCATCATTGAGAGCGGCCTGGACATCCCCAACGCCAACACCATCATCATCAACGGGGCACACAACTTCGGACTCTCCGACTTGCATCAGATGCGAGGCCGCGTGGGACGCTCTAACAAGAAGGCATTCTGCTACTTGATTGCCCCGCCGCTCTCTGCGCTTAATACCGATGCCCGTCGTCGCCTGCAAGCTATCGAGAACTTCAGTGACTTAGGCAGCGGCATACACATCGCCATGCAGGACCTCGACATTCGTGGAGCAGGCAATCTGCTTGGTGCAGAGCAAAGCGGCTTCATTGCCGACCTCGGTTATGAGACCTATCAGAAGATCCTCTCGCAGGCTGTTACAGAGCTTCGCAACGACGAGTTCCACGAACTTTATGCAGAGGAGGTTCGCGAGGGTAACAACATAGAGAGTACCGAGGTCGTGGATGATTGCCAGCTTGACAGCAACCTGCCAATGTATTTCAGCGAGGAATATGTGCCGACGAGCAGTGAACGTATGCTTCTCTATCGCGAACTTGACGGAATGGAAAGAGACGAAGACGTGGAACAGTTCAAACAACGGCTTATCGACCGTTTTGGCCCTCTTCCACAAGAAGCAGAGGACCTGTTGCGTGTTGTCACGCTACGTAGGCTTGGTAAGCGCTTTGGCTGTGAGCGCATCGTCCTGAAGTCTGGTCATGCAAGACTTTTCTTCGGCCCCAACGATGACAATCCTTTCTATGAAGGACGCCTCTTCGGACAGGTTGTTGACTTTGCAAAGGCCAATGCCTATCGTTGTCATTTCAAACAAGACAAAGGCAAGATAAGCCTCCTCATAGACGAGGTCAATAACATCAAAGAAGCGGTTGAACTGTTAAAACAGATAAACAATATAAGTTATGCTAACGCATCTGACCATCAATAATTACGTTCTTATCGAAACACTCGACATAGACTTCCAGCCAGGCTTCTCTGTTATGACTGGCGAGACAGGTGCAGGCAAGTCCATTATTCTTGGTGCCCTTGGATTGCTCATGGGGCAGCGTGCTGACTCAGGAAGCATTATGCCAGGCACCGCCAAGTGTGTCGTTGAAGGCATCTTCAACATTGAAGGCTACGATATGCAAAGACTCTTTGAGGAAAACGAACTGGACTACGAACCGATGGAGTGCATCTTGCGCAGAGAGGTGGCTGCCAATGGCAAGAGCCGTGCCTTTGTCAACGACAGTCCTGTCTCTGCCACTGTCCTTCGTCAGATTGCCATTCGCCTGCTCGACATACATTCGCAGCACAGCAACCTGCTTCTTGAGAATCCTGCCTTCCAGCTTGGCATTGTCGATACCATTGCCAACCATCCGGATTTGCTCTTCCAATACCAGGATTGCTATGGCCGCATTGTAGAGGCACGACGCCAGCTTCGTGAGGCGGAGGAGAGCTTGGAAAAACGACAAGGTGATGAGGACTATTTGCGCTTCCAACTCAACCAACTTGATGAGTTCAAGCCACAACCAGGTGAAGACGAGACACTGAAGCAACAGCAAAGTGTACTTTCCCATGCCGAAGACATCAGGATTGCCCTTTCTGGAATAGATGCCTTGCTCAATGGCAGCGACGGCGAGGGTGGAACAGGAGCCATCGATGCATTGCGCCACTCTGTTCAGACAATGCAGCAGGTTTCTAAAGTCTTTCCTGCCATAGAGAATTATCAGGAACGTCTGGACAGCGTTGTCATCGAACTGCGCGACATTGCCAGCGACTTAGGCAGCCTTGCAGAGGACGTGGAATATAATCCAACCCGCTTGCAGCAGGTTACAGAGCGTCTGGATGGCCTCTTTGCCCTTGAGCAGAAGCACCATGTCGGCTCTGCAGAAGAGCTAATTGCCCTTGCTGAAGACCTCCGCTCGCAACTCGATTCCTTTGTCAATTCAGAGGATAGCATTCAAGCATTGAAACAGCAGATAGCCGCCGATACGGAACAAGCAAAGAAGCTTGCCGAAAAGCTTTCCATTGGTCGCATAAAGGCAGCAAAGCAAGTGGAGAAAATTGTAGCAGAATCACTTGTGGCAATGGATATGCCTGTGGCAAAGTTCTGTGTCAGCATGGAAAAACATGCCGAACTGTTACCTACGGGATTGGACATCGCTACATTCCTCTTCTCGGCCAACAAAAGTATGGAACCCAGGCCTCTGGCTGATGTGGCAAGCGGTGGCGAGATGTCACGCGTGATGCTTGCCTTGAAAGCCCTGACAAGCAAGCAGACACATTTGCCAACCATCATCTTCGACGAGATAGATACAGGTGTGAGCGGTAAGGTCGCAAGTTCGATGGCGCAGATTATGGCACAGATGAGTAGCGGCGCGGGACAACAAGTCCTTGCCATCACCCATTTGCCACAGATTGCAGCAAAGGGCAGTGCGCATTACTTCGTCTATAAAGAAGATAAAGGTGAACGTACTTTGACACATATCCAAAAGCTCGAAAGGGAGCAGCGTATCACGGAGCTTGCCCACATGCTTAGTGGAAGTATTGTTACCGAAGCGGCAAGAGAGAATGCAAGGCAACTCTTAAATGAAGAGTGAAAAATGAAGAGTGAAGAATTTACTACCGCAGTTGTTGGCAAGGTAAAAACATTTATCGAAAGCGAGATCAGCCTTGATGCCTCCCCTTTAAGGGAAGGACAGAAGGGGGCTGCTCTCTTTGTTGCCCTTAGTGGTGGTGCTGATTCAACGGCCTTGTTGCTTATAATGAAGGACCTGGGCTACAATCTTCAAGCTTTGCATTGTAACTTCCATCTGCGAGGTGAGGAGTCCGACCGTGACCAAGCGTTCGTAGAAGCGCTTTGCGAACAGCAGGGAGTGCCCTTGTCTGTGCGTCACTTCCAAACGGAAGAAGAGGCAAAACAGCGCGGCATCAGCATCGAAATGGCAGCCCGTGACCTCCGTTACGACTGGTTTAGAGAAAAGATGAAGGTTCAAGGGGCCTCATTTGTTGCCGTTGCACATCATCGCGATGACCAGGCAGAGACGCTCTTGCTCAATCTCCTGCGTGGTACAGGTCTGCGCGGTTTGGCTGGTATGCAGCCGAAGCAAAATCGCATTATCCGTCCTCTCTTGTGTCTAAGCCGCAAAGAGATTCTTGAGTATCTTGAGCAAAAGGGCCAATCCTTTGTCACAGACAGCACCAACTTGGAGCGTATCGCACAGCGTAATATAGTACGTCTTAATCTTATCCCTTTGCTTCAGGAAATAAATCCTTCTGCCATCGGACATCTTTGCCTCGCTTGTGAAAATGCGCGTCAAAGCCTACCTTATTATATAAAAGGTATAGAAGCGGCTTTCGAGGAATTGGGGATTACGAAGGAGTCTTTTCCTGTAAAAGCACTTCCTTCCCGGACTTTGCTGCATGAATGGCTTTTAGGGAAAGGTTTTAATCAGGCGCAAGAGGAAGATATGCTTGGCGTGGGAAATCGTTGTGTGGGCAAAATCTGGCGCTCAAGCACTCATATTGTCCTGCTTGACCGTGAAGCATTGCTTTTAGCTCCCTTGACCAGTATGTCCCAGGTGCCGCAAATAAAGCAGGAGATAGTGCTTGGTATTGAAGATACAGGGCCGAACATTGCTTACTTCGATGCTGACCTCTTGACTTCTCCCATAGCTGTGCGTCCTGTTCGCGAAGGTGATACGTTTGTCCCCTTTGGCATGAAAGGGCGCAAGTTAATAAGCGATTATCTTACAGACCGCAAAGTCAACCGCCTGCAAAAGGCTCGGACTTTTGTTGCCACCTGCAGTAGTGATATCATTTGGCTCATCGGCCATCGCAGTGACAATCGTTATCGTGTTACGGCTGCCACAACGCGCATTCTCAAGCTGACAATCTGATATTATTAGCTTTTTTAGCTTTGCTCTGATGCTGGCGGGAAGTCGTCATCAATAGTGGTGTCAGGAGCAAGATTGAAGCTGCCATCAGGGCCTATCGTGAGAATGAATGGGCATGACATGTCGCTGTCGGGGAAACTGACGCAAGTGTTGAAATAGAGTTTGCCTTCTTCGATATGATTGAAGCGTAGGCCGTCCATGATGCCATACTTTTGGAAGTCTTCTGAAAGTTGGGACTTGAAGTCTGCCTTAGTGAAGCTATGGGAGAAGAATTGTTTGCCGTCCTTCGTGATGACGAGATTAAATCGGTTATCCTTGTACTTTATACCGTCTTCGTCAACTACTTCTGGCAGGTTTTCGTCAGCTTGGCTTGTGATGGAATAGATGACCTTATGACTGCCCTGCATCAACGAGTCTGTATAGGCATAGTTTGGCAAACGGTGAATCCCGTCGCTTGTCTGTTCTGTCTGAGCCGTGTCTTGTGTCTCGGCCTTTTGCTGTCCACAGGAAGTAAAAAGCAGTAAGGGTAATAACAAATAGTATTTCATAGTTCAAGATTAAAAGATAAACTTCAGTTCGCCGCCATTCTTGAGTTCTTTGACGGAAATTTGGAAGTGGGACAACTGCTTGCCATTCCAAGTGACACGCTTCACTTGCTGTTTTTCGGAGATGCGGCCTTCTGTACGTACAACGACGGTCGTCTGACGGTCGCCACCGAGGTGCAGCGTCACCCTGTCGAAAAGGGGCGGGAAGAGTTCATAGACAGCTTCGCCAACGACAAGCGGGTACATGCCGATGCAGGCATAAACGTACCAGGCACTCATGGCACCGTCGTCCTCGTCCATTTCGGGGCAATAGCCACGAGGCTGGTTCACAAAGGCACAACCAACGAAGGGAGTGGGGTAGGCGTCGTTGCCGCCATAGCGGTGGGTGATGCTTTCTGTGGCGAGACTGCGGACGATGCCACCAGTCAGCTTTGGCATTCCGAGACGTCCAAAGAGGAAAGGCACATGGATGTCCGGCTCGTTGCCTTGATTGTAAAGCTCTTCTTTGAAGAATCTCTGCAACTGTTCTGCAAGCTTTTCCTTGCCGACGAATTCAATCATTCGCGGCAGGAACATCGGCGCCCCCCAGCGATACTGCCAGCGCGTGCCCTGGTAAAGGCCGTTGCCTCTCATTCTGGTGTAGGTTTCGTCAATGTTCTGGAACTCCTTCGGCCAGATGCTGTCGAAGATTTCCTCGCCTCGTCTTGTCCAAAGAGCGGCATCTTCTTTGAGGTCAAGTTCTTCTGCAAGCTGTCCCAAAGCCCAGAAGTCACCGCTTGCCTCAAGGCATTGGTCGGGACTTTTCAGGCTGAGCCGCTTCACCTCCTTCACCATACCAGAATAGGCATCTCGAAGCGACGGGATGCTGATGCCCTGACGGTAAGCATCGAGAAGCGTTGCGATGGCATGTTCTGTCCGAACTGTCGGCACACATTCATAGTTCGTGCTCCAGTCCTTCTTGCCTGTCTGGTAAAGCAGAGAGAGCGATTGCATGATGTCGGAGGAGTGCCTTTCATCAAGCAAAGTAATGAGCGGGAACTTCGTGCGATAGGTGTCCCAAAGCGACCAGGAACTGTAGTATGTCCAGTCCTTTGCTTCATGCGTCTTGCCGTCGGTGCCAAGGTAATGCGTCATCGTGCCGTCGGTGACTTGGAACGGACTGTGGAATGTCCTATATAAAGAGGTATAGAAGATGGTCTGCAGGTCTTCTGTGCCGCCTTCCACTTCGACTGTCGAAAGCAGATGTTCCCATTGACGCTTTGCCCTTCCCATCATTGTCTGGAAGTCTGTTCGCCATACCGCTTGTTCTGACATCTTGTCCAATTCGTCGGCAAGGCCAGTAGAAACTACGATGCGAACCTCTACATATTTTGCAGATAGTTCGGGGAAAGTGAGGCGTTTGCGACCGTCGGCAATTGTGTCGAGCACGAAAGGTGTGCTTGTATATAGACGATAATGCAGGAGGTAGTGGCCGCGTCCACAGGTGTTGGCGCACTCTGCAAAGCCTTGTCCCATCGAAGGTGACTTCTGCTCAAAGTTAGCTGCAAAGAGCTTGTCGAAGGCAGAGCGTGGATTGAGCAGCAGGACAGCTTTAGAAGCATCGGGGAAAGAAAAGCGTTCCACAGCCATTCGTCGGTCGGCAGTTGCTGTGAACCACACGCCGTTACTCAACTGGACGCTGTAATAGCCTGGGCAAGCCTGTTCGGTATGTTTCAGTAATCGGACATCATTGCCTGTCGCATCAGGCATCAGTGAGACATTTCCGCCGCAACCACTGCCGCCGACACCGGAAAGGCGGTTGATGCTGAAGCCTGAAATGGTGGGTTCTTCGTAATCGTAACCAGGGTGCTGGCGGGGCTTGCTGTCGGGGCAAACTTGAATCTGGCTGTAGGGCACAGTTGCTCCAGGCGTCATCTGCCCATAGTCGTTGGCAGTGCCGATATAGAGATTGACTTTGTCGAGCGGTGACTTCTGCTGAGCAGTGACATTTATGCAGAAAAGCAAGGAGAAAGCGACGGGAAGGACAGATTTAATTTTCATGGCAGATACTTTTTCAATGCAAAGATAATGATTTTTTACATTAAAACCGCTCATATCCTCGGAAAACTCGCAAATCTTGGACTATTTTGTTTTGAAAATGAAAAAGCCTTCCTGAAAGGGAAGGCTTAATTATTCTAAGTGGAGGTGTTACCTGGATTTATGCTTTTCGGGTAGCTTCCAAAAACTCCTTACATGGTTTGAAGAAAGGAATGTCGTGAGCGGGGATAACGAGGGTTGTATTCTTGGAGATGTTGCGTGCTGTTTTTTGTGCACGGTGCTTGAGTGTCCATGTTCCCCAACCGCGGATGTAAATGTTTTCCTTGTTGATGAGGGTTTCTTTGAGTGTGTCGATAACACCTTCCACAGCAGCCATTGCTGTGGGCTGGTCGATGCCAGTTTTCTCGGCGACAGCTTTTGCTAATTCAATCTTTGTCATATAGGTTTGATTTTTATGTGATTATGTGTTAATTTCAAAAAAGTGTCACAAAGGTACAAAATAATTCATAATTCGCAATTCTTAATTCATAATTATTTTGATTATTTTGCTAAAAAAAGCATTTTTGTGTTGTTTTTCGTGGCATCGACGCTTCTGTTTTTCATACTATACATACATGGTTTTCAAACGCCGTGTGGGGCGTTTGAAAACACACCGTGCTGCGTTGAGCAACGCCGCACGCGGAGTTGGCCAACTCCACGTGCGGCGTTTTTTACCCCCCTGTAAGACGTTATTTCATGTCGCCTTATGCTGAATTCTTCAAAGCCTTTCGTAGCCCCATACGTCAAGG
This sequence comes from uncultured Prevotellaceae bacterium, assembly GCA_947304115.1. Taxonomy (GTDB): domain Bacteria; phylum Bacteroidota; class Bacteroidia; order Bacteroidales; family Bacteroidaceae; genus Physcousia. The sequence goes on along the minus strand of CAMZAE010000001.1, from coordinate 73,160 downwards.
GCTTCGCCCCAGTGTTCGTTGACGAGTTGGACGGTTCGAGGGTTGTACTGATACTTGTTCTTTTTGTATCCTTTCTTGCCGAGAATGTATTTCTCGATGGCGGGCTTGGCTTCTTCCCAGCCTGGGAGGTCGAGTTTTCTGTAGATATCTTCTGTGATGGTGAGTGCATCCTGCTCGATGTCTTCGAAACGAACTTCGTACAATCTTCCTTTTCGGAGTGTGTTTTTTTGCTCCTTATAGGCATGATAAAGCTCCATGTAGTTGCGGAGGATGTTTTGTTCCATCTCTTCGTCGCTGATGGTGTGGAACTGAAGGGGCTTGATGGTGTTGAGGTAGAAGGAGCGCGTGCTCTCGAAGACGGTGTAGGGATTGCGCATTAGAAAGACAAACTTAGCATTTGGAAAAAGTTCGGAGAGCGTCTTGATGCGTCCTGTATGGGGCGGGTTCTTGCTCAGATACTGTGTGCCGCCGGTGTTCCAAAGGCTTATCTTGACAAGTTTCTCGAAAGTCTGCTTAAACTCCTGCAGCTCTTCGTCTGTAATGTCCTTGAAGGTGAGGAAGCGGTCGCACCATTCCTGCATCCTTTCGGGAAAGAACCAGAAATTATAGTAGTTGCATGCGGTCATGTTACTCAGTGCGAACTCCTCCTCCTGTGGCAGGTCTGGGGCAAGCTCCATGTTGTCGGTCGGTCGCTTGCTGGGCATGACCATCTTCATAACAGGCTTGAAAAAACCTTGCATCGCCATGATGTAGTGTGGGAAGACTGTCTGATAGGTTGTTGTGTAACCAAAGTGCTTGTCCTGCGCAAAGATGTTGTGGACGAATGTTGTGCCGCTTCGCCAGTGACCGAGGATGAAGAGCGGATCGTTTTCCAAGGGCTTGTTGGAAAGGAGTTTGCGGTATTTCTTATTCTGTAGGCAGGCAAAGGGGCTGAGGAGTCGGCAAGTAGCTTTCGTGAGCAGGAAACTCGCCCTCTTCTCGGGAGCAATATGTTGTCCTTCCGTCACCTGCTTGAATGTCTTCCAGTCAGCCCCAACGAGGGTGTTGACCGGGAGCTGACTATAATTGAACAATCCCATGTTACTTTTTAATTACAATCTCCAATCCTTGTTTATTTAGCTCCTTCACCGCTTTCTCAATGGCTTCGTAATGCTCTGGGGCGATGCCGAGTTTGGGAAGGTCGAGCGTGGGCAGGTCCTCCGTCAGAAGGTCTTCTTCGGCAAGGGGCCTCTCTATCATGCCGACAGCACAGGTGTTGTTCGTGATGGGGTCGATGAGGATGAAGGCTCCTGTGGCTCTGTCCTTTTTGTAGGTGTCGAAGAAGAGTGTCTTGGCGGTCGTTATTTGCACCTGACCAATCTCGTTGAGTTGGAAGTCGGCTCCTGGCAACTGTTCCATCGTGTTGACATCTATGCGATAGTCGATGGCATTGATGGTGGCGCGAGTGGTGTTTGTGCCAGCCTTGAGGAAGAACTGCTTGCTGCGGTCCATCGGCTCTTCGTCCATCCAGACGAGCTTTGTCTGGATGTGCCTGCCGATGAAGGGCAGGTTGTCGGGCTTGACAAGCATCTCGCCTCGGCTGATGTCTATCTCGTCCTCAAGGGTGATGGTCACGCATTGGGGGCAGAAAGCGTAGTCAAGTTCACCGTCTGAGGTGACGATGCTCTTCACCCTACTTGTCTTCCTGCTGGGCAATGCCATTATCTCGTCACCCTTATGGATGACACCGCTTGCCACCTTGCCGCAGAAGCCTCGGAAGTCAAGGTTAGGGCGCAGGACGTACTGCACGGGGAAGCGGAAGTCCTGCATGTTGCGGTCGCGGTCGATGGGAACTGTCTCGAGAAAGTCGAGTAGGGCAGTGCCTTCGTACCAAGGTGTGCGGTCGCTCTTCTCTACCACGTTATCACCCATCTTCGCCGAGATGGGGAAGCAGGTGACATCCTCTATGCCAAGCTGACTTGTGAGAGCAAGGTACTCGTCCTTTATCTTGCAGAAAACCTCTTCGGAGAAATTAACAAGGTCCATTTTGTTCACGGCAAGGGCAATGTGCTTGATGCCGAGCAGCGAGACGAGGAAGGTGTGGCGGCGCGTCTGCGTGATGACGCCGGTTCGGGCATCCACGAGGATGATGGCGAGGTTGGCAGTCGAGCCGCCTGTAATCATGTTTCGCGTGTATTGTTCGTGCCCCGGCGTGTCGGCGATGATGAACTTGCGCTGGTTCGTGCTGAAGTAACGGTATGCAACGTCTATGGTGATGCCCTCCTCGCGCTCTGCCTTCAAGCCGTCGAGCAACAGGGCATAGTCAATCTCACCTGCACCGGCGTTGCCCACACGCTTCGAGTCGCGTTCCAAAGCCTGCAACTGGTCTTCGTAGAGCTTCTTGCTGTCGAAGAGCAAACGGCCGATGAGCGTTGATTTGCCGTCATCAACACTTCCGGCAGTAAGCAATCTGAGGAGCGACTTCCGCTCGTCAGCATCAAGGAACTCCTTTATGTTTTGCGTTGTCATCTTTAACTTTTAAACCTTTTAACTTTTCAACTTATTAAAAGTAACCTTCGCGCTTCTTCTGTTCCATGCTTGCTTCCTGATCGAAGTCGATGACGCGCGTAGTGCGCTCACTCTTTGTCGTCGTCATCATCTCCTCCACAATCTCCTCGATGGTCGTGGCGTTGCTCTCCATGGCACCAGTCAGAGGCCAGCAGCCAAGTGTACGGAAGCGTACCATGCGGTTGTGAATCTTCGGCACAAGCTCCTTTGGCAGACGGTCGTCGTCGGCCATGATAAGGTTGCCGTCTATCTCCACGCAAGGGCGCTTCTTGGCGAAGTAAAGCGGCACGATGGGAATGTTCTCCAAGCGAATGTACTGCCAGACATCAAGCTCCGTCCAGTTGCTGAGGGGAAAGACACGGATGCTCTCGCCCTTATGGACACGGCTGTTGTAGATGTCCCAAAGTTCGGGCCGCTGGTTCTTCGGATCCCATTGGTTGAACTGGTCGCGGAAGCTGAAGATGCGCTCCTTCGCCCTCGACTTCTCCTCGTCCCTGCGGGCACCACCAAAGGCTGCGTCGAACTTGTGCTTGTTCAGAGCATCGAGCAGAGCCTTCGTCTTCATCAGGTCGGTATGTACCTTGCTGCCGTGCGTGAAGGGGCCTACGCCGGCGTTGAAGGCTTCCATGTTGCTCTCAACGATGAGGTTCCAGCCATGCTCTTTGGCATAGGAGTCGCGGAACTCAATCATCTCACGGAACTTCCACTTGCTGTCGATGTGCATCAGCGGGAATGGCACCTTGCCAGGCGCAAACGCCTTCTCAGCCAGACGCACCATCACGCTGCTGTCCTTCCCGATGCTGTAGAGCATGACAGGGTTCTCGAATTCCGCCGCCACTTCTCTGATGATGTGTATCGACTCGGCCTCGAGTTCCTGAAGATGACTCAAACGATATTCTTCCATTAGCTATATATTCATTATTATTATATTGACGTTGTGTCTTAAGAAGCTTGTTTCGGTTATGATTCAGCAACCTTACGTAATGAAATAAAGGCCTCTTTTAGCGGTTGCGAGACGGCACTGGTTGGCTCTGCTAACACTAATCGCTGATAGTGATCCAAGAAAGAAAGCCTGTATCTATGGAAGAAATGCAGAAAGTGATTGATAAAACCGATGCAGTCAAGTACAGCTATTTCCACTCCTAATTTGCCATAGAACGAACTTGCCAGTTTTTTGACATCATCATCAATGCAGTCCGTGGTTATAAAGATGTAATTGTCAGGCATCTGTTTGAGTTTCATTATTTTCTCAACACAAACATAGATGTCGTCTGTTGACACCTTCTTTTTTTTCATTTCGTAGCAAGTTAAAGTACAGTCATCACCTTGCAGGGTGATTTCAATATCTCCAATGGCTCCTGTTTGGCTGTCAGCGGCGTTATGGGCGAACAAAGGTTTATTGAATTCTTTTGTCAAGTGTTTTACGGCTTGGTAGGCAGCCACAACCATAAGGACTGGCAATCGGCTTGAACCCTTACAATTCAAATGTTGTTGTAAAAGTGATGTGATTTCCTCGCTTGATAAGATATGCTTTTTGACAGATGCTAACCCTTCTATTATTTTTGTCATTTTTGCATCATTCTCTTCTTTTACCAAGATGAGCGCTGCAAAGATTTGTTGGAGTGTTTTCTGGGCTGCTTCTGGGTGTCCTTCTACATAATCGAGGATGTCCATCATGTCATTATAGACATAAACTGGGCGACATTTTTCAAAGGTGCTCTTTTTGATTGCCGTTTCAATTGTACGAAAAGCAGGGGTGAGAAATGCTGTAGTCTTATTACAAGGCAGAGAGTACTTGTGAATGAAATGCTGAACATAGCTCTCATCTATCGACCTGCATGCAAACGACCTTTTACCTAATTTGGGGTATGGTTGTCGAGTATCAATTGTAGGGTCAGATGTCTTTGCCAACATGGCAGACAAAAGATAACGGATAGGGGCTTTGTTTCTCTCACACCTACAAACCGAGAAAATCTTTTCACGGATTATAGCATTGGAAACAAATATCTGTGATGGATTATCGTATGCGCTTTGGTATGTGGCTTCTAACAATCTTTCCATATTAAAACAACATTTGTTGGACTTCACCTTTATCCAGAGGATAATTAACCCACAAAACTTCTTGGCGGACATCATGCGTAGAATTGATTTGCTTCGCGGGAGCATAAATCTTAGTCCATTTGGGTGACGGGTATAATTCGTCCATCAGTTCACAACTATAATTGGAAATTGCTACCTTACCCGTTACATTGTTAAGTGCCTTTGCAAGTTCAATGTGTTGAGCATCGGTCATTTCGAAGCTATATGCGTTTTTGTCGCCACGAGTGGAATGAATGTAGGGTGGGTCGCAATAAAACAAAGTGTTCTCATCGTCGTATATATTAATCAGCTCGATGGCAGGACGATTTTCTATCTGTACACGAAGTAGTCTGTTGGCAATGTTTTCCAGTTGAGCCACACCTCCCATCCAGCGGCTTATAACTCCCGACATACCAGAGCGTGAAGTGTTTTTGCAATTTGCCCATCGGCCTAAGGTGGCTGTCTGAGCCAATCCTGTCCGAACTTGACGGGCACGCACATAGAAACGTCTTGCTCGTTCCAGGCTTGTCAATGAGGAATCAATATCACAAGCAATTGCAAATTCTTCGCGTGAGAAAGGTGTAAGGGCTATTTGACGAATTAGTTCGTCAGGATTGTCTCTCAATACCCTGAAGAAATTTACAACCTCGCCATCCAAGTCATTATAGGTTTCAACTGGCGATGGCTCTTTGTTCAACAGTATCGCTCCCGATCCACCAAATGGCTCGCAGTAGTGGTGACATTTCGGTAGATTAGGAAGCAACCAATCCAAATGAGAATACTTTCCACCATACCAGCCAAATGCGATCACTTTTTTCCCCACTTTTGGAGTGCGAATAGGTGACGGTTTGCGTTTTGTAGTAATCATGTATTTCTTATTTCCTCTGCAAAGATACGAAAAAAGCGAGCAAACAGCAAAAGGATGTTCATCTTTTTACTTGTTTGCTCGCTTAATGATGTCTTTAGAATGGAATGAAACCAAATATAAGGTAGTCGTTTGTTATTGGTTGACCATGCTAATTTAACAGAGATCTGACAAAAACGAGGATGATATGCAAACAGCTAATCCTTCAGACAAAGCTCTACAACAGCCTTGACTTCCTCCTTGAGCGTCATTTGGCTTGTGTCGAGGCTGAGGTCGGGATTTGTGGGAGCTTCGAAGGGGGCGCTGATGCCCGTGAATTCCTTCACCTCACCTCGGCGGGCACGGGCATAGAGACCTTTTACGTCGCGGCGTTCACACTCGTCAAGAGGCGTGGAGATATAGACTTCGCGGAAGTCTTTTTCGCCGATGATGTCGCGAGCCATTTGCCGAAGTTCCTCTGTGGGAGAGACAAAGCAAGCAATGGTGACGATGCCCGTCTCAACGAAAAGCTTGCCTATCTCTGCGATGCGGCGGATATTCTCGCGACGGTCTTCTGAGGAAAAGCCGAGGTTACTGTTGATGCCAGAACGGATGTTGTCGCCGTCGAGGATGCGGCAAAGGATGCCGCGCTTGTGAAGTTCGCGCTCTAAGCCGATGGCAACGGTACTCTTGCCGCTGCCACTCAAGCCAGTCATCCATATCATAATGCCGCGCTGACCAAGCAAGTGCTCCTTGTCCTCGCGGGAGAGCATCTTGTCGAAGATGGGATAGATTGTATTTAACGAATCGGCCATATTATGGGAATTACGAATACACTTATAATGAATACGATGATGTTCAAAGGCAGGCCGACTTTCGTGTAGTCGGTGAAGCGGTAGCCTCCAATACCCTGAACGAGCAGATTGGTCTGATAGCCGATGGGGGTGCTGAAGGCTGCCGATGCCGCTATGCAGATGCAGATGAAGAAGGGCATCGGATCAACGCCAAGCTTCTCCGCAACAGCTAATGCCAAGGGGAAGGAGAGCGCTGCTGCGGCATTGTTGGTAATGAGTTCGGTAAAGATATTTGTGATGAGGAACAGGATGGCGAGCATGGCGTAAGGACCATGTTCCGTTTGTCCGATGGCATCGGCACAAGCAATGATAATGTCGGCTATCGCGTCAGCAAAGCCAGAGTTCTGCATACCCTTGGAGATGGCAAAGGCACAGGCAATGGTTACGAGCACGTCCCACGACACATACTTGCTATATCTTCGTGGATTGAATATCTTCGTCCAAGCCATGATGATGGTCGTGACGCAGACGAAGAAGAACATGTCGAACTTGAAGCCTGGTACTAAGACTCGAATGGATGGCAACTCGCCGATGGTTGCACCTGTTATCATAAAGACAAGCAGTATCAGTGCGAGGTAACGTTTCTTGTGGTCGAGAGGTTGGCTGTCGGAATCGTAACTGGAAATGAGGAAGGCTGTAGATTCTTGATAGGTCTGCACGAACTTGTCGTCTGTGTCGAGAAGAAGCGTATCGTGATTCATTAAAGGCGTATTCATCCAATCGCCAGTGAGCAATGTGCCGCCTCTTCGGATGGAATGGACATGAGCACCGTAGTGACGATAGAAGTCGAATTCGCGGAGACTTTTGCCAAGTCCAGAGAAACGGCTCCTAAGCACGACCTCCACCAGATGAATGCCATCGGGAATGTTCTTCTCCTCCTGTTCACTCTCCCTATTGTCGGGCAAGAGATAATGGCTATAGAATATAAGGTACGCAAGGCCGATTAAGCAGATGATGATGCCTACCTTGCCCAGTTCGAACATAGACATTCCCTCTCTGCCGGACTCCTGTATCAAGCCGTCTACAACAAGGTTCGTGCTTGTGCCTATCAATGTGCAGGTGCCGCCAAGGATGGTTGCATAGCTCAAGGGGATAAGGAACTTCGTGTGCGACAATCCCACCTTCCTGGCCCAGTTCTTGATGATGGGCGCAAAGATGACAACAACGGGTGTGTTGTTGAGGAAGGCAGACAAAGCTGCAATGGTGGGCAGCAGTTTTGCGTTGGCTTTTGTGCCCGTTGTCCGCTTGTTGGGCAAGATGTTCAGAATGATTTGCTCAAGGATGCCGCTTCTTCTAACACCTTCACTCACAAGGAAAAGTAGGGCAACAGTTATCATTCCCTTGTTGGAGAATCCTTCCAGACACTCCTTCGGTTGCAAGATGCCAGCACAAAGCATCATCACAACGCATGAGAACAGAATAAGCCCAGGCTTCAGTCGGTCTGCGATGAGTGCCCATACCATGAACACCAGACAAAAAGCTACAAAAGCAACGCTAAAAGGCATGTGTGTTATTTGATAAGTTCCACACTCCGCTTGACGAATCGGGTGAGGGCTTCGCCTTTGAGGAGGCCGTTCTGCAGTAGGGCAAGGTCTATAAGCTGATGCACACGGTCATTGCCTTCGGCATAGCTCTTGAGCACATCGTCGCGCTTCTGCTGCTCGGCACGGATATCTTCGCCGCACTTCTTCAGGTCGTCCTTCTCTTCCTGAGTGATTTCCTCTGGCTTCTTCTTGTCCTGCTCCTGACGGAGTACGGCTTGGCGGGCATTCAGTCCGCGTAGCTCTGCCTCGATGGGTTTTAGGGCTTCAGCGGTGTTCGTTTCCATATCTTCGAGGACGCTCTTAATGAGGGGCGAGTCAGTGTTGAGCACGATGTTATACATGTCGGGCATTTCGCCATAGAAGGCCATGCCTGGTTGCAGGCGTGCCATCTCTTTCATGCGGCGCATGTATTCGCTCTGCGTCATCATCACGGGCAACTGGTCTTCGCCAAGTGCCTGTGCCTCGACATTGAAGTCAACTTTCTCCGTCTTGGGGGCTTGTGAGCGGAATACGGTGGAGAGTTTGTCGGAGCGTTCTGCTTCGAGTTTTTCGCGCTTTGTTTCCTCCTTTTGTATGAGGCGATCGATAACGTCGGCATCAACACGAGTGAAGGTACTCTTTTCCAGCTTTCTTTCAAGCAATCCAACGAGTGGCGCATCAAGCTGACCGTCCATCAAAAGGACGTTGTAGCCCTTCTGCTTGGCGGCGTCGATGTAGGTGTATTGTGCGTCGGGATCGTTGGCGTAGAGATAGACGAGATGTCCGTCCTTGTTTGTCTGCTGGTCTTTGATGAGGGCATTGTATTCGTCAAGCGTGTAGTGCTTGCCTTCGGTGTCCTTCAAGAGGAAATAGCCCTTCGCCTTGTCGTAGTAGTCCTCCTCGGTCAGCAGGCCGTAGTGGATGAATATCTTGATGTCGTCCCACTTCTTCTCGAAGTCCTCACGCTCGTTCTTGAAGATGCCTGCCAAGCGGTCGCTCACCTTCTTTGTGATGTATGAGCTTATCTTCTTCACGTTGGCATCGCTCTGGAGGTAGCTGCGGCTCACGTTCAGAGGGATGTCGGGCGAGTCGATGACACCATGCAGCAGTGTTAGGAACTCAGGCACGATGCCTTCCACAGCGTCGGTCACGAAGACTTGGTTGCAATAGAGCTGTATCTTGTTGCGTTGCACATCGAGGTTGTTCTTTATCTTCGGGAAGTAGAGGATGCCAGTGAGGTTGAAGGGGTAGTCCACGTTGAGGTGAATCCAGAAAAGCGGCTCGTCGGCCATCGGGAAGAGGTGACGGTAGAACTCCTTGTAGTCCTCGTCCTTGAGGTCAGCAGGCTTCTTTGCCCAAAGCGGCTCTACATTATTTATTATATTATCCTCGTCGGTATCAACCTGCTTACCGTCCTCCCATTCGGTCTTCTTGCCAAAGGCAATGGGAACGGGCAGGAAGTGGCAGTATTTGCGCAACAGGCCTTCTATCTTATCCTTTTCAAGGAAGTCTTGACAATCGTCGTCGATGTGCATCACGATGTCAGTGCCGCGCTCTGCCTTTTCCACTTCTTCCAAAGTAAACGAAGGGCTGCCGTCGCAACTCCACTTGACGGCAGGCGCATCCTGATAGCTCTTCGTGATAATATCGACTTGCTTGCTCACCATGAACGACGAGTAGAATCCAAGGCCGAAGTGCCCGATGATGGCGTTTGCCTCGTCCTTGTACTTATCGAGGAAGTCGTTGGCTCCCGAGAAGGCAATCTGGTTGATGTACTTCTCGATTTCGTCGGCCGTCATACCGATGCCATTGTCGCTGACGGTGATTGTTTTAGCGTCCTTATCCACGCTGACGCGAATCTTCAGGTCGCCCATCTCGCCTTTGAAGTCGCCCTTGCCTGCAAGGGTTTTCAGCTTCTGAGTGGCATCGACGGCATTGCTGACGATTTCGCGAAGAAAGATTTCGTGGTCGCTATAGAGGAACTTTTTGATGACGGGGAAGATGTTCTCGGTTGTAACCCCGATGTTACCTTGTTTCATATCTTTATTTGACTATTTTACAATTTTACTATTTGACAATTTCCATTTTCGCCTACGATGGCTTTTAGCTGCAACGAGGACTCTGTCTCTTTTATGAGAAGTTCGCAGAGCGGGTCTTCGAGCAAGTCTTGGATGGCTCTCTTCAAGGGACGTGCGCCGAACTGCATGTCGTAGCCTTTCTTGCCGAGCAGTTCGCGGGCCTCTGGCGTGACTTCGAGGGTGTGTCCCAATTCCTTGACGCGTTCCAATAAAGGACACAGTTCGATGTCAACGATGCGTTGCAAATCCTCTTGCGAGAGGTGGTCGAAGTGGATGACGTTATCGAGGCGGTTCATAAACTCAGGGGCAAACTGCTTCTCAAGTGCCTTCTTCACGATGTCGCGGTTCTGTCGTCTGTTGTCCGTCGTCTGTTGTCCGCTTTGGAAGCCTATGCCGTTGCCGAAGTCGCGTATCTGCTTCGTTCCGCAGTTGCTTGTCATAATGATGACAGTATTGCGGAAGTCGATGGTGTTGCCGTTGCCGTCGGTGAGGCGGCCTTCATCCATAACTTGCAGAAGGAGGTTGAAGACATCCGTATGTGCTTTCTCGATTTCGTCAAGCAGGACAATGGAGTAGGGCTTGCGGCGCACCTGTTCCGTGAGTTGTCCACCCTCATCGTATCCGACATATCCAGGAGGCGCACCCACCATGCGGCTTACCGTGTGCTTCTCCATGTATTCGCTCATGTCGATGCGTATGATGGAATCTGCCTTGCCAAACAGTTCTTCTGCAAGGCACTTCGCAAGGTATGTCTTGCCAACGCCTGTTGGTCCTACAAAGAGGAATGTGCCAATGGGCTTCTGCGGGTCCTTCAAGCCTACACGGCTGCGTTGGATAGCTCTTGCGACAGTAGCGACGGCTTCATCCTGACCGATAACCCTTTCCTGCAAGACCTCTTTTAATTTACGCAGGCGCAGGTTCTCTTCCTGACCAATACGCTGTACGGGGATGCCAGTCATCGTACTGACCACTTCCGCCACGACCTGTTCGTCCACAAGGCTTCGCTCGCTCTCACTGATTGTCTTCTCCCAAATCTCCTTCGCCTCCTTTAGTTCTTGCTGAACCGCCTTGCTCTTATCACGAAAGTCTGCAGCCAACTCAAAATCTTGATGCTCAGCAGCTGCATCCCTCTTCTGGTCAAGCTCTTCAACGAGTTTCTCCAGACGGAGCACCTCTTCAGGTACAGGATAGTTCTGGATGCGCATACGGCTTCCTGCCTCATCAAGGACATCAATCGCCTTGTCGGGGAAGCTGCGGTCGGTAACATAGCGTCCCGTCATCTTGACGCAGGCTTGGAGGGCCTCGTCAGTGTAGCGGACATTATGATGCTTCTCGTAGCGGTCGCGGAGGTTCTGGAGGATTTGCAGTGTCTCTTCAGCCGTCGGTGGAGCGACCTGCACCTTTTGGAAGCGGCGTTCAAGGGCACCGTCTTTTTCAATGCTCTTGCGGTACTCGTCGAGCGTAGTGGCTCCGATACATTGGAACTCGCCTCGGCTCAAGGCAGGCTTCAGCATGTTGGCTGCGTCCATCGAGCCAGAGGCGTTGCCCGCTCCGATAAGGGTGTGTATCTCATCGATAAAGACAATGACATCGGGATTCTGCTTGAGTTCCATCATAATGCAACGCAAACGTTCCTCGAACTGACCACGATACTTCGTGCCAGCCACGACGCTTGCAAGGTCGAGCACCACAAGGCGCTTGTTCCAAAGGGTTCGGCTGATTTTGTGGTCTATGATGCGCTGTGCCAATCCTTCCACGATGGCACTTTTGCCTACACCTGGTTCGCCAATGAGGATGGGATTGTTTTTCTTCCGTCGGTTCAGGATTTGCGACACGCGCTCTATTTCCTTTTCACGTCCAACAACAGGGTCAAGCAAGTCCTCCGCTGCCATTTGTGTCAGGTCGGTGCCGAAGCTGTCAAGGGCAGGTGTCTTGCTCTCCTGCTTCTTTTGCTGACGGATGGAGATGACGCTACCTTCCAAACCTGCAGAAACAGGTTCCATCTCCTCCTCGTCGTCGTCAGACTCATCTCCCGACCATTGACCGTTGTCTGTTGTCTGTTGTCTGTTGACCTTTTCGTAAGTGATATCCATCCTTTGCAGAATATCGCTTGCCTCATTGTCGTTAGCTTTCAGAATAGCGAGCAGTACGTGTATTGGCTCTATGCTTTCCGACTTCATCAGGCTTGCTTCGAGCTTGCAGAGTCGCATGATGCGGTTTGCCTGTGTGTCGAAATTCATGTCGGCAGGGGTAGGGGAGATAAGTACCTGATGCTGGCGTGCTGTCATCTCCAACTGACTCTTGAGCGTAGTGATGCCGTCTGGCAGATAATATGCCAAAAGCTGGCTTGCCTTGTTGTCTGTATGGCGGATGATGCCGAGCAAAAGGTGCAAAGGTGATACGCTACCACAATGCAGGCGGCTGGCCTCTTCTTTGCTGAAGTTCAGTATGTTGAATGTATCGGGTGAGAAGTTTGTTGTCATATCAGTCTTGTTGTTGCTTGTTCATTTCCTACAAATGCTGTGCCAACATGGTTAATTTGTTCAATATGTCTAAACGCCCAATCTTTCGCAAGTATTGTTCGATGCGACGTTTTTCTTCTCGTTTATACCAAAAGAAGAACATGCGTTGTTCTTGTTTCTCCTTTGGCGTTTTTGCACTGAAGACAGGTTCAAGAGTGTAAGGATGAAAGCCTGTAGCCCAACAAGTCGTGGCAACAGTGAGTGGTGTGGGCGTGAAGTCTTGCACTTGTTCAAGTTGGAAGTTCAACTGCTTTGTTTGGATGGCAAGGTCTGCCATATCAAGAGCAGTGCAGGCAGGATGGCTGCTAATGAAGTAAGGAACAATTTGTTGTTTTAGCCCTGCTTGGCGACAAGTGTTGTCGAAAATGCTCTTGAACTGTCGAAAGATGGCGAATGAGGGCTTGCGCATGATGTTCAGCACTGTATCGCTTGTATGCTCTGGCGCAACCTTAAGCCGACCGCTTACATGTTTTGTAATGAGTTCCCTTGTATATTCCGATGCAGCGTTGTTTAGAGCTTCATTTTTCCAGTCGTGCATAAGCATGTCGTATCGAATGCCGCTGCCGATAAAGCTCTTTTTTATTCCAGGCATCCTGTCAACCTCCCTATAGATATCAAGCAAAGGGCGATGATCTCCGTTAAGGTTTGGACAAATGGCAGGGTGGATACACGAAGGGCGTTTGCACTTCTCGCAAACTTCGTTTCGTTTGCCTTTCATCATGTACATATTAGCACTCGGACCTCCAAGGTCACTAAGATATCCCTTGAAGTCTGGCATCTGTGAAATGGCTTTGACTTCACGGAGGATACTTGCTTTTGTGCGGCTCACAATAAACTTTCCTTGGTGGGCACTTATTGTACAAAATGCACAGCCACCGAAACAACCACGATGCAATGTTATACTAAACTTGATCATCTCGTAGGCTGGGATACGTTTGTTCTTGTACTTAGGATGGGGCAGTCGCGTATAAGGTAGGTCGAAACTTCGGTCAAGCTCTTCTGACGTGAGGGGCGGATATGGAGGGTTGACAACAACCCAGCGTTTCCCTGTCTGTTGTAATAGCCTTTGGGCATGTATCTTGTTGCTTTCCTCTTCTATGTGGCGAAAATTCTCGGCATGAAGCCGAGGCTCCTTCAAGCAATCTTCATAGCTGTGCAATACAATATCGTCGGGCTTGATTTCTTCTGGTATATCTTCTTTCTTGCATAATGAAACGATTTGGTGAAGAGTGTTTGCTTTCACCTCTTCTTTAAGTAGTTCGCGGGTAATGTATGGCTCAGCATTCTCATCGTAATGGAGTAGAGGATGGGCTTTGTTGATTGCCTCAACAAGTAGCCGCACAAGTTCCAACGTTGGTTTTTCGCCCATACCGTATGTGATAAGGTCTGCATCGCAATCACAAAGAATGCTTGGGCGGAAACGTTCCTGCCAATAATCATAGTGCATAACCCTTCGAAGGCTTGCTTCAATGCCACCAAGCACAATAGGAACATCAGGATAAAGTTTCCTGAGGATATTTGTATAGACAATGGTAGGATATTCTGGCCGCAAGTCATGCCGACCTTCGGGGCTATATGCGTCCTCACTTCTAAGGCGACGGGCTGCCGTGTATTTGTTGACCATCGAATCCATGCAGCCAGGTGAGATGCCGAAAAATAGGCGAGGACGTCCCAGCTTCTTGAAGTCGCGAAAGTCTCCATGCCAATCAGGTTGAGGCACGATGCATACGCGCAATCCTTCTGCTTCTAACAGACGACCGATAACGGCTGCACCAAAAGCAGGATGGTCAACATAGGCATCTGCACTGAACAGGATTACATCTGCACAGTCCCAACCCCGCAAATCCATTTCTTTCTTTGTGGTCGGTAACCAGTCGGTCAGTTTATGAGAAGATGTGTTGCTCATTTTCCGAGCAAGTAGTCGATGGCAATGCAGAAGATATTGCGTCGCACATCGTCATCTTTGATACATTCAAGTGGAAAGCCAAAAGCAAGGACACGATATTCGGGACCTGGATATGCGACTGCAGCAGAGTAATCACCTGTTGCATACTTCATTGTGCTGAAAGCACCGCCTGCGGCTTCTATGATATCAGTACTGCTCACCCAATAGTTCTGTTCGTTAGGTCTGCTGTAAATGGTTGCCGTGTTATTAAGTCCTTGAATAGTACAGATACTGTCTGTTGGAACGGATTTAGCGAATCGATACTTCAGCTTGTCTGCCACAAAATCATCCTGATTGGCAAAATGCACATCGCTTCCTATGAAGGCGCCGCTTACCATGATAGATGTTCCTTGAAGCGTTAACATTGATATGGCTGTGAGCATTTCTGGAGTAAATGCTTTTCTGTGAGTTATAGAGTATCCGTCGTCTTTCTGAGCACCAAGGATAAAATCGGCAATACGATATTTCCGAAGGTCAAGGCTTGCAATCTGCATGGGTGTGGTGCTGCTGATGTTGCATTCAGGGTGCCTCTTGAGAATGTCTATAGCGTCACGTAAACTATAATCATGTGTGTTGCCAGCCAGAATCATGCCCTCTAACTCATTGCCGCTTACTCCAAATCCCTCGCCTGTTTCTTTGCCAATCAAAGTCTTGTCGAAGTTCAGTTGTCGGCCACAAAAGCCTGGCGACTTCACATCAATCACTCCTGGATCTTGGTCAAAGTTAAAGCCACCGCTTGTCTCATTGTCGAAAGGGAGAGGGCCTGCTAATCTTTGGAACGCATCAACAAGTAGGATTGACGGCGCATTATAAGATGAAGATATATAAGCGCAGACCTCATCGCTCGGCATACTTGCCCCGCCATCGTTTACAGATGCCACGCGAAAGCTATAGAGGGTTCCTGGTTTAGCTTGCATCTGATAGTAGCAATTGTCGCCGCCATTTATATAATGCCCATTGTCGAAGTCGCCCCCAGCTATTTTTGTATAGATGATATAGCCGTTAGGCTTCGCCGTAGGCTCTGTTGTGTCCAATCTTGGTGTCCAACGAATGGTAATCTTTTTACTGTCTTTATCAGCTTCTGCAGAAATGCCGATTACCGGCAAAGGTTGAACGACATAGTCTTTTTTGCCATGGATGCATGAGAGGAAGCGTAGTATGCCTTTATAAATAGAGCGCGAGAGAAGGAACTTGAACCAGGGGTCGTGCCCATACCTCATATCTGCCCAGTTCTGATGACTGAGCATTTCAAGGATTATTGCAGGGACTTGTGCGTCGCGTGATTCGCCATAGTTGCGGTCATACATGTCCCGTCGGTTCCATACCCCCAGCTCGTATGTCATGTCTTTGCAGATTTGTGACATTACCATGTCTGCGAGGTCACGGCTCACGAGCCTTGAAAGTCCGTGTGCTGTTTTGCCTTCGTAGAAGCCTGTCGTATAGATGCCGAGTGTGCCAATTAATGAGTTTTCTGCGCGGACGCCGGCATCGCTATGGACTGCCATGTATAATTCGAGGGGTACGCAAAGACCGCTGTCCCCTTTCAGGTAGTTGCTTCCTTTAGTCAAATAGTTCAATGCGAGAGGTCGTGTGTTGATGTCGTCGCTGTAGTCGTCGTTGCCTCGTCGGGAGTAGATGCTGTCAGGCATTCCATACCATTGTGCCGAATAACGTGCTGCCTCGAGGCATCGTGGCAAATCGCTCACAATGGGGATGTCCATTAAGGAGTCTCCGCGTACGATGTTGCCCATGCCGCCTCCCAGACGTACAGCGTCTGCAGTCACAACGCCTTTATGACTGCTTAGGTTAGAAAGTCTGACGCAGTTGTCTTCGCTCCTCCCTTTGGTGAAGTGGAAGGTGCCGAGATATACCCAAGTCCCGCCACCCATTTTCTGGTTAACGCGAAACTCGGTTGAAATGCCACCATGCTTGACTGTATATTTTGCGTCGGGGATGCTGTTATCCATTGTTTGATAAGATACATAGACGGCATAGTCGTCTTCTACGAGCACGTCTGGTAGCCATACAACATCACTTGTTGTTTTGTTGTCCTGTGTCGCTTCAATCATTTGGAAGGTTCCCTTACGAAAGGGGTTTTCACCATTTTCGTAACCTTCTTGTGTATGGGCGAAACCAATGCCGCCGTATTGCCAGTGGTACTTGATGGCGCGTTCTTCATAACGACTGCCGTCCATAATGCCATCGTTGTCGATGATGATTTCCTGTTTTTGCCAGTCGCGTTCTCTCGGTGTGAAGACCACAGCGCCAGCATTCTCAAGCATTGGAATAAGATAAGGTACTACAAAGGTTTGCGTGAAGAGGTCCTCGGTGGTGCAGAAGAGCCTTGGCCGTTGCCAAATCCATTTCTGCTTGGCATGGTTAAAGTATTTGCCATGACTTTGACAGATGCCAAGATGCCTGCCATGTAAACCTTTTTTGATAGAATAGGGCTGGCTCATAGGTGTCACCCAAGGATTGCCTTTATAAAGTTCATGCCTATAAATGCGTGCCGTATCTGGCTTGTCCATCATGCAGGTCGGGATGAGTTGCTCAACAGGTGTTTCTGCTGCACAGATGGTCAGATTATAGGTGTTGAAGGGTGTCGGCAAAAGACGCTTCACCTCTGAATAGAGGTTGTCCACAAGACGTGGTGTGACGGGTTGTGCAATGAAGTTGTTGCTTAAGACAATCGTAATGTGTTTTGTTGGCGCATCGGTCTGAATGTCTTCAATCGTTATCTTGCCGAGATTAGGGAAATCAGGATTCGTATATTGTGTGAAAAACTCGCGCAGATTGTTGATGCCGTTATCCTGCGCAAAAACAGAAATGTGATATTGAATAGCGATAAAAAGTAAGAAAAGTGTCCGTTTCATTTAACTTAAATCCTTAAACTTTATACAACAAACTTTTCCGGATGTAGTCCTTTGAAATGCGAGTAATAGTCTTTTATCTCTTTCATTTGCGCCTCTATGTCGCCATTCGGTACAATGGTCTTTGTGCAGACGATTCTTCTTTCTGCGAAATCCAAGCCATAGAGCAGGATGGGGATTTCTGCTTTAAGGGCGATGTAGTAGAAGCCCTTTTTCCAGTCTGGTTGTGCTTTTCTGGTGCCTTCTGGTGTAATGCAGAGACGGAAATGTTCGGCATCCTTTGCCTTGTTGGCAATGATGTCGGTGGAATGCATCTGCTTGTTGCGATAGACGGGAATGCCGCCAAGTCTGCGCATCAAGATTCCCATGGGCCAGAAGAACCACTCCTTCTTCATCAAGAAGTCGCAATGGAATTTTTTGGCTCGGCTGTAAAGATTGCCGATAATGAAGTCCCAATTGCTCGTATGTGGAGCAAGGGCAATGATGCATTTCTCAGGCATCGGTTCTGTGATGGTTTCTGTGAAATGAAGCCAGTCAAAAAGTATCTTGTTGGAAAGATAGTTCAGCATCACAAATTCTGTATTTGGTCAACAATCTCGCTGGTTTGCTTTTGCATGTCCTCTCTAAGTTTTTTGAAAAAAAGCTTTGTGCTGCCTGGCTCAACATGCGAAAGACGGCAAATCCAGTCGTTCTGCATCTCAAAGATGCTCAGCATTACGTTTTCCACGTCCTGTTTGTTCTCTTTCTTTCCGAATTGCACTACAGCGATGCATTCTGCCAAGAGTTCACGGCACAGGTAATTGATGTGTTTTTTCAATTTTCTTCTATTCATGCCAATACGAGTTAAATGTGTTATATTATATATATAAGTCTCACAAAAATATGATATTTCCCTCAAATAGCCAAGCAAATGCAGCAAAACTTTTGTGTTTTTGCGTATTTATTGTCCCGAAGCCAACCCCCAGGACATTATGAGTGTTTACGACAGGCATATTTGTACTGCAACACAACTAAAGGAACAGAATATGGCAAGAGTCTGGTTGTTTATAAATGTATTGGCAGACAAACATGACTGGGCCTAATCAATCTGTGAGACCTACAGGCTGTTAATTATTTCTAAAAATGAAACATTTCGAAATACAATATATTATATTATTTGTCAGGTTGTGAAAAATGTTGTATCTTTGCCCCGCTTTTTTAGCACAGTGATAATTAATTATTTTATTAACTCTTTAATTAATCTGTATGGCAGATTTGAAAAATGTTGCTCCTCTGGAAGACTTCGATTGGGAAGCATACGAACAGGGCGATAGCAACGCAGGTGTGAGCCGCGAGGCTCAGACAGAGGCCTATGAAGGCTCTCTGAACAAGGTTGGCGACCACGACGTAGTCGACGGTACCGTTATCTCTATGAACAAGCGCGAGGTAGTGGTTAACATCGGTTATAAGAGCGATGGTATCATACCTATGAGTGAATTCCGCTACAACCCCGACCTCAAGGTGGGCGATACTGTAGAGGTTTACATCGAGAATCAGGAAGACAAGAAGGGGCAGCTCATTCTTTCTCACAAGAAGGCACGCGCATCCCGCTCTTGGGACCGTGTGAACGAGGCCCTCAACAACGAGGAAATCATCAAGGGCTACGTGAAGTGCCGCACTAAGGGCGGTATGATTGTGGACGTCTTCGGCATCGAGGCATTCCTGCCCGGCAGCCAGATTGACGTGAAGCCCATTCGTGACTACGATATCTTCGTGGGCAAGACGATGGAGTTCAAGGTTGTGAAAATCAATCAGGACTACCGCAACGTCGTTGTCAGCCACAAGGCTCTCATCGAGGCAGAGCTTGAGGCTCAGAAGAAGGAAATCATCAGCCGACTCGAGAAGGGCCAGGTACTTGAGGGTACTGTCAAGAACATCACCAACTACGGTGTGTTCATCGACCTTGGCGGCGTAGATGGTCTCATCCACATCACCGACCTGAGCTGGGGCCGCGTCAGCGATCCGAAGGAAATCGTCGAGCTTGACCAGAAGATCAAT
This sequence comes from uncultured Prevotellaceae bacterium, assembly GCA_947304115.1. Taxonomy (GTDB): domain Bacteria; phylum Bacteroidota; class Bacteroidia; order Bacteroidales; family Bacteroidaceae; genus Physcousia. Next base: position 53,861 of record CAMZAE010000001.1, on the reverse strand, counting down.
GTCGTTATCCTCGACTTTGACGACGAGAAGAAGCGCATTGCTCTCGGCTTGAAGCAGCTCACTCCTCATCCTTGGGATGCTCTTGATCCCAACCTGAAGGTGGGCGATCACGTTAAGGGTAAGGTTGTCGTTATGGCCGACTATGGTGCATTCATCGAGATTGCCCCTGGCGTAGAAGGTCTCATCCACGTCAGCGAGATGTCTTGGAGCCAGCACCTCCGCAGCGCTCAGGACTTCATGAAGGTGGGCGACGAGGTAGAGGCAGTTATCCTCACTCTCGACCGCGAAGAGCGCAAGATGTCTCTCGGCATCAAGCAGCTTAAGGACGATCCTTGGGAGAAAATCGAAGAGCGTTATCCCGTTGGCAGCAAGCACACTGCCAAAGTTCGCAACTTCACCAACTTCGGTATCTTCGTTGAGATTGAAGAAGGTGTTGATGGACTCATCCACATCAGCGACCTCAGTTGGACAAAGAAGATCAAGCACCCCAGCGAGTTCACTCAGATTGGTGCTGAAATCGAGGTTTGTGTGCTGGAGATTGACAAGACCAACCGTCGTCTCTCTCTCGGCCACAAGCAGCTTGAGGAGAATCCTTGGGATGTGTTCGAGACTGTATTCACACAGGACAGCGTTCACGAGGGTACTATCATCGAGATGCTCGACAAGGGTGCAGTTGTTCAGCTTGAGTATGGTGTTGAAGGTTTTGCCACACCAAAGCACCTCGTCAAGGAGGATGGCACAACAGCACAGAAGGGCGAGAAACTTCAGTTCAAGGTGATTGAGTTCAACAAGGAAAGCAAGCGCATCATCCTCTCTCACAGCCGCATCTTCGAAGATGTTCAGCGTGCAGAAGCTCGCGAGGCTCGTGAAGCAAAGAAGGCTACCCGCAAGGCTGCTCCGAAGGAAGAGGCTCCAGTAGTCCAGAACCAGGCTGCCAGCACAACACTCGGCGACCTTGATGCTCTGGCAGAACTGAAGGCTAAGATGGTTGACGAGAAGTCTGAAGCAAAGCCCAAAGCTAAGAAGACTACCAAAAAGGCAGAAAAGGCAGAGGCCGAGCCTGTGGTAGAGTCTGAGCCTCAGGCTGAAGAACTCAAGACAGAGGAATAACCTGTAAATAAGAGCAAGGGGCAAGGAGCAAGGGGCAAGAGGTAAGCTTTGCGGCAATATATGGCTGCGTTATCCTCCTGCTCCATGCACCTTGCCCCTTTTTTTATGAACTTTGAACTAAACATACTGGGTTGTGGCTCTGCTAAGCCCACTACACGCCACCAGCCTACCTCGCAGATACTCAATGTGAGGGGCAAATACTTTATGGTTGACTGTGGCGAAGGGGCACAGGCGCAGATGCAGTTGATGGGCCTCTCGATGATGAACATCGGCCACATCTTCATCAGCCACAATCATGGCGACCATGTCTTTGGATTGCCTGGACTGATAGGCACGATGGACTTGCTCGGAAGAACGGCAGAACTGCACATACACGGACCGAAGCAAGTAGGCGAGCTGCTCGACTTCCTCCTGCGTACATATTATTATGATATAGGTTACAAGGTCCTTTTTTATCCTGTTGACACCAGTCAGCATACCCTTATTTATGAAGACCGAAGTGTCACCGTTCATAGTATTCCCTTGGAGCACCGCATTCCCTCCGTCGGCTTCCTTTTCAGGGAGAAGCCCCGTTTGCCGCATATCCGCAGGGAGATGATAGATGCCTATCAGATACCTGTCAGCCAGATAAACAATATCAAGGCAGGCGCTTCGTGGACGACCGAAGACGGCACCGTCATTCCCCACGAGCGTTTGACAGTACCTGCCACACCACCTCGCTCATATGCCTATTGTTCGGACACTATTTATCTGCCAGAACTAAAGGAAGTCCTTCAGGGAGTCAATTTGCTATATCACGAGGCGACCTATTTCCATGAAAGGGCTTTAAGAGCAGAGCAAACCCGGCACACCACAGCCCTTCAAGCTGCCACACTTGCCAAAAGCGCTGGAGTAGGGCAGTTGTGTATAGGTCACTTTAGTGCTGCCATCAAGGACGAAGCCGCTCTCCTTCGCGAGGCACAAAGCGTATTCCCCAACACCATTCTCGCTAAAGAAGGATTGACCATCGGCATTTAGTGTTATATGTTGAATGGTGTGAATTTTTCTTTACAAAACTTTTAGCGAAAAACAGCATAATTGTTTGTCCCCAAAGGAGGGAAACTAAACGCTCTACGCGGCGTTGGCCAACGCCACGTGGAGCGTTTGCATTTTCCCCACGTTGAGTGTTATGTTCTCCTAAGCTAAATTATCAGCCAAACTGTGTGATTTTTGATGATTTTGTCTTGTGAAGACATACTTTTGGAGCTTAATGCCTAACAATTCTGTTTTGTAACCTGCTGATTGTCAATGCAGGTTTGATTTAAGCGCATTTTCTGCTTTTGAGGTTAAAAAGTGCCGCAGAAAGAAAAACAGGCCGTCAGAGCGCTTGTCTTTGCGAAAAAAACTTACAGAATACCTTCGTTAGTTAAATTATCAGCTTGTCGCTTCCGGCGGCTTTGAAACTCATGTCAAGACCTTTGACGCTATGGGTGAGTGCGCCGAAGGAGATGAAATCCACACCAGCCTTAGCATAGGGAATCATGGTGTCGAAGGTGATGCCTCCGCTTGATTCCGTTTCGCAACGGCCGGCGACTATCTCCACGGCCTTTTTCGTGTCTTCGGGCGTGAAATTGTCGAACATGATACGGTCGCAGCCTTCGGCAAGTGCTTCGTCCAGCTCTTTCCAGTTCCTGACCTCGCACTCTATCTTCAGGTCTTTGCCCTTTTCCTTGCAATACTGTTTTGCACGAGAGATTGCATTGTGAACACCTCCGCAGAAGTCGATGTGATTGTCCTTGAGGAGAATCATGTCGAAGAGTCCGATGCGGTGGTTCATGCCGCCGCCAATTTTTACGGCTTCCTTCTCGAGCATTCGCATTCCTGGCGTTGTTTTGCGGGTGTCAAGCACGCGCGTCTTGGTGCCAGCATCGATGAGGGCTTGCTGATACTTGTGTGTCATTGTGGCAATGCCGCTCATGCGTTGCAGGATGTTGAGCATGAGGCGTTCCGTCTGCAAAAGGCTCTGCACTTTTCCCTTGACGCTCATCACGATGTCGCCCGGCTTGACGTGGGCACCGTCCTTGATATGCACCTCGACCAGCATCGTTGGGTCAAAGCGGTGGAACACCTGCTTGGCAATTTCTACTCCGGCAAAGATGCCTTCTTCCTTGATGAGGAGCTTGCTTTCGCCCATCTCTGTCTCCGGGATGCAGCAAAGCGTTGTGTGGTCGCCGTCGCCGATGTCTTCGGCAAAGGCCAGGTCAATGAGCCTGTCATTGAGTTCTTCTACTGATAACATCTTGTTTATTTACTATTTGACAATTTACTATTTACGATTTATTTACAATTTTACGATTTGACTATTTACAGGGCGGTAGCAATTTCTTTGATGCTTTAGTATAAAGGCGCGCTTTTAATGTGCGGAACTTCGTTCTTCATCCTTCATTTATTCGTGATGGTATGGTTCGCCGTTCAAGATAGTCATTGCCCTGTAGATTTGCTCTACGAAGAACATGCGAACCATTTGGTGGGAGAGTGTCATGCGGCTGAGGCTCACTTCTTCGTTTCCCCGTTTATGTATGTCATCAGAGAAGCCGTAAGGCCCTCCGATGATGAAGACGAGACGTTTCGGCCCTGCCGACATCTTCTTTTGCATCCAAGCGGCAAAGTCCATGCTGCTGCGCTCGCTGCCGTGCTCGTCGAGGAGCACTACATAATCTCCTGCTTGGAGGCTTTTCTGTATGAGTTCCCCTTCGCGTTGCTTCTGCTCGTCTTGGCTTAATCCCTTGGTGTTCCTTAGTTCCGGGATGACCTCGACTGCAAAGGGAATGTAGTGACGGATGCGCTCGACGTATTCATTGATGATGGCTTCGAAGCGCTTGTCTGTGGTCTTGCCCACCACTATGAGCACGCCCTTCATTGTTCGCCCTCCTCTTCTGGCGGCGCAACATACTCGTAGCATCCTGCATCGGGACCTTCGTCGGCAAGACGGCTCACGCCTTTTCTGTCGAAAGCAGGCAAGCCCTCATAGTTTTTGTCGGCAAGCGAGCGGATGAGACTTTCTGCCTTTGGCGTGAAGTCGTAGATGAAGTTCTCGGTGTCGAAAACCGTGAAGTTATCTTGTCGGACGAGTTTCTCGTCTTCCCCTTTCTTCTTGTCCTGATCGAAGATGACCTCGACGAAGCGCTCCGCATCGTCCACCGCCAGCGTGTTGAGGAAGCAATGATGGAAGAGATAGTTGCAGTCTTCGGGAATGTTCTCGCCCATGATGACATCCAAACCATAGCCAGTGATGACACAATTGATGAAATGCGCTTGTAGGAGCAAGCCTTTGTCGCTTCCGTCTTTGGAACTAACAAGATGCAGGGCATCGCCTCGATTGGCGGAGAAGGGATAGAACTGGGCCAGCGTACTATATATAAATGTATGCGAACCGCCGTTTAGATTGACCGCATGTCCGAGTGTGTTGCTGATTTGCGTGTTCGTAACCTTGCTGACGCAATTGTTGAATTGCAGTCCGTCGCCGCCAATGTTATGCAGAATACAGCAGTCCAGCGTAATGGAAGGATTGTCGGCATCAGGATTTACTTCTTTGGTGTCTTCTGCAATGATGCCGAAGAGTGAACTGTGCAGGTCACATTGGAAGAGTTCGTTGCCGTAGCTTCCTTGATGTATGATGATGCCTTCCCAACGGCTGGGTGTGTTGTCGTACAGAAGATAGTCGAACATGTGGTCCAACCTGTCGCCTCTGAGCACGACGGGCTTTTCGATGCTGCCTTGGACTTTTAACTTCCCATAGACGTGCAGAGCAGCTTTGTCGTGGAACATCAGTCTTGTGCCCTCTGTGAGTGTCAGCGTAGCACCTTGCTTCACCACAAGCGAGTCATAGATGACGTATGGCTTGTCGGTGAGAAGCGTCTCGTCGGATTCTATAATCAGTCCGCTTTTCTTGATGTAAGCATCAATGGAGCCGCCAGAGAGCACGACGGTCTGTTGCGCTCCATTCTCCAAATAGAAGTGAAGCTTGTCTTCAAAGTATAGCGGCTCGTTTGTTCCCGCTTCTGGTGGTGTCATCTCGATACGAATGATAAGGCTGTCGTGACGGAGAACCTCGAAGTCATTCCAAGTGCCTTGATCCAGGTAGCGTCCGTCCACATTCACGCGGAAATGGCTCGCACTACCTCCCTCCAATTGTATTGTGTTGATGCGTATCCCGTTGCCATTGTTGTTGAAGGCATAGAGTGTCTTTGTGCTGCTGGGAATGGTGCTGACCAGCGTGTCGAAGGCAACAGTGTCTTGCGAAAAGGAAAGACGGAAGCTTGGATTGTCCGAGAAACTCTCGTAATCGGAGCAGGCAGCCAGCAAAAGAGCCAGAAGAGGCAGTAAAATCTTTAACTTCATTTCAACTCTTTAGCCTTTTAACCTTTCTTCGGTGCCTCCTTGAGAATGGCGAGCAGGTGGTCCCACACCATCTGGACAGTGGGGATGAGTAACTTCTCGTCGGGACTGTGTACGCCACGAAGCGTCGGCCCAAAACTTACCATATCCATGCCGGGGAACTTCTCGCTGAAAAGCCCGCATTCGAGACCTGCATGAATGCCGCGTACAATAGGTTCTTTGCCGAAGAGCCTTTTGTATTGTTCGACGGTGATGTTCAGTAACTCACTGTTTGGGTTCATCTTCCAACCTGGATAACCTTCGCCTATATCTACCTTTGCACCTGCCAGCTCGAAAACGGCGGCAAAGGTGTTTGCCATGTTGACGCGGGCACTGTAGATGCTGCTCCGCTGACTGCTGTTAATATCAATGGTCTTTGTTTCGGGAACTTTATGGATGCTGGCCAAGTTGCTGCTCGTCTCGACAAGGTCAAGGTCTTGGCAAATGGCAAAGACACCGTTATCGACTGCCTGCAGAGCCTTGATAAGCCGCTGCGTACAGTCCTTGTTGACTGCATTTGTTGCCAGTTCTTCGCTTTGCAGCGCGAACTCCATCGTCTTTTCTGTGACGCTGTACTCTTCTGCGACGTCGGCTTGATAGAGGTTCCAATCTACGGTGATGTTTTCCTTGTCCTTCATGGGAACAGCACACAGGCACCATGCCTCGCGAGGAATGGCGTTGTGGAGGCCGCCTGCCTGAATGTCGATGAGACGCAGGTCGTATTTCTGCTGGGAAAGATAAAGGAAGCGTGCTAAAAGCTTGTTGGCATTAGCCCGTTTCTTGTCGATGTCGTCACCGCTGTGTCCGCCCGTAAGACCTTTAATGGCAAGTGAGAAGGTGAAGAAACCAGCAGGAAGTGCCTCGTCGGTATAGTTGAACTGAGCAAATGTGCGGCAGCCACCAGCACAGGAAACAAATATCTGTCCCTCGTCCTCGCTGTCAAGGTTGATGAGTAAACGTCCTGAAATAAAGTCCGACTTCATGCCTTCTGCTCCCGTTAGGCCGGTCTCTTCGTCACGGGTAAAGATACATTCTAATGGCCCGTGCACAATATCTGTCGCTTCCAGCAATGCCATTTCCATAGCAATGCCGATGCCGTCGTCGGCACCAAGCGTCGTGCCCTTTGCCTTCATCCATTCGCCATCAATATAAGTTTGGATGGCATCCTTCGTGAAGTCGAAGTCAAGGCCGCGGTTCTTCTCGCAAACCATATCCATGTGGCTTTGCAAGACGATGGTTTGACGGTTCTCCATGCCGGGAGTGGCAGGCTTGCGTATGATGACATTGCCAGTTTCATCCCGACGGGTGTCAAGGCCGAGCTTTCGTCCGAAGTCAAGCAGGAAGTCAATCATTTTCTCTTCTTGCTTCGAAGGACGAGGAATTTGGTTCACTTGCGCAAAGCATCTGAATACACTTTCGGGTTGTAATGACTTATTATTCATAATTAACGAGTTTTATCTTAATTTATAACTATAAATTATTGGATATTATTGTATCTTTGCAGGCAAAGATAATGAATTATGTTGAAACTCGTACTTATTACACTTGGAATTGTTGCTTTCTCCGTATTGTTTTTATGCATTAAAATACTTCTGAAGCCAGGAAGCAAGTTTGGCAGCACACATATTGGCGGCAGTAAGGCAATGCGCAAACGAGGCATACATTGCGTTCAGAGCATGGATGCCTTTGAAAGGCGTGAACGCAAGCATGCAAAAGAAAGAAAACGCTAATGTCTCTCTTTTATTCTTAATTTTTCTTAACTCATCATCCTTAACTCTATTTTTCTTTGTACTTTTGCAAAAACATAATACTAACGCTAATTTATGAATAAGAATCTGACCTATGCGGCCTTTGCGGCTACATTGCTTTTGGCCGCTTGCGGAGCCAAGGAAGAAGAGGAGACAGTAAAAGAAACTGTCCAGACAGAAGAAACAACAACGGGATTGAAGATTGCCTATGTCGAGCTTGACACACTAATGAGCCAGTACCAGCTCTATAAGGATTATAGCGAGGTGCTAACCCGTAAGGGTAACAATATACAGAAAACGCTCGCACAAAAGCAACGCGCATTGGAGAGTCATGCAGCTTCGGTTCAAAAGAAGTACGAGAATAATGAATTTACCACACGTGACGAAGTGGAGCGCGCTCAGGCTTCAATCGAAAAGGAACAACGCGACCTCGCAGAATTAGCCGACCGCCTGCAGAATGAGTTTGCTCTGGAGCAGGCGCGTATCAACGAAGAGGCTCGCGACAGCATACAATCCTTCTTGAAGCAATACAACAAGACAAAGAAGTACGACTACGTTATGGTAAAGGCAGGAGACAATCTTCTCATTGCCAACCCCAAGTATAACATCACAAACGACATTGTTAAAGGATTGAATAAGCGATACAAGGTGAAACCAGAAGTGGCTGAGCAAATTAAGGCCGTCAAAGAGGAAAAGGATTAAAGTTTTGCTTGAAAAATTGTTGATAACTTCTTCCCGAAAAGTTTGTGGCTCTCAAACGAAAGTCGTACCTTTGTCGGCATGATAGAATTGTCAACACATATTGAGTATTTGCTTCTCAATCACGACAAAGTTGATGTGCCCCAATTGGGAACCTTTATCGTCAAAGAGAAGAGTAGTCGTCGTATAGACGAGGAGGGGATTTTCCTGCCCCCTTATCGTACAGTTTCTTTTCAGCGAAACGAATTTGAAGAGGGTGAAGATTTCATCGTCTCACTCTCTAAGATGCACAATCTTTCGCGTCAGGCTGTGCGCATCATGTGCATTGAATATGTCGATGAACTCCTTCAGACACTTGAAGAGGACGGCATAGTGCCTTTCGGAAGCATGGGTTCTTTGCTTCGCAATGCAGAGACTGGCGAGATTGGTTTCCTTCCGCAACAGTCTGGTATTGCTTCGCCGGAATACTACGGGCTTGATGCTGTTCCCTTCTCGAAGTTGAGCCATCAGGTGCGTCAGCAGAGGGCAAAGAGGCTTGCAGAAAAAAAGACAAGGCTTACCAGTATCTCTGCTGATCAGGATACAATTACAATCCGTATCAATCGTCGTGCTTTTAATTATGCAACCGCAGTAGCAGCTTCCATTTTGCTCTTCTTTACTTTTGCATCGCCTATTGAAAATACAATTTCAGAAATTGGTCATAAAGCAAAGGCTGCATTCTTTTCTGCTCCTCTTCAACTTCCTTCTCTGGTGGTAGAGAACAAACCTGAGGTTCCGGCTAAAGAGAGTGTGACGGAAGCACCAAAGGAAGAAGCACTTCTCCAAAAGAGCAGCCAAGAAGAATTTCCATATGCGATTGTCCTTGCAAGTGCTTTAAGCGAGAAACGTGCTCTCAGCTATGCTGCCCAACTTCAAGAAAAGGGCTACAATGCTCAAGCCTGCATGACAGGAAGTATGGTGCGTGTTATTATTCCAGGTTTTGCTACAGAAGACGAAGCCAACGACATGATTCGTAAAAGCAAGAACGAGTGCAGCGATTTTTCCCAAGCCTGGCTTTATCGACTGAAAGGTGATGTGAAGTATCTCCCCACAGTCCTCCCTTAAGAAAAGGGAAACATATAATGGTTAATTGTAAATAATATAATAATGAAGAAGGTTCGTTGCCCCAAGTGCAACAGCTATACATTTTTCGACGAGACGCGCTATCAACCAGGTCAGCGTCTCGTCTTTGTATGTAGCGAGTGCAAGAAGCAATTTGCAATAAAAGCTCCTGCCCCCAACCCCTCCCCCGAGGAGGAGGGGGGGGCTGCGGCAGAAAGCCTCCCTCCTCGGGGGGAGGTTTGGAGGGGGGCTATTATTGTTGTTGAGAATGCTTTCCACTATCGTCAAGAGATTCCACTTGAGATGGGCGACAATGTGTTCGGGCGATATGTGCATGGCACGAATATCAACAAACCCATTGAAACCGTTGATCCAAGTGTCGATACAAAGCATTGCATCATTCGAGTGCAGCGGGGCAAGGACGGACAACTGCAGTATATCCTTCGTGACGCACCATCAGGCACGGGTACCTTCTGTATGAATGACATCCTCCGCGACCAAGACCGTATTCGTCTCCATGACGGCTCTGTTATCACTATTGGTGCCACGACGCTCATTCTGAAATTGACAGATGATTAAAGAGCCTTTCTTAATCTCAGGACATCCACCAAAAACGATAGAAGGGTTAGGGATTCGCTTCCTTGCCACGGACCTTGACGGCACTCTGCTTACCTCTGCCAAGGACATTACACCTTATAGTCAGCAGGTTCTCATTGAGGCACAACAACGAGGCCTTGCCATTATTCTTGCCAGTGGACGGCCTCTTTACAGCATTCTTCCTTATGCCGAGCAGTTGGAGATGCAGGGGTACGGAGGCTTCATCATTGCCTACAACGGGAGCCTTGTTTGGGATTGTGCAGCAGGCAAGCCTTTCAAAGAGCAGACCATCCCTTCCGATATCATCCCTCAGCTTGCGCAAGCCGTCGGTGACGGGTTCCATATTCACGGTTACAGGGGCAATAGCATTCTGGTTCAGGGCAGTCCGGACGATAGGTCGGCATACATAGCGCGAGCCAACAAAATGCCTCTGCTCGAAGTGAGAAATCTTGCAGAGGCCATCACGCACCCGCAGCATAAGTGCATTGTCACAGGTCCGCCTCGCAAGCTTTGGCATTTAGAGCGTAGGATTAATAAGCAATTCGAGGACTGCCTCACTGCCTATCGCAGCGAGAGCTTCCTTCTCGAGATAATGCCAAAAGGCATTGATAAGGCGGGAGCGCTTCAGCTACTTCTTGAAAGGGTAGGGGGTACGGCAGATGAGTTGCTTTGCTGTGGGGATGGCTATAACGACTTAAACATGATGCGCTTTGCAAGCATTTCCTGTGCCACTCGAAATGCCAAGAAGCCTGTTAAAGAAGCAGCCACTTTCATCACAGATTGCAACGACCGAGATGGCATAGCCCATGCTGTCAAAAAGTATGTCACCGTGTGACACTTTCGATGCGCAGCTTCAAGGTGCCTAATGGCACATGTACCTCCACCACGTCGCCTTCGTTCTTGCCCAAAAGGGATTGGGCAATGGGCGATTTGATGGAGAGTTTGCCTTCGCTCATGTTGGCTTCGTGCGGGCTGACAATCGTGTAAGTCATCCTTGTGTTGTTGCTCAAGTTGACCATTTCCACTTTGTTCAGCAGTCCGATGCCGTCGCTGCGGAGCTTCGACGTGTCTATCACCCTTGCAAACTCCAGTACCCTCTGCTTGAAGCGTATCCTGCCCAGGAGCTTCCCCTGCTCACGCTTTGCGGCATGATACTCGAAGTTCTCGCTGAGGTCGCCCTTGTCGCGGGCTTCTGCTATTGCTTCTTTCACTCGCGGTAGCTCCACAGTTTCAAGTTGGCGAAGTTCGGCTACGATTTTGTCATAGCCTTCTTGAGACATATATTCCATATTATTATATAAGAACCGCCTACGCTTTTGGACGCAGACGGTTCCTTTTTATCAGAATGTAATTCTTTATTCCTTTGTCTCAACGAGTTTCCAGAGGATAGCAGCAACAAGAGCACCTACAAATGGGCCAACGATAAAGATCCATACGTTTTGAAGTGCTTCGCCGCCTGCAAAGATGGCAGGGCCGATAGAACGGGCAGGGTTAACGCTCGTACCGGTAAAGTGGATGCCTACCAGATGGATGAGTATTAAAGACAAACCTATGGCGAGACCTGCGAAGTTGCCTGTCGCTCCGTTTGTCTTGTGCGTTGCTCCCAGCACTACGAGAACGAAGAGGGCGGTCAGGATGATCTCAACGGTAAGCGCAATGCACCAGCATCCGTTGCAGCCAGCACCAATGCCATTCGTTCCGATGCCTGTCTCTGCACCATAGATGGCAGCCAGAGCAGCACCTGCAATAATGGCGCCGATGACCTGGCCGACGATGTAGCCGATACTGTCTTTACAACTGATGCGACCAGTAACAAGGCAGCCAAGTGTGATGGCAGGATTGATGTGGCAACCGGAAACGCCACCAATGGTGTAAGCCATAGCCACGACAGCAAGGCCGAAGGCAATGGCAGTTCCGACAACTGCGGCTGTGTTAGCTTCTGCACAGCCAAGACTGACGGCTGCACCGCAGCCGAGGAATGTCAGCACAAATGTACCGATACATTCAGCAATGTACTTTTTCATGGTTTTGTTTGTTTAGTATCTGTCTTTTTATTCCATCGTACCTTCAATTGTCAGGCGAACAACTTCGTTTGTGGCATTGGAGCGGATGGTGATTGTCTTTTGAAAGCGTCCTGGGAACTTGTCTGTTCCATCGTAGGTCACATCGATTACCCCTTTCTCGCCTGGCTTGATAGGCTCCTTTGTGTAGGTCGGAATGGTGCAACCGCAACTGGCAAAGGCCTGATGAATGATGAGCGGTGCTGTGCCGGTGTTGGTAAAGGGGAAAGAGCAGTGCACAAGTGGCTCTTGCTTCGAGAACTTGCCGAAATTATAACGTAATGTATCGAAAGTGATTTCCGCATAGTTCTCGGCTTTTGTCGTGGCAACAGCTTCGATTTCGCTGACGTTAACTTTTTGTTTTTGTGTTTGTGCCTGTGCTTGCAGAGCAAATGTTGCAACCAGCGCGATAAAGAATACCTTTTTCATTGTTCCGTTTGATTTCTCATGCAAAGGTACGAAAAAATGAAGAATGAAAAATAAAGAATGAAGAATTATTATGAACTTTTGCCCGTTTTTCACATTTATTTCGTACTTTTGTACACATAAATCCCTAAACGACCAAACGACGAATCTCCCAAACGACTAAATGGAACAGATTATACTTGGCATAGACCCTGGCACGAGCATCATGGGCTATGGCGTGCTTCGCGTGGATGGCAAAAAGGCAGAGATGCTTGCCTTGGGTGTCATCGACTTGCGCAAGTTTTCTGACGCTTATCTCAAGCTTGGGCATATCTACGAGCGCGTCTGTAGCATCATAGAGGGCTATCTGCCCGACTGTATGGCGATTGAAGCCCCCTTCTTCGGCAAGAACATACAAAGTATGCTCAAACTTGGACGTGCCCAGGGCGTTGCCATCGCTGCGGCCATCCAAAGGCAAGTGCCGATTACGGAGTATGCGCCCTCGAAGATAAAGATGGCGATTACTGGCAATGGCAATGCCAGCAAGGAGCAGGTGGCCGACATGCTGAGAAGGATGCTTCATGTCGAGAAAGAAGAGATGGGCAAGTTCCTCGATGCCACCGATGCCCTTGGAGCTGCCTACTGCCACTTCCTGCAGATGGGCAAGCCTGAAAGCGACCACAAGTACAAAGGCTGGGCAGACTTCGTGAAGAAGAACAAGGAGAGAGTAACAAACCCTACAGCAAAGCAAATCAAAGAAACGGATTGATGAAACGAAATAATCGCCAATGGCTGAAAGGCCCTTGCTGCTGGATGAGATTAGGAAAGGAAAAGAAAAATCATGATGGACATTCTAAAACAATATATCGACGAACTGAACAAGCAGTACAAGACAGGTATTGCCCGTGAACACTCCTATCGTCCTGCCTTGAAAGACCTCTTGCAAAGCCTTTTGCCTAAGATGATTGTGACAAATGAGCCTGCGCACTTCGAGTGCGGAGCGCCTGACTATATCATTTCTCGCGAGAAAGACCATCTGCCTGTCTTCTTTGTGGAGGCAAAGGATGTGAACGACAACGACCTTGACGGACGCAACAAGAACGGTCATAAAGAGCAGTTCGACCGCTACAAGCAGGCTCTTGACTATATCATCTTTACTGACTATCTGGACTTTCACCTCTACGAAAATGGCGAGTTCGTGGATAGCGTGAGGATTGCAGAGACAAGAGGAGATAAGATTGTAGGCATAGCTGAGGCGGAAGATAAGTTCATCGGCATGATTCAGCACTTGGGAGCATTAGCCATCCAGCGCATCACTTCTGCACCTCGCCTTGCAAAACTGATGGCAGGTAAAGCCCGACTGTTGGCAAATATCATCGAGACGGCGATGAACGATGAGGAAGACACTTTCGAGAACGACAACCTGCGGGGACAATATGAAGCGTTCAAACTCGTGCTTATACAGGATTTGAAGAAAGAGGACTTCGCAGACATCTATGCCCAGACGATTGCTTACGGCATGTTTGCTGCCCGCCTGCATGATGATACACCAGAGGACTTCAGTCGTGAGGAAGCTGCTCGTCTCATTCCCAAGACCAACCCCTTCCTTCGTCAGATATTCAATAACATTGCTGGCAACGACCTCGACGAGCGAATTGCTTGGGTGGTTGACGATTTGGTGACAGTCTTTCAGGCTACAGATTTGCAAAAGTTGATGGCAAATTATAGCAACGACAAACGCCATCACGACCCCATGATTCATTTCTACGAGGACTTCCTTTCGGAGTACAATCCCAAGTTGCGAAAGGCAAAGGGTGTTTGGTACACGCCTCAGCCTGTTGTGGGCTTTATTGTGAGGGCTGTAGATGAAATTCTAAAGACAGAGTTCGGATTACCTGAAGGACTTGCTGACTACTCGACGATACAAAAGGAAGTGTCGGAAGAGCAACGCTATGACCGCCGTACAAAGGACGGAATGAAGCACACCACGAAATCCTTCCACAAAGTGCAGATTCTCGACCCAGCCACAGGAACAGGTACGTTCCTGGCAGAGGTGGTGAATCAGATATACGACCATTATCGCGGCAATCAAGGTATCTGGCAGCAATATGTAGAGCAACATCTTCTGCCTCGTCTGCACGGCTTCGAGATACTGATGGCTTCTTATGCTGTTGCCCACGTCAAGCTCGACATGTTGCTTGCTGAGACAGGCTATCAGCACAAGACGGACAAGCGTCTGCAAGTCTATCTGACCAACTCCCTTGAAGAGAGCAACAACGAGCCTCGCACCCTCTTCTCCCAATGGCTCAGCCGCGAAGCCACAGAAGCCAATGTTATCAAGCGCGACTATCCTGTAATGGTGATGATAGGTAATCCGCCGTATAGCATCAGCAGCCAGAACAATGGCAAATGGATAACGGACCTTATTGCTGACTATAAGAAGGACTTGAACGAAAGAAACATCCAGCCTCTTAGTGATGACTACATCAAGTTCTATCGCCTTGGGCAATATTATATTAATAAGAATGGTGAGGGTATCTTGGCCTTTATATCAAATAACTCATTTATAAATGGGGTTATTCAGCGCCAAATGCGAAAATCAATGCTTGAGTCTTACGATAAGGTGTATATTCTCGACCTTCATGGAAACACTCGAAAACACGAAACTTGTCCTGATGGGAGCAAGGATGAAAATGTCTTTGACATCATGCAAGGTGTGTCAATCAACATTTTTGTAAAAACAGGAAAAAAGCAGACCAACACCCTCGCACAAGTTTTCCATCATGAGATTTACGGCAGTCGACTAGACAAATACAACATTCTTGATGGTCTTTCGTGGAGTGATGATTATTGGCAAGAAGTCTTTCCTGAGGCTCCCAATTATTTCTTCGTGCCCAAGGATGATTCTCTACTAAATGAATATGAAAAGGGATTTAAGATAGATGAACTCTTTCATCTCTGTTCAAGTGGAATAACTACATCAAACGATGCCCTTTTAATGGACTTTACAAAGGAAAGTTTGATAGAAAAACTTATCCAGAACGGCATAGAACCAAAAGAAGGAGACTTTTATATTGTTTCTTATAAACCTTTTGACAATCGCCACTATTACCTTAATCCCAAGTATGCACTTCGTTCAAGACCAAAGTTAATATGTAATTTCAAAAGGAATAATCTTGCTATGCACTGGCGAAGGACGGCAGAAAACTCTGAAAACTGGCAGCATGTTTTTTTGTCTCAATATCCCTGCGAAGGTAACTTCCACTCTGCAAGAAGCTATTCATCGCCACTTTTTATTCATTACGGAGATGAAGACATTCCAAACTTAAACCCTCAAATCGTTCAACAAATAGAGCAGTCTTTGGGCGAACAAGCAGAGTCGTTGGAACTCTTCGACTACATTTATGCTGTGCTCCATTCTCCCACTTATCGTGAACGCTACAAGGAGTTCCTGAAGATAGACTTCCCTCGCATTCCATATCCAACAGATGCAGAACGCTATCATACTCTTGCAGCCCTTGGGACAAAACTTCGCAAATTGCATCTAATGGAAGGTCTGCCCAACCAGATAGGCGTCTCATTCCCTGCCGTAGGCACTTTGCAAGTCGATTGCTATTATTGGGAGCAGGACCGCGTATATATCAATAGTGAGCAATACTTCGAAGGTGTACCAGAATCCGCTTGGAACTTCTATATTGGCGGATATCAGCCTGCACAGAAATGGCTTAAAGACCGCAAAGGCCTAACACTAAGTTTCGAAGATGTGAAGCACTACCAGAGTATCATCTATGTGTTACAGCAGACAGAGCGACTGATGCAGGAAATAGACGGATTGATGGAGAAATAACAATTAGCATATGGACATATTAACATCACTTATAGAGAGGGGAATGGAAATAAAAAAGAATGTTTCCAAGAACCGAAATAAAATCGTGAGTAATGCACTTAAAGAAGATGCATCTATTTGGAAAAACCAATGTGTTATATATGTAGATAAGCTTAAGATTAGTAAGTTTATCAAAATGAGATTTACTACAGCAGCCTTAAATTTAGATTTTAACAGCCGCTACGATTTCCAATATTTAGATGAAATGCTGAACATATTAAAAGCATTGTTGCCTCAAGGAGACGAGTCTTCTGCTAAAGAAGAAAATACTTCTACTCCCCCAAGTAATAAAGTTTTTATTGTTCATGGCCATAACAAAGCATTGAAAAATGAAGTCAAAGCAGTATTATTAGAGTTGGGATTGAAACCAATTATTCTAAGTGAACAAGCTAATGGAGGTAAAACTATTATTGAAAAGTTTGAAGAATATAGTGGGAAAGTTAATTACTCAATAATACTAATGACAGCGGATGATGAAGTGAAAGCTGTAAAAGAAGAAGGATACAAACCTCGTGCAAGGCAAAATGTCATATTAGAGATGGGGTACTTTATGGCTAAACTTAAACGCTCAAATGTGTTTTTGCTATTAGAAGATGATATTGAAATGCCAAGTGATATCAACGGCGTTTGCTATGCTTCTATACATGAGAATTGGAAACTAATGTTAGTAAAGGAACTTAGAAATTGTGGATATAATGTAAGTGCTGATAATTTAATTTGAAGAACTTACAAAGCGTTATAGATAAGGTGTAATAAAATGTTGACAGCAATGAAAGCCTATATTTATATAGACGAAAGCGGAACACCATCATTAGAACTTGAGAAGAGCGGTGTGTTACCTTATATGGTATATAGCGCGGTGATTATTAAAGAGGAGGATGTTGATTCGGCAAAGAATCTCTTGCAAACGATTATTAAGAATAATAACATTCAACAAGGATATATTAAATCTCAAAATCTGAACTACAATAAAAGGGTTAAAGTGCTAATGGCTTTTAAAGGTGTCGAACATTACGTAATTTCATTAGTTATAGACAAATCTAAAATTGATAAAGATTCGGGGTTACAATACAAGGCCTCATATATTAAGTATTTTCAGCGTTTATTATCAAAACGATTCCTTCAAGATTACGATGAAATACATATTGTATTTGATAAATTAGGCTATCCCGAATTTCAGAATTCTCTTAAACAATACATGATTGAACATGGAATAATGGGAAAAACATTGTTCTCGTATAATACTTTCCGACTTGCCGAGGACACCAAAGAAGAAATACTATTGCAATATGCAGATGTTTATGCCGGTACGATTTGTAAGTATTATTGCCATCAATATGATAAAGAGCAAGCACAGCATATTCATAACATAATAAGCGGTAATGTAACGATAGAGTGGTTTCCATGGGAATCTATTACACTATTTGCAGCAGAAAATCTTTTTAGTGAACGTTTTGACAAGGAACTCTATTATCTATCATTGGAAACCGCAAAACAATATATTGAGTTATATGAAAATAGTGATAGTGAAGGAGTCGAACTAATAAAGTATCTTATACAAGAATCTACACGCAATCCTTTTAGAGTTATTTCATCAAAGGAAATTAAACAAAATCTTAAAAAGCGCGGTATTGAGATAGGAGACCCCATTTCAAAAATCTCATTTTTAAGAAGTCGGAGAGCAGTAATAATAAGTCCACAAGGGAAAAAAGGATACAAATTTCCAACAAGTGAAAAGGAATTGGCTGATTTTTATGACCGATTAAGGGATAACGTTATTCCTCAGTTAAAAAGATGTCATATACTTAACAATGTTTTGCAAGAGAAATCTGTTGGCAAATATGGTGTGCTGAAGCATAAAGAATATGGGATTCTAAATCAACTATGTGAAATTGTAAACAAAGAAAACATTGTAGATGAATAGACTCGTTCTCATAGGCAACGGATTTGATTTGGCTCATGGACTCAAGACCAAATATGAAGATTTCATAAACTGGTATTGGGTTCAAAGAAAGGAGAATCATTATAATAGCCATAATCGAGTAACTGATGATGGCTTATGTAAAATCATTAGTTCGTCAATTATACCAGATAAGTTTTGGGGACACAGTGATAATTTTAATATAAAATCAGGTGACAAGTATGAATATACACCTTTCTTCTCGAATATCATTAAAAGTGTAGAAACAAAGGGATGGGTTGATATAGAAAACGAGTATTACAGATTGTTGGAATATCATGCATTAGAAGTGTATTCAGAGCAAGAAATAGCAACACTAAACAAACAACTTCAATATATTCAAGCACTATTAACGAAATATCTGACAACCATCAATCAACAGGACATCTCTGTTATTGAAGATATTAAAAAGAAAATATATGCACCCATAGAGTCGTCCGATATATCCATTGAAGCCAAAGAAAAGCTGAATAAATATATAGAGTGGTGTAACAAACAGGAAACAGATATCTGGGAAGTAAAACTTAACAATTATGGAATAAATCCCATAATGTCTGGAGATATTCACAGAGTTGATAAATTCAAAGAAGATCCTACGCTTTATACTGAATATCCAAGAGCATACATGCTTCCTGAAAATATCATGCTGTTGAACTTCAATTATACAAAGACTGCTAACGAATATATAGAAAATAGAGACATCTTTAGTCTTAATCATATACACGGGGTATTAGAATCCCCTGATAGCATGATTTTTGGCTATGGGGATGAGTTTGAAGACAAATACAAAAAGCTCCAGAACCTTAATAATAATGAGTGTCTAACAAATATCAAGACCATAAGGTATCAGGAGTCAGACAACTATAGAAAGGCATTGGCATTCATGGACTCTAAGTTATTCCAAGTATGCATTATGGGGCATTCTTGTGGCAACTCAGACCGTACTTTGCTCAATACAATATTTGAACACAAGAACTGTATATCTATAAAGCCTTATTATTATAAAAAGGATGATGGAACAGACAGCTATATAGAACTTGTGCAAAACATCAGCAGAAACTTTACAGACATGAAGCTTATGCGTGACAGAGTTGTTAATAAGACATATTGTAAACCACTCGTTGAATATCGATAAATAGAATTGATTTAAAGTTATTTGTTCACCTCAAAGTCTTTCGCGGTTAACTTGAAATAAGATGGTTTTGAACAGAAAGAAGCAAAAGATTATAAGATGAACAACAAGATACAATTGTTTCCAAAGATGACGAAGTACGTTTTGCTGAGGACAGGAAGCAGATGAATGATGACGAAAATTTCATTTTCAAACTTCGCACGCCAAATTTTTCAACGAAGCACGTTAAGTTTATCAACTACCCACGTTAAGTTTGCCAACTACCAAAGCTGTTTAATGACAAGTAAGTATAGCATCAATGATTAAGATAGAGAACGGAATCCCCCGTCACCCGCTTTGGCGGATGGCTGAGCCGGTAAATTTAGAGATAAAGCGAGGCGAACAGATTGCCATAGTTGGCGATAATGCTGCGGGCAAGTCGCGCCTCGTGGAAATCCTGACGGGGCATTACCCTTTGCTCCTAAACGAGGTGCAATACGACTTCTCGCCAAGCACATCGCGGCTCGTAAGCGAGAACCTGAAGTACATCTCCTTTCGCGATTCCTATGGCGAGCAGGACGGAACATATTACTACCAGCAACGCTGGAACCAGCACGACATCGCGGACGATATGCCGACGGTGGGAGGGACTCCCATAATCTCCTTGAGCAGCGGAGAGTTACGCAAGTACCAGATAGCAAAGGCACTTGCCAACACTCCGCGCGTCCTTATTATCGACAATCCTTTTATCGGCCTCGACGCCGGAGCGCGCATCAACTTCCGAAACCTGCTTGGGTCGCTGACGCAAGAGGCCGGACTTCTTGTTATCCTTGTCCTGAGCAAGCGTGACGATATTCCCGACTTCATCACACATGTCCTGCCTGTGGAGGGCCTGCGACTGCTTCCGAAGATGACGCTTGCAGAGTACAGAAAGCAATATGCGGCCCTGCCCAAACCTGTATTAGGTGACGATAAAAGGCGATGGATAGCAGACTTGCCTGTTCGAGACCTGAGCGAAAAAGACTTCTATCCTGCGGAAGGCGGCGAAATACTGCGTTTCCGTAATGTCAGCATACGCTATGGCGACCGTACCATCCTGAAGCCTCTTGATTGGACCGTGCATGAAGGCGAGCGATGGGCACTCAGCGGACCCAACGGCTCTGGCAAGAGCACGCTGCTCAGCCTTGTCTGTGCCGACAATCCACAAGCCTACGCCTGCAACATCGAACTCTTCGGCCACCGCCGTGGTACGGGCGAAAGCATTTGGGAGATAAAGCGACACATCGGCTATGTCAGCCCTGAGATGCACAGAGCCTATCTCAAGGATATTCCTGCTATTGATGTCGTGGCAAGCGGATTGATTGATTCCGTAGGCCTTTATGTACGTCCACGTCCGGAGCAGAGGCAGTCGTGTCTCGACTGGATGCGCATCTTTGGTGTGGAAGGCATTGCCGACCGGTCGTTCCTGCAACTCAGCAGCGGCGAGCAGCGGCTTTGCCTCCTTGCGCGTGCCTTCGTGAAAGATCCCGAACTACTTATCCTCGATGAGCCTTTGCATGGCCTCGACGACCGCAACCGCTGTCTCGTACGCCAGATAATCAAACACTTCTGCCAGCGTCCTCACAAGACGCTTGTCATGGTCACGCACTATCAGGAGGAACTTCCAGACTGCATCACACATAGTCTAACGCTCTAACAGCCGAGATATTGTCCGGGATATTGTTGACATTGCAATTATTTCTTGAGGTGACAGGTGCGTAATTCTGTTTTTTTTTTGTACTTTTGCAATCGAATTATAAATTGTGAGATTGTCAAATAGTCAAATAGTAAAATAAGGTGTTAACATTTTGTATCGCTTTGGCTTGTTTGGTGCTGGGTTACTTGATCTATGGCACATTTGTTGAAAAAGTGTTTGGCGTTGAGCCGAATCGCGCGACGCCTTGCTACACGAAGCAGGACGGAGCCGACTACATCCCGATGCCCACTTGGAAAGTCTATACGGTGCAGTTCCTCAATATCGCAGGTACAGGACCTATCTTCGGAGCCATGATGGGCGTTCTTTATGGCCCTGCTGCTTTCATTTGGATAGTGCTGGGCTGCATTCTTGGTGGAGCCATGCACGACTATATGGCGGGCATGATAAGCATTCGCAGAGGCGGAATGGGACTGCCGGAGATTATTGGCGACGAACTTGGAAGCGTGTGCCGGTTGGTGATGCGAGTCGTGACGCTTGTCCTGATGATTTGCGTGGGCGCTTCCTTTGTGCTGATTCCCGCAGGACTGATGGAGCAACTGACTTTAAGGCTGTTCGACGTCGCCGATACCAACCTGATTTGGACCGTCCTGATTCTTGTCTTCTACCTCGCCGTCACGGTATTCTCCATCAATAAGGTCATTGGGACCATCTATCCTGCCTTCGGAGCGGCACTGCTCATCATGGCTGTCCTCATCGGTTTCGGCATCTTCACTCACGAAGGTAATATCCCCAGCATAGCCGAAGCCTTTAGCGACCATTATCCTGTGAGCTATACGCCTTTGTTCCCAGGTCTTTTCATCACGATTGCCTGCGGAGCGGTCAGCGGCTTTCATGCTACGCAAAGTCCGATGATGGCACGCTGCATCAAGAACGAGAAGTACGGCCTGCGTTGCTTCTATGGGGCAATGGTGACTGAAGGCGTGGTTGCCCTCATCTGGGCAGCAGCCGCGATGAAGTTCGTCGATTTGATGGATATTGCTGGCGCTACACCTTACGAGAAGCTCTATAACGCCATGACAAATTGCGGCACGGTCAAGATGAATCCAGGCCTTTTGGTGGAGCGGATGTGCAACGACTGGCTGGGCAATGCAGGACTTGTGCTTGCTGTGCTTGGCATTGTGGCAGCCCCGATGAGTACTGGCGGCAGTGCATTCCGGGCAGCCAGAATGATTGTGGCGGACTTCAGTCACTACGACCAGAAGCCACTCCTGAAGCGACTCGTCCTCACCCCCCCCTTGTTCGCCGTCGCCATCGTCATGCTGAATGTCAGCAGCTTCAAGGTGCTCTGGCTCTATGTCTCTTGGTTCAATCAGGTTCTGGCGACCTTCACCTTCTTCACCATCGCGCATTTCCTGAAGCATCGCACTGACGGACGCGGCATTCTGCCCCGCTGGTCTTGGCTCATCAGCTACTTCCCCGCAGTCTTTATGTGTGCCGTGAGTGCCTGCTTCATTCTGATGGACAAAGAGAACGGCTTCGGCCTCGACACAATTCTGGGATATTGGATAGGCGGAGTCTTTACCTTCATCATTTCACTTTGGTTTATGATAAATAACCTAAATCGCAAATAAATCGTAAATTGTAAATCGTCAAATCGTAAATAAAGAGATGATAACATTCTCTGTTTCCCTTCTTTGCCTGATTTTAGGCTATTTCCTGTATGGAAGTTTTGTTGAGCGCGTCATTCGTCCGAGTGATGCCGCTAAGATGCCTTGCTATGAGAAGCAGGACGGCGTTGACTACATCCCTCTTCCTGCTTGGCGAGTGTTCCTCATCCAGTTTCTCAACATTGCTGGCACCGGCCCTATCTTCGGAGCCATTATGGGCATCCTCTATGGCCCTGCGGCATACCTTTGGATAGTGCTCGGCTGCATCTTCGCGGGAGCCGTTCACGACTACCTTTGCGGCATGATATGTATTCGCGACGGTGGCGTTTCCCTGCCCGAGATTATCGGCAACGAGCTGGGACCGACGATGCGACTGGTGATGCGAGTCGGCGCACTCGTACTCTTGGTTTTGGTTGGCGCAGTCTTTGTGACAACACCGGCTTCCTTGCTCGACAACATGACGCCCGACAAAGGCTGGTTCTTCTCGAACAGCTTTTGGCTGATCGCCATCTTTCTTTACTTTATCCTTGCCACCTTGCTGCCCATCGACAAGCTCATCGGCAGAATTTATCCCTTGTTTGGATTTGCTCTCTTGGCGATGGCCGTCGGCATTTGCTGGGGCATTTACACGAAGGAAGGTTGGATGCCTGAGATTACCGATGCTCCTTTCATCACCCATCATCCGAAGGGGCTGCCCATCTTCCCGATGCTCTGCATCACGATAGCTTGTGGCGCAATTAGCGGCTTCCACGGCACCCAGAGTCCTTTGATGGCTCGATGCCTCACAAGTGAACGCCTTGGCCGCCCTGTCTTCTACGGAGCCATGATAACCGAGGGCGTTGTGGCACTCATCTGGGCTGCCGCAGCCGTCAAGTTCGCCAGCACTCTGCCAGGTCCAGAGGGAGCGACGGCCTACGAGAAGCTTGCCGCTTTGGGCAATCCAGCCATCGTGGTCAAAGAGATTAGCGTAGGTTGGATGGGAGCGATTGGCGCCGTCCTTGCCATTCTTGGCGTGGTTGCTGCACCCATCACCAGTGGTGATACAGCCTTCAGAAGTGCACGACTTATTGCTGCCGACTTCCTGGGCTACGACCAGAAAAGCATTAAGCATCGCCTTTTGCTCTGCCTGCCCTTCTTTGCTATCACAACAGGTCTGTTCTTTATCGACTTTGGCGTACTTTGGCGCTACTTCGCCTGGACGAACCAAACGCTTGCCTGCTTCATGCTCTGGGCAGCGGCTGTGTGGCTGACGAGAAGAAACTACAATTGCCTGATTGCATTCATTCCCGCGCTCTTCATGGCTGTTGTCACCACCAGCTACCTCCTCACCAGTCCCGAAGGCTTCCACTTGCCGCTGTCAGTAGGCCTTGCTGTCGGCTTCGGCCTAATGGCTTTGCAGGGCTTCCACTATTGGAAATATATTCATCATAATACTAACCACAAATAACAATCATTATGAAAAAACTAATTCTTTCACTGCTTTTCGCAGTCGTTTCAATGGGTGCTTTTGCACAGTTCGAGAAGGGAACAAAGTACGTCAATGCTTCTCTCAGCGGCTTTGGCCTGAGTTATTCCAAGGTTCCTGGCTTTTGCATGAATATCGAGGCAGGAGGCGGCTACTTTATTGCTAACAATTGGATGCTGAAAGGCCTGATAGGATGGGAACACACTGGTGGTGCCAATGAATTTAACTTGGGCGCAGGCGCTCGCTACTATGTGAAAGACAATGGCCTCTTCTTCGGTGGCGACGTGAGGTATGGCCTTAACAACGCAGGTGGAGGTGCAGAAACGGCTCACAATGCTTATCTGGCTCCAGAGGTTGGTTACTGCTTCTACTTGAACGACCACGTCAGCATTGAACCCTCTCTCTATGTTGACATGTGCCTGAACCACTTCAAGGACTTCACGAAAGTTGGTTTGAAGCTGAGCTTCGGCTATTACTTCTAAACGAGCGTAAAGGCTTGGTAAAGCATTAAACGGAACAGCCCCCTGAAGTTAGAAACTCCAGGGGGCTTTCTTGTACATGCAGTCAAGTTGCCACATTTCATAGAAATTCTCCATATATCATGTGATTTTTTGCTAAAAACTTGCATTGAATACAAATTATTTCGTACATTTGTACACGACCAAGCCAGCCTTTCGAGGCAGGGCGGGCCAAAAAACTTAATGGAATCCCAAGACTGAGTACACCGGCCTTCCTCCTTCGGGGGAACGGAAAGGGGGCTTGTCATGGGGAAAAAGGCGTTTTCGGACGTTACTGTCTGTGTAGTCAAATCTCGCAAATTTGAATTTTCCTACAGCGGTAATGCAACAAAGACGTTTGCGTGGGTGGATTATATTCCAGCCAATGCTATATTATTATATGTTATATATAATGTATAGCAAAAGCTTATATAATCGCTTGGCGTGGGCTGGCTTGTGTTGCTTATCCTTAGGAAAAGGCAATGCGAGAGCCTGACTACAGGGATAGGCGCGGAAGAAACAACTCCCACGCTTTTTTTATTTCCAAATCTTAAAGCATTATGAATGCCGAATTCGGGAGCAGGAGGCAAAACATTATTCCATAACAGGAAGGATGTAAAGTTTGGAGGAAGGATGCAAAAACTGATAATAGTTTTATTCCTAAGTTTTGCCGTAAGCAGTCGTATCTGTGCCGAAAACGGTAGAGAGCCAGACGATGATTTCATCAAGGCTTCTGTTCTGGTGGCACAGCCTGGCAGCGTGCTTTATTCCTGCATAGGCCATGCATTCCTGCGCATGGAGTGTCCGGCACACCATTTGGACTATTGCTTTAGCTACGAAAGTGAGGACGTCAGTCAGCGCGTACTGACCTTCTTAGCTGGACGGCTGAAAATGGGTATGATAGCGATTCCCACTTCTGACTTCCTTGACATCTACAGAGGCTCCCACAGGGGTGTGGCATCCTATGAGCTACACCTCTCTGTGTCACAGAAGCAACGGCTGTGGCAACTGCTTGACGAGCGCGTGGCGCAGGGAACCAACATCCCCTACGACTATATGGCGCGTGGATGCGTTCACGCCTGTGTACAGTTGATACATGAAGCAGTCCAGCCAGACGGTGCTATTACCTATGGCGAATGGCCTCAACACTTCAGCATGTCCCGCCGTGAATTGGTACGCCGCCAACTCGACCGTTCACCCTGGACGGCATTTATTCTCTATTTCCTTGTGGGTACAGAGGGCGACCGTGAGGTTAGCCTGCGGGAGAAGATTATAACCCCTTTGGATATGATTGAAGTGTTGCAGCATGCAACCGTCAACGAGCATAGAGTGTTAGACCGAGAATGCCAGATATTGGTGCCTTATGGTGATAAAAAAGGGCTGTCCTTACCATTCCTATCTCCTGTGGTATGTGCATCCTTGATGCTACTTGTCACTTTGATATGCCTGTATAAGCATTGGATGTTTTGCATTTGGCCTTTGCTGGTCATACAGGCTGCTTGGGGAATCCTGCTTGTCTATCTCTTTGCATTCTCCTCCCTGCCATGCACAAGTTGGAATTGGCTTATAGTGCCATTTAATCCCTTGCCTTTACTGCTATGGCCTTGGCGACGCTGGTGGCTGCTTCCATATTCCGCAGTTCTTGCGGTATGGTTGCTTGGCATGAAGATGATGCCCCATGAAGCGGCTGACAATGCGCATTACATCTTAACCATAAACCTCATAATTATTTTTATTTATCAATATCAAACAAAAAAGAAAAACTTATGAAAAATTCTATCTTCTCATGCTTCAACATGAAACAATTGTCGTTGCTTGCTTTCCTTCTCTTTACTGTGCAGGCTGCAATGGCAGGGGATAACGAGGGCTATTATTGGTTTCGTAACCATGTGACAGCCTATCCTACTGGTGCAGGTCAAGTCTATGGAACTTATTCTGAAGAGGATTTTGATTATGACATCAACGGGATTTATATAACATATTCGCCCCACGATGAACTCTTCACGGACGAAGTTATGATTCAAGCTTGTTATGACTCTCCAGATGTTAATTTTTATGTGTTTAGCAAACCTGCAGAAGGCTATAACTTCAATGGTTGGTATTCTCTCAACAAAGATGGAATACCAGATAAGTTATATGTTCCTAATAATATGTGTGCATTAAGTGGTGAAAATAACGGGCATGGGCTTTTCGGGTTCGATGCCAGATTAGGTTGGTATAATTCGGAAGATAATGAAACAGAGTATTATGACGAAGCTCCCATAAATGAAATTGCAGGTGTGTTCGGACGTGTTAACTACAGTTGTATCATTGACAACATAGAGGAAGTTGAAGTCCTCTCGGAAAAATACGGAGAAGAAGTTGTTTCTAAGGAAGATATAGCAAACCCTGACATTGTACTATTGTTAGTTTGCGGGCGTATGCATCTTAGTATTAGCAATCCTGCCAATGAAATAAGCGATATGTTAGTTCTAAAATCAGATCAAGAATATATTCATTATACATATAGATATAATGAAGAATACGATATAGATGAAGAAGTCGAGGATTGGCGGTTGGTGTTTGCAGGATGGACGGATCCCAAAGGAAACAGGTATGACAGTAATCGCTTGAATGTGACTGTGACAGAGAAAGAGACTTACACCGCTCATTACAATTTTATTTACAATGAAGATTATTTAGAATTCTTGTCTAATAAAAGCACTCCTATTTCTGATGTTATCGCAAGGTGCTCCAACGTGTCTTCGATATGTGACCTCAATGGTCGTGTTGTCAGTCCATGCAGACAACAAGGAGGTATATATATTCGTGGTGGAAAGAAATACATGATACCTTGCGTACAAAGACACTGGTAATTATTTCATTGCTCTTGCTTTAAGGTGTTTCCGCTTACAAAGAGAGGGCGATGCGCAACAAAACGCGCATCGCCCTTTCTCTGTCATTGTATTAATTAGTTGTTCTCGGGGCGGAGTTTGCGGACGGTTTCGGCGGTGCGCCACATCTCGCTTTCGCGGAGGGCTGCAAGTTCTTTCTCGAGGCCAACGCGATAGTCGGGCTTAGAGTTGGAGTCGATGCTGATCTGTGCCTCGTTGCCGCACTTCACGCTTGCATAAAGCTGCTGCATGACGGGCTTGATGGCGTCGTGGAAACGGGGGAACCAGTCCAAAGCGCCGCGCTGAGCGGTTGTAGAGCAGTTGGCATACATCCAGTCCATACCCTTCTGTGCAAACAGAGGCATGAGGCTCTGTGTAAGCTCCTCGACGGTCTCGTTGAAGGCCTCGGAAGGAGTGTGTCCGTTCTCGCGGAGCACTTCGTATTGAGCCAGGAGCAAGCCCTGAATGGCACCCATCAGAGAGCCGCGCTCGCCAGTGAGGTCGGAGGTAGCTTCGCGCTGGAAAGTGGTCTCGAAGAGATAGCCAGAGCCGATGCCGATGCCGAGAGCAAGTGTGCGGTCAAGAGCACGGCCTGTAGCGTCCTGATAGACTGCATAAGAGCTGTTCAGGCCGCGACCTTCGAGGAACATCGTGCGAAGGCTGGTGCCGCTTCCCTTAGGAGCCACCATGATGACGTCGATGTCCTTTGCAGGAACGCAACCGGTGCGGTCGCTCCAAGTGATAGCGAAGCCATGAGAGAAATAGAGTGCCTTGCCGGGAGTGAGGTACTTCTGCAGAGTGGGCCAAACGCTCATCACAGCTGCATCGGAAAGCAGACACATTACGATGGTACCCTTCTCGGCAGCCTCTTCGATGGAGAAGAGCGTCTGACCAGGAACCCAACCGTCGCCGATAGCTTTCTCGAAAGTCTTGCCCTGACGCTGACCAACGATGACGTTGAAGCCGTTGTCGCGCAGATTGCAAGCCTGACCAGGACCTTGCACACCATAACCGATGACGGCGATGGTCTCGTTTTTCAGTATTTCACGTGCTTTTTCAAGAGGGAACTCTTCGCGTGTCATTACTTCCTCGATGACACCGCCAAAATTCATTTTTGCCATTTTTTCCTTGTTGATTTATAGTTAATTATATCTTTCCTGTTTTGTCTGTTAAGACATGATAGAATAGGGATTTTCCCCTCCTCTGTTCTGTTTTCGCCCGCAAAATTACAAATAATTGGGGAAACAGCAAAGATTTAGACAGGAAAGATTAACAAGACATGTAAAAATCTCCTTTCAGAGTTTGCTCTTTCCGTATAATGAGAAATGTCATGCAGGCAGAGGAATTCTTCATTTCACGTCGTAAAATGTAGAAATTACGACGTAAAATATACAATTTACGACGTAAAACGTAGAAATTACGTCGTAAAATGAAAAACTCCGTATTCGGCAGCAAACTTTTCAATGGCGTGAAAAGAAAATATCGGCGTTCCGCTTATGGTTTGTAGCCTTTTTCAATCATTTTTTTTATAACTTCATTGTAACTTTCTTAATTTATTGATAATTTTGCAAACGAAAATAATATGTTCACGATATGAAACCGTTATTGAAATCTATATTAGCTTGCATGTTGTTGCAGGTTTCGTTGCTTTTCACATCTTGTCCTGTTGCTTCTGCTCAGGCTCTCTATTCTAATCCTGATACCATTCAGAAATATCTTAAGGAGCGTATCACTGATGTAAAGGAGCAACTGAAGGAGACTCGCATGAAACTCAAGGAAGAAGAGAAAACGCTTCGCACGCTCAATCGCGATCTTGAGAAGTCGCGTACACAGGCTCAAAGGGACAAGATAAAACTTAAGGAAGCAAAGCGCAATGGGAAGTTCTATCAGGTGAAACCTTATATTCCAGAAGAACTTCAGGGTGATGTGGAGGCAAGGATTAAGGCGGCAAGAGAGGCAAAGGCTGCGAAAGAACGCGAAATAAAGCAGAGGGCTGCGGAAAAGAAAATGGCGGAGAAGGCAGCTATAGCAGAGCAGAAACGGCAGGCCAAGGAAGCCAAAGCTTTGGAGAAGGAACAATTGAAGGCATCTGCTAAAAATCAAGCAAAGCGCGCCAAGGAGAAAAAGAAGGACAAGACATCTCCCGCAGTAGAGAATACAGAGAAACCAGTACCGACTTCACCTGACAAGAATAAAGCAGAGGAAAAGACAAAGGAGGAAAAGGCCAAAGAGGAAAAAGCAAAGGGAGAAAAGGCAAAAGAGGAAAAGGTGAATGAGGAAAAGAAAGAGAAGGAAGCAGAGGAAAAGGAAAAAGAGAAACAGGCTGCTGTCAAGGCGGCCGTGAAAGATGCTGAGGCAAAAGCGAAAGAAGCCCAGCAGCGTGCAAAGGAATCGGAAGCTAAGGCTAAGGCGAAAGTCAAGGAAATGGAAAATGAAGAAAAGGAACAGGAAGAGACTAAAGTAGAAGAGGAAGAAAAGGACTCAAAAGCCAAGCAACGCAAGTATTCGGTTCGCACCCAACGTCAGAAGGCTGAAAAGAAAGAAGAATAATAAAGAGCATAATCCATTAAGTGGCAAACATATAATAACGATAGATTAAAGCATGAATAAACTTGTTGTCCCCAAGCTGACACAGCGTGTGTCGTCGGCAGCAGAGATTCCTGCTGCTCTGCGGCAGGCAGGCGTGGGCTATACTTCAATTGACAATGTGAACTGGCCTGACGAATTTCCCTATAAGCCTAAAGTGGAGTTTGCTTTTGCTCATACAGGCGACGTTTTGTTGCTGCATTACCGTGTGGAAGAACAGAGTGTGAGGGCTGTTGCTCCGGAGGACCAGAATCAAATCTGGAAAGACGCTTGCGTGGAGTTTTTCTGTATGCCAGCGACAGACGGCCTGTATTACAATGTGGAATGTAATTGTGCAGGGAAGTTGCTCATTGCTGTTGGGAAAGACCGCCATGAGCGCATTCCCGCTCCCTCTGACATCATGCGGGGCATAGACCGCTGGGCTTCGCTTGGTACGAAACCTTTTGACACCCGCATCGAGCCGACAAAGTGGGAACTTGCCCTTCGCCTGCCAATAACGACATTCTTCGCTCACAAGTTGAGTTGTTTCGATGGCTTGAGGGCGAAGGGGAATATCTATAAATGCGGCGATGACCTGCCTGTGCCGCACTTTATCAGTTGGAATCCCATAAAGACAGACTGTCCTGACTTCCATCGTCCTGAGTTCTTCGGGCAAATAGATTTTGAATGAGTCTGAAGGAGCGTGTTCTTTCCACAATGAAATCACGCGACGTGGAGAGCGACTTTGAACTCTACGTCACTCGTACTCCTGGCTATCTCTGGGCATTGCTCTTCCGTCGCCTTCATGTCCATCCCATTGCCGTAACAATAATGAGTATTGGCATTGGGGCCGCGTCTGCCATTTTCTTTTATTATGAAGACTTGCGCCTCAACCTCATTGGTATGCTTTTGCTCATTTGGGCCAATTGGTATGATTGTGCCGACGGCCAGTTGGCGCGTATGACAGGCCAGAAGACGTTGACAGGCCGCATTCTCGACGGATTTGCAGGCGATGTGTGGTTCTTCTTTATCTATCTTGCCATCCTTCTGCGTCTTTGGCCGAGCTGGGGCTTCTTCATTCTCCTGTTAGAAGCGTGGGCTGGTCTCTATTGCCATTCGCGCCAGTGTGCCCTTGCCGATTATTATCGTAATGTGCATCTCTGGGCCGTCTTTGGCCAGGAAAAAAGCGAATTGGACAGCAGCAGCCAGGTGGAGCATCGCATGCAAAGCCTTCAATGGTCCAGCAAGGATTGGTTCGAGAAGCTCTATCTCTTCTTCTATGTCCGCTATACTCGCGGACAGGAAAGGCAGACGCCAGAATTTCAGCATCTTCGCCCTCTGATGGATGGACTGCCTCTTGATCATCCTATCAGGGAGCGTTTCCGGCAAAAGAGTCTCCCGATAATGCCCCTGTGTAACATAATTACTTTTGACACACGTGTGATTGTCCTCTTTGTCTCGCTCATAGTCGGGTACCCTTGGGCGTACTTTGTCTTTGAAGCAACGGTGCTTGAAATCGTACGCTATTATGCACGCTACCGCCACGAGTCATTCTGCCTAACGTTCCAAAAAATGTTGTCTGCAACATGAAACAGAGTCACATTATAGCCTTGATACTGTCTGGAGGAACAGGCGAACGCATGGGTTCTGTTGTGCCAAAGCAGTATATGGAGATTGATGGTGAGACAATTTTGTTGCACACGATGCGTGCTTTCCAGCAGCATCCGCTCATTCACGAGATTGTTGTCGTGTGTATGCCGGAATGGGAGTGCTTTGTACGAAACGAAGCAAGTCGTGGCGGAATAGACAAATTGAGCAATACCGTCAGGGCAGGCGAGAGCAGTTATGCTTCCGCCTGCCGCGGCATCGAACACTTGTTGAAGAATGTTGCCGATTCAGATGCCATAGTGCTTGTCCACGATGTTGTGCGTCCGCTAATTACGCAAGACATCATTAGCCGCAATATCGCAGTATGCCTTACGTATGGAAATGCCATTACTGCCTTGCCGAGCCACGAAGCATGTCTTTTGACAGCAGATGGAATCAAAGCCAATGGCATGATTCCACGCGAAGGCCTGATGCGTGCACAAACCCCTCACACCTTCCCGCTTTCTACCCTTCGCAAGATGATAGAACAGGCAAAGGCGAATGGCATAGAAGACTCGCAGTCCATTTTCACTCTTGCCGGCGAACTCGGCATAGAGCCGCTACACGTGGCCCAAGGCGATTTGCGTAACTTTAAGTTAACCGAGCAATCGGACATCCTCATTTATCGTGCCTTAAAGACATTAGAAAAATGATTTACTATTTTTCAGGAACAGGCAATAGTCTGTACGTGGCCCGTCACCTTGCCGACATTCTCGGTGAAAGGCTGTCGCCGATGGCCTCAAGCCTCTCTCTCAGAGGAGAATTAGATAGAGTCATAGGCCTTGTTTTTCCGGTCTATGCATGGGGCATTCCGAATGTTGTGGAGAAATTCGTCAGCAACAGTTCCCTCCAAAACTCTGCACAGGTTGATTATATTTATGCCGTAATGACTTGTGGTGATGATATGGGTTATGCGGATAGGGTATTGGAGTCGGCTTTGGGCAGGAAGCTTGATGCCGCATTCTCTGTCTTGATGCCGGATGTGTATGTCTGCTTGCCAGGCTTTGATGTTGACAGCAAAGAGGAATGTAAGGAGAAGTTAGCACAGGAGAAGATAATTGTGAAGGAGATTGCTGCCCACGTTTCTGAAAGGAAGGAGGTGCGCCAACTGAAACGCGGTCCCTTTCCTTGGACGAAATCATACATCATACGTCCCCTCTTCAATCGTTACTTGTTGACGGACAAATACTTCAATGTAGATGCTGCCAAATGTATTTCATGCGGCAGGTGCAGAAAGTCATGTCCGGTAGGCAATATCGTTTTGGACGACGTGCCGAAATGGCAGTCGCATTGTACAGGTTGTCTGGCATGTTATCATGCCTGTCCCTATCATGCCATCAACTTTGGTAAGATGACACAGATGAAGGGGCAGTATAATCTGTTGAGGACAATTAATGAATAGTTAAGACGCGATGTGTTTGCCGAGTATCGACTTCAGGTTGTCTCCTTTGCTGAGGTCGAGCCAAACACCTTGCAGGCCTGCTTGTTGCGCCCCCTCGACATTGGCCAATGCATCGTCAATAAAGAGACATTGCCCTGCCGGTCTCCCAATCTGGCGAACAGCATGATGATATATCTCTGGATAAGGCTTTGCCAGATGCACTTCATGGGAAACGAAAACGTTGTCGAAAAGGTCGGCACATGTATAACCTTCTTCCGAGAAATAGCGGCGCTTTATCTCTTCCCAGTGAAGGTCGTTGGTATTTGAAAGCAGATGCGTGTGGTATCCACGCCTGCGCAACTCCTTTATCATATCGAGCCGCCAGCGAGGTATAATGCCAATACATGAGTTCCAGGCTTCAATGATGTCTTCCGAAGTGATTCCTGCCGGACATAGGCTCAGGACAAGAGAAAGGAACGCCTCGCTCGTCATGTTGCCCACCTGATAGTCTGTGATGACTTTGCTTGCAGAGACACCCTGGCAGACAGTAGAGGTGTCCACTCCCGATTTCTCCAAAGGGGAAGAAGTCTTGACAAAAAAGAGTTCTGGGGAAATGCCCAGTCGCAGGCAAGCCTTCTGCAGATCTTGCATGTTGAGGTCGAGAAGCACGCCTCCGAGGTCGAAGATAATGTCTGTTATCATTTTTATTTAAGTTGTCTGTTCCAGAACTCGCCCAGCATCGCAGCCCCTGCAAAGCCAAGTCGTTCTGTTTCCTTTAGGTTGTCGTAGGTGATGCCGCCAAGGGCATATACATTATTTAATATACCCTTTCTCCCCATCTCTGCCAGTTCTTCTTTCGGAAAGGCGGCTTTGTAGCCTTGCTTCGAGATGCTGTCGAAGATAGGGCTAAGGAAGACATAGTCAAAATCTCTCTGACACGCCTCAACCTCTGCAATCGTATGGCACGAGCGTGAAAGCGTGAACCGACTCCTGTCGAACCAGTCTGGGATATTCGGGTTTCTGCTGTTCAGGTGTATGCCTTCCAGTCCGTACTCCCAAGCAAGATTGTGAAAGTCATGCACGACAATCCGCTTCCTCATCGAAGGCTCAATCCCCTCTATCCACTTGGCCAGCAGCTTCATTGAGGCTCCTGGCTTGCGCAAATGGATACCCCCTAATCCTTCGGCAAGTATCCTGTTACAGATGTCTGTCTCGCCCTCAAAGAAATCAGGCTTTGTAATGACAACCACTTTCATCGCTGCAAAATTACGAAAAGTTTTAGAGTCTGTTGCAACTCTTTTGCCATAATCTTGCCAATCTGCCTAAAATAGTTGTCTTTTTATCATTTTCGATTTAAGATGTTTTTCTATGTAGGAAAAGGAAAAAAGATGAATAAAGTATTGATAATTAAGAATGATTTCGCTAACTTTGCATTGTGATTGTGTGAAACAAAGAATGATTGACCATCATTATAGCAAAACGCTCTGTCAGAAGCTGCAGCCCTTTCTCAGTGCAGGCGATGACGAGGGGCTGATACGTCTGATTGCTTCCTGCTCGCGTAGTGAGCAGCGAACTGTGGGCTATATGCTTGGAGAGCATCTTCTGTGCGATTGTCCGAAGGACACTTATTGGCAGATGACGGAAGCCCTTGTCCGTTATGACAGTCGTGCCTACCTGATAACTCTTATGAAGACGTTTCTCGTCCGCATGAAACAAGGGACGGCAACACTTTCCGACGTGCCTTTTACGCGACTTGCGGCGAAATTCAACGATATTGAGCGGCAGAAAGTGGCCCTCCTTATCCTGCCCAAGCTAAATGAGCCAGAGGAGGTGGAACAGCTTTTTCACATGTTGGGTATTGCCAGAGGGCGCGACCAGATTGTCTATCTGGTGCGTATAGACACACTCCCTTGTCTTTACCTTTTGCTTCGCTCACTTCGCTATATAGAGCACGACCGCGGCGATGTGCTTCGAGTGGCCGGAATTTTAATGAAGCGCGGTACTGGAGCCAGCTTCAGCCTTGCCAGCATCATCAAGGTTGCCTTTGGCCTTGACGAACTTCGCGGCACCTTCTCCCTGCGTCTGCAGCCTTATCAGATAGCCCGCCTTGAGCAGAGCTACCAGGCTTTCTGCGGAATTGTTTCACGAGATGCTTTTGAGGGGGAATAGGAATGTCATATCTTCAAAAAGGTTCGAGATTGTTTTGGAGTTATCAGAAAAAACATTATTTTTGCATCATCATATATATATAAATAATCAAAATTATGGACACACAGTTAATCAAAGAATGTGAAGCCAAGGCGCAGGCTTGGCTCGACTCTCCCTATTACGATGCAGAGACTAAGGCCGAAATAAAGGCTATGTTACAGAACGAAGACAAGACTGCTCTTGTGGATGCTTTCTATCAGAATCTGGAGTTCGGCACGGGCGGTCTTCGCGGCATCATGGGCGCAGGCACCAACCGTATGAACAAGTACATCGTGGGCATGGCAACGCAGGGTTTCGCCAACTACATCAATAAAGCTTTCCCTGGGCAGAAGGACTTGAGCGTTGTCGTAGGTCACGACTGCCGCAACAACGGTCGTCTCTTTGCCGAGACCGTTGCCAACATCTTCAGTGCCAACGGCATCAAGGTGTATCTCTTTGAGAGCCTTCGCCCGACACCCGAAGTGAGCTTCGCCATCCGTCAGCTTGGTGCAAAGGCTGGCGTGAACGTTACCGCAAGTCACAACCCGAAGGAGTATAACGGCTACAAGGCTTATTGGGAGGACGGCGCACAGGTGATTGCTCCCCACGATACGGGCATCATCGACGAGGTGAACAAGGTACGTATCGAAGATGTGAAGTTCGAGGGCAATCCCGACCTCATCGAGATTATTGGCGGCGAGATGGACTTCGACTACATGACTGCCGTGAAGGAGGCCATGATTGACCAGGACGTCATCCTTCGCCAAAAGGACCTCAACATCGTTTATAGTGCCATGCACGGCACAGGCCGCGTCATCGTACCGCTTTGCCTGCGCAGTTGGGGCTTCCAGAACATCCACGTTGTGCCTGAGCAGATGGTTGTCGATGGCAACTTCCCGACCGTCGTCAGCCCGAATCCTGAGAACGCAGAGGCCATGACGCTTGGCATGAAGCTCGGCACAAAGCTCAATGCCGATTTGGTTGTTGCAACCGATCCTGATGCCGACCGCCTGGCTATCGTTTGCCGCGACAGCAAGGGCGAATGGACCATCATCAACGGCAACCAGACGTGTATGATGTTCTGCTACTACAT
The DNA here is from genome assembly GCA_947304115.1 of uncultured Prevotellaceae bacterium. Taxonomy (GTDB): domain Bacteria; phylum Bacteroidota; class Bacteroidia; order Bacteroidales; family Bacteroidaceae; genus Physcousia. The sequence continues at coordinate 17,697 of CAMZAE010000001.1, read as the reverse complement.
TATCAAGAATAAGATAGCCCTCGGCCAACTCAAGCCGACGGACTTCCTTGTTAAGACCATCGTCACGACCGAAGTCATCACCAAGATGGCGCAGAAGAACAACATCGAGCTTCGCGACTGCTACACCGGCTTCAAGTGGATTGCCCGCGAGATAGCCATCAGCGAAGGCAAGCAGAAGTACATCGGTGGCGGTGAGGAGAGCTTCGGCTTCCTGCCCTTCGACAAGGTGCGCGACAAGGACGCTCCAGCCTCCATCTGTCTCATTTGCGAGATTGCGGCTTGGGCACGCGACAACGGCATGACGCTCTATGACCTCTTGATGCAAATCTACCTCGAATACGGCTTCAGCTACGAGCACACCATCAATGTGGTGAAGCCCGGCAAGAGCGGTGCCGACGAGATTAAGGCCATGATGGAGAACTACCGCACTAACCCTATCACGGAGATTGCCGGCAGCAAGGTCATCCTTGCCAAGGACTTCAAGACACTCAAGGCACGCGACGGCGAAGGCAAGGAGATTGCTCTCGACATGCCCGCCACAAGCAACGTGCTCCAGTACTTCTGCGAGGACGGCACGAAGGTCAGCGTCCGTCCCAGCGGAACGGAACCGAAGATAAAGTTCTACGTTGAGATAAAGGACACGATGGGTTGTGCCAACTGCTACGCCTCTTGCGTGGAGATGGCAAAAGCCAAGGTCGAGGAGATAAAGAAGTCGATGAGAATTTGATGAAGTACTTCATTTTCTGCCAAGGGGACATTCTGCTCACAAGTGAGGGGGCTGTCCCTTTTGGCGATTGTCCGCCCATTGAGCTAAAGCCTTGGGAGAAGGTGACGGTGTTGAAAAACTCCTCCCCTCGGGGAGGTTGGGAGGGGGCCGTCCTTGTCGCTTCCCTCTCTGCCCCTGTTACTAACAGGCCCGACCTTCAGATGGTGCCGCTCCGCAAGAGCTTCCACATCCTTCCAGCCGAAGACTATCAGCTTGCAGGCAAGTGTGCCGAGCTGGTTTATTTCCACCAGAACAGCAAGTTCTGCGGCGTATGTGGGGGCGAGATGCGTTGGCAGACGGAAATCAGCAAACAGTGTCGCGAGTGCGGAAAGGAGCTTTGGCCGAGTCTCGCAACTGCCATCATCGTCCGTGTCACCAAAGGCGATGAGATACTGATGGTTCATGCCCATACCTTTAGGGACAGGCACTACGGACTTGTGGCAGGTTTCGTCGAGACGGGTGAGACGCTGGAGGAGTGTGTGGAGCGCGAGGTATGGGAGGAGACGCATCTTCGCGTCACAAACGTCCGCTACTTTGCCTCGCAGCCCTGGCCCTATCCGAGCGGCCTTATGGTCGGTTTTACGGCAGACTATCTCTCCGGCGAATTGCAACTCCAGAAGGCAGAACTCAGCGACGGCGGCTGGTACAAAAAGGACAACCTTCCTTTCCTTCCCGACACCTCGTCCATTGCCTACCGTCTCATACAAGACTGGATTAGTCAGGAACAGTGATGTCTGGCACAATAGATAATAAAAAATAATTTGACAAACGACAAACCCCATGATTAAACAAATTCTTATTCTTAGCCTTGCTGCATTCTGTCTGAACACTGCAGCCGAAATCAACTATCAAGTCATACCCATGCCTCAGCAAATCGATATCAATAAGGATGGGAAATACATGGTTCTCTCTAAGGGAATGACCGTTGGATATCCTTCTGGAAACCTGCAGATGAAGCGCAATGCAGAATTTGCCGCTGAATACTTAGGCCTTAATGTCATTGAAGAAGGTAAGAAGAAAGCGGATGTCAATCTCATGACAGGGCTTAAGAGCAGCAACCCGGATGCCTATGTCATTACTATCGGGCAGAAAGGCATAATGATTCAGGGTGCCAGTGAGAGTGGCGTATTCTATGGTATTCAGACGCTTCGTAAAAGCATTATGAATGAAACGGGCGAAATACGCCTTCCCTATGCTGTCGTTTCTGGCGAACCGCGCTTCACATATCGTGGCACGGAACTCGATTGCGCACGCCACTTCTTCCCTGTCAGCTTTATCAAGAAGTTCATCGACATACTCGCACTTCATGGTATAAACCGCTTTCATTGGCACCTGACAGACGACCAAGGCTGGCGTTTTGAAGTGAAGGCTTTGCCCGAACTGGCAGAAAAGGCAAGTGTTCGTCCGTGCACTATTATAGGAAAGAACGTTGGCCTCTCTAACCCCGACAATGCCATCTATGACGATACACCAGAGACAGGTTACTACACACAAGAAGAGATGCGCGACATTGTTGCCTATGCAGCAGAGCGTTACATCACCATCATTCCCGAGATTGACCTGCCCGGACACATGATTGCAGCTTTGAGCGTCTATCCAGAACTTGGCTGCACAGGCGGTCCATACAAGGTTTGGGGTGTATGGGGTGTTGCAGATGATGTGCTCTGTGCCGGCAATCCTAAGACGCTGGAGTTCCTCAAGACAGTCTATGGAGAGCTTTGTGATGTCTTCCCAAGCAAGCTTATTCACATCGGAGGCGATGAGAGTCCCCGTGTCCGTTGGAAGTCTTGTCCCAAGTGTCAGGCAAAGATGAAAGAGTTAAACTTAAGTAATGAAGCCCAGCTACAGACGTATATCAACAAGGAGATGGAAGCTTTCCTGGCAACAAAAGGCCGTCAGATTATCGGTTGGGACGAGACACTCGAAGGCGGACTGAGCGAGAATGCTGCCGTCATGAGCTGGCGTGGCTACGATGGTGGCAAGGCTGCGGCAAAGCTCCATCATCAGGTGGTTATGACACCGACCAACAATTGCTACTTCGATTACTACCAACTCAAGAACCGCGATGCACAGCCTTTGGGCATTGGCGGCTACCTGCCATTGAGCAAGGTGTATAGCATGGAGCCTGTCCCCAGCGACTTGACCAAGGAAGAAGCCAAGTACATCATGGGTGCCCAATGCAATCTCTGGACAGAGTACATGCTTAGTCCTGACCATGTTGAATACATGTTGCTGCCCCGACTGGCAGCCATGAGCGAAGTGCAATGGCTCAAGCCAGAGGAAAAGAACTACGAACAGTTCCTTGAACGACTCGCTACATTTAAACAATCCTACCAACGTCTCGGATATAAATTCTGTACTTCTCACGAATGATTGAGCTGCAACACCTTACGGTTGGCTACGGCGAGAAGGCCGTTTTGTCTGACATCAACCAGTCCCTAAGTGCCGGTCAGATGGTTTGTCTGCTCGGTGCAAATGGTGTGGGCAAGAGTACTTTGCTTCGCACTTTGGCAGGTTTCCTTCCTCCCCTATCGGGGAAGATACTGCTCGAAGGACGTGACCTGCTGTCGCTATCTCTGTCTGAGCGAAGCCAAGCTGTCTCTGTTGTGTTGACAGAACGCGTCGAAGTGCCGTACATGAAAGTCATTGATTTGGTCGGAATGGGACGTTCTCCTTACACAGGTTTCTTTGGAAAGCTCAGTAAAGAAGACAAGAAGATTGTCAATGAAGCCATTGATATGGTGGGAATAACAAGCCTTGCAAAGCGAACAATCGATACTTTGAGCGACGGAGAACGGCAGAAGGCTCTGCTTGCTAAAGCCTTAGCTCAGCAAACACCCATCATCCTTCTGGACGAACCAACTGCCTTTCTTGACTTCCATGCCAAGGTCAGCACGCTTCGACTGATGCTTCGTCTTGCCCACGAAACGAACAAAACCATCTTCCTAAGCACACATGATGTGGAAATGGCAATCCAACTTAGCGATGCTCTTTGGATAGTTTTGGGCGGTCAAATCATGGCTGGAACGACGGCTTCACTTACCGAGAACGGCACATTGCAGCAGTTCCTTCAAGCCGAAGGCATTAGCTACGACACAGAAGAGCATACACTTAAAATCACATAAGCATAACTAAAAATAATAATATATAATGTATGAAAAGATTATTTTCCCTTATTACGACGTTGCTGTTAGTGACAGCTTCGGCCTGGGCAGACAAGTATCCCATCGACAACTATGACGAGCCTACAGTAGATGCCACAGCTCCTGCAGCTGAATGGAATGCAATATCTGAGGGGTTGCATTGTTCATGGGCGAACAGGAACGAACACTACATGAAGCATCGAGTGCCGCAGTTGACCGAAACGACTGCTGCCACCATCAGCGCATGGAAAGGTGAACGTGCCAACTTAGAGGCAGTCTTGTTCAGCAAAACTGACCAAGGAATCCTGTCAGTTCGCATGACTGAACTGAAGAAGAACGGCCAGAGTACAGGCAAATTCTGTGCAAGTGCACGTTTCCTGAACTATGTTATTACCGACGACGGGCGGGGATGTGGCAACCATGACTTCACGTTGACACCTTGGCTGGTACCCGATGTGATTGAGCAGGACAAGCCAAAGGCGATCAATGCTTGCGAGACACGTCCCATCTGGTGCTCCATCGAGGTTCCTCGCGACATAGAGGCTGGTGCATATACTACCACGATGGAGGTTCTAAACGAGAGCAGCTCCGTCATAAAGACCTTGGAGCTGACGATCAATGTGGACGCTCATGCCTTGCCCGAGGTAGCTGACCAGAAGTTCCATCTCGACCTTTGGCAGCAGCCTTATGCCGTAAGCCGTTACTATGATGTCGAGCGTTGGAGCGATGAGCACATCGCAGCTCTGCGCCCCTACCTTCAGGCTTTGGGCAAAGCAGGCCAGAGTGTCGTGACAACCATCCTGTTCTACGAACCGTGGGGAGAGCAGTCTCACGACAAGTTCTCGGCAATGATTCAGACAACAAAGAAAGCCAATGGCACTTGGGAGTTTAACTATGATGTGTTCGACAAGTACGTAGAGCTGTGTGCGGAATACGGTATCGACAAACAAATCAACTGCTACTCGATGGTGACATGGGACATGAAGTTCCGCTACTTCGACGAGGCTTCCGGCCAGGATGTTGACTGGGCATTGACCGTTGGGAGTGCTGACTACAATGCTTTATGGAATGCTTATTTGCAAGCATTCCGCACGCATTTGGAGGAGAAGGGTTGGTTTGAGAAGACCTGTATTGCAATGGACGAGCGTAGCGAAGCGCAGATGCTTTCCGCATACGAGGTCATCAAGGCCAACGGTTTCAAGATGGCTCTTGCAGGCAACTACCATTCTTCATTGAATGACAAGCTGTATGACTTCTGTGTTGCCTTGGCACAAGGCCAGAACTTCACGGCTGCCGAGCGTAAGTATCGCAAGGACAACAATCTGGTGACAACAGTTTACACCTGCTGCACCGAGAGCGAACCGAACATCTTCTCCAATTCCTTGCCAGCCGAAGCCGCGTTCCTGCCCATCCATATTGCTGCAAATGGACTGGACGGCTACCTGCATTGGTCATGGATTAACTGGGATGAGCATCCGCTGACCGACTCACGTTTCCGCAAGTTTGGCTCGGGCGACACCTATAGCTACTACCCTGGCAACCGCTCTTCTGTGCGCTTCGAGCGTCTCGTGGAAGGCATCCACCAGTTCGAGAAGATACAGATATTGAAACAAGAGAAGGCTTCCGATGCTGAATGGATGGCAAAGCTGAACCTCCTGCTCGAGGACTGCAAGGACTACATCGTGGCAGGAACGGAGTGTGCCGAAAAGGTGGACCGCCTGGAGGCTTTCCTTAATGGTCAGGAAGTAGATATGCCTAACCGCCTCTCAGGCTATTGGAAGATTAAGGTAGATGACACACATTATGCCAAGTCTGCTGCCAACCTGACGCAATGGTCAACAGAGATAAGCGTCCAGACGGACTATGACCTCTTCCTCATTGAAGGCACTCTCGACGCATGTACCATCAAACTTATGGGCCGCTCCAACAACATCGGTCCCGACAGGAACATGCAGTTGTTCGTTGACCAGACGGCTAGCACGAAGTATGCTATTGTAGATGCAGGCGATGGAAAGATAAAGCTGAAGAACAATGGCTATTGGGTGTATGTTGACAACGGCACTTTCACATGGAACACAAGCAAGAGTACGACGCTCGAATTGGAGTATGTGATGGCCAGCAACGAGCCTCAGCGCACCACATTGTTCAGCACATTGAGCGGTGGAATGGATATTCCTCCCTACCGCATCCCTGGTATTACCTGCGGCAAGGATGGCCGCCTCATTGCCAGTGCTGCGCGTCTTGTCTGCGGAACAGACCCAGGTTACGGGCAAGTGGATTGCGTGGTGAAGATAAGTGACGACAATGGTTTGACATGGAGCGACACAGAGATTGACGTAGCAGTCGGCGATGCTTCATTAATTAATAATGTAAAGACACCGATGGAAGCTGCCTATGGCGACCCTGCAGTCGTGATGGACCGCGAACATAACGAAGTACTTGTGATGGCTGTGGCTGGCTGTACCGTTTATACATACGGCTCTACAAACCGCCAGAACCCCAACATGATTGCCGCCATCCGCAGCCTCGACGGAGGACAGACATGGCAGCAACCAGTTGACCAGACAGAGGATATCTATGGCCTCTTCGACAATGGTAAGCCTATGGCAGCAGCCTTCGTGGGCGGAGGAAGGATATTTCAAAGCCGCATAGTTAAGGTAGGTGAATACTATCGTCTGTACGCTGCCCTTGCTGCACGCCCGGATGGAAACCGTGTTATCTACTCCGATGACTTCGGACGTACATGGAGTGCGCTTGGCGGAGCCAGTGCTACACCTGTACCTAACGGCGATGAACCCAAGTGCGAAGAGCTGCCTGACGGACGTGTTATCATCACAAGTCGTGTCGGAGGAGGCCGCCTGTTGAACATTTACACCTACACTGATACCAAGACAGGCAAGGGCAAGTGGGAGACAGAGACGAAGGCAACGATGAGCGGACTCAGTGCAAGTCCCAGCAGTAACCCAACGAATGGCGAGATGCTCATTGTGCCTGCCAAGCGTATCAGCGACGGTAAGCTGCTCTATATTGCCATGCAATCCGTACCAACAGGCAGCGGTCGCAACAATGTAGGTATCTTCTTCAAGGAACTGGCCGACGTTAACGACATCCGAAACCTTGCCGCTTTCTCTACAGAATGGGATGGTTTCTACCAGGTGAGCACAACAGCTTCGGCCTACAGCAGCCTAGAACTTCAGGCCAACGACAAGATTGCTTTCTTTTATGAAGAGACACTTACCAAATGGGGAACAAAGGCCAACCCCGTCAGCACCAGCTTCCCGACAGGCGCAGGCACGCACAACTTCGACGGCTTCGAGAACATCTACCTGGCTCTCGACATGGAGATAATTACGGGTGGCAAGTACAGCGTAAGCCACGAAGTGAACCGAGGCGAGTATCTGAAGACGTTCTTCAACGCGCTGATTGACGAGTCGGAACTGACAGCAGCAGAGAAAACAACGGCCAAGAACTTGGTGTCTAATCTCCCTGCCGAGCCCTCGACAGACCAGATAGATGCCATCTATACCCTACTCGCCAGCAAGGAGCCTGCCGATAAGTGGGATGGCAAGATTCTAACTTTTACCAATATCCAGCAGAACGGTACGAAGAGAATGCTTTACATCGACGGCAATACTTTGTCACTCAGTACACAGGCCGCCGAGGAGCTTGGCTCGAAAGCCCTTTTCGCCTGCAAAAAGGAGGAAAGCGGTAAGTATAGCTTTTTCAACGAGCAGAGCATTCTCTATATGATATGGCGCGCCGGAAATAACTACGGATACAATAACAACTCCGGCACATTGGCAAACTATAATTCAACCTATTGTGACTGGAACATTGTCGATGCCGGCAGCACAATGACAGGTACATACTATCTCGTCAGCAAGCGTAGCAATGGAACAACCGACGGCTCGCTTGTCGTCATGGCTTCTGGCGTATTCGACTCATATAGTGCTGCTGTGGCATGGACTTCCAACTATAGCAACCTGTTCCTCGTCTGTGAAGCAGAAGATGCAACGTGTATCATTACTGCGAATGCTGTGAGCCGTCCCACTGCTGCCAAGTTCCTTGGAGCGCACGGCCGCTTTTACATCATCAGAGGTGAAGAAAGACACAACATCGCAGGGCAGAGGATAAGGTAGTTTTGGGGAGTTTGCCAGAGGGCCGCTGTGAACGGCGGGGAAAGCTCATACATGTATAATCGATTGCTTATTCATGTATGAGCAATTGCTTCTACATGTATGAGCAATTGCTTTTACATGTATGAGCAAAGATTGTAAGGTTAAAACAGAAAGAGGTACATAGTAATCAGAGTCTTACCTGTAGGATGATTCTGAGGGCTTTCCGCAATAGAGTATTTCCCCGCCGTTTCGCCCGCCACCAGGTCCCATTTCTATAATCCAGTCGGCAGCGTGGATGATGTCGGGATTATGTTCGATGACGATAATGCTATTGCCCTTGTCGGTGAGTCTTTTCAAAACCTCAAGCAAGACGCGGATATCTTCGAAATGAAGGCCTGTGGTTGGTTCGTCAAGGATGTATAGTGTCCGGCCTGTGTCGCGGCGTGCAAGCTCGGTGGCAAGTTTCACGCGCTGACTCTCGCCTCCAGAAAGCGTGCTGCTGGGCTGGCCGAGCTTGATATAGCCCAATCCCACCTCCTGCAACACTTTGATTTTACCTAAAATAGTTGGCTGGTTGGCAAAGAACTCTACTGCCTGATGGACTGTCATGTCCAGAACGTCGGCGATGCTCTTTCCTCGGAAACGCACTTCGAGCGTCTCGCGATTGTATCGTTTGCCCAAACATTCCTGGCAAGGCACAAAGACATCGGGCAGAAAGTTCATCTCGATGGTGCGGTACCCGTTGCCGCCACAGCATTCGCATCGTCCACCCTTGACGTTAAAAGAGAATCGTCCGGGCTTGTAACCGCGAATGCGGGCTTCTGGAAGCTCGACGAAAAGCTTGCGTATGTCTGTGAACACATCCGTATAAGTGGCTGGATTGGAGCGTGGCGTACGTCCCAATGGGCTTTGGTCAACATTGATAACCTTATCTATGTTCTCCAATCCTATGATGGACGAGTAGGGCAGTGGTTCGGTAAGAGAGCTGTAGAAGTGCTTGCTAAGGATAGGATAAAGTGTATGGCTAATAAGTGTGCTCTTGCCGCTGCCGCTCACGCCAGTAATGCAGACGAGTTTCCCAAGTGGAATTTCAACGTCAATGTTCTTGAGGTTGTGACCGGTTGCGCCTTTGAGCAAGAGCGAGTAACCGAGGTCGTTGCCAATCTGTGTCCGTTGTTCTTCACTTGTTACTTTCTTGTCGCCTCGTAGGTAAAGAGAAGTCAGCGTGTTCGTCTTCAGCATGTCTTGATAGGTTCCTTGGAAGACGACTTCTCCGCCTTGACGTCCGGCCAGGGGGCCTATATCGACAATCCTGTCGGCATTCTCCATCATTTCGCGGTCATGCTCCACGACAATCACTGTATTGCCTGCGTCGCGAAGTGCTTTCAGGGAGCGGATGAGCTTGAGATTGTCGCGCTGGTGAAGGCCGATGCTCGGCTCGTCGAGAATGTACATGACGCCAACCAGTTGACTGCCTATTTGCGTAGCGAGGCGTATGCGCTGGCTTTCGCCACCGGAAAGGCTCATAGAGGGGCGGGAAAGGGAGAGGTAATCGAGGCCGACATCTATAAGGAACTTCAAGCGCGTCTTTATCTCCTTGATGATTTCTGCGGCAATAGCTCGCTGGCGTTCACTGATGCGGCTCTCCAATCCTTGAAGCCAATCATGGAGTTGACTAAGTTCAAGGTCGGCAACCTGGGCAATGTTCTTTCCGTCGAGCAGGAAATGCAGCGATTCTTTCTGCAGACGCCGGCCCTTGCATTCTGGACACTCGCAAACGGCGCTGAACTGCTCTGCCCATTTCCTGGCACTTGCTCCCATTTCGGAGTCTTTCATCTGTTCGATGTAACGAACAAGGCCATTGAACTCTGTATAAACATCGTTTGTGGTCTTTGTCTTGTCTGCGGGGATGCGAAGACGGACAGGACTCCCTTCCAATATCTCGTTGATGGCTTCGTCTGGCACCTGGCTGAGTGGTGTGTCTATGCTGCAGCCGTATTGTTCAAGCAGGACTTCTATTTGCCAGAATATCATGGCCTGCTTTGCCTTGCCGAGTGGTGCAAAGCCTCCGTCTCTAAGTGACAGGGTAGGGGTGGGTATGACTTTATTTCTGTCGATGACGTGTACAACTCCAAGGCCTTTGCAACGCGGACAAGCCCCCTGTGGGCTGTTGAAGGAGAAGTCGTGTGGAGCAGGGTCGCGATAGGAGATGCCGCTTGTAGGGCACATCAGGTGCTTGCTGTAATGACGCACAATGTTAGTGTCTATGTCACAAACAAGCATTTCACCGTCGCCTTGCTTTAGGGCGTTGGCAATGCTTGCGGCAAGTCTCATCCTGTCTTTATCCTGCACTATGAGGCGGTCGATAACTACTTCTATAGTGTGGTTGCGATAGCGGTCGAGCTTCATGTCGGGAAGAATCTCTTGCATCTCCCCATCGACGCGAGCATACAGATAGCCCTTCCGTCGGATAGTGTCGAAGAGTTCCTTGTAGTGCCCTTTACGATTCTTGATGAGCGGCGAGAGTATAATGATGCGTTTTCCGATATATTCGTTCAACAGAAGACCGATAATCTGGTCTTCCGTGTATCGCACCATTTTTTCGCCGCTGACGTAGGAATAGGCTTCTGCTGTCCTGGCATAGAGCAGACGTAGGAAATCATAGATTTCCGTGGAAGTGCCTACGGTGCTTCTCGGATTCTTGTTCGTCGTTTTCTGCTCGATGCTGATAACGGGGCTAAGTCCCGTTATGTTATCCACGTCGGGACGTTCCATTCCGCCTAAAAAATTACGGGCATAGGCGCTGAATGTTTCAATGTAACGCCTCTGTCCCTCGGCGTAAATGGTGTCGAAGGCCAAAGATGATTTGCCGCTACCGCTTAATCCTGTTATGACCGTGAGGCTGTTCCTCGGAATGATAACGTCAACATTCTTCAGGTTGTGGACGCGAGCACCTTCCACCGACAGACATGTTTCCTGTTTCATTCTTCTGTGCTGTCGTTGTTGTCGTTCTCCTCATTGGTGTAGCCCGATATGACATTGATGGCTTTCTTTATATTGTAGTTCATGCCGTCGCTGCCTTTTGCCGATACATTGAGGAAATATACGCCATCCTTCACTGCTTTGCCGTTTACCTTGCCGTCCCAAGAGCCATGCACATCATTCCAGGAATAGAGCCTTTGGCCCCAACGGTTGAAAATCGTTGCACGGAATGAAACAATGCCCTTGAAGCCATCCTTTGGCTTCAGTTCGTCGTTCTTCCCGTCGCCGTTGGGTGAAATGCCGTTGGGAAACTCCAACATGCTTGTGTCAATGGAAAAATTGATGAGTCGAGGATCTTCCCCTTCATCTTCATGTGGGAATTCATAATCCTCAACACCGCCTATACCATAGAAAATGGCACGAAGCTGAACCTTGTAGTAGCCACTCTCGTAGAACATCAGTTCAAACTCTTCCTCGTTTCGTATAATGGGCGTTGCATCAGGGGTGTTGGTGTTTGTAATCGTCCATGTGTAATGAACATCGCTGCTATAGTCATCTGGAATCGATGGGTTTGCCTGAAAGACGATGCGGACAGGGGCATCAAGCAGCTTGGTGTCTTCGGCTTTTGAATCATAGGTGATGACATCCGTCTCCTCCTCGCCTTTTTCATTCCTCATGTAATATGTTGCAGAAGGACTGACAGACGGATTTTCTACTTGCGCCCACACGAAAAGAGGGAAAAGAGCGTAGAACAGAAATAAGAAATACTTCATAGTAGCCTACTATTTTTGCAAATTTACGAAATAATTATGAATTATAAACTATGAACTATAAACTTTTTTCGTACCTTTGCAGCATATGAAACATATATTGATAATTATTGCTTGTTTTTGCCCTTTGTTCTTGTTTGCACAAAATGTGCTGACAACGCTACAAGGTATGCACTCTGTCGTTAAGGGCGAGACCTGGGAGAAGATTGCGGAAGGGCATGGGGTTTCTGTCCTTGAGCTTCAAGCGGCAAATCCCGATGTTGCCGGCAAGAAACTCAAGAAAGGCACCTTGCTGATTCTGCCTAATAAAACGGTTTCTAAAGAACCGGCGGACGAAGGCTCCGACAAACAACAAACCGGCATCATTCGTACGAATATCTCTGATTTGAAAGTGGGCGTCATGCTTCCGTTCAGCAATAAGAAGATGGTTGAATTCTATCGGGGATTGCTAATGGCTGCGGACAGTGTTCGTCAAAGTGGTGTCAGCATTGACATCTTTGCCTGGGATAGCGATACGCAGGCCACACAAATAGAGGCAAGGGGCGTTGACAGTCAACCCATGCTTCAGAAACTTGCAGAACTTGATGTCTTTTTCTGTCAGGCTCCATTAGCTCTGACACAAACAATATCCGAAGTCTGCAAAACCAATGGCACACGCCTCGTCTTCCCTTTTTGGAACGAGCAGACGCATCTTGAACAGGATTGCCCTCTCCTATATAATGCCACAGCTTCCAATGCAACTCTTTATAATGTGGCCGCGAAGAAGCTGATGAGCTACTATCCCGATAAAAACTATGTTGTTGTACATAGTGGCACGCCCGACAGACTTGGGCAAATGTTGACCGAATCTGTTTTGCAGGCGACGTCTAAGCAGAATGTGTCGCATCGCACCCTTGAATTGGAAGCGGACGAGCTTGCCTACGAATCTGCGTTTAATCAGTTTCGCGATAATGTCATTGTCCTTGACGACAGCAGCCAGCGTTCTCTCAATATCCTGTTGGCGCGCTTAGGCGATTTTCGCAAGGCACATCCCGATTATCGTCTTTCCTTCCTGGGGCATACCACTTGGCAAGCTGAAACGGAACGCCTGCTAAAAGACTTTTTTGCTTTAGACACCTACATCATAAGTCCATATTATTATAATGTGTTGATTGAAAAGACAAAGCACCTTGAACGCACCTATGCCAAGAACTTCCGTACACATATAGCCAAGAGTCATCCACGATATGCAGCTATGGGCTTTGACCTCGGGCACTATTTCCTTCAAGGCCTCAGCAGTCTTGGCGACACTTTCGAATTAAGGCAACACACCTTGCTCCAAGAGCCATATCAGAACCGCTTTTGTTTTGAGCGCAGCACCGGAGGCATGGGGTTCACCAACAACTTTGTACAATTCATACACTTTACTACCCAAGAAAAGATAGAACTCATAAGATAGTTTATAAAACAATTTTTGCATGAAGGCCAAGCTGTCTTTTATATTCTTCTGTCTCCTGCTCTCTGCCCACTTGTCTCCTCTGTCTGCTCAAGTCGGACAGCCTCGTACGGATCTTGCCATAGGCATCAATGGAGGTTTTGTTATGAACAGAGTTTCCTTTAAGCCTTCCATCAAGCAGTCGTTCAAGAATGGCATGACATTTGGCCTCACAGCACGATACACATGCGAGAAGTATTTTGGCATGATATGTGCTTTTCAGACAGAAATCAATTATACGCAGTCAGGATGGAAGGAGAAGACTGAGACTGGCCTGCCTGCCTATCAGCGCACAATACACTATATGCAAATGCCTCTTCTGGCTCATCTTGGGTTCGGGCGTGAACGGGGCGGCGTAAAAGGATTCCTTGTCATTGGTCCGCAGTTGGGCTTCTGCATAGGAGAGTGCGTAAGGGACGGAGAGAGATACAATTTTTCCTATCAACTTGTCGGTGGCAAGGACCAGCATGAACTCAATGTCCAGCGGAAGTTCGAATATGGCATAACGGGAGGTCTCGGAATGGACGTGAGCACAAAGAAAGGGCATCATTTCGTCCTCGAGGGCCGTTACTTCTACGGCCTAAGCGACATCTTTTCCAATTCCAAGAAAGACCCCTTTTCGCGTAGTGCTAACAGCACCATTTTTGTCAAGGTGTCATATCTTTTCGATGTCGTAAAGACCAACGATTTCAGATAATCACTTATTTATTTCCCTAAAATTTGGTGCATTTGAATAAAAGTTGTACCTTTGCAGCGCATTTTTAACAAAAAGCATTAGAATTAATTAATCCGCCCCTTATCTGCCTCGAAGAGGAACGGGGGCATAAAAAGAAAAACAAAATGAAACAAGGACTTCATCCGGAGAATTATCGTCCCGTAGTGTTCAAGGACATGAGCAACGGCGACATGTTCCTGAGCCGTTCAACCGCTAAGACATCAGAAACCATTGAGTTTGAAGGCGAGACTTATCCTCTCTACAAGCTGGAAATCAGTAATACATCTCATCCCTTCTACACGGGTAAGAGCAAGCTGGTTGACACCGCTGGTCGCGTAGATAAGTTCATGAGCCGCTACGCTCGCATGAAGAAGTAATCCGGATTAAGGATTATAGATTAGGGATTATAATGCCCCAATTGCCAATATCTAAGAGGTGCAGACACATCAACTTGTCTGCATCTCTTTTTGTTTTTAACTTGAGAACGCTTTTCCTGCTTCTGCTCGCTCAATGTTCAATGTTGAACGCTCAGACGCGCATACGCGACGTCTATGCCGAAGCGCCCGACAGCATATTCCCGCTCCTGACGAAGAACAACCGCCTCGACCAGATTGATTTCCGCGAGAATAACATGCAGGCAGTGGTGAAGAACAAATATGATGACCATGTCGAGCTACTTGTCCTTACTGACCAATACTTGAAGCTTCAGCTCTCCGAGCGTTGCCTTGTGGAGATGCGGCTACTTTCCGATAGTACGTTCTGCATGGTAGAGACTTTCTCTGCTCCTGCTCTCGACAGTCGTATCCGCTTCTTCGATACCGCTTGGCATGAGTTGTCTCTGAGCATAGACCGTCCTGCCGTCGATGACTTCCTCAGCGAAGACATTGATACCGATGTGCGTCTTTCCCTGCAAGCCCTGCCTCTCATCAAAGCCTCCCTCTCTGAAACCGACAACACCATCATCTTTGAGCTACAGACAAGCGAACTCACCCGTGAACAACGTGAGAAGACCGAAGGTAAGGTTATAGAGATAATTAAGGGAAACAGAGATGAGCGCTGTCGCTGATAATTATAAGCAAAATCTGATAATCCATTCTTTGAAGAATGGGTCCTCGATTTCATATTCTTTCACTCGAATCACATATCCATTTTTCATCAGTCGCTTGATACTACTGAATGATGTGCTTGTGGCTACCTGACGGTTTTGTAAGGGATTTATAATTTCTTATTTTTTTTTTTCGTGCAACAAAGATATAACAATAAACTGGTTCTCACAAATGATTAACGAGTTTTATGCGAAAAAAGTCGCAAGGTTCGCATGCCTATATCTAAAAGCTCGTCGGTGCATTTCTGCCGAAAATTACCCTGTCGCAGATGCCGTAGTCATCACACCCAAAAACTATCTGCAATATCTGTAAGTGTTGCTGTATGCCAAAAGTTAAGACAGCCTGCGGCAGGAAAATGATTATAATTTCGGCACAGGCACCACATCGATCTTATAGCCATTTTTTTCTATGGTGCGTCTCTCGTTGTTTGTCACAATTGCAAGACTGCGGCATTTCAGTTCTTCTGCACATTCTATGATACTGTCCACCTCCCGCTTTTCCGTCTTGGGACTGCTCATATCATAGCACACTTGCACCAGACGTTCTATGTGTGGCCCTTTACGGAGAACAAAATCCACTTCTTTGTCATTGCGCGAACGATAATAGAACATCGTCTTGTCTGTATCGTACCCATGTCGTATCAGTTCAATAAAAACTTGATTCTCTAACAAACGCCCCAGATTGTCGCTCAGAGAGAATGCTTTGGCTGCCACAAAGCCGTTGTCAACCACATAGACTTTCAGAGGAGCCTTCTTCATCAGCTTTAGTTTGTTGTTGTAGCGCGGCAGATAATAAAACAGGTATGGCTCATGCAGATAGTCCATGAACTTCTTGGTGGTGTTCACGCTGGAAAATCCCAGCTCATCTGTTAGTTCATTGGCACTTACTGGATTGCAGAAGTTTGAGACAAGATACATGGCCAGATTGTTCAAGTCCGTGACATTGCGTACATTATGCCGTTTGGCCACATCTTTCCAAACGATGGAATCGAATAGCGTGTCAAGGTAGTTGCGTGTCAGCCCGCGCGATGCCACCACCTCCGGGTAGCCGCCATTCCTCATATAGTCATCTATCAATACAGAGGCATCAGTTCGTTGCTCAGGGTTTAGTTTTTTGAGGTCAAGTTTGTTCCACTCGAAAAACTCCTCAAGACTGAATGGTAGCATTTCCACCTGTAGGTATTTGCCTGTCAAAACCGTTGCCATCTCGCTTGACAACATCTTGGCATTACTACCAGTTATGACAAGGTTCTTTCCCAATCGAAAGAGTTCGCTTACCCACAAATCCCATGCATCAAGGTTCTGCACTTCGTCGAGCAGAAGATACTCATATCCTGGATAAACATCGTCCAATGTCCGCATGACAAGATTGGCATCCCATGCATCCAGCAACGGCTGATTGTCGAAGTTTAAGTAGGCGAAGTTCCTGTTTCGAAGCATCAGGAGAGCCTGAGTGGATTTGCCCACCCGCCGTGGACCTGTAATCAGTTTGATAAGATGACTGTTCAGCAAAGTCTCAGTATCCAGATTGTTCCTGCGTGTCAAGTATGGCCGTGACAACAGTTCATCGCGTTCTTTCCTTTGGTTCAAGATGATGGTCTTCATGTCTTGTTGGCTATGTCTTACCGACTGCAAATTTATTGCTTTTTCTGCAATTCGCAAACTCTATTGCACAAAAAACATGCTATTTTATGCAGTACAGAGTATATAATGCACAAAATCGGTCATTCGATAGCTCTTGCATTTACGAGCATTCCTGCCGCTTTTACCCGAACCTACCCTGTGGCAGATTCTGTAGTAATCACACCAGATAACTGTCTACAATATCTGTAGAGCGAAGAAAAAGGCACGCAGCGGAACCCCGCTGTGTACCTAATCCTTTGATTGGGTGGCTTAGAAAGTAGAATAGCCGCATTCCCCGTTAATATAGCCACTATTCGTATACCAGTTCCATACGATGCTACACCTGCTATTAGTGCCGGCACTGTTCTTCACTTCCAAATACAATGTGTTTTCGTAAGCCAAATCACCAGAAGACGTGGTCAAGTCAGTTGTCTTGACAGTATGTGACTTCTTGCTGCTTGCGGAAGTCCACGTGAAGATGGTTTTGTTAGTACTAGTGATTAGCCGAACCTCGTCAGGTGCACTGTAGTAACTTCCACTGGGCTGATAAGTCCAGCTGATGGTTATCTGTTTAGAACCTTTGCTGACAGAACAGGTCTTTATGCCAGGTGTCATAGTTGTATTAACAGTAACCGACGCAATATTGCTGTATCCGCTCTCCTTATTACTGCTATTTGCAGCAGTAACTTTATAATAATAGGTCTTCCCATTCGTGATATTCTCATCGCTGAAAGACGAACTATAATTAGTGCCTATTTTGCTGTATGAACCATATTGAGATGTGCTGCGATAAATTACATAATGGTCTGCATCACTATTATAGTTCCACGACAGATAAACATAGGGATATGCTTTAGGGCCTTGCTGCGTTGCAGTAAGACCTGTTGGTGCAGATGGGATAGTGCTACTACCACTACAGCTTCCACCGCTTCCACCGCTTCCACCACTTCCACCGCTTCCACCACTTCCACCGCTTCCACCACTTCCACCGCTTCCACCAC